>NZ_BAMV01000120.1 GCF_000963925.1 Acetobacter cibinongensis
TGAAAGAAATATGAAATAGGGTGTTGACGGTGTTGGTGAGTGGGTATAGAAACCGCTTCACCGAGACGGAGTGGTCTTGG
>NZ_BAMV01000119.1 GCF_000963925.1 Acetobacter cibinongensis
CATCTTCTACCTTAAAGAATGAGTCCTGAGCCTAGTTCTGGGAGTTTTGCCTCTACTTCCTTGACCAGCATCGGCGCGCCCTGACTGTCATTTCGCCTGATCTGTTCCTTGGCCAACGTAAGATCGAACTTGGAGGGTTCGAAAAACCCTCTGGTTTTGGGCCTCTCTGTGTGATTCCATTCCCTCTGCGTTGATTTGGGGGGTATGGAAGATGAAGCAGTTGGGTTTCTTTGATGTTGAAGAGCGGCTTGCCCGGTTGAGCGGGCTGGGTGACCAGCTTGAAGCGTTTTCCCGGACTGTGGATTTTGAAGTCTTCCGTTCTGATCTGAACAAGGCTCTGGCCTATTCAGACGGCAGCAAAGGCGGTCTGAATTGCCCCGGGTTTTGTGGAGACAGCAAGACCTGTGAGGTAAGAAGAATTCATGAGCAACAA
>NZ_BAMV01000118.1 GCF_000963925.1 Acetobacter cibinongensis
AAGGCCGCAGGTTCAAATCCTGCCCCCGCAACCAAATCAGTTTCCAAAACCCCGCTAAGTCCACCCGACTTGGCGGGGTTTT
>NZ_BAMV01000117.1 GCF_000963925.1 Acetobacter cibinongensis
AGGGTCTCGGGGGCATGCCCCCGAGACCCTTGTCATCCCATCAACCCCAAGCCATAAAAAACGGGAACTCTCCTTTTGAGTGGATACAAAAAGGGGGGCACGTCA
>NZ_BAMV01000116.1 GCF_000963925.1 Acetobacter cibinongensis
CACTGAAGTTCACGAAGGCGAAGCGGCAGGATGATGGAACCATGCCATCCAGCGATCTCGCCATCCCGTTCTTTGGCTATAAATCGCAGGTATCGATAGCGGTGCCGGGTTTGATGCCAT
>NZ_BAMV01000115.1 GCF_000963925.1 Acetobacter cibinongensis
GAAGACTGGCAGGACAAGCCGTCAAAGCTGTCGCACAAGGATCGTCATGCGCGCTGGACACTGAAGTTCACGAAGGCGAAGCGGCAGGATGA
>NZ_BAMV01000114.1 GCF_000963925.1 Acetobacter cibinongensis
TTAGGCTCAGGACCTATTAATTTATTGAACTGAGCGAGAGGTTGTGATTCACAGGCTTACCGATGGAGGGTAGCCCTGTGAGTGAAGTATTTTTGCTGTCTGAGCGCCAGATGGAGCGGATTGAGCCGTTTTTTCCTCTGGCGCACGGAGTGCCACGCGTGAATGACCGGCGTG
>NZ_BAMV01000113.1 GCF_000963925.1 Acetobacter cibinongensis
CAAGGCCGTTGCCACGAGGATAACGCAGGGCAATTGGCCCCTCATCGAACGTGGCGGCGGTGGCGGTCATGTGCAGCAGTTCCAGCTCGT
>NZ_BAMV01000112.1 GCF_000963925.1 Acetobacter cibinongensis
ACCCCGACCGCTTTTTTGACGTTGGCATTGCCGAACAGCATGCTGTCACCTTTGCGGCCGGTATGGCCACTGAGGGTCTGCGCCCGTTCTGCGCGATTTACTCCACCTTCCTGCAGCGCGCCTACGATCAGGTGA
>NZ_BAMV01000111.1 GCF_000963925.1 Acetobacter cibinongensis
ACCCCGACCGCTTTTTTGACGTTGGCATTGCCGAGCAGCATGCCGTCACCTTTGCTGCCGGCATGGCCACTGAGGGCCTGCGCCCCTTCTGCGCGATTTATTCCACCTTCCTGCAGCGCGCCTACGATCAGGTGA
>NZ_BAMV01000110.1 GCF_000963925.1 Acetobacter cibinongensis
CTCGAAGCGTTTTCCCGGACTGTGGATTTTGAAGCGTTCCGTCCTGATCTGGAGAAGGCTCTGGCGTATTCCGATGGAAGCAAGGGTGGACGACCGCCATTTGATCCAGTGCTGATGTTCAAAATCCTGGTGATCCAGACACTGAACAATTTGTCCGATGAACGTACAGAGTATCTGATCAACGATCGCCTGTCGTTCATGCGCTTCCTTGGGCTGGGGCTTTCAGATCGTGTTCCTGATGCCAAAACGATCTGGCTGTTCCGTGAGGGCCTGACGCAGGCGGGAGCGATCGAGGGTCTGTTCAATCGCTTTGATACAACCCTGCAGCACGCAGGCTATCTGCCGATGTCGGGCCAGATCCTGGATGCAACGCTGGTGGCTGCTCCAAAGCAGCGCAACACGAACGCCGAGAAAGCCGATCTCCGGGCAGGCCGTATTCCCGAAGACTGGCAGGACAAGCCGTCAAAGCTGTCGC
>NZ_BAMV01000109.1 GCF_000963925.1 Acetobacter cibinongensis
GAAGGTGTTGCGACGACCGGTTGAATCCGCCCTGACAGCCACGGTCTGAGTGATGGGTCACTTTTCCCTCAGGCCGCCTCTGACACAGAGCCTGCTCAAGGGCATCCAGCACGAAGTCGGTATGGGCAGTGGATGAGACGCGCCAGCCCACAATAACCCGTGCAAAGACGTCAATGATGAAGGCCACATAAACAAAGCCCTGCC
>NZ_BAMV01000108.1 GCF_000963925.1 Acetobacter cibinongensis
CACTGAAGTTCACGAAGGCGAAGCGGCAGGATGACGGGACGATTCCCACAACGGATATCGCCATCCCGTTCTTTGGCTACAAATCCCACATCTCCATCGACCGGAAGTATCGGTTCATCCGGAAATGGAAGACGACGGATGCGGCCGCCAATGATGGCGCGCGATTAAGAGAGGGGCTGCTGGATAAAGCCAATACGGCCTCAAGCGTCTGGGCTGATACAGCGTATCGCTCAAAAGCCAATGAAGACTTCATGGAAAAGCACGGCTTTGTCTCAAAGGTTCACAGGAAGAAGCCGCATCTCAAACCCATGCCACTCCATGTCCAGCGGTCCAATGCAGGAAAGTCCGTTATCCGATCCCGCGTCGAGCATGTCTTTGCTGACCAGAAATCGCAGACGGGTCTGTTCGTCCGAACTGTCGGTATCACCCGGGCCACCATGAGGATCGGCCTGGCCAATATCGTCTATAATATGCGCCGCTTCCTCTTCCTGGAGCGGATCAGCGCGAATGCATAGCAATCTAGCGGGGGGCAGCACTCGATCTGCTCAAAACGCAGATCGAAAAC
>NZ_BAMV01000107.1 GCF_000963925.1 Acetobacter cibinongensis
ACGAGCTGGAACTGCTGCACATGACCGCCACCGCTGCTACCTTTGATGAGGGGCCGATTGCCCTGCGTTATCCTCGTGGCAACGGCCTTG
>NZ_BAMV01000106.1 GCF_000963925.1 Acetobacter cibinongensis
AGCCAAAGCCGCCTTCTGAACCTTCTTCCAGCGTGATCAGCACGGCATGATTGCGGGCCAGATTCTCCACAAGGTCCACATCGAACGGTTTGGCAAAGCGGGCATCCGCCACCGTGGGGGGCAGGCCGTGGGCTGCCAGAATATCGGCCGCTTTCTGCGCTTCAGCAAGCCTTGGGCCAAGGGACA
>NZ_BAMV01000105.1 GCF_000963925.1 Acetobacter cibinongensis
AGCACTCGATCTGCTCAAAACGCAGATCGAAAACGATCCCAAAAGTAGTCAATCAAATCGCCAAAAGCCTGAAATCACCA
>NZ_BAMV01000104.1 GCF_000963925.1 Acetobacter cibinongensis
TCCACCTTCCTGCAGCGCGCCTACGATCAGGTGATGCATGATGTGGTGTTGCAGAAGCTGCCTGTGCGCTTTGCCATAGACCGTGCCGGTCTGGTGGGGGCTGACGGGGCAACCCATGCCGGGTCGTTCGACATTGCCTATCTGGGCTGCCTGCCGGGCATGACCATCATGGCGCCGTCTGACGAGCTGGAACTGCTGCACATGACCGCCACCGC
>NZ_BAMV01000103.1 GCF_000963925.1 Acetobacter cibinongensis
TCTCTTCCTCCAGAACCATGCGGGCTGCACGTTCGCGAAATTCAGGCGGAAAACGCTTCGATTTGTTGCTCATGAATT
>NZ_BAMV01000102.1 GCF_000963925.1 Acetobacter cibinongensis
ACTGCCGCACAGGCAGCTCAGAAAAGACGCAGTTGTCACAGGAACTGGCGGCGACAGTTTACTGCCGCACAGGCAGCTCAGAAAA
>NZ_BAMV01000101.1 GCF_000963925.1 Acetobacter cibinongensis
TTCTGCGCTTCAGCAAGCCTTGGGCCAAGGGACAGAATGGCAATGCCACCTTTTTCCGCCCCGGCCTGACGGCCCATTTCCCGGATAATCCGGCCTTTACCAATTTCCAGCACCTGACCGTCTGCCGGGAGTTCCAGTCCAAGGCCGTTGCCACGAGGATAACGCAGGGCAAT
>NZ_BAMV01000100.1 GCF_000963925.1 Acetobacter cibinongensis
CAACGGGCGGCGCAATGGACATCTCGTTATCGTTGAGGATGACGATCAGTCGTTCCGCGCCGGGGCCAGCCACCGCTGCGTTGTTCATGGCCTCATAGGCCATCCCGGCGGAAATGGAGCCATCACCGATGACAGCAATCACGTTGCGTTCTGCGTAGGCGGGGTCTTCTTCAGCGCGGAGATGGTGCGCCACGGCCATGCCCAGACCAGCAG
>NZ_BAMV01000099.1 GCF_000963925.1 Acetobacter cibinongensis
GGATTTCATGACACAGCTCTTTGTCTTTCTGGCTGCGCACACAGGGATTTTTCTGTCTCGTCCGATAAGCGTAATAGGCAGCTGGTGCAATCGACAGAACCCTGCAGATTGACCCG
>NZ_BAMV01000098.1 GCF_000963925.1 Acetobacter cibinongensis
AGAGGTCTCCCTCAATGCCGTAATCTGCAATCTGAAAAATCAGGGCTTCCGGATCTTTATTGACGGCCACAATAACGCGGCTGTCCTTCATGCCAGCAAGATGCTGGATGG
>NZ_BAMV01000097.1 GCF_000963925.1 Acetobacter cibinongensis
CTACACACCCGGAGCAACAAGAGCACTTCTCTGGCTTGTAAAAGCAGGGGAGGGAAAGCCAAATCTTTGCACGGATTTTGCACGGATTGCACCCGTGCAAAGGGGCAAAA
>NZ_BAMV01000096.1 GCF_000963925.1 Acetobacter cibinongensis
CTCTGGTCGAGAGCGCGACAGCCACCAATACTGTTGTAAATGCCGATGGTTTGGTCTCTGCCTTTGGCACTCTGT
>NZ_BAMV01000095.1 GCF_000963925.1 Acetobacter cibinongensis
CATATGGTGGATTCAGAAGTTATCCCGGCACCAGACGGGCAGAACGCCACCGTCATCACCTATGCTACACACCCGGAGCAACAAGAGCACTTCTCTGG
>NZ_BAMV01000094.1 GCF_000963925.1 Acetobacter cibinongensis
CGCTCCAACGCCTTGATCCGTGCCGTCTCGGCCGTGGTCGGCCCCGGTTGCGCACCCGCGTCCCGCCGGGCCTGCTTCCACCAGTCATGCAGGCTGTCGCCCGAGCAGCC
>NZ_BAMV01000093.1 GCF_000963925.1 Acetobacter cibinongensis
GCCAGAAAGACAAAGAGCTGTGTCATGAAATCCGTAGAGTGTGGAATGATAATTTCTGTGTCTATGGAGCGCGCAAGGTCTGGCATCAGCTCAAACGTGAAGGCCTGGATGTCGCCCGCTGCACGGTAGAGCGGCTGATGCGCCGGA
>NZ_BAMV01000092.1 GCF_000963925.1 Acetobacter cibinongensis
ACGCTGTCAAAATGGACCCGTCTGCATGAGCGGGCCAATGCGCCTGCGGTGAGTGACTTGCCAGATCGAGAGAAGATCAGGCAACTGGAGCGAGAGAACCGCGAA
>NZ_BAMV01000091.1 GCF_000963925.1 Acetobacter cibinongensis
ATGAAGCGTGTCATGGTCTGAAGATGCGATCGAGTTCCGCCTGGGCAAAATATGCCGACGCTTTGCGCAGGATTTCATTGGCCTGCCGCAGTTCGCGGTTCTCTCGCTCCAGTTGCCTGATCTTC
>NZ_BAMV01000090.1 GCF_000963925.1 Acetobacter cibinongensis
CTGCTGCGTTGTGAGCAGGTGAGACGTGATAAGAGACAGGAGCCGCTGAAGCACCACCAGTGATGCCGCATAGCGCGGTGCTGACACCAAGCATCATGATGAGTTTACGCATGAAGAAAACCATTTCCATTTTTTGGGAACACAAATCTGTTACAGAATTGTGGCAAAAAATGCGGCTCTTCGTCATCCTGAAAATGAATACATAGGTCTAAAATAGTTTTTAAATAAATGGCGATTAGGCCTTCCGCGCGGCAATCAAGAATTCCTTGTTGCCCTCTGGCCCGGTAATAGGGCTTTCCTCAATCCCAAGCACAGTCCAGCCCTCAAGGCCGCGCCACCATTCTTCAATTGTTGCGCACACGCTTTCATGGACGGCAGGGTCCCGCACTACACCTTTTGCGCCAATCTGGTCTTGTCCGGCTTCAAACTGTGGCTTAATCAGCGCCACAGCCCAAGCTCCAGAAGCTGCCAGCTCTAGGGCGGCAGGAAGTACGGTACGCAAGCCAATAAAGCTTGCATCACACACAACAACGGCCGGCGCTATTGGAATAATGCTCGTGTCCAGATTACGGGCGTTGCATTTTTCCAGCACCGTCACGCGGGGGTCTGAGCGGAGTTTCCAGGCCAATTGCCCATGTCCGACATCCACGGCGTACACTGAACGAGCGCCATGAGTGAGCAAGACATCCGTAAAGCCGCCAGTAGATGCCCCTATGTCAAGGCAAACACGATCTAGCGGAGATAAAGAAAAATGCTCCAGAGCATGAGCAAGCTTGCAGCCCCCTCGGGAAACCCACGGATGTGGTTGCCCCCGAACTTCAAGAGGAGCCTCCTCGGGCAACTGATCGCCTGCTTTCGCGATGCGTTTTTCAGCAGAGAACACAAGCCCTGCCATAATCAGGGCCTGTGCTTTTGTTCTGCTTTCAACCAGCCCTCTGTCAACCAGAAGCTGGTCTGCGCGCCTGCGGGCCATATATCAGGCCGTCTGACCTGATACGGCCTGGTCTGACAACGCCACACCTAGTGCGCTGAGAGCGGTTTGTACGATGTGTGGGG
>NZ_BAMV01000089.1 GCF_000963925.1 Acetobacter cibinongensis
GAAGATCAGGCAACTGGAGCGAGAGAACCGCGAATTGCGGCAGGCCAATGAAATCCTGCGCAAGGCATCAGCATATTTTGCCCAGGCGGAGCTCGACCGCATCTTCAGACCATGACACGCTTCAT
>NZ_BAMV01000088.1 GCF_000963925.1 Acetobacter cibinongensis
TGTCCCGTTCGTCTAGAGGCCTAGGACACTGCCCTTTCACGGCGGCAACACGGGTTCGAATCCCGTACGGGATACCA
>NZ_BAMV01000087.1 GCF_000963925.1 Acetobacter cibinongensis
TCTCTTCCTCCAGAACCATGCGGGCTGCACGTTCACGGAACTCTGGCGGAAAACGCTTCGATTTGTTGCTCATGAATT
>NZ_BAMV01000086.1 GCF_000963925.1 Acetobacter cibinongensis
AGTCAATCAAATCGCCAAAAGCCTGAAATCACCACCAAGCGTATCAATCAAGGGTTCTTCGATCCCTCCACGTTCATGCAGACGGGTCCATTTTGACAGCGT
>NZ_BAMV01000085.1 GCF_000963925.1 Acetobacter cibinongensis
TTTGCACGGATTGCACCCGTGCAAAGGGGCAAAAACCAGTAAAAATCACTCAAAAACAAACAGGGAGACAACAACCGGAAAACCACGAAACCCTTGAAAAACCAAGGAAAAACATGGTGGGCGCGACAGGGATTGAACCTGTGACCCCCGCCGTGTGAAGG
>NZ_BAMV01000084.1 GCF_000963925.1 Acetobacter cibinongensis
AAGGAATGTGAAGCGGACAGGCGGCAGACGCCTCGTCTCGGTCATACAGGCGGTTGGAAAGTTTCCAGAAAGCCGACATGAAGCATCTTACGCTCCACCGGCAAAGGAGGATAGCGGACTTGCGCACGCATTCTACCCAGTCGAGGTTCGAATGTCGCCATGCGGGCCGCGCCGGAACCAGATGAGAACTATGTCTACGCCATAGCCCTCTAAAGCCCGCTTTGGAGGACGAACCGGTTTGTCTCCTTCTGAGCGTCGATTTGCCCAATCCGCCGTTCGGTAATCCGTCGGGAAATCTGCTCGCAAACTACGAGCGACTGAAGGACCCAACAGCAAGTAAACAGCCTGCGCAAGTGGAATGGCAGATATTTCATATTCTACGTGCCTTTGATACACGTTCGGCTAGAAAATTGTGTAGCTTAGGCGCTTCTGGACTTTTGCATCGATGATGTATTCAAAATCTGCACATTTGACGGTGACACTAATTACATGAACTCCGCATCGCCTCGTCCATTGGCGCTTCCACGCCGAACTGACCCATGCCTATGCGGATCGGGGAAGCAATTTTGCGAATGCTGCCGCGACCATTTGCCGGGGCATGCGATGAACAAAGCTTGGCGCGAACCCGCGATGAAGAAGCAATGGCCTAAAGTCCTTCGTGCGCTCCGTGCCGACCTCACCCAATATACGGTCTACCATCGCACCAATACGGTGCCCTTGATGCGCAAATTGCCCCCTGAAGAAATTGAAATTCTGAGCATCGATATTGAAGCGCTCCACGAATCCGTCGAACAACTCACTGGCATCTATGGACAGTTAGGTCGGTTGGCAGAATTGCCGCAGGTATTAGAGCGGCTGCGCGTCAACATCGATGATCCGCGTTGGCAGAGAAAGTTGACTTACCACCAAGCGATTGTGGCCCACCTATGCAACGACGCCGCTGGGGCGCGGCGAGAGTTGGCAAAGCTGGGGCCTATCACGGCCCAGGAAGCAGACCTCGATGCTCTCCACCTCCACATCGACATCAATGGCGATACGATCCCGCTCGTCGACAAACTACGACTTTACGATCGTGTTCTCGAGCTGACAACATCGCGCAGGGACCGCATCCAATATGCAGCAGCGAAGGGCGTCGAATTGACTTTGGCAGGCGACACCGCGGGAGCGACTGCAATCTGCGACGAAGCGCTTAACGCCGCGCAGGAATCTGAGAAAGAACGCCCATTTGGGCCTGACACGCAATTATGGTTCTGCAAGCTGCTCGAAGTGGCCGGCATCTCAAAACGCGATCAAGCCCACTTCGTCGATGCGGCCAAACGGCTGCAGGCACTCATTGCCCTGACCGATTACTGGACCCCCGCCGGCCTCGGCCACGCCAACCGCTGCCTCGGTGACGTTCTCCGCTTGGCCGGGCAATGGGAAGAGGGCGCCGCTGCCTATTCTGCGGGATATAAGATAGATGGCAATCCTGCCTGCCGCATCTTCGAGGCGAGCTGCCTACTGATGCAGCACCGCGCGAACGATGCGCTCGCGATCATCGAATCCGTCGATTTCGAGACGCTGGAGGCGCCGGAACGCGCAGACTACGCTATAGCGTATGCGGCCATCGCCATAGCCCTCCGCGACGGAGGAAGACTTGACGCCGCCGCCGCCAAGCTCAAGGCAGTCTCCCCAATTCGGCAATATTTCGTTCACGAGAACGTCAGGTACCAACTCGCAATCGAGCGCGCGCGGGTCGCGATCGCAGCCGGTACGTCCGTGCCGAAATCGAGCCGCCTCCTTGATTGGATCAGCTCGATGTCTCGCTGGTTCATGGTCCAGCCCAACATCGCCGGCCTTGGCATTAACCTAAACAACATAGTAGACGACGCGATCGCCGCCCGCCGCCAGAAACGGTCCATCGACGAAAAGAGCAACGAATGACTCTTGTCGTCGAGCCTATAGCCATATTGCCGCACTGCCTGGGGTCGGTCTGGACAGTTGCCGATCCCGAGGCGCTCGCCGAAGTATGCGCGCAAATCCTCATCGGCCGCGCACTTCACGCTGCGATGATCCTCGACGGCGTCCATCCGGCAGGCACGCCCCCGATCGTAAGCGCGGCATTGAAAGAAAAGCTCCGTCTCGAACTTCACCCCCAAACCAATCCAAAGATCTGGCATCGCGACGGCCTCCTATTCGAGATCATCAGTTGGGTCGCTGCCTACCTCACCGCGACCGTCAACGACGCCATTTCTGATCCGCATCTGAAGGCGACCAACCAAGGTACCGACTGCGTCAAGGTGACGATCGATCCGGGGACCCGCACGCTCACACGCGCAACCGTGTACGAATATAAATGCACGACTAATTGGCGGCAGCTCTTCTCGCAGGACGTCCTCGCGGCTTTTCGAGAATATGTCTCGGGCGAGCGCGACAACCAACTCGCGCAGGCAGCGATAACACTTTTGATAGGTCTCGGCTTCACGCCTCAAGAACGCAACGCGGCCTATGATGAGTTGATCCGGACGCGGCCGCTCACCTTCCAAGCTTCGCTGACCGTTGCCCCAAGCGGCTTCACTGCCAAGCAGCGCCTTGCTCTATTCGAGGGCTATGATGCGATTGCCGGCGATATCGCGACGCGCGGCGGCAACATCATGCCGCTCGATGACGTGCGCGCCTGGTTCGCCGTCTTCTCTGCCCGTGTTTGGTCAAGAATCGAGGCATTCGATGTTCGACGCTGAAACTGCGGCGCTTATCCGATCGGCACCCCCTTTGCGCGGCGTAGACCCGCAGCTCCTGCCTCAGGAGCTCACTAGTATTTACGCCGAACTTGCTGGCTTGCGACTACGCGCAGCGCAACTTGCCGACGCACCCGATTATCTCGCCCAGATCGAACGTCTCTCGCGCATTGCCGCGGTCTACGAAGCCCAAGTCGATGACACCGTCGACGGCGAAGCGCGACGGGCCGCAGCTTTTGTCGCAGGCACGGCCTATCAAATTCTCGGGCGCGTCATGCCCGCGATACCCGACCGCACGACGTTTCTAAGTGCGGCGGCAATCCACCCGCGGATCGCCGCGCCGCTGCTGTTTCTGATCGCCGAGCAAAGCCCGGATGCGCGTGAGGCAGCGCGCGGGCTCGCTGGCGGCCGCCTCGAAGACGTTCACCGCGGGGCCCTGCTCGAAAGCATCCAGGATTTGGCGCAAGAGCGGTTCGTCGCGATCCTCGAACGTGCGGAACGCTTAGCGCGCCTACAGCCTTCAGCCGACGATGATCTCACCGAACAGGCGACACAGGGTCTTTATGGCCTCTGCTGGGCAGGCCTCATCCATCTCGTCGCCCGCCTTCTCGCCCAAGCACCGCCCGTTCTGGCCTATCCGCTCCTAGAGACTCCGCAGGCCTTGTTCGATCGCGTCACGCAGTTGGCCGTCGCCAATGTCACGGCGCCTAGGCCCGGCGCGCGCCTCGTCTCAGCATATGCCGGTCCGCGTCATCTCGCACGACTGTTCCGCCATGTTGCCGATGGCCTGGAGGGAGCCGGCACTACCAATCTCCCGGCACCGGCCGGGGCGGCCGAACCGGCGTGGCGGCGCTGGCTGCGCCACCGCGCCCTGACCAAACCAACGCTTTGGCCCAATCACCGCCAGGCCATTGCGACCGGATTTCTCGACGCCGGCACCTCCGCTGTCTTGGTCCTGCCCACCGGGGCCGGGAAGACGACCCTTTCCGAATTGAAGATCGCTTCGACGCTCAGCGCTGGCCGGAAAGTGATCTTCCTTGTTCCCACGTTGGCACTGGTCGACCAGTTGCGCGACGACCTCGCCGAAAGCTTTCCGAAGAGCCTCGCCAATTACGAGATTTCCGCCGATGGCGATCTCATCGCGTTTATCTCCGGTCCTGAACTCGGCACGATCGAGGTGATGACGCCAGAGCGTCTGCTCGCAGTCCTCAGCTTTGCCGATGCGGACGTCGCTGAACTTGGCCTGATCGTCTTCGATGAATGCCACCTCCTGAGCCCGGCTGGCGGAGGCGCGCGTAGCGTCGACGCGATGTTGTGTCTCCTTCACGCCCTTCGGCGAGCGCCCGATGCCGACTATTTGCTGCTGTCAGCGATGCTGCAAAATGCCCCAGATGTCGCCGAGTGGCTCGGTCAGCTCACCGGTCGTCCCTGCATCAGCTTCCTCGACCCGTGGAAGCCGAGCCGACAGGCCCGCGGCGTCGTCGCCTATGCGGAAAATCAGCTGAACTGGGCGAATCAGGTCGTCCGCGCTGCGAACTCCGCTGTTCGTAATAACCGGCAGGCCAACAAGCCACCGCTTGATTTGGTGCCATTTGCCCTATTCGGTCTACACAACGCTTGGGCGCGCAATGCCCCTGCCGATCGCCGCATCGTTCGCCTCTCTGAAGGCAATGTGCGGTTGAACTACGGTGTCGCTGGAGCAACTCCCAACTCTAACGAGGTCGGTGGTTCTTTCGCCGCTAGCGCAGCTCGCGCCGGATTGAAGACCATCATGTTCGTCAATCAGGCCGATCACGCCCCCAGCACCGCGCGGCGGATCCGGGCTGGTCTCTCAGGCGTGGGCGCACTCACCGAATTTGAGAACGATCTCTGGACCGACATCATCGCCGAACTTGGCGGCCCACAGTACTCGCTGCTGGATCCTACCGCGCCTGCGCTACCGCATAATGGCGACATGATAGCCATCGAGCGACGTATGGCTGAATCGCTGTTTCGCCGTCGCGATGGCGCAAGTATTATTGTTGCGACGCCCACGCTCGCCCAAGGCATGAACTTGCCGGCCGAGGTCGCCATCTTGGCCGGGACGATGCGCCATGATGAAGATGGACGCGAACCGCTCAAAGGTCACGAGATCCTCAACGCTGCCGGTCGCGCCGGCCGCGCGGGTCATCTCGCCAATGGGACCGTCCTGCTGATTCCCGAACCGCCGGTCGCCTTTTCGGCGAATTGGGTTCCAACCGGCGCAGCGTTCGACATGCTCGCGAAAGTGCTGCCCACCAACGATCAATGCGTCATGATCGACGACCCTCTGACGTCCTTGCTCGACCGCATCCAACTCGGCGACGTGAATGGTCCAGATGTCCGCTACTTTTTGAGCCGGTTGCGCGCTGGCGCGGGCGAAGAGCAGGATGCCGATCGCCCAATTCAGATGATGAGCCGTTCGTTCGCTGCCTTCCAGGCGCGAAAGGCAGGTAATGAGGCGGCGTTCGATGCCCAGATCGCTTCGCTTAGGGGGGCGATCGACGCCGATGTTCAGGCGGCCGAAGCCGCAACGGTGAAGGTTGCCGCATTCAGCGGGATGCAGCTTGAGCCGCTGATGGCGCTCACAGCGCGCATCGCCGCAGAAATTGACGCCCTTCCGACATCGATCATAGAGTGGTGCGATTGGCTGGTCGATTTCATGATCGCCGACCGGCAAAGCTATGCGTTGCTGTTCGGCAGCGACGTCGAGACGGTCAAGGCGGTGACGCGCGGCCGGAAGACCGGAGGCGATAGCACCGACGCCGAGATAAGATTGCTCAAACCGGCTCTGCGGGCTTGGTTGAGCGGCGCACCGTTTGTCACCATTGAGGTCGCACTTGGCGTCGTGCCTGCTAAGATCAGAACCTGTAAACGGTCTAGGGATTTCGTGCTGCGGCTGATGAACCGGCGATTCTATATGATTGCCGGCGCGCTCACCGGTCTCGTCCAGCATGCGCTTCAGGAGGCAGGCAAGGTCTCCGCAAATCCAGCGGTTCTCGAAATCCTTGCAATCGCTATTCGCAAAGGCCTCGATTCGCCGGAAAAGGTCGCGTTCGCCCATCGATCGCCATCGATCCGCTCGCGCGTCGTTACCCATCGTGCCTATGCTGAAGAGGTTCCCGGTCGGCAGGACCAACTGGGCGCCGATTTCCAGACTATCCTCAGGTCGATAGATGCCAAACTGGCATTCGGGGGGGGGCGGCAGGTCTTTCCTCCCGGAGATGCGGAGTGACGCCGTTCCCGCATATCGAACTACCGTCTCGAACGGAACCTCTGGCGTTGATTTGGCCAATTCCCGGAAGTCCGGCGGCACTTTGTCAATTCGCTGCCTCCCGACGAGTGGCGGCCTTTCGTCGCCATCCTTTCGCTCGACCCACGTAATCCCGACATGTGCGCCTGAAGTTCGAGCCGGCCAAAAACTGTGCTCTTGGGATAGATCGACGCAGACCTGATTAAAGGTGCCGAGCGGGTCGCCCTGACTATACTGGAACTTGCACTAAAAGATCGCTTCGCCCACGTGATGCCGCGCCTTCTCAGCAAATGACGTTTCTACATCTTCAGCGAAAGCGAGGCTTAATGAGTTTGCCGAACAATATCGAAACCGCTGCTGCGGTCTGGAAAAGCTCTGTTTGGACCCGCCTAACGCAGGTCAAGATGATTGATGGGCGTCCACGTAGTCGACTGTTGGGGGACTACGTAGCAATCTTCTATTAGCCACGGCTCGCGTTCGACCGTAAGTGAGCGTTTAAGATCATCGGACAGCCCAGCTTCGCCAAACTGTGCTACAAGTAGTACTGCACAGGCAGCGACCGCCTCAAAAGCGTTGCAGAGGGATGCACGTTTGAACTGACTCTCCCGGTCGTGCTTCACTGTGTTATATGCGTCATACCATTTGAGTGACGCTGTGGGCTTATCGCGACACCATTCAGCGAAAGGCTTAATTTCGGCCACTTCGGGGTAGCGTTTGAAGCGGACAGAATAGCTACGAAGACTTAGTGGCTCTGCAAGTTTCACATAGTATGTAGTATTTTTTCGATCCTCGTTGTTGCCATTTGAGACCATGATTCCAGCCATATGCTTTTCCACTTCGGTCGCAGCCAGAATAAGAAGATTGCGAATTTCATGCCCATAAACTTCAAAAGTAGTCTTAGACGGCTCTACGACACGGCAAGTTGCGGCAAGATCAGCGACTAATGCTTCCAAGTGCGTTTGAGCATTGCGTAGATAGCGTTGTTCGTTGCTGCAATCTGGTAGTCGTGCTTGGGCGAGACAGAATTTGTCGAGAGGGTCTCCGATAATTGGGCGCGCTATGCGGGGAAAGAATTGGCCTGGAGAGTGCCGTAGACGCACAAATGGTCCCGGCTCCTTCTGTTCATCCAGCCACGGCGTTTCTTCCCTTATTGCATCCCAGACAGTTCCATAAGATTTGGCACGGAAGTAGCTTCCCGGCCCGGACTCAACGTCCGATCTGCCCATAAGAAGCGCGTAACTATTGGTGAACTTCCATATCTGGAGTTCATCCTCAAGGGAGCGAGCAAACCACTCATCGGCTGGAATGTTCGTCATCATTAAATCAACTCTGTTCTGAATATCCATGAAGGGCAGGATAGGCGATTTTGTAAGAATGCGTTTTCATTGCTTTCTTACAACCAGATTACGGGAAAGCGGTATCAGAAACTGTCCGTATGTAGCAAATGGTGCGAGCACGGACGAATGTCCCATGAGTTGAAACACGGTTCCCAGCAAGCTCTTCCAAAATTTCAGTTGAACTTAGGGAACCGCACTTGGCAACACGAATGACCGCTTCCCGCCTATTTCACCATATAGAAGACATTCTGTTCTCCCCCCAAAGCAGCTGCTTTAATCAGCGTCTAGTATACCACTTTGTTAGCGAGTAGCAGGAAGCAGCTCGCTAACCAACGATGGACGTTTATCTAACATCGCCAGCAAGACCTGAGCTGGCCCGGTTGGCTGACGACGACCATGTTCCCAGTTCAGAAGGGTTCCCTTAGCGACACCGATGCTCTTGGCAAACTGTGCCTGGGAGAGTCCCGTTCGTGTTCTGATGGCCGCAACGTTCACAGACGGCACACGTACCTTATGGGTAACGCTGTTTTGTAACTGTGCTTCCGAATATGCGAGAGCCTCATTTAGCCCCTGCAGAATGCTATCATAAGTGCTCATGATGGTTCTCCATATTTCGCAATTAGTGTCTTACTCAAGTTTACCAGAGCAGCCTGTTCGGATCGGGAAAGATTGTCTTTTTCGTTCTTGGCAAAGACAGTCAGTAGAAACAAAGGCATATGTCTCCCACCAAAGACATAAAGAGTTCTATACCCTCCCCTCTTCCCGCTACCTTCTCGTGCAAAACGAATCTTTCGCAGGCCGCCGCCGAGCGAAACCCCAGCGTCTGGCATTGCCGCGAGCGTGTTAATCAGAGCCATCCGATCGTTGTCTGACATCAAGGCTTTTGCCCGTTTTATGAATTCAGGCAGTTCAACAACGGTTTGCAACTTTGACACTTTCAGTAAACTATACGTCAATGGCTTATATGTCAAGGACGCATGAATTAGAAGGTTGAAGCTAATAATGGTTGTTCAGCCAGACAGCAGTCCAGCAACTTAACTAGAGCGGTTCCACTTTAATCTGGTTCATATCCAGAGGCTGTAAAGAAACTGGCGCATTGACTGGGAGTGAAAGCCGGAAGCAGTGCGCCGACGGTATCCCACAGAGCACCGACAGTCCGTTCAGCTTTGGCGCGCAGCAAGGCCTTGAGTTTTGAGAAGGCCATTTCGATGGGATTGAAGTCCGGGCTGTATGGCGGAAGGAACATCAGTTCCGCCCCTGCCTGCTCAATGGCCTTCTGTGCCGCCGGAAGCTTATGCGCCGGAAGATTGTCCATCACGACGATATCGCCCGGCTTCAGTGTCGGGATGAGAACCCGTTCGACATAAACCTGAAAGATCCTGCCATTCATGGGACCATCATGCACGAAGGGCGCGGTCAGGCCTGTCAGACGCAGCCCCCCGGTGAAAGTCGTGGTTTTCCAGTGACCGTGCGGCACACCGGCGCGGCAACGTTCCCCGCGCAAGGCACGCCCGCGCAGACGGGCCATCTTCGTGGAGAGGCTGGTTTCGTCAATGAACACCAGACGTTGCGGATCAAGGTCAGGCTGGAGATCAAACCAGTCCTGTCGTCGCTTCAGGACGTCTTCACGCTCCTGCTCCAGTGCATGAGCGGTCTTTTTTTGAATGTCCATCCGTGTTGCCGCAACCAGCGACTGAGCATGCTGCGACCGATCCCGACGGCCCGTTCTGAATTGCCCCGGGTTTTGTGGAGACAGAACG
>NZ_BAMV01000083.1 GCF_000963925.1 Acetobacter cibinongensis
AGAGGTCTCCCTCAATGCCGTAATCTGCAATCTGGAAAATCGGGGCTTCCGGGTCTTTGTTTACGGCAACAATGACTCGGCTGTCCTTCATGCCAGCAAGATGCTGGATGG
>NZ_BAMV01000082.1 GCF_000963925.1 Acetobacter cibinongensis
CCAGCTTTGGCGCTATCATCATCACTGCGGACCAACGTGATGGATGGTTCTTCTCTTCCTCCAGAACCATGCGGGCT
>NZ_BAMV01000081.1 GCF_000963925.1 Acetobacter cibinongensis
CCCGCTCATGCAGACGGGTCCATTTTGACAGCGTGTCAGGATGAATATCCAGCTTTGGCGCTATCATCATCACTGCGGACCA
>NZ_BAMV01000080.1 GCF_000963925.1 Acetobacter cibinongensis
TATTGAACTGCCCCGGGTTTACCGGAGAGTAAAACTCTCGGAGGATGAGCCCTATGGTAGAGAAGAAGAAGACATCGCGTTATTCGCCTGAGTTCCGTGAGCGCGCTGTGCGCCTTCTGGACGAGCATCGCTCGGATTACCCGAGCCTATCGGCGGCCTGTCGCGAGATTGGTGGCAAGCTGGGCTGCTCGGGCGACAGCCTGCATGACTGGTGGA
>NZ_BAMV01000079.1 GCF_000963925.1 Acetobacter cibinongensis
AGGGTCTCGGGGGCATGCCCCCGAGACCCTTGTCTGGCGATCTGATCCGGTGTCCTTCCATCCAGTTGGGAATGGGGACGCACCGTATTGTAGTCTTCCCGCCAGTCAGCCAGAACATGTCGGGCATGGCTGAGGGAGGTGAACAGCGTTTCGTTGAGGCATTCATCCCTCAACCGGCCGTTGAAACTTTCAACAAACCCGTTCTGCTGCGGTTTCCCGGGGGCGATATAGTGCCATTCAACCTTCATCTTATCGGCCCATTTCAGGATGGCATGGGATGTGAACTCCGTACCGTTGTCGCTGACAATCATGAGGGGTTTGCCATAGCGTTCCACCAGGGCCGTCAGTTCCCGCGCCACACGTCCACCTGATAATGACGTGTCGGCAACCAATGCCAGGTTCTTGCGACTGAAATCGTCGATAACAGCCAGAATGCGGAACCGGCGGCCACAGATCAGGGCATCCGAGACAAAATCCAGGCTCCAGCGCTGCCCGGGTTCCTGAGGGATGGTCATGGGAGAACGCGTCCCCAGTGCCCTCTTGCGGCCACCCCGGTGGCGGACTTTCAGCCCCTCTTCCTGGTAAAGGCGGAACAGCTTCTTGTGATTGAGGCTGAACCCTTCCCGCGCCAGAAGATAGCCCAGGCGGCGGTATCCAAAGCGGCGTCTCTGGGCCGCCAGATCCCGCAGGCGCTGGCGCAGGGCAGCATCATCTGCCCGGGTGGAAACATACCGCGCAACACGCCTGGCGACGCCAACAAGCGCACAGGCACGGCGTTCACTCAATTCCAGAGCTTCCTGAATATGTCGGACCGCCTGCCGTTTCGCGACAGGCGTCACCACTTTTTTCCAACAATTTCCTTCAACGCCGCATTATCCAGCATCGCATCCGCCAGAAGACGTTTCAGGCGGCTGTTTTCATCTTCCAACGCCTTCAGCCGTTTGGCCTCAGATACCTCAAGGCCACCATAGCGGGTCTTCCATTTGTAAAACGTCGCATCGCTGATCCCGTGTTTGCGGCAAAGATCAGAGACCTTCAGCCCAGCCTCCTGTTCCTTCAGGATCCCTATGATCTGCTCTTCCGTAAAGCGACTGCGTTTCATCCGTCCGTATCCTTCTCGATCGGACTCTACTTTTAAATGGTTACATTTTCGGGGGGCACGTCA
>NZ_BAMV01000078.1 GCF_000963925.1 Acetobacter cibinongensis
CTGGACCGGGTGACCTATCCGTCGGACATGCGGAACTTCTCGGTTGAGCAGCTCAAGCAGGTTGCAGACGAACTGCGGGCTGAGACGATTGATGCCGTCTCCACCACAGGCGGCCATCTGGGGGCGTCTCTGGGCGTGGTGGAAATCACCGTGGCCCTCCACGCCGTGTTCGATACTCCCGCCAGCAAGATCATCTGGGATGTGGGGCATCAGGCCTACCCGCACAAGATCCTGACAGGGCGGCGTGACCGTATCCGCACCCTGCGCCAGCCGGGGGGCCTGTCCGGCTTCACCCGCCGGGCGGAGAGCGAATACGACCCGTTTGGCGCGGCACACTCCTCCACCTCCATTTCTGCTGGTCTGGGCATGGCCGTGGCGCACCATCT
>NZ_BAMV01000077.1 GCF_000963925.1 Acetobacter cibinongensis
CTTGCTGGCGTAACAACAGTTGAGCAAGGTGGTTTTGTCAGCGGTTATTCCGATCTGACCCTTTCAGGCGCTGTGAGCAATGCCGGGACCATCTCCAACGGCACATT
>NZ_BAMV01000076.1 GCF_000963925.1 Acetobacter cibinongensis
AGCCCGCATGGTTCTGGAGGAAGAGAAGAACCATTCTTCGCGGTGGTCTGCGGTGATGATGATAGCGCCAAAGCTGG
>NZ_BAMV01000075.1 GCF_000963925.1 Acetobacter cibinongensis
GCGGCTGATGCGCCGGATGGGACTGAAAGGCGTCATTCGTGGTAAGGGGGTCAGAACCACACGGCCCGATCCAGCGCGGCCCTGTCCACAGGATCTGGTACAGCGACAGTTTCATGCACCAGCCCCTAACAGACTGTGGGTTTCGGATTTCACGTATGTTTCCACCTGGCAGGGCTTTGTTTATGTGGCCTTCATCATTGA
>NZ_BAMV01000074.1 GCF_000963925.1 Acetobacter cibinongensis
CTATCCACATCGCAGCAAGCTTCATCTTCTACCTCAAAAAATGAGGCCTGAGCCTAGGAGATCACATCATTGAAAATCAGAACGGAAAACTGATCGACAGATTTACCTCCCTGAAAAATTCAGAATGGCGGAGTTCAGAAAGATTTTTACAAGAAATGCCCTATCCCCAAAGCTGCGGGCACTCCGAACGGCCGCCAGAAAAAGACCTACGGATTAAAACAAATAATTTTTGCTCTAATATTTTAATGTTTTCACCAAAAATCCCCTCTCTTTCACAAGAGAGGGGATTTTTGATTCTTTAGTGTTTAACCAACGTTTTCAAGGTTTCTTATTTTTTTATTCACCTTATTTATTACATACGGACCTGCCGCAATGATCTGAAGAGTCAGCATCCGCAAGCCTTTACCTTGCATAACCGGAAGAGGTAATGTTGCATTTCCGTTCGTCCAACGACAAGGCACAGATTCCTGCACATCCCAACCCAATAAATCTTGCTGATCGAGATGTGTGGTGATCGCGTGGTTGTTTTTTCCATCAAACAAAGCCACCTGGCCGACAAGTACTCCAAGTTGGCGACGGTCATCGACGAACGGACCAACCGCTTGGCTTGGCTGACTTGTACGGGTTGTAATCTGCACCGCTTCTACATCTGCCGGAAGCATGAAAACAACACTACCATTCTTCTGACGAGCAGGACGAATAATCTGACCCAGAGTTGTCACCAGATGAATGTCAGAATCCTGTGTCACTTCCAAAACTTCTGCCTGATAGGCAAAACCCTGTGCTGCTGCACGATCTGCTAGAGTATTGAACAAAGGCTCAACAAAACTACGCTCAACGCAAAGGTTCGTTGCACCATCGGCATCCCATGTTTTTTCAGATGCTCTGGCAAACAGACGGACAACACCGCCATCCTGCTGGAAAGTGCTGCGGTTACCTGTATCCAGATAGCTTTCTGTCAGCATGTCGTTAGCCCATATAACGGCATGTTCTTCTGTCTCAATATGGAAGTAGTCGTAAGCCGTAATGGAACGATCGTAGAAAATACTGCTGCCATTGACCAGCATACGCACCGGCACAAAGAGATTCTCAAAAAACAGGCAATGTTCCGGGGTAACCAGTAGATCCTGACTTGGCACATTATCTGCAATCGCATCTTTGCGGATGCGAACCGGATAACCTGCCTGATCGTCGGCAAGATCAGTTCTGACAGTCATGCTCTTACGACCAGTCCAGATTACAGAACGCTCGACTGCCCGCTTCGCCTTCCAGTCCCAAGTCTGCACAAGGTCGCCAATGCAGAGTGTTTCTACCGCCACATCTCCAGCAGTCGTCCGGATCATCGAACCCGCAAGGAAGCAAACTTCAAACAGCATACCATTCTGAGTGAACTCAATGTATTGCTGCGTACCAATTCCAAGAATATTTAAAACGATCGGGCTGCCACTCACAAGATCAATCGTGACAGAGTTTCCATCCGTAGAATTGACAACAGACTTCACATTCTCTTTGCTCAGACCAGCAATCATAATCCCATCGGAGTGTCCTCCGGATGTTCCGTCGAAACCGCTGATAACTGTTGACAAATTACCGCCGGATGCCAGACCGCTGACGACAAGGCCAGTGTTTTGGCTACCATCCATAATGACGGTACCGCCCGCACCAGCAAAGAGCGTTGCCTTTGCTCCATCTTCTAATGTCAGACTGCCTTCAAGTTTACTGTCGGCGTCCAGCGAAACTACGCTCCCGTTAGATGCAATGGTCTGTCCTGCAAGTGTTCCTGAAACTGCGGAGATATATGCGCCATTACCTACTGTCGTGTTGGTAGCCGTGCCACCCTGGAAGACAGCCAGACCAGCAGAGCCTCCCTGCAGGACAGTCCCGGAAGCCACGCCTGTACCAAATACAACAACAGAGCCACTACCGGTTACAGTCGTGGAACTGACAACCCCACCATCCCAAGCCTGAACACGACCTGTCGAAACGGTTGTATTATCAGCATGGCCGCTGGCATTGACAAAAACAAAACCACTACCAACTGTCGTAGAGGAGAGTTGTCCCCCCGAAACAAAAACCGTGCCTTTATCCGCAACCGTGTTCGTTGCACTCCCAGTGCTGAACACCGTCAGGCCAGCATTGGAATCAGTCAATGTTACATGGTCAGCAGAGGCTCCGCTGAGTAGGTCAATAGAACCGCCAAAATTGACAGTAGCCGTCTGCACACTACCACCAGACGCAATGATCTGGCCCACAGCGTTGCCGTCGGCTTCTACTACAGCAGAAACAGCACTCCCATTCTGGTAAAGCGTTTCTGTGCCGCCGGAGACAACGACATTGCTGGTCACACCACCACTGGTGACAGACAGCGTTGCAGAGGACACCAATGTGCCGTTGGAGATGGTCCCGGCATTGCTCA
>NZ_BAMV01000073.1 GCF_000963925.1 Acetobacter cibinongensis
AACCACCTTGCTCAACTGTTGTTACGCCAGCAAGGGTGCCTGAGGCGGCCAAAACGAACGTACCACTTGCAACCGTCGTATCGACAGCCGTGCCACCTTGGAAGACAGCCAGACCGGCAGAAGTCCCCTGCAGGACGGTCCCGGAAGCCACGCCCGTACCAATCACTTGAACAGTGCCACTACCAGTTACCGTTGTGGAGGTAACAACCCCGCCATCCCAAGCCTGAACACGACCTGTCGAGACGATTGTATTGTCCGCGTGTCCGTTCGCATTAACAAAAACGGAACCACTCACAACTGTCGTAGAGGACAGTTGTCCCCCTGAGACAAAAACAGTGCCTTTATCCGCAACCGTGTTCGTTGCGCTCGCCGTGCTGAATACCGTCAGGCCAGTATTGGAATCAGTCAGTGTTACATGGTCAGCAGAGGCTCCGCTGAGGAGGTCAATAGAACCGCCAAAATTGACAGTAGCCGTCTGCACACTACCGCCAGACGCGATGATCTGGCCCACAGCGTCACCATCGGCTTCTACTACCGCAGAAATAGCGCTCCCATTCTGGTAAAGCGTTTCTGTGCCACCGGAGACAACGACATTGCTGGTCACACCGCCACTGGTGACGGACAGTGTTGCAGAGGACACTAATGTGCCGTTGGAGATGGTCCCGGCATTGCTCA
>NZ_BAMV01000072.1 GCF_000963925.1 Acetobacter cibinongensis
TTATCCCAGGCTTTTTCGGACCCGGACTTTGTCTTGTCCCAAGTCTTGTCTGCACCGTCTTTGGTTTTATCCCAGGCTTTTTCGGACCCGGA
>NZ_BAMV01000071.1 GCF_000963925.1 Acetobacter cibinongensis
GCCAGTGCATTGTCGTAGCTGTCACCAACCGTGCCGACTGAGGCGTCTATGTCAGCCAGCGCCAGGCGTTCGGTATATCGGATCGACAGATATTGGGCGGATTCAACCGGTCGTCGCAACACCTT
>NZ_BAMV01000070.1 GCF_000963925.1 Acetobacter cibinongensis
CCCCAGAGAACACATCGACTTCGCCGCCAGACACCGTAACCCCGAACAGAGTGCCAAAGGCAGAGACCACACCATCGGC
>NZ_BAMV01000069.1 GCF_000963925.1 Acetobacter cibinongensis
AAAGCCCCTTGTTGAGCAGGGACGCCGATGTCCAGTGTGCCTTGATGTGTGTTGCATCGATCATCAGGTGCTTCGAACGGCCAACCTGTTCTGTCAGGGCGATAAAGATCCTGTCAAAAAAACCTAGGCAGCTTCACTGGATAAAGCGATTATACAAAGCCTTGTGCTTACCATACGTTTTCGGAGCGTCTTTCCACTGAAGACTGTTACGGATCACATATACGATCCAGCTCAGAACACGCCAATCATCCACGCGTGGCACTCCGTGGGCCAGAGGGAAAAATGACTTCCTCTGCCTCTGAGACAGCATAAACACATCACTCACAGGCCCACCCTCCATCGGTAAGCCTGTGAATCACAACATCTCACTCAGCTCAATAAATTAAGAGGTGCTGAGCCCACGCAGCACACTGCACGCTGGCATTAGAAGCCACGCAGCTTACACCGGTCACCGTGTTCACCAAATTCCGTTTCTAATGCAGAAACGATACTGCCAGACTGCGCGCAAATATCTTGAACGCAGTCCGAGTAACTCAAGGACGTAACCGCTCTGGTCACACCTTAACACGTGCAGCATTTGACTGCGTCACAGGCTGCTGAAGGTAAGGACCGGCTGCCAGAATCTGCACAGTGAGCAGGCGGAGGCCCACCCTACCCTGCCCTAGCGGCAGGAAGCCTGCGCCGTTAGTCCAGCGGCATGGGCTTGCCTCCTGCACGTCCCACCCGGCAAGGTCAGCGTGCTCCAGATGCTTGGTGAGGGGCTGAACGGTCGTGCCATCAAAAACGGTAATTTTACCAACCAGAATACCAAGGTCTCGGCGGTCATCTATAAACGGACCAATGACCTCGCTCGGGCGGGCGGTACGGGACACCAGACGAACACTCTCGACCGAAGAGGGCACGGCAAAAATAACCCTTTGCCCCTGCTGGCGCAGCGGATGAAGCACCTGACCGGTCGGGGTTACCAGATGCAGCCCGGCATCATCTGTTTGCGGTACGGCCTCTACTTTATGAGGCAGACCAGCAGCCCCCGCTCTGGCCTTGAGGCTGGCAAACAACGGTTCCACATCAGAGCGGCTGACGCCGAGGGGTGCCACCGCATCGGTCTGCCAGTTTTGCGCTTTGGAAGACACAGCCAGACGCGCCACAGCGCCATCCTGACGGAAGCTGCTGCGGTTGCCGGTATCAAGGTAGGTCTCGCTCAAAACGTCATTGGCCCAGATAAGGGCATGTTTGTCTGTTTCAACGTGGAAATAGTCATATGAGGTGAGCGAACGATCGTAGAAAATGCTCTGGTTATTCACCAGCATACGGACAGGCACGAGCTTGTTTTCAAAAAACAGGCTATGCTCTGGTGTAATCAGCAGGTCTTTGCATGGCACGCCATCAGCAAGAGCCCCTTTGAGCACCCGTACCGGGTAGCCTGCATCCGCATCTGCCAAAGCTGTGTTGACACGCACATGTTTGCGACCAACCCACACCACCGGGCGCACCACTGTACGGCGGGCCTGCCAATCCCATGTTGGCAGGCTGTCCCCTATGCGAATATCCTCGACCGCAACATCCCCCGAGGCTGTGCGGATCATGGAGCCGGCCAGAAAACAGACTTCATAGAGAGCATTGCCGTCAGCCGCGCTCTGCAGGGAATACCCGGCCGCTTCAGCCCCCACAATGTTCATGTGAATTGTGCTGTTATCGTTCAGGGTCAGGGTCACATGGTCTGCATCAGGGTAGCTAACGGCTTTGATATCCGTGGCCTTGAGGCCTGCAATCTCAATGCCATCTGAAAGGCTGGCGCTGCTTCCGTTAAAGGCGCTGATAACCGTGTTCAGCGTACCCCCAGAAGCCAGACCAGACACAACAAGACTCGTGTTTGTGCTGTCATCCAGCAGCACCGTACCGCCTGCATCAGCATACAAGGTAGCGTGGCCACCGCTTGACAGCATGACTGTTGCGCCAGACATGAAAGCACCGCTGGAAATGATCAGCGTACCTGCCGACCTGACAGTGATGGCGTTTTTCAACGTAGCGCCGGACTGAATGTTTGCAACGCCACCAGAGGTTACCCAAAGCTGGTTGACATCTGCCCCACTGGAGACAGTGAGTGTGCCATGCACTTCACCGCCAAACACATGGCCACCATTTGAAATCACGGTATTGCCACTGTAACTGCCATTCAGGCCGCCAGTCAGTGTAGCGCCGGACAGAACAGTGGTGTCACGCAGGTCTCCCTCCGCAACAAACGCGCTGCCGCCATTACCGATATAAACACCGCCAGCAGACCCGTTTGTGGCATCCAGCAGAGCACCGGACACGACCGTGCCGCCAGATACCATGCCACTGTCCACAATATTACCAGACAAAGTTACGCCAGAGGCAGCAGACAACAAGGCACCTGAACCAACCAACGTATTTCCGCCCACACTCCCGGCTGCCAGCAAAACCTGACCGGTGGCACTTATGGTGGTATTGAGCACTGTACCACCGCTGACAGTGACTGTTCCGTTGGCGAGAACCGTTGTGTAAACGGCGCTGCCTCCGTCATTAACCATCTGGCTGCCACCAGAAAGCGTGGCTGATACGGCAATGCCGTCCGTTTCCACATCCTGCAAGCCACCGGCATTGACGGTTATTGCGCTGGCGGTTCCGCCCCACACTTGCTGCGTTACGCCATCATTCAGTGTCTGGTTACTAACGCTTGCACCCTGCTGAACATATTCGGTCGAGCCGGACTCAAGCGTCAGTGCGCTCACACTCCCGCCATACACAGCAAGCGATGCACCAGAGCCAAAGGAGGCAGACACCAGACTGCCACCCATAAGCCCGACTGTGCTGCTATCGTGCGCCTGAAGAGCAGTGGCAACGCCACCATCAATTTCCTGATACGCGCCGTTGGTCAAAACGACAGACTGAGCAGAACCGCTGAGGAGCAGAAAAGAACCGCTCTCTCCATCCACCTGCACGTTTGAGACGACACCGCCATTATTGACCAGCGTTGCGCCGTTTTCGACCCGAACGCCGTCTGCCTGCCCGGTGTTGGAAGCAGTTGCCCCGTTGCTTATGGTCAGGTTGCTGGCTGACCCAGCATTGCTCATGACACTGCCATCCCCCAAGAGGGTGCCTGACACCGCAGAGCCACCGGAACTTACTGTGAGTGTTCCGCCTGCATCCGTGAACTGTGACACAATACCACCGCTGGCAACAACACCATACCCTGCACTGGATACGGTTGTGCCAAGAGCCACACCCCCGCTGGAAACAAGCTGATACCCTAGAGCGCTGACGGTTGCGGCTGACGCAACACCCCCTGAAGAAACAACCTGATTACCGCTAATAATAGTAGCAGAAACAGAGGACCCGCCTGCCTGAATGGTCTGGGAGGCTTCCGCATAAACCGTGGCGCCTTGATCAACACCGCCAGAAAATATTGTCTCCTTCCCGCCACTCAGCGTTACACCGCTGGCAGTACCGCCACTGGAAACAGACAGGTTGCCACCATACATCACGGTGCTGCCTGAGAGAGTACCCCCAGCAAACACCCGCTCCGAACCGCCACTGCTGACCGTTATAGTGCTGCCTGTTGCGCCGTCCTGAATACGCAAGCCAACGCCATTACCCACGGTCAGATTGCGCACCGCAGCATAATTACCGTGGCCATCAGACGTGATTTTGATATCAGCACCGGACGTAAAAATGTTGTTTGCAGAACTATCGAGCGTGCCCGCCAGCAGGAAATATTGGCCGCCATTTCCAATAGTGTTAGACACCGCGACAGCGCCAGAATTCATGTTGATCTGGCCGCCGCTGGAGACCGTAAGCCCAGCAACGATCCCGCCGGAAGACACATACAGCCACCCGGCAGGCCCGGTGATGTCACCACCGCTGACTGACCCACCCTGCATGGCGGTGAACTGGCCATTGGATGCCAGTACAAGTCCGTACACTGTGCCGCCGGACACAACCTGGCCTCCGGCGCCACTCCCCGTTACGGTAAGAGTGGAGGCAACACCGCCAGAAACCGCAATCTGGCCCTGCGACGTTACTAAACTGTTATTTGTTACCCCATCTGAATAGACGTTCTCATGGCCATAAACTGTCTCACCATTGGCAACACCGCCGGAATAAACATTCAGCACACCGGTGCTGTTAATGGTGGAACCGCTATCCAGACCATATAGATTTTCCGTGCCGTCAATGACACTACCAGGCCCGTATGCGCCTGCGTAAATATTTAAAACACCAGTTTGCGCAATATAGGAACCGCTATCTACACCACCAGAATACACGTTCTCGGTGCCGGAAACCTGCGCATTCCTGATTGTACCACCGGACACAGACAGAACCGCCCCGGCCTGCACAACAGTCTGGCTTGCTGTTGCGGAGGTTGAGACAATCTGCTCCCCTCCGGCACTGATAACGGTGCCGCGTGTGCTGCCACCAGCCGTTACATTTTCTGTCCCGCCACGCAGCACCGTACCGGTTGTTGTGCCACCTGCTGAAACGGACAGCGTGCCATCCGACAAAACCGTATCAGAAGAGAAGCTGCCACCGGCCAGAACGCGTGCCTGACCACCAGCACTGACTGTCACGTAAGAGCCAGTAGCACCATCCTGCACACGCAGCCCTACACCACTGGTGACGGCAAAATTAGTGACAGAGCCATAATGGCCTGCCCCGTCGGTGGTGATTTTTACATCCGCGCCAGACTGGAAAATATTGGTTGTTGAACTGTCCAACGTGCCAGCAAGAAGGAAATACTGCCCGCCAGCCTTAACTGTGTTGGACGCCGTTGTACCGCCAAAGGTAACATTCAACTGGCCACCGCTGGTAAGAGTAACCCCGCTAACCTGCCCCCCCGGAGGTTGCAAACAGCCACGACCCCGCGTCACTCACCTGACCGCCACGAACAATACCGCCGTTATCCACGGAAAAAGTGGCTCTTGCGCTCAGGGTCAGAGCACTGACCACGCCATTGGACGCAACAGAACCTGTTGCTGCGGCCAGAGCAACATTGGATGTGTTGCCGCCATCAATGGTAATGCTGCCGCCACTCTTGACCGCGACACCGGATACGACACCGCCATTCGTGACAACGGCCGAGCCTGACTGATTAACCGTGGCAGAGACAGCCATCCCCGCGGCATTGACCACATACAGAAGGCCGCCAGAATTTACGATGGTGTTATAAGCAGTCCCTGCACCAAGGCCCTGCTGCCCCCCGGCCTGCAAGACCGCGCCCTGCGTCTGGGCATTTGTGTCCATCCAGATGCTGGCACCCGCGCCAGAAACAAGCGTACCAACACCCAGTCCGCCAGCAGAAATATGTTCCGTTCCGCCAGCGGCAACCACTGTATCGCTAGAGACGGCACCATCTCCCACATATTCCGTACCACCAGACAGAACCAGCGTATGGCTTGCCTGACCGGCACTGAAAAGATGCACTGCCCCCTGCGCTATGGCGGAAGCCTGCGCAAGATTCCCACCGGAGAATACAAAAATATTGCCTGCGCTGGCGTAAGTCTGGCTTGCCACGCCCCCCGCACTAATGGTCTGCCCGGCCCCGTTAAGGGCGGATGTGGCAAAAGCGACACCGCCTGCGCTCACTGTTTCAGCAGACCACGGATTTTCCAGCACGCTGCCAGATGTTGTGCCGTTGACAACTGTCAACTGAGAGCCAGACGTAACAGTCGTATGGAACGCCTTACCCCCGGAAACATGTTCGTTTCCGTTTGTTAGAACGATATCGAAAGACTGACCGCCTGACAAAACAGCCACATTGCCGCCGTCCGCAATGGTGAGGCCTGATTGAACCTGAGTATTACGAACAATGTAATTGTTTATTTCCGACGCCAGAAACAAATCATTAACACTGGCCTGTGAATTAAGCTGTGCTGCTGTAATCTCAAACTGATAGTTGGATGTTTCATGCGGTCCCCATGGGTTGTTAAAGACGTAACACCCGGTCGCATCATCAATTGCCGTTACCGCGAACATATGCCCACCCACCAGACCATAATCCGTGGACTGGTTGGAACCAAAGAGGACTTCAATACCATTTTTCAAATCGTACTGAATTTTTTGATAAATAGTCCCGCCCTTTGCCAGAGCGTTCAGATCACTCAGGCCGTACGTCACGGTGCCCTTACCGGTAATGGATTTAAGGGGCTGGTCAAACCCACCATTGGCCACGGCTGAGTAAGTATTGGACGCAGCCATCTGGTAGGCCAAACCGTCGGCCTGTGCCTGAATATAAGCCTTTTCAATAAGGCCGGCCCAATTTGTATTGTCTGTTGAATAAGCGCCCGTATAACCCGGCAAATACGAGTCAACAGTTACATACTGGCTGCCGTACCCGTTATAAAACTGAACCCCATATGTGCCATTGCCGTTATCCGTAATCATGTTCTGCAACAGGGTGGGGTTAACGGCGGCTGTTTCCACTAGGGCGGCAACAAGGTAGCAGTCACCGTTGTTATAGCCTTGGTCAATGTGATTATAGGCAGTGGAAATATCGGTCGGGAACAGGCTGTTGCTGCTTTTATCCTGCAAAGAATCATTAGGAAGTGCAGTTGGACGGTCTGTGCCCAGGAACCACTTTTGTATTTGAGCCGTAAATGCGCTGGCACTTGTGCCAACAGCAATACCAGAATCCATAAGGTTACCAAATATGGACGGCACATAAGTATAAGCACCGTCAATTTTAGTAATATTTTCGAGTTCCTGTTGCAGGGAACTATATTGATCCTGTGTTATACCAGAACTGGTTATTGTTTGCGCAAAGCTTTCAAGATTTTGCAGAGTAACCGTATAAGAGCCACCAGTTGCTGCATAAACGGTAGCCCGCGCAACATTGGCTGCGCTTTGCCCTGACAGCCCAGCGTTAAGGTTCTCTGCTTCAATCATGTCACGATGCTCTCTAGTGGGCCATGGTTAGCCTAGGATTTGTCGTGATTGTTAAAATAAAACTACCAAAAAAGATACCTGTAAAACCCTGCTGCGAAAAAATTTAACACCCTGCGCTATTACAGCGTTGTGCAGGCAATTTTAATGGGAGAGCGCGCATCAGGAACGTCTCAAGACTGTATAAGACATTCAGCGGCAGGCAACATCAAACTGGTAAAGTGTTCCAAAAGCCCTGCGTAGATAGCAGGGCTTTTGGTCCGTCACGCTATCTCTTACGCTTTCTGTAGGCCCGGCTGGCCTCTTTCCGTAACAAAGCTGGCGTAAGTGGAAGTCACCCCATCAGGCTGCATGACCTGGTCAACGACTTTCAGATCCCCTCTCCAATGGTCACGCCCTACATCGCACAGCACGTAGCCACGTTTGTCAGTCGTTGCCTTCAGCCACGGGTTCTCTCTGCGGACAGACTGGCTGAAGCCGTCATCATCCCCTGCACCATCCGAACCAGATGTGATGGATGTTGCCAGAAACTCCACGGATGCAGGCTTTTTATCATCCGCATTGATCAAAAGGTCACCCGCAAAATGACGGTGGGCATCGCCCGTAACATTCACTACATTTCCGGGGCAGTGAGCCTGTACAAACTCCAGCAGACGCTTGCGGCTGTAAAGATAGCCAGACCATTGGTCCATACTGTACGATAGCGGGGAGCTGTCTGATTTCCGGTGACCCAGATTCAGCATCATCACCTGATGCGCCAGAAGGTTCCAGCGCGTACCAGACTGCGCCAACCCATTAAAGAGCCATTGCTCCTGCTCTGTGCCCATCATGCTGCGGTCTGGCGCCCATACGTCTTCACGTTGTGGGCCGTCTTTATCTCCGTAGGCCTGATCGCTACGATACTGCCGCGTGTCCAGCACAAAAACGTTGAGCAGATCACCATACTGAGCGTTTCTGTATATCTGCATGTGGCTGCCATTGGGCAGAGATTTCCGCCGCAGTGGCATATGTTCGTAATAAGCCTGCATGGCTACCGCACGCCGGAACAGGAAAACTTCCTCTGGCGTATGGTCCTGGTCGGTATCACCGGCCCAGTTATTATCCACTTCATGGTCATCAAAACTGACAAACCATGAGGTTGCAGCGTGAGCAGCCTGAAGGTCCGCATCTGTTTTGTACTGGGCGTAGCGCCGACGATATTCATCCAGAGAATAACATTCCGGACCCATATGGCGGCGCAAGACCTTGAAGGGCTGCCCATTCATTTTACGATATCCGGGCCGGCTATCCTTGCCTTCGTAAATGTAGTCACCATAATGGTAGACAAAATCAACAGGTTCCTGAGAAATGGCACGCCACGCGGTATAGTGTCCTTCTTCATAATGCTGGCAGCCAGCAGCAGCAAAACGCACTCGCTCAACGGACGCACCAGCGGCAGGCAGGGTTTGCGCACGCCCGATCGGGCTTTGATACTCCGCAATGGAAAAACGATACCAGTAAGGCCGCGCTGCCTTCAGGCCCGCTACTTCAACATGCACGGAATGCGCCAGTTCCGGATGGGCAATAGCCTGCCCGCGGGACACAACGCGGGACATCGTCTCGTTTTCTGAAATCTCCCAGTTAACCAGAACAGGTTTTAAAACCATTCCGCCTGCCTCTTCCAACGGCGTGGGAGCCAGACGGGTCCACAACACAAAACCGTCTGACTCCGGATCACCTGAGGCAACACCCAAGGTAAAAGGGGTTGAAACAAATTTGGGGTGGGCATCAAGGTTATGCGGCATTTGCGTTGCTGCAAAAGCATGCCGCAGGAGGAAGCTCCCCCCCGCAAAACCAGCCAGACCCCCAAATAACAATGACCGACGACGAAGTGACATACTCTAACCTTCCGAAACAACACCTGTAAACAAGAACAGCCTGGTGAGAAAAAATTCCCACCAGACCGCTAAAAAACCTGCCCTATACTGAAAAGTCAGTGAATAATGACGTGGAAATACACACCTCGCCCGTAATTATCCAGCTGATTGGTATATTGCAGTTTATCCCCGATAAGCCATTTAGGCTGCTGGTTTGCCAGATTCATGACCTCGTATTTGAAACTGACACCTTTATAAACCTGATGCCAAAAGGCCATATTCAGTGTAAACAAAGACCCAAAACCCGTGTTCTGGTTAGGTGTTGTTCCCAAAGATGTCAGATAGCGCCCGGAATAATTGGCTGCAACGCGCATCCCGCCTTCAATCTGGGGGATATGCCAGGTAACAGCACCGTTGACGAGAACATCTGGCTGATAAATCAGATGATGGCTGCGCAAGATGTTTGTGCCGTTGGAATAATTCATGCTGCCACCCAGCCATGTTGCATTGGCAGACGCATCAAAATACTGCCCCAAAAGCTTCATGTTCCGGTTCAGCAGAGAGACTTCAACGCCTTTTATGTTTGAACTGCTGGCGTTCATGGGTTTGCGCACATCATAGAGCGTATCCCCAATCATTTCTGTGGTGCGCAAGGTGTAAATATCGTCCTCAATCCATTTACTGAAGAAGGCAACACTGAACATACCCTGATTATGGTTGAACCATTTATCCAGAGAAATATCGAAATTATGAGAGCGGCGGGGCTTTAGGCTTGGGTTACCTTGCGTAATGCTGCACTCCGCCACACCACCGCCATCCCCGCCGTCTCCATCACAGGAAATATTCTCTGCCTGCGCAATGTTTCCGGGAGTGGGTCGCCCTATTGTGCGGCTATAGGACGTGTGCAGGTTCATTTGATATGGCAGGTGATGCACAATATCAAAAGATGGCAGAGGGTTGATGTAAGAGCCGTTTGTCTTACTTCTCCCCGCTGAGACCGCGCCATTGGAAATGGTCGGCGTCCATGAAGAGTAATTCACGCTATCAACACGCACGCCCGCGATGAAGGTCGTATTTTTCAGGCGGTAGTGAAGGGAGAGATATCCATCTACTATATTCTCGCGATATTTGTAGTCTGACACGCGGGAATCATACAGACTTTGGGTGTCATTTTTCTTCAGGCTTGACCATGGATAATGCATGCCGTTGACGCCAATGAAAGAGGCTGGCGTATTATCTTTCCATGCTACGTAGTTTGTGTGGTCAATCTGTCCGGTGATGTCACTGCCGGTCTTGTATTCGTCCTCATTAACATCATTAGTAATGGTCAACTGCCGCCATTGAAAGCCGCTAACAAGCCCGAAACCGTGTGATGAGGGAGACGCATTGAACGTGTAATCCAGACGCGCCGTTGGAATACCTTCCCACGCATGGGGGCGTGCTACTGTTGCCGTGCTCAACGCATATTTTGAAGAAGAGGCAACAGAGGGATCGGTCAGAGAGCGTAGCAGATAAACGCTGCCATCTGCCGGGTTATGGTCGTAATTAGCATACACGTTTTTGGGGTAAGTGCGGCCTGCAAGATAAGTGGAGACGTTATCATACGTCTCCCATGTATAGCCTGCCCGTGCCACAAGGTTTGAGCGCCCGCTGTGCCAGTCAAGATGCCCGATCATACCGCTATGATGCCGCTCCCACTTATCCTGGCGGCGCCGGAGATAAATGCTGTTGACGCGGCGTGTGCCTCCATCGTCACTTTGGTCAGACACGTTGCCTGTCAGGTTATAATCCTGCTTGTCCATGACAGAATGTTCCCATCTGTCATAAGACCACCCCATGACGGAAGCATAGAGATTTGTCCCTACAGGTCGCCATTCCAGCTTACCTGACCCGCCAACTGTTGTGATGGCATTGGCAAATTTTCCGGATTGAAAACTGATGGGGGCAGTACGACCGTTCCAGTTCCCATCTTCCGGGTTTGTCATCACCTTACCGGCCGTGTCCGTATAGCCCATATTGCCATACTGCTTCTGGGAGTTTCGGACACGGGACTGATACCGACTGGAGAGAATAAGACCAAACTGATGATCTTTGCCAAAGGTATCAGAAATCGTGCCTTTGGCCCCTGCCCCCATATGGGGGTCATACCCTTTAAGGTTATTATGCCCGACCGACCCCCTGTAGCTTGAGTAAATGCCGTATCCATCAAAATATTTATAGAGGCCTTTATGGTCAAAAGCACTCATGGGAATCATGTCAATAACACCGCCGATGGCATCTGCATCCTGCTCGGCGGTAAAGCTTTTATAGACGTTGGTGCGGGAGGTCATTTCTGCCGGAATATCCTGCAAATTGACTCGCCGCGTGCCAGACCCCGTCTCCCCAACCGAAGCAAGAGCCACACCATCAATGGTCGTATGGTTCAGGTCCGGGCTGATCCCACGCAAGCTCACATAACGGGGCTCATCCCCATCCACAATGCCTGTAACACCTGGCAACAACACCAGCGATGAGGCCACTGATGAATTCCCACCCAGATTTTCAAACGGGTCGTAGGGCACCGTATCCATGACGATGTTAGAGGTGCGTTTTTCTGCCTGGCTTTTACGATGCCCGACAACAAACAAGCCTTCCACGTCATTAATGCCGGATTTCCGGACATGGGGGGCGGGTTTCGCGCTCACCACGAATGTGGCGCTTTTACCCAACCGCTGCACCTGCAAAGGCGTTTGGGCAAACAGCTTTTGGAGTGCCTCCTGATCGTCCATCATACCAGCTACGGGAGCGACACGAATTTTTTGAACATCCGCGCCTTTTGCAATCACACCCACGCCGGATTGCTTCTGAAAAGCTGCCAGTGCCTCTGGCACTGTACTGGCTGAGATGTGAAACATGTGTGTTGCGGCCTGCGCTGCACTCCATGACACGGTAGAAGAAAGCAAAGCAAACGTACCAACCGCCTTAACTGAACGCATGGGAAAAGGTTACCTTCGGACACAGTATGAAACTTACCCCTTAAGACGGAACAACGCAGCGCCTTCCCCCCATTTTTCGGCCCAAAATTATGTTAAGGTTTTATGTCAGTCCTGAACGACAGCAATAAAAGGCGTTATAACAAGCCGCTAACAGGTTGAGGCCGCGCAACGGCACGCCTTGCCCTGAGGCACAACGGCGGTGTAGAGGAAACGCATCCCGCCCTGCCCTTTGTTGCGAGATTTGGTCATGTTCGTTGAACCTTCCATGAAACGAAATGTGACGCCCTCCACACCGGAAGAGAACACGGCGCAGCCTATGCCCTTGTTGCCGGATGCGGAGCGTATGGCGTGGATTGCGCAGGACGTTATGCCGCATGAAAATGCTGTAAGGCGGTGGCTGTCCGGTATGGTGCTTCCCGGCATTACCGAGGATGATATTATACAAGACTGCTACGCGCGTTTTTGTGCTGCACCGTTTCAGGATATCCAGAACGGGCGAGCTTTCTTTTTTTCCTGTGCCCGAAATCTGGTGATAGACCATGCCCGGAAATCGAAAATACGCTATCTGGACGAAGACCTCGGACTGGAAGCATGCAATATTGCGGATGAACGGCCAAACCCCGAACAAAATCTTGCTGCGCGCCAACAACTGGACTGGCTACGGGAGCAGATGATGCTCCTACCCAGCCCCTGTAAGGATGTTTTTATTCTCAGGAAAATCTATAACCACAGCCATGACTACATTGCACAGTCATTAGGTTTGTCCCGGCGGGCTGTTGAACGCCATTTAGGCCGTGGGCTGCAAAAACTGGTAGAAGCCAGAAAGCATTCAAAATAAAATCTGCCATTCTCAAAATTCATAACATAAGAGACATATCGTGAAATTTCCTTCAGGTATGGACATCTGTCTCCTGTTGGCTGAAACTATGTCTGGTAACAAAACGAGATTTACTTGTGCAGCCCACCCATTCCCAAACAGAAAGCCAAAAACGGACAGAGGATGCCGCACATTGGGTGACGTTAAGTGACGCCCGCGCCCTTACGCCGGATGAGCAAAAAAAGCTGAATAACTGGTTGCAGGCAGACACACGCAATCTGGGGGCATTTGTTCAGGCCAAGAGTCACTACCAAGCACTTGATTATCGTTCTGGCCTGCGCACGGCAGTACCACCCGCTCTTACGGCTACGCCGCGCCGTGGGCGGAGGTATTTTCTGGCAGGAGCCTGTGCAGCTGGTTTTGCAGGACTCGTAGCGCCTAGCGCTACCAGAGAGCGTTTTGCGCTACGGCACCGCGGCAGGCAGGCGCCACAGCGGTATGACTGGCATGGAAACCAGATTACCGTAGATGCACGGTCAGGCGCTTATTTTGCCTCCACACCGCGCCATGATGCTCTTATGATGGCTGAAGGCCGCATTGGCCTGCAAGTGCAGCACCTTCCCTTACAGGTCACAGCAGGCGCAATGTGGTTGGGGAGTAAAAAAGCAGACTTTGATATTTCCGTGCAGGAGCAGGCGGTTGTCGTGGCCCTTTATTCCGGCACGCTTGACTGGCAGAGCAATGAGAAGTCACTGACCCTCACCTCCCCCAGTATCCTTCATTTTTCCCAGACTTCTGGCACACCACCGGTGCTCATAAGCAGGCAGGACCTGTCTGACGAAAACGCTTTTGCCCGTAAGGCATGGCGTAACGGCCAGATTATCATGAACAACTACACATTGGCTGAAGCGGTTAGTGAATTTAATCGCTATTCAGATGTTCAATGCCTTATTGCCAGCCCGGCACTGGCTCAACGTCGGGTGTCTGGCAGCTTTAACCTTCTGAAATTGCAGGACTTTGCCAGCGCAACAGCTCTGCTGCTCAATTGCAAGATACAGCAGGAAAAGAACAGAATTCTATTTTATACATAATAGCGCTTTATCTCTTACCAAAAACGCCCGAGCGCTGGCAGTTGTGTGACGGTTTTATGAAATCCTCCTGAAAATGATGAGGAAAACTCGCAGCGAAGTGTCTGCCTGATAGATCCTGTCTTTTTCAGAAAGCCAAACACTGACCATGCGTATCAAAAACACCAAGGCTACTTCGTTGAGCTGTGTTGCACTGTTGAGCGGCACACTCTTTACGCCTTTTAACGCATGGGCTGCGCAAGCTAACGCCGGCGCAACAACAGCAACACCCGTGCATATTCCTGCCCAAAGCATGGCCAGCGCACTGGATGCACTGGGGCAACAAATGCACATGATGGTGGTCTATACACCGGACGCCGTGAAAAACCTTAAGGCGCACGCTCTGAACGGTGTTTTTACCCAGCATGATGCCATAAGCCAGTTGTTGGCTGGCAGCGGTTTGCAGCCAATAGAAAAGCCAGGTGGTGGCCTTATCATTCAAAAAGCGACTGCCGGAGGCGTGCATAAGAAAACTGCCCGTGACGAACCAAAAGACGCTGAAACAATTTTCTCGGTAGGTCATCGTTACGTTAAGGCAGAAAAACGTAACTCCAACATCGTCATGGACAGCATTGCCTATGACCCCTACGAAAACCTGGGCGGCAACTCATCCATTGCCTCCTCTCTAGTGCTCTTGCCGGGTGTCACAGGTATTATTAACGGCGATGAACCGCGTTATGTAAGTTTGCGCGGTATTAGCCCAGACCTGAACCACACCACTGTTGACGGCCTGACAATGGCCTCCATTGGTGAAACGGGGTCCGGCACACGCCGGGTTAACCTTCAAGATACGCCGGTTGAAATGACATCTCGTACCAATATTTATAAAAGCTTCACCGCTGAGCAATCTGGCGATGCCATTGGCGGCATTATTGACATGATCCCCATGAGTGCTTTTGACCATAAGGGGTTTTATGCGCATCTGGATGGCTACGGCATTTATTCCACCTACAAGGGCTCCGTCGGTAAAAATGGTATAGGGGGATACTCACCGCATTTCGGGGCGGGTGAAAAATCCAACATTTCTTATCGGTTCGGTAAGGAGAAGCAGTTTGGCATTGTTATCTCCAGCCGTTATCAGGAACGTGTGACAAACCAGACGGGCTCTTCAAGTGGTTTTCAGTATCTTGATAAATCGGGTAAAGCGCTTGATACGAGCACTGTCGACCCCATGACAAATAAAAACTGGAATGGGAGAATGACGCCTTCCAGTTACTCAAACTCGGATTACGCAAACTCGGTCACGACACTTGGTGGGTCAGGCAAACTGGAATGGCGGCCTGTCGGCACCAACATCAAGGCGTCTATTCTTGGCTGGACTTATAGACGTTCTGAAAACTCGATGGGTGACATGAATGTTTATAATTTAAAAAATACTGTCCAAAACCAGACAGATAATAGCGGCACAGTTCAGGTAAACTCTCTTTACGTACGCCGCATCCAGAATACTTACGCCCGTAACTCCAATGGCATTATGGGGCGTCTAGACTGGAACCGCGACAGACATGCTTTAGCAATACGTGCAGGGTATACATGGGAAGGGTACAGTAATTACCAACCCTTGGAGCGTATGCGCGCATACCCCACAAAGCTATATGCAGACTATTCTGGTACAGCCAGAAACGGGGATATTATTCGGCTTAATTCCCTCTCTAATTCGGCACTACAAAGTGCGAAATGGTCTGCTTATCAAATGCAGCAACAGTGGCGGAGTGCCGAAGAAGGCATACCGACTGTGCGCGCAGACTACACGTACAATACTGACTATAGATCCCGAGGATTTGGGTTAGCCGCCGGGTTTGAATGGCGAGAATTATCGCTCGCAAACAACATCAGTATGCAGGAATACGATACTGGTTTTGATATGACGCAATATGCGAACTTTACAAATTATGTTCCCTCAAAATGGAATCTTCCTTATGTTTTCCTGGATGCTGATGGTCGGAAATTTGACTGGAGCAGCCTGAAACAAGGTAAATCCAAACTGGCAAGCAGCATTTATGACTCAAAAATAAGCAACTTCCGCTATAAGGAAGAGGTTGTTGATGGCTACCTTTCCCTTCATTATGCTTTGAAAAATACCGTCTTCATTGCTGGCGTTCGCACAGATGACACCAGCTATTCAGCCTATACTCCAACGGTCTCCAACAGTATTGTATCGGACAACTTTTCCAAGAAAAATGGGGCTTATATCAACCCGCTTCCATCTTTTGATGTTGTGCATCGCTTCCCATGGAAAATGAATATTCATGCCGCATATAGCCGTTCCATTGGTCGTCCCACACCATCCAACATTGCACAGGCCGAAAATGTCACCTGTGGTACGGCGGATGAAGATGGTGGCGCAGCCTGCTCTATAAGCCGTGGCAACCCAAACCTTAAGCCGCGTAAAGCCCATAACTTTGACTTTTCCATTGATCAGTATTTCGACCATAGCCGGGGCATGGTGAGCCTCGCCTTTTTTGATAAAATCATTCAGGATGACATCTACACTCTGCGCAACCTGAGTATGCAGGATGGCGTCCTGTATAATACCTCCCAACCCATGAATGCCACAGGGTCTAACATTCATGGCCTCGAACTCTCCGTGCTTGACCGCTCTGTATCACTGTGGGGGCAATTCTTTGACCTTTCCATGAACGCCACATGGATGCAGGGCAACATGAAATATGTTAACTCCAGCGGCCAGCAGACACGTATTAACCACATGATTTACCAGCCGGATGTTCTGGTAAATGGTGCCGTGACCTGGCATATTCCTGCCATTGAAGGCGGCCTGCGCGCAACCGCGACCTATACCGACAAATACCTGACCAGCATTGGCAGTTATGCCAGCAACAACCAGGGTCAGGGCGCATACTTTATGATGAACATGGCCTTCTGGCACAAGGTGTATAAAAATGTGTCCTTCCGGTACGAGGTGCAGAACCTGACAGGAACCCGTTTCAGCAATGTTATTGGCAACAAGCTGCAATATACCAACAACACAAGCTATCTGGGCCGTGGCATCTACTTCCATGTTGTTCTGAACTCTTTCTGATACGGCTACACAAATTTATGACCTTTAAAGCAAGCATTATGGTGACAGCAGCTTTCTCGCTGCTGTCACCTTTTCTGTCTTATGCCGCACCGCGTATCGCACCCACACAGACCGTACCACGCGCAACACCAGATGCAGTGGTAACCTGGGGGCACGCCCGTTTTACGGTTTTGACATCCCGCCTTATCCGCATGGAATGGTCAAGCACAGATACGTTTGAAGACCGGGCAACACTGGTTTTCATCAACAGAAAACTGCCCGTACCGCACTACACAAAAACAAGCGATGCAAACGGCCTTACCCTTGAAACTCAGGATTTGGTTTTAACCTACCGCCCGGATGCGGAAGGTAAATTCACTGAAAATACGCTCCATATTACGCTCAAGGATAAAACAACGCCTGCTGTTTGGCATGCCGGGCAGAAAGATACGGCAAACCTGTTGGGCACAAGCCGGACACTTGATGGCGCCTCCGGTTCCCATCTGAAGTCTCCTCTTGAAGATGGGCCTCTGTCTCGTTCAGGCTGGTCTGTTATTGACGACACACAGAGCCCTGTTTTTACGGAGCCTCACACCCCTGCAGTCAGAAAATCTGTTGCTGATGGTCCATGGGTGGAGGAACGCACCACAGCACCGCATCAGGACTTATATTTCTTTGGGTATGGCCATAATTACCGGCAAGCTCTGACAGACTATTGCAAAGTGGCAGGGCGTATTCCGCTCCCGCCCCGTTATGTGTTTGGAATATGGTGGTCCCGTTATTGGGCCTATACAGATCAGGACTTATTAGCTCTGGCGCAACAGTTTCGGGAAAATAGTTTGCCGCTTGATGTGATGGTCATTGATATGGATTGGCACATCAACCAAGACCAGCTTAAAAAACGTGGTTTTAAAGACTTGTCTGGCCATCGGCTTGGGTGGGGCGGATATACCTGGAATACGGCACTGTTCCCTGACCCGGCTGCTTTTATGGGGCAGTTGCATGACCAAGGTATAAAGATTGCGCTTAACCTTCATCCTGCCTCTGGTGTTCAGCCTTGGGAAAGTGCTTTCCCTACCATGATAAAAGCCATGAACATGCCAGAGGATACGCCTTATGTACCTTTTCTGATTACACAAAAAAACTATGCAGAGGCTTATTTTTTAGTCTTGCATCACCCACTGGAAAAGCAGGGCGTCGATTTCTGGTGGCTGGACTGGCAGCAGGAAAAAACAACCGCGATTGCAGGGCTTAACCCAACATGGTGGCTCAATTATCTGCATTTCACCGATCAGGAACGGGAAGGCAAACGCCCCCTTGTGTTCCATAGATGGGGCGGACTGGGAAACCATAGATATCAGATTGGTTTTTCTGGGGACACCCAATCAAACTGGGAATCTTTGGCTTTTCAGCCATGGTTTACGGCAACGGCCGCCAATGTTGGCTATGCCTATTGGAGCCATGATTTGGGTGGCCACTCCCCCGGTGAGATTGACCCAGAACTTTACGCACGCTGGGTGCAATATGGCGTTTATAGCCCTGTGCTGCGAACGCACACGACTAAAAACCCGGATGCCGAGCGCCGTATCTGGGCCTATCCGGAGCCTTATTCCGATATTTTACGGAGCAGTTTTCAGCAACGCGCCGCTTTGAAGCCCTATTTGTACACAGAGGCACGGAAAACATATGATACAGGCATAGCGTTTGATCGCCCTCTTTACTATGACTGGCCTGAAGACGCGGATGCCTACGCGACTCCTAATGAATATATATTTGGTGACAGCATGGTGGTATCTCCCATTGTGCAACCAGTGGACCCCAGGACGGGTTTTGCATCGGGCACGTTGTGGGTACCGCCCGGCGAATGGATAGAACGCTCAAGTGGAAAAGCCTTCATCGGCCCACGCAAAGTTATTCAGGATTACTCGATAAAAGAAACACCGCTTTTGATAAAGGCGGGGTCTATTATTCCTATGGAACCGCCCTTAGCCAAAGATGGTATGGCACACACCCTTCTGGAAATATGGCCGTCCAGTAAGAATGACACAACCGAATACAAGATTTACGAAGATAATGGGCAGGGAACAGACTATCAGAAAGATGCCTATAGCTTTACGACTGTGCGCGCTACACAGACAGCCACGCAAAAGCGTGTGGATATCGCAGCACCAGTAGGTCATTACATTGGCATGGCACCCGTAAAAAACTACGAACTGCGCTTTCCGGCCGCAATGCCGCCTGCCAGCGTGGTGGTAAATGGGCGTATTTTGCCAAAAACCTACCGGCAGGACACACCCGGCTGGCACTTTGACGGAAACACCTTAACGACCAGCATTACGCTTCCCGCACAGTCTGCGCGGTCTCATACTTCCGTTATTCTGCGCTATGATAGCACTCACCCGGCGCATATTCCAACGGAAGGATTTGTGGGCCGCCTGACGCGCCTTACAGAAGCGTATCATGCTTTGGCTCCCTTTGAACGTATGCAGCAAACGCCAGATGAGCTTGTGCTTGCGGCACAGACCGGGGACAGACTTGGTTATGCGCCAGAAACAGCGCAGGATGAACTGGAGGTTTTCTCAACGCATGTGGCACAGGCTGAATTGGCTGTTCAAGCCGATGCTGCTCAGCTGCGGGAGGCGATACATGCCGAGAACCATAGCCTGTTCTTCGGCAAAAAGCATAAGTCCGCAGAAGTAAAAGAAAAAACTGCGCAAAAACTGCTCGCGGCCATTGATCGTGCTTTGGCTCTTGTTCATGCTGCACAATAAGCCTCTCTGCTGAACATAAGAAAAAATGATGATAAAAGAATTTTTAACGAAATTATAATAATAGTGTGACTATGATTTCCGCTATGCCGGGGCATCTTCTGCCTCCGTTGGGAAAGTTGCCCCGGCCATGATTAAAAACTTTCTGACGCATCAAAAAGAGTGGGCCGTACTCGGCGGATTCAACCGGTCGTCGCAACACCTTAAT
>NZ_BAMV01000068.1 GCF_000963925.1 Acetobacter cibinongensis
AAGGAATGTGAAGCGGACAGGCGGCAGACGCCTCATATCGGACGTAAAAAGCTTAGGTTTTCCTTGCTTGAAGCGGACACACTTTCCTACTCTTCTCTAACGTTCCTTTTTAATCCAACTCCAAAAAGATTTGGACATCCATCCCTGTCGATTATCTATGTTTAATTCGCAGATGAATACGTTACCCCCCTCTTTTGCAAGAGGTGATAGTCTTGCATATAACTTTTCAACGCTTGAGCTTGAATAGAGAATCCACATTTTAGAATCGACTTTATACCAGTCGATTGCTTTGTTCATTTTCTCCTCAACTTGATCAGCAGTGACATCTGGCTTTCGATCTAAATAAACAACGAAAAAACCTGTCATCACTGCCCCTCTATTTTTTTAGGTTCTTCAATATCATCTGCTTCTATAGATGCATTATCGATAATTGGTTGCGCATGATCGATCGCATTTGCTTGTGATTGCAGAACGCCACCATACTTCGATTCCTGTATTATACGCTCATGTGCAACGAATTCCGCACCATCCAAAATGGCGATCAATGGATTTTTTTCGGCGAATTGAAGAAGTCTCCGTAAAAAATAAGCGGAAAATATAAATATTAAAATTACGGCAGCGATATCTAGATATAAGTTCCGCGCTGCCAGCACAATGGCAGAGATACAAATGACCGTTGTAATAAGAGCTAAAGTAGTCTTGCCGAAGATGCCACCTCGTAAGCTTACTTTGCCAATTTTTTCTATGGCCTCAGTTAATTTATTTTGATTCATAATAAAGCTGCTTCGATTGTAATATCGTTAAATATGAAACGATATTAGGTTTTGTCAACCAAAAGATAATTAGCTCACACCACTACTACTTATTCATGCTTCCAGTTTTGAAGCAATGTGAGAATGGTGATGTCGAAGCGGTTCACTGAAAAACTACCGACACCTTCTCGACTTCTAAACGCAAACAGCAGATTTTCCATTCCCGACGAAACTGCCTGTCGGCTCAGCAGAAACAGAGTGGACAGGCGGTAGTCGCCTCATATCGGTTATCCAAAGCCCTATGAGGGGAACCGAGAAGCGGACACGGGATGAAAAGAATGCCCCCCGACCCGATGGATCTTGTCGTTACACGCGTTGACGCATAAGGTCGCCAATATGGCGAACTGTATTATTTGTAATCATAGCCTTACATCACAAAACGATTCTGCCGAGCACATAATTCCCAATGCAATCGGTGGTTTTCGAAAGGTGTGGGGATTTCTTTGCAATCGCTGCAACAATACAACCGGGCACGACTGGGATGCAGTACTTACCTCACAGTTGAACGGGCTTTGTCATTTTTTTGATATCAGGCGTGAGCGTGGGTCCATTCCGGATCAAACAATCAGTACGACAGCAGGCGAGACCTTCCGAATGCTCTCCCAAGGAGGCTTTGCGTTACCGAAACCGACTGTGGACAAAACAGAGGTAGGCGGAAGAACCCAATATCAAGTAGTTGCTCGTGACATGCCCGAGGCACGCAGAATTTTACGCGATCTTCAAAGGAAATTCCCAAAGATTGATGTTGAGTCAGAACTGACCAAGGTACAAGCTCGGACTTCCTATCCTAAAGGGATGGTCGAAATTCCCTGTCAGATTGGCGGGGTCCAGGCAGGGCGCTCAATCGTTAAATCGGCCGTTGCCCTTGTGCATGATAGCGGGATACCAGCCGTAGCTTGTGATCAAGCACTTGTTTACCTTCGAGATCAAAATGCCCCTGCCTGTTTTGGCTATTACTCGACCACCGATTTACTAATCGAACGTCCCGTCGGCGTGCCTCTGCATTGTGTAGCAGTTTCGGGAAATTCGACCACTGGGATGCTGCTTGGTTACGTAGAATATTTCGGTTTTCTCCGGGCCGTGGTCCTTTTGTCCGAAACTTATATTGGTCCCGATATCGAAAATTGTTATGCGATCGACCCTACCACAGGGATGCAATTCGATCTTTCGGTCCGCCTACAATTTTCTCAAGCCGACATGGTGGATATCTTTGATTATAAGCACTGTGACAATGAGGCTACTAAGCAGGCGGCCGACGCGGTCTTCGGCCCCGGTGTGGCTCGTAAGCGACAGCGAGAACAATCGCACGCTGTAAACGAAGCCGTTCAATACGCTTTCGAGAACTGTGGTGCACAGCCAGGCGACATACTGACCGAGGAACAACTCAGGATCATTGCCCGGCTCATGTCAGAAAGGTTGATACCCTTCATCGTCAGTCTAAATCAGCCACGTCCTCTCCCGCCACGCAGAAATCTGCGTTCGGACATTAAGGACCAATCAGGAACGTAACTAGATGAACGGGTTCGTCGATAGCTCTGCGCTTGGGAGCAGATGTTATCGATCATACGAGTGTCCGGTTCTCCACTCTTACCAATTTGCAGCTGACATTCCGTTTACCCCCCCAAGGCGGAGATAGAGAGAATCCTCGGTATGAAACAAGTCCGACGAAGATCGGGCATATTTTAATCTAATTAAGGGACCTCTTGTAACCTGATTAAGGTTACTTTCGTGGCGGTGGTCGGCATGGGAACTAGGTTTCTCCTAATTAAGGAATTCCGACAACAAATGTCGAAATTCCTTAATTATGTTAGTCAATATTCTGAAATTTCAGCACGTTATTAATTCCCTTAATTTATGCGAATCTCCCTTAATTATGCGAAAAAAGCCCTTAATTAGGTTACAAATTGCGATGGTATTTTTATCAACGTATAGGTTTGCTTACGTCTTGATGCCAGTCATTGCGGTTTGTTGAAAATGTTCCCAATAGCGGACATTCTGGAAATGACCTTCGAATGCCCATTAAATGGTGATTTGCTGGACAGTCTTTGCAAGGGGTGGTTTGGCCTGTCCAAAGTGCTGTCCGTCTGTTAAAATCATTGTCAACTTTTTAACGTCCAGCAAACATGCTTTGCTGGACATTTTTCTGCCTGGAAGGTGGGTATCGACCGATGGACCAGCGCATTGGGTACACCTACGCGAGATTTTGGCGCTGTGCTCTGCAGGTCAATCCTGTCGGTTACAACGGCACTTACAGGGGAGCCGATCACGGGCTAGATGAGGACGGCTACAACCAAGCACTGCTTCAAAAGTGCCTTGATCTGAGCATCAAGGTTGTCGGTTTGGCTGACCACGGCAGCGTGACCAGCGTCGATGCTCTACGTCAGGTGCTACAGCCGCATGGGATCGTGGTGTTTCCAGGCTTCGAGATCGCATCGAACGACAAGACGCATTACGTTTGTCTCTTTCCCGAGGATACCACGGTGCAGCAGCTTGATCGCTACCTTGGCAACCTCAAGCTCCATGACCCAGCGGATGGCATCCGGCCTTCTCGGCTGAGTTCGGAAGAGTTGATCGAAGAGGTCGATTTACTGGGCGGGTTCATCTACGCTGCACATTGCACGCAGGACAGTGGGCTGCTGAAAAATCGCCTGAACCACGTATGGAAGCACCCCAAGCTGCGCGCAGCCCAGATTCCGGGGTCGATAGATGACCTCACGAGCATCGAGGGGGATTTCTATCGCAAGGTGTTGTTGAATAAGGACGACAGCTATCGGCGTGCGCGCCCGGTGGCAGCGATCAATGCCAAGGATGTTGCCAAGCCTGATGACTTGGATCAGCCAAGCGCAACGTGCTTCATCAAGATGACAAGGCCCACTTTCGCTGCATTCAAGGTGGCCTTCCTCGATCCGGGATCGCGTGTCCGGCTCAACTCGCAGCAAGCCCAAAGCCCAATTGGTAAGGTGGCATGCATGACGGTGGCAGGTGGTTACCTTGATGGCGTCAGGGTGGATTTTTCAGACCATCTCAACACGGTGATCGGCGGCCGTGGAACGGGTAAGTCAACCTTGCTCGAATGCCTGCGCTTCGCCTTGGATTTGCCACCCAAAGGCAAACAAGCACAAAAGCTCCACCAAGAGATCATCAAGGAAAATCTTGGTCGCTCGGCCGGTCGGGTTGAGCTAAAAGTAGTGTCCTCTTCCCAGAACGGTAAGCATTACATCATTTCTCGCCGTTATAGCGAACCGCCGATGGTGCGTGACGAGAATGGCAACGTCTCGACCCTACTCCCGCGCGACTTGCTGCCGGGCATCGATATTTATGGTCAGAACGAGATTTACGAGCTGGCCCAAGATGAAACCAGCCGGCTGCAGTTGCTGGCTCGCTTCCTTCCTCAAAACGGAGAGTACGACGCCAAGAGTGCCGACGTGCGTAGGCGCCTGAAGGACAACCAGCAGAAGCTTACGAAGTCCCTGAGCGATCTCGACGAGCTGAATGCACAGGTTGAGCGCTTGCCCAAGCTGGAGGAGCAGCTTCGCGGTTTTGAAGAGCTGGGGGTCAAGGAGAAGCTTGCCAAGACCTCATTGCTCGCGCGTGAGCGAGAGATTGCAAAGACCGCGACCGAGGGCGTACAGAGCTTTCGCGACGCGATTACAGACTTGCGGAACAGCTTGCCTGACCTTGACTTCATCGATGATGAGGCGCTCAAGGGCTTGCCTGATACTGCCCAGTTGCTTGCCATGCGCACGACGCTGGATGAACTCAAGCAGGGATTCACCGGCCATCTGACCGCGATGCAGGCCTTGCTTGATGACAAGGCAGGACAGTTCACCACTCAGCATGCCGCATGGCAGCAGGCGATTCAGGCGCACGATGTCGAGTTGGAAAAGGCGCTGCGCACATTACCCGCCACTGCTGGAAAGAGCGGGCAGGAGGTCGGTGTTGCCTACCAGAAGTTGATGGAGGAGATCGAGCGCATCAAGCCCATGAAGTCGCGGGCGACGACGCATGAGTCTCAGCGCGACACCTTGCGTCAAGAACGGCAAAACCTGTTGGCCGAACTGTCCGATTTGCGTGGGCAGCGCATACAGGCGTTGCAGAAAGCCGCGAAGAGGCTAAACAAGCGACTTGAGGGTAAGCTGAAAGTGGAAATCGTACCGGAAGCTTACCGCATGCCTTTGATGGCGTTCCTGCTTGGATGCAAGTTAGATGGCGTGGGCGAAAAGCGGCTTGCGTTCGTTGAGGATGCTGAGACGATCAGCCCGCTGTCGCTGGCTCAGTCGATCCAGAAAGGGGCTGCCGATATTCAACTCGATTGGGGTGTCTCACAGATGGTGGCTGACGCACTCACCAAGCTCCAGTCGTCTCAGCTCATGGAGTTGGAAGCCTTGGAGTTGGGGCATCGCGTAGACATCTTTTTGAATGTCGCGCACAGCCAAGCCGATGGGGTATTCCGGCCTCTGAACAAGCTCTCTACGGGTCAGCAGTGCACTGCAATTCTGCACATGCTACTGCTTGAGAACGTTGATCCTCTTCTCATGGATCAGCCGGAGGACAACCTTGACAACGCCTTCATCGCAGATCGGATCGTCACCGAGTTGAGGGAGGCAAAGACTAGTCGACAGTTTTTGTTCGCGACACACAATGCCAACATCCCGGTGTTCGGTGATGCTGAGTGGATTGGTGTGTTCACGGCCGCTGAGAACCAAGGGTGTCTCGGGCTGGAAGCACAAGGCTCGATCGATGTTCCCGTGATACGGGATCAGGTGGCCAGCATTCTGGAAGGTGGGCGGGACGCCTTCATCCAGCGCAAAGAGAAGTACGAGTTCTAATCGGCCATGGAGTGGGGTCCGGAACTATATTATTTATCATAGCATTCTGCATGGTATTGATAGAAAAAACAGAATAATCTGTTAACTTTTCACAACAAAATCCTAAAAACTACAATCGAGTGAGATTGTGGCTGCGATTATTTCGCGATCTTGAAGGTCCGGTTTTTCAAGTTTCCATCCGAAACCGGACGGTCCGTTTGCCCCCCTGAACTGCCTGTCCGCTCAAGGAATGTGAAGCG
>NZ_BAMV01000067.1 GCF_000963925.1 Acetobacter cibinongensis
CGTGCCGCTGGCAATGCCGCCCTGCTGCACCTGCAAGGAGGCGCCATCCTGCACAACCGTGCCCACTGCCGTGGCCCCGGAACCGGCATAGAGAGTGGCGGAGTTTGTCAGGGTGGTACCAGAGGCAATTCCGCCGTCTGTCAGTTGCACAATGCCGCCGCTGCCAACCTGTGTGCCGGTGGCCGTACCGCCTGCATCCACTTCCAGATATCCGCCAGAGGCCACAGACGCTGCAACGGCAGATGCACCCTGCTCCACAAACAGGT
>NZ_BAMV01000066.1 GCF_000963925.1 Acetobacter cibinongensis
CTCAAAACCCTACCGAAAGTTAACGTAATATTTTTGGCTAATTTTGAGTGATTTGGTGGGTTTAGGGGGTGATTGTGTGCGATTCAGTGAGGGGCGACTGGGGTTTTTTAGAAAGTTTGGCGTGTGTGTTGACAGGGGGGCGCTGATGACTTAGAAACCGCTTCACCGAGACGGAGTGGTCTTGG
>NZ_BAMV01000065.1 GCF_000963925.1 Acetobacter cibinongensis
CAACGGGCGGCGCAATGGACATCTCGTTATCGTTAAGAATGACGATCAGCCGTTCCGCACCGGGGCCCGCCACGGCGGCGTTGTTCATGGCCTCATAGGCCATCCCGGCGGAAATGGAGCCATCACCGATGACAGCAATAACGTTGCGTTCTGCGTAGGCAGGGTCTTCCTCGGCACGCAGATGGTGCGCCACGGCCATGCCCAGACCAGCAG
>NZ_BAMV01000064.1 GCF_000963925.1 Acetobacter cibinongensis
CGGCCGAGACGGCACGGATCAAGGCGTTGGAGCGGGAAGTTCGTGAACTGCGTCAGGCCAATGAGATCCTCAAGAAGGCCTCGGCTTATTTTGCTCAGGCGGAGCTCGACCGCCCGTTTCGCAAATGATCGCGTTTATTGAAGCCTGCCGTGCCGATTACGGGGTCGAGCCAATCTGTCGCGTTCTGCCGATTGCCCCGTCCACGTTTTACCAGCAGGCGGCCATAGCAAGAGATCCGACTAGGGCCAGACCGCGTGCGCGGCGCGATAGGGAACTGATGGAACATATCCGCC
>NZ_BAMV01000063.1 GCF_000963925.1 Acetobacter cibinongensis
CGAAGGTGTTGCGACGACCGGTTGAATCCGCCGAAGAGCCGTTTTGTTGAATTCCTGTTTTCTGATTTCGGGGCTATGATGTTTTGGTTGATGGTTGTCAGGGTAACTTTTTCTCTGCGTTTTAATCCGTGAGAAGATATTACCCGCGCTGAACTGCTACGCGGTCGCACTGATCCGCTCCAGGAAGATAAAGCTGCGCATGTTGTAGACGATGTTAGCCAGCCCAATTTTCATGGTGGTCCGTGTGATACCGACGGTGTGTATGAACAATCCCATCTGTGATTTCTGATCGGCAAAGACATGCTCAACGCGAGACCGGATAACGGACTTGCCCGCATTAGATTGCTGGACATGACAGGGCATAGGCTTGATATGCGGCTTTTTCCTATGAACCCTGGAGACAAAGCCGTTCTTTTACATGAAGGCTTCATTGGCTTTTGAGCGATAGGCGGTGCGGCCCAGACATCAGACGCGGTACTGCTGCGTTCGAGCAGGCCTTCTCTCAATCGCGCACCATCGCTGGCCGCGGCATCTGTCGCTCCAAATTAACCTGAACTTCCGGTCGATGGAAACATGATCTTGTACCGGGAGCGCAA
>NZ_BAMV01000062.1 GCF_000963925.1 Acetobacter cibinongensis
GCAACGGCAGACCCGCCCTGCTCCACAAACAGGTCACCGCCGTTTGTGAGGCTGGCCGCAGAGACAACACCTCCAGAGAACACATCGACTTCGCCGCCAGACACTG
>NZ_BAMV01000061.1 GCF_000963925.1 Acetobacter cibinongensis
AGATTGCAGATTACGGCATTGAGGGAGACCTCTTCGAGGTTGTGCCTCAACTGACAACTGCTCTGAAATAAGAGCTTTCAGGCTCAAAATAGAAAAAGCCCGCATGTGCCTCAGGCCATGCGGGCTTTTTTTATGCTGTGACGACAAGCGGTAAAAGTCGGCCGAGCTGACAGGTCAGGATGCTTTATCGGTACCATAGGCGGCAAGAAAGACATGCACAGCCGCATGAATCACTTTTTCCCGGTCAGCGTCTTCATTTTCCAAAGGCATGTTGAAACGCTTGCGGTGCCCAATGCGCGTCTGGCAGAGGGTGAAAAACTGCTCGGCGGCAAAAACCGGGTCATCCACATGTAAAGCGCCGCGGTCAACCTGCTCCTGAATCCAGTTGGATAACGTCCCAATCGCCAGTTTTGGGCCATGCTGCCAGAATACGGTAGCCAGTTCGGGAAAGTGCGGCGCTTCGGAGACAATAATCCGGTACAGCATAATGCTTTCTGGCGCCGTAATCAGGTGCACCATGGCCCGTGCAATAGCAGCCAGTTTTTCTTTGACCGGTAGATTAACAGTCTGGATGGGAGCAAGGGCCGCAGGCAGCTTTTCGCGGCAGTTCTGCTCTACAAAAGCCGCAAACAGGTCAGCTTTGTTCGTAAAATAATTGTACAGCGTCCCTTTGGAAACACCAGCCTCCCGCGCAATGGCGGACATACTCGCCCCTTCAAAGCCGTGGTTGGCAAAAATCACCTTGGCACCAGACAGGATCTGTTGTCGTTTTGCTTCTGATTCCCCCGTGCAGGGCGTGGGCGTCAGATGGGATGGGGGAGGTGCAGCAGACATGATGAAAGGCTTATTCCCAAGTATGACGATTGACGCAACATCGAAAAACGCTAGGTTAGCATGCTGACCGAACCGATCGGTCAGCGCAAGAACGGTTCGGTATAAATTAGAAATTTCGTTGGGAGCGGACGGGTGGCAAAACGGTACGCGCTGGGAGCAAGTACTTTGGCTCTGGCATTTCTGCTGGGCGGGTGCATGGTTGGCCCGGATTTCAAAAAGCCAGCCACATGGACACCAGAGCAATGGCAACATGCCAAACTGGAAGGGTCATCCCGCGCACTCAGTGTGCCGAGTGATCAGGCTCCGGACCCGGAGTGGTGGTCAGCTTTTCATGACCCGGAACTCACGTCTCTCCAAAAACGTCTCGCTTCTCAAAACCTTGATATCCTGCAAGCAACAGAGCAGCTGGCGGTTAGCCGTGGTCAGTTGATTATTGCAGGGGCAGAGCGCTTTCCCAACCTTGCGGCAACCGGCTCTTACAAACGGGCGCAATATAGCAGCAAGCAGATCTCGCGTATTATCGATCGTGTAAAAAAGAACGTCTCGGACAACTATCTACAGCCTGACCAGACCGAGATGCTGTCTTCCCTGTCCTCAGATGTTTCCATCCCCCTGCTTAACCAATGGCAGGACGGCTTGCAGGCCAGTTGGGAAGTGGACCTGTGGGGCAGGGTCCGTCGTCAGTATGAAGCCGCGAAGGCGTATCTGACAGCAACGCTTGAAGAAAGACGCGGCATTCTTATTGCGCGGCAGGCAGAACTTGCTCAGGACTATATGTCCCTGCGTGGGTTGCAGGAGCAGTTGCGTATTACCAAAGCCAACCGTGATGCTGCCCAGAACCTTCTTAATCTCAGCTCATCCCGCTACAAAAGCGGTCTGGTCAGTGAGCTTGATGTTGAAAGCGCCCGCTCACAGGTTGAAGAAACAAACGCCCGCATTCCCCAGTTTGAGCAGCGTATTGCGCAACAGATCAACGCTATCAACCTGCTCATGGGAACTCCGCCTGGCTCCTTAAATGCCGAGCTGGAGCAGGCTGCCTCTATTCCTATGGTGCCAGCGACTGTGCCTGTAGGGTTGCCATCAGAAGTGGCGCGCCGTCGTCCTGATATTCGGCAGGCGGAAGCAGAATTGCATGCAGCAACAGCCGAAGTCGGTCAGGCCGAGGCAGACTTCTACCCAAAAGTCACCATTGATGCCGGTTTTGGCTTCCAGTCTTTCTCATTCCGCGACCTTGGGTTCTGGAGCGCACGCGCCTGGAATGTGGGACCCTCCATCACATTGCCTATCTTCCAAGGGGGCCGTTTGAAAGGCCAGCTTGAAATGAAAAAGGCCTCTCAAAAAACGGCGGCCCTGCGGTACCGTAAGACCGTCCTCACGGCATGGAACGAAGTCGATAACGCTCTGACGGCTTATGAAGCTGAGCAAAAGCGCAATAACGCTCTCAAGACACAGGTGGCGTCAGACGAGCGCTCCCTGCATCTTGCACAGGAACAATATAAACATGGCCTGCAAAGCTTCCTGCAGGTTCTGGATGCGGAGCGGCGTGTTCTGGCGTCACAAACGCAGTTGGCGGACAGCACGTCCGTTATCGCTAACAATCTTGTGCGTCTTTATAATGCGCTGGGTGGGGGTTGGGAGACGACATACCCGGATGCTCCAGCCAGACAGACGCAGCATAGTTAGGCAGCATTACAGTTAGTGCTTTTGAAAGGCCGACCAGTTTACTGGTCGGCCTTTCTTATAAGGTCCTTCCATGCAGCCGCAGGCGTTAACCCCGACAAAAAAACCGATTCCACGCAGCCCGTAAACGCTTGTAGAGAAAGAAAAATAGGCAAAAACGGCAGAAAACCGGCATGGTTTCATGAGTGTTACGATTTTTAAGTCAAAAGAATGAAAGAAATATGAAATAGGGTGTTGACGGTGTT
>NZ_BAMV01000060.1 GCF_000963925.1 Acetobacter cibinongensis
GCCAGAAAGACAAAGAGCTGTGTCATGAAATCCGCAGGATCTGGAACGATAATTTCTGCGTCTACGGAGTGCGCAAGGTCTGGCATCAGCTCAGACGTGATAGTCTGGATGTCGCACGCTGCACGGTAGAGCGGCTGATGCGCCGGATGG
>NZ_BAMV01000059.1 GCF_000963925.1 Acetobacter cibinongensis
CTTGTATGCGTAGCCAGAAAGACAAAGAGCTGTGCGATGACATCCGTAGAGTGTGGAATGATAATTTCTGCGTCTATGGAGCGCGTAAGGTTTGGCATCAGCTCAGACGTGAAGGTCTGGATGTTGCCCGCTGCACGGTAGAGCGGCTGATGCGCCGGA
>NZ_BAMV01000058.1 GCF_000963925.1 Acetobacter cibinongensis
CGGGTCAATCTGCAGGGTTCTGTCGATTGCACCATCTGCCTATTATGCTTATCGGGCAAGACAGAAAAATCCTTGTATGCGTAGCCAGAAAGACAAAGAGCTGTG
>NZ_BAMV01000057.1 GCF_000963925.1 Acetobacter cibinongensis
GTTCTTGATGCAGGATTCACTGGTTGCGGGGGCACGCAAGCACCGATGCCCACATTCACTTCAAACAGCAATATAATTGTACAATATCAAATGCCTAATAAGGCAAGCCATGAAAGGCTCATGGTTAATTTTCACCCAACTATAGCCTCCCATTGAGAAAACGACAGTTGATTGAAAAACGCCCCATCTGCAACCGTTGAGCCCGGTCGGTCGCCTGCTGATCATAACTAGCGAGCGCCGTGAAGAGAGAGATTCGGACTGAATTGGACCACGCTGAGGCGGGTCAATCGGGAGGTGCGACTGATTGATCGCGACCCTAGTGAGACAAGCATCTGACGGATAGAGCCATTCAGTTCGTGCTGATTGGATCTTTCCGGACGGGTTTCAACCTCGGTCAGTCTTTTTGCCACGCCCCCCTCAAACTGATCCGAAAGCTATCCCCGTCTCACCAGTTACTGTCCTCTGATTTCAAGTTCAGATGCATCCGACTTCAGCCATGATGCACAGGTATCAAGGATTTCTTCCATTGAAAGACGTCCTTTCCCCCGCATCGCGCATTCCCATACGGTTCCCACGCGCCAGCCAGCATCACGCAGAACAAGCTGCGTACGCGCGTCAACAGCCCTGTTCCGCTCAATCTTCGTCCGCCAGAATTCTGTCCGGCTGCCGGGAAGACGGAAAAGATGACAGTCATGTCCATGCCAGAAGCAGCCATGCACCAGAATGACAGCATGGTATTTCGGGAAAACCAGATCAGGGGTTCCGGGCAGTTTCCTGTCATGCAGCCTGAACCTGAAACCAAGAGCATGCAGCCCCCGCCGCAGCATCATCTCGGGTTTTGTGTCTTTCCCCCGGATGCCGGACATCATCCGGCTGCGCTGTTCCGGTGAAACGATATCAGGCAACAGCCATGCTCTGATCATGAGCAGGTCTCATGCCTGAAGTCCCATCTCTGCTATCCCTGCGCTCCCGTGCCAGGGCCGAGCGTATGTGGGGCTTCATGGCATTGGCCAGGAACTCGATGACCGGCACCACAACCGCATTTCCGAACTGGCGATAGGCCTGCGTATCCGAAACGCCAATGCGGAACCGTCTGTCGCCACGATCGAAACCCATAAGACGCGCGCACTCCAGCGGTGTGAGACGGCGCGGCCGTTTGCCCTCCTGGCGGATCAGAATTTCGGACCCGTCCTTGAAATAACGGGCGGAGAGTGTCCGTGCCACATCATCCGGTCCGCACAGTCCGAAGCCGAAACCGTTACCCGCAGCAGCATGTTTGGCCTTGTAATTCTGAAGATAATTCCACAGATGTTCCGTAAGGGTATATTTTGGTTCCACCTCTGCATGCGGCAGAAGGATTGAGTCCAGTCTCGGGCCTTTTTCTACCGGTGGTACAACCAGTGATTTCAGATCAAACTCTGTTTTTTCCCTGAATCCGACAATAAAAATACGCTCGCGTTTCTGTGGCACCCATGATGCGGCACTGATCACGCGGGTCTGCACATGATAACCGAGTTCTTCCTCGAGAACGTGCATGATCGTAGCAAAAGTACGCCCCTTATCGTGCCGTTCCAAGTTTTTGACATTTTCCAGAAGGAAGGCTGCCGGCCGGTGATGGGCGATGATTCTGGCTGTATCGAAAAACAGGGTTCCCTGCGTGTCACACAGGAAGCCATGAGGCCGACCTAAAGAATTCTTCTTGGAAACCCCGGCAATCGAAAACGGCTGACATGGGAAACCTGCCAGCAGAACATCATGTTCCGGAATCAGGGAGGGATCTTCTGCGAACGGACGGATATCCCCGCTGATCTCATGGTTGTCCGGATAGTTCAGAGCATAGGTCTGCCGTGAAAATCTGTCCCATTCGGATGTAAAGACACATCGACCGCCGATTTCCTCAAAACCGATCCGCAGGCCGCCTATACCGGCAAACAGATCGATAAAACGGAAATCAACCCTGTCTTTTTCTTTTGCCCGGAGGCGTTCATCGGCAATGCGACGCAGGAAATTGAGAGACGTCCGGCTCGCCGTGCCGGGGGTATTCTCATAACGGTACACCGTCCGTTCTCCCAGCCCCAGCTCTTCAGCCGCCTGATGCAGAGTAAGGCCTGCCCGATCGCGCAGCAGGCTGAAATCGGTCCGGGATGGCATGGGCATTCTTTCAGATCAGGATCGCACGAGGTTTATCTCTGCCCTGATGGCAGAATCTGTCCCAGAAAGCAACCCCTGTTCCTTATATGTTCCAAATGCAGCAACACGGTTCCAAGCATCCAACAGATATGTTGGCAGGATGTCGGCATGCCCGCCGCGTTCTGCATACTGGACGTGTCACGGTTTAGTTCCGGACCATTGGTTATCTGTTAAGCGGCGTTGGCCGTCCACGCGGAAGGGTTTCTGGCGGACAAAGATCGAGCGGAATATGGAAAATGATAGCCGCGCAAGCCGGGCCCTGCTGGCCTCTGGCTGGCGGGTCGCCACGGTTTGGGAATGTGCCCTAAAAGGCCGCACCCGGCCCGACTTTTCCGAGGCTATGCAGCACCTGGTCGCCTGGATAAGATCGGCTGAGAAGACTATGACTGTTAGGGGCAGATAATTGGTCGCATCACTGAAGCAATTTTTAGATCTGATGCGCTACTATGGCGCTCATCGTATTTATGCAAAACATTTGTCGCCCAATGATAACTCGAAGAACCAAGTATATCTGGGTGGTGGCTTTGCAGCACTGAATGTCATTCCGCATGGCGAAGTCTACACAGACGCTTCTGAAAAGGCCGGCAGCGTGCGCGACCGCGCCAAGGCCGATGTCGAATTTTACTGGATCAATGAAGAAGGCAGGCACCGCGCACCTGACGCAAACCTGATCCTCTATCCCAAATATCCCGAAGTAAGGATGTCCGGCTTTCTAAAGGGCTGCAAGGGGGCACCTTCAAAGCTCCTCACCGTTCGCGATGAAGGACGGATTATGTTCTTCGGCGTGACACGAGACGGCGTCGTCCTGGGCTATGTCACGGATGCCGATGACCCGATCACAAAGGAACTGACGGCAGGCAACTGGCCGATGCTAGGCGTCTTCACCGAATTGCCGCTCAGCCTGGATCTACCTACCGATCCGAAAACTATCCTCCTTGATGAACTGCGCCGCATTTATCAGCTGAACTGGATCATGTCCCAAAAGCTGGCGAAAGACGGTACGAAGGCGCCCTATGCAGCCCGCAATGGGGGCGGCTATACTCTTGAAGCCGAGCTTGGCATTACTCCCAATGGCTACGCAGAGCCGGACTTTATGGGCTGGGAAGTGAAGCAATATGGCGTGAATAATTTCACAGCGTTCAGGCCGAAATCGCCGGTAACCCTTATGACGCCGGAACCGACAGGCGGTATCTACAAAAGCGAGGGCGTGGCAGAATTTCTGAAGCGTTTCGGCTACGCGGATCAGAGCGGCAAAGAAGATCGCTTCAATTTTGGCGGCCGCTATGACTGTACTCGCGGTCACCACCATCTAACCGGGTTGCGCATGACCCTGACGGGATATGATGCTGCGACTGGCAGGATATCCGATATCGAGGGCGGCATGGCTTTGGTCAGTGCGACCGACGCTGTTGCTGCGTCGTGGACTTTCAAGAGCCTGATGGCACACTGGAACCGGAAGCATGCGCAGGCGGCCTACGTGCCCTCCTTATCCCGAACACCGCCTCCGGAATATAGCTACGGGGCACAGGTTCTTCTTTGCGAGCAGACCGATTTTCTGCTGTTCCTCAAGGCTTTTTCGACGGGGGCGGTGTATTATGATCCGGCTGTTAAAATCGAAAAGGCTTCGTCAGCAAAGCCGGACATCAAGCGGCGCAGTCAATTCCGGGTCGCTCATGCCGGTCTGACCCAGCTTTATCAGAAGAATGAAACCGTCCTCCTTTACTGAATAATAATTCCGGAAAAATTCGCGACTGTTGGTTTGGCGGGTTCAAGCTTGATGCGGCAAGATTGGACCATTGCTGAGGCGCAAGAAACTTCTTCTCTTGCACGGCATTGCCAGCATGATGGGGCGCTACGGGTATGATTTCCGGATTTCGCAATCAAAGGCTTGTCTTTATTAAATTTTTATAAGTATTTTACATGATGCTAATATCCTGAGAGGGCCGCATATGCCTTCAACTAATGGTGGCCTGAATGAAGTTATTTCCTAGCGTAATCTTTCGTGATGACACATCAGACGGAGAGCGGCGTGCGCGATCGCTTCTGGAAAAAATGCCCGCCTCCGATGGTGCTTTTGCGATCCATTCGCTCAATCTCCCTGAGCATGAGTATAAGCGCTATTCTGAAGCTGATTTTGTCCTAGTCGACCAACGCGGCGTCCTTGTTATTGAGGTGAAGGGGGGGGTTGTGCGCCACCACGAAGGGGAGTGGCACTTCACAAATGGCCGAAGTCAAGGCAGGACGAAGTCGGAAGGGCCACACCAACAGGCGGAAAGCGCCGTCCAAGCAGTACGAAACATGCTGCGTCGTTGCGGTGTGCGTCATATGCCTTCGGTCTTCGGATGGGCTGTAGTTCTCCCCTTCACTGACTGGACCACAGATCATCCTGAGATACCTGTTGAGACCATTATTGCTCGTGCGGGGTGTGAGGAGGCTACTACCTTCGCAGCCTCGATCGATCGCGCTTTTGCATACTGGAGGAAGCGGTCCGAGCAATCGGGGCGCACAATCTATCCAATCGACACACAGGATTACCTGCAGTCGCTGCTTCCCGAGTTTCAATACTCTCCTGCACCGGCGAAATGTGCAGAAGCAGTCTGGTCAGATGTGGTCCGCCTCAGTAAGCGTCAATGTCAGATTCTGGAAGGAATGGATCGAAACCCCCGCTTACTGGTCGAAGGAGGGGCAGGCACTGGTAAAACCGTTCTTGCCAATGCTGCTGCCAGAAGCGCGCTAGGCAATGATAGCAATGTCTGCTTTGTTATCGGCGCGCCACTACTGGCGGCCTATCTTGCGAAAGGGCTCCCTGGCGTGACGGTGGTATCCGCCGATCAGCTACAAAAACTTCCGTCGGACGCTTTTGACGTACTCATTGTAGATGAAGGACAGGAACTGGTGACGCAGCAGGGCTTAGCCGGAGTGGGCCGCGTTCTGAAAGGCGGTCTGGAACAGGGGCGCTGGCGCTGGTTTATGGACCCTGACAACCAGTCGATGTGTAATAAAGTGGATCCCGACAGCCGACGCCGTCTGCAAGATCTAGCAACATGCTGGACCCCGCCTCACAATGTGAGATCAACACGCGAAATTGTGAAACTCGTTCAGGAAGCGCTCGGCGCAGACATTGGCATCTCGGAGATCGACGGACGCGGCGTAAAACCACGGGTCGAAGTCAAAACCAGTGACAGGGATGCGCTTGACTGGGCAGCTGACTACATCAGAGGCAAGATCGAAAGCGGTGTGGATCCTAAGGACATCGTGATGCTCGGAGCACCACAAGACCTACCGGAAATAAGAAGATGTCTAAGGTGGCTACCCGACAGTGAAGCAATCATTGTTTGCGGCATACAGGATATCGAAGCGATGCAACAGCGGCTCATCATCACCGATCCTATGACCTTCCGCGGGCTTGAACGCGCGTGGACAATTATTGTCGCCACAGAAGCATTTACTAGGCTCGAACACAGTGAAAGCTATCTTTATGTCGGCATGACCCGCGCGAACGCTGGCTTAGCTATATCGCTTGGGCCGGCTGGACGGACTTGGCTCTACAACTTCTATTCCCGCGCCGCAGTCATGACGGGTGCGACAAAGTGAGAGAAACCGTTCGCAACAGTTCGCCCCGACTTACTAACGCTGAGAAATTTACGGTCCGTTCGGAAATGATCGATCTGCTCCGCGCGGAACTGGTAGGCCCCTGTGGCGGGGAAGATGAGAGCCTGCGTGAACGGCCGGACAAGCGGTATCTCATGGGGATGCTATTTCCGCGCAATGCGGTGGCCGGACAGGTCGTTCATGAAGAAGTCAGCTCGGCCGAAACTGATAATGGAGCCGACACGGATGACGAATCTGGCATCGATTCCCCCACTGACCTCATGTTCCAGCGCCTCCCAGCGTCTGTCGGCTTCTCATTTGCCGTCGCGCAGCAGGGACATATCACACTCGATGTTTGCGCATCTGCTTTCGGTTACACTCAGGAAGCTGATCCGCAGCAACCGAAAAAAAGGATCTGGCAACGCAGACCGCTGACTCCTGATGGCACAGAGACCGTTCGGGTAAATCTGGACGGAACGGAACCGTTTCGCGATACCGTTCTTAACGGCCGCGCCAGTCTCTACTGCGTGCTTCGGCCGGGCCCCGCAGGTTCCCGGATTGTCACAATCAGTCTGGTAAATGAAGCAACTGTCAGCGAAGGCGAGCGCTTTACTCCCGAACAATGCCTTTTTCAAATTCGGCTTGAGGCCAGTGTCCCGATTCCGGTCAGTGCTTGGCCGACACCGGATAGGCTGTTCAACGACCCAGAGGATGATGAACTTGTTCTCCAGTACCGTAACCGGCCGCCGATCGCGGTCGGGCATGGCTGTGCCGCCGACTGGAATTTTCATACCCAAGGAGGGGCGACGATCCGGGCGGAATTTCTGCCCGCGGTTGAAGTGCCTCCAGTGACAGCGGATATTGAAGGCCTGCACGAACTTTCCCGGCAATGTCTTTCCCTGCAATATGTTCAATCTGACCAGACCCCGGATGGTCACCTGCTTGAGTCGCTGGCTAGCTTTGTCGATGAATATGCCCGCTGGCGCTACTCTCTCAATAATCTGAAGACGCCGGCTTCCTCAGATGTAACGCGCATACGCATCCTTGAACGGATCGACACGGCATTGGGGAGAATGCGGCGTGGCGTTACCTTGCTCAGAAACAATCCTGAAGCGCTTAACTGTTTCCGCCTGGCCAATCGCGCGATGCTTGTGCAGATGGTTTATGCAAGCCGAGTTGCAGCGGCTGAAAAGGGGGACAAAGCCACTATATCTCCTGTGGATCCCGATTCCACGGACTTTTCCGGTCTTCGCTGGCGGCCTTTTCAGCTCGCATTTCAGCTTTTGTCCCTAAAAGGACTTTGGGCACCCAATGATTCCGAGAGAGACATCGTAGATCTCATCTGGTTCCCCACCGGTGGTGGCAAGACTGAAGCTTACCTTGCAGTGGCGGCGTTCGAGATGCTGAGACGCCGCCTCTGCGAAGGGGAAGCAGGTCTCGGCACTACCGTTCTGATGCGGTACACGTTGCGGCTTCTTACACAGCAGCAATTCCAGCGTGCCGGTCATCTCATATGTGCGTTGGAAATGCTGCGCCGGAAGGATGTAAACAGGCTTGGAGGCGAGCCTTTCAGCCTCGGACTCTGGGTGGGCAATAATGTAACGCCCGGCAGCGCAGCGAACGCTCATGCCATTTATAATAAAGAGCTGTGCCAGCAAGTGGGCGCGGTATCCAACCCCTTTACGCTTTTGCGTTGCCCATGCTGCGGAACACGCATTGTTCCTCATCAGCTTGAGGAACAGGGCGCGCTTAATTGCGGAATTGTGAGCACGCAGAACGACTTCCGCTTCTTCTGTCCAGACGCTGAATGCGCGTTCCACAGTCATATACCGGTGCAGATCGTGGACGAAATCCTGTACAGTTCGCCACCATCGATCTTGCTAGGCACACTCGATAAATTTGCAATGATCGCTTGGCGAGAGGAAGCGGGCAGATTTTTTGGGCGCCGGACGAAGCGGGAAAAGAGTGTCGCGGCTCCTTCGCTGATTATTCAGGACGAATTGCATCTGATCTCGGGCCCTCTGGGGACCATTGCTGGTCTTTACGAGGCGGCAATTGATGTCACGATCGCTGCGACCGGGGCCAAACCAAAAGTTATTGCCTCCACTGCTACAACGCGGCGGGTCAGCGAACAGGGGCAGGCTCTTTATGCGCGTGAAGTAGAAGTCTTTCCGCCAGCGGGTCTAGACGCTGGCGAGAGTTTCTATTCGACAGTCGTCGAAGGCGGCGGACCCGGGCGGCTTTACGTGGGCGCCATGGCTCAGGGCCATACGCCAACCTTCAGTAATGTCCTTGTCTCGGCAGCGCTACTTTCAATTATCCCCAGGCTGGGCCTGTCAGCGGAGATCGAGGACGGGTGGTGGACACTGGTGGCCTATCACAATAGCCGGCGCGAACTTGGACGCAGCCTCACCCTCGCTCGAGACGATATTCCCGCCCGGATTGCCGCAGTCTACGGTCGCTCAGGACCTGGTCGCCGGGCCGTCAACCGTGTCGAAGAATTATCTGCAAATGTAAAGGGAGAGGAAATTCCACAGGTCTTGGAGGCACTTGGACGGCCCAAGACAATGGGTAATGTGGTCGATTATCTAGGCTGTACGAACATGCTAAGCGTCGGCGTCGATGTCAGCCGGCTTGGACTTATGCTCGTCCTTGGCCAGCCCAAAACGGCATCTGAGTATATTCAGGCAACCTCTCGTGTTGGGCGGGATAGCAGACAGTTGCCCGGCGTCGTACTATCGCTCTACATGCCGACAAAGCCACGTGATCGGTCGCATTACGAGATGTTCAGGCCATTCCACGAGGCAATGTACCGTCATGTTGAACCATCTAGTGTAACGCCTTACGCACTTCCCGCCCGAAAACGGGCCCTCCATGCCTCAATTATCTCCGCAATCCGGATGACCACAGACCTATCATCAAACGACTCTGCATCTGCATTTACTTCTTCAAATCCGCAGGTCAGGCAACTTCTCAATCGTCTTTATGAGCGTATGCGAGCAGCCGATCAAAGCGAACGCATTGGAATCGCGCAGGCAGCCAGCGAGATAGAAGACTGGTGGGGCGCTTTGGCTTCTCCAGGCCTTAGATACACGACAGCCCAAAACGCGAGAAATTATCGGGCCTTGCTGAAACGATATGGAGAAGAAGGTCACGCAGAGGCACGCGAGACTCTTCAGTCAATGCGCCACGTTGATATCAGCGTCCGGACGAAAATTGTCGGCCTCAAAGCGACGGAGCGGAAAACACGATGAAATACGAATTAAGGGCAAATCAGCTGATCGGCGCCGGAGGGGTCGGAGCGATCGTCGATATCGGCGATGAATCTTTTGTGGTCTGCGATACAACGCAGTGGGGCGCGCCTAGTCAAGACATCAGCCATCCTCCCATGGAGCAGCGGTTGCGTCGACGTCTGTGTCCGCCTCCGGCTGCGACCAGAGAATCGCGCGGGGCGGTCCCGCTCAAAAGATTTCCTGGAAGCTTGTTCTGCAACCGGCCAGCCTGTCGAAGAATTATACTTCGCTGGGACGAAAAGAAACACGGCAGTCCCGATGGCAAGCCCAAGTGTCCGTTCTGTGGGCATGAAGGAAGTCTGGTTCCCATGCGCTTCGTTGCGGCCTGTCGTAACGGCCATCTTTCAGACGTGCCATGGAACCGTTGGATCTCCCATAAAAAGGATACATGCTACTCCCAGCCACAGCTTAAGCTTGAAGTTAAGAACAGTGGAACGGGCGGGCTAGAGGCTCTGTCGATTCATTGCTTAGGATGCAACGAAAGCAGACACATGGGATCGATCACAGCTCAAGATTCCATGAAACGGATCGGCGCCCGCTGTCCGGGACATCATCCTTGGATGTGGGACCAGAACGCATCCTGCAATGAAGAGCTTGAAGTCCTTCAGCGTGGTGCAACCAACCTGTACTATCCTGTTACTGCCTCGGCGCTATCGCTCGAAGCCGAGTTACAGGATGAAACTGATTTTAAAGCGATCAAAGCTACAGGGGAGTTTGGTCTTTTGCAGACCATGTATGCCGCTGTTGCCAGCCAAGGCAATTTCTTGCCTCCGCATATTGAACAGATGATCGAACATGTCGCCACAAAACATAATGTCAGCAACGACGAGATTCGGGAGCTCCTGCTTGGAGGTGCCGACGGACCGACAGATCCTAAGACCAACGAAGTAACTTGGAACGAGGCTGAAGTTCTCGCCGAAGAATGGAGTTTTCTGAAGTCTGACCAAGCAGCTCATTGCAGAAGAGAGGATTTTGTTTGCAAGGAGAGTGATCTGCCGCGCTTTCGGGGTAAATCACCCTTTGACCGAGTGCTGCTAATCGAGCGACTTAGGGAAGTACGGGCGTTCCTCGGATTCAGGCGCATTGAACCTAGCGCTCTGGAGGTAAGCCCCGAGGCCGGAGGCAGCTTCGCGGGCACCCGAGCTTGGCTCCCCGCTGTCGAAGTTTTTGGTGAGGGCATTTTCCTCAGCTTTGATGAAGACTGGGTTGCCGACTGGGAAAGAAGGCTGGCTCAATACCCCGAAGAAGTGGCACGTATCGGAGCGTTGGAAAATGTGCGCAGCGCCGAAAGTTTCTGGTTTCTCCCGGCCATTGATGCGCGTCGGATCGCAATTCACACGCTTGCCCATCTGCTCATGCGCCAGCTTGTCTTCGAATCAGGATATTCCTCGTCGGCTCTTCGCGAACGCATCTACTCCGGACCTGGAATGGCAGGGCTGCTGATCTATACGGCTGATGGGGATTCAGAAGGATCGCTAGGCGGCTTAGTGCGACAAGGGCAACCAAAGCGCCTTGCCGACACGATCCTGCTAGCCTTAGATAAAGCAACTTGGTGCTCGGCTGATCCCGTATGTAGCGAAACCGCAGGTCAAGGGCTGGGTGGCTTCAATAAGGCGGCATGTCACGCCTGCTGCCTTGTACCAGAAACCTCCTGTACGACCGCGAATACTCTGCTGGACCGTACACTTCTGCTTGGAACGGGAGGGCTGCCAGGCCTTCTTGGCGACTTGGTCTAGAAGCGCGATGCGTTTCCCCAATTCCCGCGACCTAAACGAGGAACAAGAGGATATTTACCTCTATGCTCCCCATGACGGGAGAATGCTGGTGACAGGTCCACCCGGCACCGGTAAAACCGTCCTAGCAGTGCTCAGAGCTCTGGAGGTTGCCAAATCTCAAAAGACCCCCGTTGTCGCGATGTTCAATCGCGTACTGGAGTCATACACGTCTTCGCGTATTCCAGAGAGTGCCCGCAAGCATTGGGAAAATATCCGCTTCACAACAGTGCATCGCTTGTTCGCCCAAATATGGAACGGACTGGCTGTTCCTCCATCTCTGGGCGATGATTGGATATATCTTGCTACGTCCTACGCAGAAAAGGACGATGCCAAAAGCTGTGGTGCCGTGTGGGACCCTGAGAGCTGGTATCCCGGCCGCCGCAAGAAAGGCTGTTGGAAGGTCGAAAGCGCCAGATTCTTCTCAGTTCCTGAGCTGTTTAATCGGTGGAACCCTAGGGCGCAGATGCCAATATCTGAAGGGCAAGCGCCTGATATCGACTGGCACTGCTATGCGAAAGCACTCTTTGCGCATGCCCAAAATCTTTCATGGGCCAGTCTCGATTTCGACATATTGATCATTGATGAGGCGCAGGATTTCCCGCCCGAGTTCTTTGACCTCATCTACGTAATCAGCCTTGGCGTTCTGGGAAATGTCCGCAAGCCATCCCTTATGATCCTGGCGGACGAGAATCAGCGGATTACCGAGCGCAACAGTACAATCGAAGAAATTCGGGCGAAGCTGCATATAAGCGATGACCGGCATTACCGTCTGACCAATAACTTCCGCAACACCCTCCAAATCGCACAGGTTGCGCGGCATTTCTATGCAGGAATGGCTACCGGTATTCCAGCCCTTCCAGAGCGCACGGGAATATTGCCTGAGCTAAGACGATGTCCCGATATTGCTTCGGCTAGTGGCAGAATTCTGCGTTATGCCGAAAATAATCCGCTACATGAAATCGGAGTCATATGCTTGGGCAGGGATGCCAACCGAGCCAGCTATTTCCGAGAATTGTCTAGGACAGCGCCGACCTCACTTCCTGTGCAGACCTATTCATCAGTGGAGGCGGGGCATCGCACTGCCAAGGAGTTATCATTCGACACACCTGGAATTTCCATATTCAATAGCAGTAGTTGCAAAGGGCTCGAATTCGATGCCGTCTTCATTGTTGGCCTACAAGAGGAGACCGCACGCGATGAGATGCGCGACTTTCTGAGAATGAAGCTTTATGTGATGACTTCCAGAGGGCGAGACTGTCTGTTCCTAGTTTGGATAGGTTGTAAGGGCGATCGGTCTGCCGTTCTCGATTTGATGCCCCAGACACCGTTGGTCAGGATCTATGAATGAGTAATGAGACCACCGCTTATTATCTGCCCACAAATTTTCGGGAAGCATTCACCATTCTCGAGAGCTACCGTGTGGCACCATGCCCGGGCCGGGGCATGCGCCACATTAGTCAGCGGCCCGTGCTGAGCGATGGGCTGAGGGAGACAGAAGGGGTAATTATTACAGCAGGAAAACCCGGTGAATTCCCTATCCTTTTGGAACTAAAAGACTCACTTTCCCTCTCCCAAGCGGATGCATCATTTCAGACCGACGTCCTTCCGCTCGCCAAGATCCATACAATGGTATTCAGGCATCAGGACGAGCTTGACCTGTTTGCTAGCAAATCATTCGATAATGCATCGATGGAAGGGGTTCCGGTTGCGGTTTGCCCTGCGCTTTTTTCGCTTCCGGGTGATGCCAGATTCCTAGCCGGTCCAAAATCTGCACAAGTCGAAACCGCCGGCTGGAAGTATGCCGATCAGATTTGTGGCCTCGTCGCGGCGGTTCTAAAGGCCGCAGACGTTCACCCTGCGGCACGATCTATACCAGTTGTAGCCATGGTTCCCGGTTTTAAGCCCGCCGTCATTCTCGAATTAATCTCGCGAAACCCCGATGCTCGCGACCCGGCCCAAGCTCTGGCAGGACTAATGCGACGCTATCACGGACAAATAGGCCTCGATCCGCTTAGGCTTCTGGATGACGCGCTTCTAGTTCTTCGGAATACTGATGTAGAGCCTAGAAAGCTCGCAGCATTTGATCGGCTGGTCAGAGGAATTCTTGCTTCCGATTTTACGCGCAGATCCGGAAGCCTGAGCGACGACGGCGACGTCCCTCTCCGGGCTCTCATGCTTGTCATTCAACGTGAAAGTACTGCAGATATTCTTTCCGACAGGATCAATGGTGAACTTCCTGGGCCGCTTGTATACACTTTTGCGGCGATGTTGGCAGGTATGCGTGAAGGGCTTGCCCACATGCCGGTGGACATCAAGGGGCCTTACGCGTCTTTATTAGGTGAGCTTGGAGCGGCGGCAGAAGGACATCCGGATGATCAGCCTAGACTGTCGGAAATTCTAGGGCGTCTTGGAAATTGCGCTCAGTCAGCGGCTCCTGAAATCGAAAAGGCCGTCCAACCATGTCTGGAAAACAGTGCCGAAACAACGTGTTTTCAGGGGGCAGAGGTAACCATTCTGCCAGTCTGTACCTGGCCCACGCCAGCTGTTGCACGCAGGATTTTTGAGGCACTTTCCGATACGCCTGCAAACTGGAGGATCGTTCTGGCTAAGGACGGCGAACTTGTACTCAAGGTCAGTCACTATGCCGCCGACGAAACCTTTAAGTCTGCAGAAGCCGAAATTGAGGCTGCAAAGGTGTTCGTTGCAAATTGCACCCAACGAGCTCGCCGAAGAAAGCGTGCGGCCGGGAGCGTACGACCCGCTGCGGTACCGGACAGCACACCCAAAACTCTGCCAGGGCTACTGGACACTCTTCCGAGTGCTAAAACGTCCCGTAACGCCAAAAGGAAAAGGCCGCCAAAATTGTAAACCTGTGGGTACTCTAACTGCGTCTTGAAGAGATAGACCAAGATGTCGTTCAGCTTAGGCTCAGGACTTGTCTTATGAAATCCGGGTCGCTGTATGTGCGATAAAGGCAGCAGTCAGGAGGTGGCCACCTCCTGACTGCTGGAGAGAGCGCGTCAGGTCAAGACAGGTCATGATGGAACGCGAATGAGTATGACAGCCTCTTCTTTTCCTCGGGCCTGAACGGATAGCGTACCGGAGCCGCAGGCTCGATCACAAGCCGACCATTATCAACAGAGATGCCGACTTTTGTCCCCGCTGTGAGATGCAGCACATCCAGGATCGCTGGCGGAACAGCCAGCATGACGGAGCCACCGACTTTACGAAGATTGGTTGTGTGCATGGCCCCCTCCAAAGGTTATATTTTTATATAACACGGTGACAGTCTGCGCTTCGATCAGAAAACAGAAACGTTGTTTCCATTCTCATCACCAAAACTCACGCTGCTTCATTCGACATGATCGAACCGACAACCCCTCACCCATTAAAAGCACGATTCGTGGGGCAACAAAGATGGATGATTGGAGCCGACAGAGGCCCTACTTCAGTGACGTATGAAAGGCCCATTTTTATAGCCATCAACCACATTTTTTTATCAAACGCGCCCGTTCGAGGCGAGAAAAGTTCCGCACTGTGACACGCAGGCCAGACACAGCATAATAGCTCTTGCAGTTAAGAACCTGTCGCAATACATCCAACCAGATCAGGCTGGCAGACACGGCACTCAACCCTTATCCATGACAGGAACCACAGCGCGGTGAAGGACTCAGAGCAAATTCTGAACGTCTATCTCAGCCATCGCCTGCACCTCGTGGATGTAGCAGCGGGTATTATCGGGTGCCGTTCCCGTGCTGAAGATATTGTCCAGGATGCTTTCATCAAGGCCACCCTGGTCCAGAAGAAAGGCACCGAGATCCAGCGGCCGGTGTCCTATCTGCTTCAGGTTGTCCGGCGCCTTGCAATTGACTTCCTTCGGTTCGGGCGCATTCGGAATGAAATTGATGTAGCCGACATCGCCGTGCACAACCTGCTATGCGATCCCCGGTCCCCTGAGACGTACGTCGGTAGCCGCGAGGAACTGGTCATTATCGAAGAGGTATTGGCTTCGCTTCCCGATCGCACACGCCTCGCGTTTGAAATGAAGCGTTTCGGCGATTACAAATTACGTGAAATTGCGGTTGTTCTCGACCTCTCTATTGGCCGAACGGCACAACTGATTACGGACGCAATGGCAGCCTGTCAGGCGGCTCTTGATAACGCCGCACCCAGAAACTGAACTGACACGCTTAAAAAATGCACTCATGCTCCGTCTCTCTCATAAGATGGCTTTTCTTATGCCGCCCGTCCGTTGAGCGTGGAGCGCTGTGTGGTCCGTATGACAGATAACTCTCCCGCTTCAGACGACCCGCTCACCGCCGAAGCCAATCTCTGGGTCATTCGTCTGACCGAGGAGCCGGACGATCGTGATCTTCGAAACGAGTTCTCCGCCTGGTATGCCCGGTCGCCCTGCCATGCAGATGCCTGGTCAAGAGCTTTGCGCGTCTGGAGGCTTACAGGGGCCGTTGAACCGGCTCTCCTGTCCCTTCCGGATAAACCGAAGAGCACAGAGAGGTTCGTTCCACTCAGACCTTCGTCATCCCTAAGCGCCTTGGCAGGACGGCATGCGGTAGCCTTTTCACTGGCCACGGTGTTATGCGGACTAGGCCTGTTCTTTCTCCCTGACATTCGCATTGCGTTGCAGGCCGACTACCAGACCTCGACAGGCAAGGATCAGACCGTAACACTTGCGGACGGCAGCGTCGTCACTCTGGGCGCGCGCTCGGCCATTGCAGTCCACTATCGCCCCGGTACGCGCGACGTCACCCTACTGGCAGGTGAGGCTTTTTTTCAGGTCAAACATGACGCAACACGTCCCTTTCAGGTGACCGCCGGAGATATACAGGCTCGCGATATCGGTACACGTTTTGATATCCGCCTCGACCCGACAGAAATACGGGTTGGTGTTCAGGACGGTCGTGTCGGCGTTTCCAGCCCGACACAGACGCAGGAAGTCGTTCTGGACGCAGGAGATGAAATCAACGTTGATCGATCTGACGGCCATGTGACCCGGAAAACCGTCTCTCCAGACACCGTTGGATCCTGGCAAACAGGCACCCTCGTCGTTGACAGCGATACGGTAGGGCACGTTACCGATACCCTTAAACGCTACTATCCTGGCTTTATCGTTAACTGGAGCGCCAAACTTCGGTCGCGTCAGGTCGGCGGCATCTACGACCTGCACAACATCCCTGCCGCCCTCAGAGCCGCAGTTGTTCCATCCGGCGGGCAGGTTCGGGAGGTCGCTGGTCATATGCTCATTGCGACTGACGCCCCGACATCCCACGAACAGTAAATGCTCAGCCTCGAAAGCGTCTTAACCTTCTGAGGTTTGGCATCTGTGAAAATAATTTGAGACGCTGCCCTATAAAAAGCCCATACGAACCCGTCCCTATTTCAAATGCGATGCATTCTCACTTTTGATGGGACGACACATATGGAACCTGAAATTGCACCGCGCCTTGTCGGTCGCACAAAAAAGTCTGGCCTGCGCCATGCATGGCTCAACCGGCCTGTCATGCTGGCAGTTCCTTCAGCACTCCTTTTCGCGCTAGCCAGCATGGATGCCGAACCTGCCTGCGCTGCGTCTTCCAGCGTCAGCCAGACAGCACAGAACTCTGCCCGTGCCTATAATATTCCTTCCCTGCCTCTCGGGCTGGCACTGGCGACTTACGGCAAACAGACTGGTGTTCAGGTGACATATGACCCTGCCCTGTTGGCAGGAAAAACATCTGTCGACGTGTCAGGTTCGATGAACCCGCAGGAAGCACTTCAGAAGCTCCTATCGAGTTCAAACCTTTCCTATCGTTACGCGGATAGCAACACGGTTGTTATTCAGAAATCTGCCGCCAACATCACGCTAGGTCCTGTACGTGTCGGAGGAACCTTGGCGCATCAGGATCCCACTGGACCCGGAGTTGGGTATGTCGCGGATAGAACAATGTCTGCGACCAAAACAGATACGCCATTAACCGAAATTCCGAACTCGGTCTATGTAATTACAAAGCAACAAATATTAGATCAGCAGCCACAGAACGTCGCAGAAGCGTTACGTTACACTGCTGGTGTATATGCGGAAGGTGGAGGTACTCATGGCAACGGAGCTTCGATGAGTAATGGGGGGTATGCTATGTCCCAGCGTGGTTTCGATACCACTGAATTTGTTGACGGATTAATGAGCCGATCTTTTGCTGCTGGTGAGACAAGTTTTCTTGATAGAATAGAAGTTGTTAATGGGCCTGCATCCGTGATGTACGGACAAGTCACTCCCGGTGGAATGATCGGGATGAGTCTTAAAAAACCGACTGATACGGCACTCCATCAAGTCTCAATTGGGTTCGGCAATTGGGGACGCTATGAGGCTACGGTTGATGTCAGCGATAAAATTACAAAATCAGGTGACCTGAGGTATAGGATTGCCGCTATAGGCGTCACGCAAGGAACGCAAACGGATCACGTCGATTATCACCGTGTTGGCGTGCTTCCATCCATAACTTGGGATATTGATAACAAAACCTCGCTTACACTTTTGGGTTCTTATATGTACACCCCTGGTGACGGATTAAACACCACTGCCTATCCTGCATTGGGTACAGTCGTGACATCAAACGGCCTTCCGCGGATCTCAAGGAGTACGTTTCTGTCGACACCCAATTGGAACAAACATGGTGAAAAAGATGCTATGTTTGAATATCAATTTAAACACGAATTTAATAAGTTCATAAATTTTAGTCAGACATTTCGTTGGGAGGAATCTCAGCGAACATCCGCAGGAACGTTTTTCGATGGTGCGCTTAGTCAGACGCAGATTGGGATTGGGCCCTGGAACCAATGGTCTGATGGCAGGCAAGAAGCGTTAGATACACGAATATTTGGAAAAGTCGATACCGGCCCCGTCAAACACACGTGGGTAGTAGGATCTGACTTTAGAAATTACAACTACGTTCTTGGGAATGACTATGATTATCCGAATAGTAGCGGTGTTTTGCTGATAAATCCCTATAATCCGCAGACAAACTACGAACCCTGTTACAGCCGCACATCAACGAAATGCCATACTATTTTCGGATTACCTCATTACGGGTATTTCCAAGAAGGTGTTTATTTTCAAGATCAGATGCGTTGGAAAGATCTGTCTATTCTTATTGGTGGGCGACAAGACTGGGTTAATTATTCTACCCATTCGAGTACTTATACAAATAAATTTGGAGTAACGCGCCTGAGGGAGAGAGATACGTCTCCGCAACCTCAGAGTGCGTTCACTTGGAGAGGGGGAATAATATATAATTTCAATTTTGGTCTTACGCCATATTTTAGCTATTCTACGTCTTTTATCCCACAGACAGGAACCAACTGGCAGGGGCAGCCTTTCAATCCATTGACGGGAAAGCAAATGGAAGCTGGACTAAAATATAAGATACCGGGGAAGGAGATATTATTTACGGCGTCAGCCTTTCATATCATTGAAGATCATTATTTAATATCCGATTTGGTTCATACAAATTATAGCGCAGATGCAGGAACGGTAAGATCTCAAGGGTTTGAACTTTCAGCAAATGCAAATATTACGCGGAATTTGAGGCTTGTGGCATCCTATACTTTCGAGGATGTGAGATTTCGAAAAAACAATCTAACTGCTAAACCATACAATCCCGTGACTATGACTTATGGTTCACCTGTTAGCGAAGAAAATAAATTCGTCCCGCAATTACCGCGCAACATGGTTAACATGTTTGTTGATTATACTTTTAAAGATAACTTTGCTCGTGGCTTCGGGGTCAACGGTGGCGTTCGTTATGTGGGATCTACTTATGCTGGCTACGTAGAAGCCTACAAAGTGCCATCATATGTGCTTTTTGACATAGGCGCACATTATGATTTCGGTGAGGCCACGTCGGTTTTAAAAGGATTACGAGCACAGCTTGCTGTTTCCAATCTTACAAACAAATATTATGTGACCGCGTGCGGCACTTATCAGTGTTATCTTGGCCAAGGTCGACGCGTTTACGGGAACTTGACATATAATTGGTGAAATTTCCCCACTCCGAACTACGGCATCTTTTCCCTATTAAATTCAGCATCTTGCCCCTCGTTTCCATGCCAAAGTCGAGGGGCAGCCTCACTGCAATTTCCGTGGGGCGAGCCATGTCAAACTCATGGGGCGGTCCTGTGCAACATCCGTGAGGATACATGGCAACAGGCGTGAGACGCATTCCACTCCCCAAGACTTTTTCGCAAAAACTGGAGAAATCTGTTAGGAGGCACGTCTTGTGGGATCGCAGCAGAATGATGCGCAGACCGACCGGAACACGCTCTTTCGCCTGATCGTCAGCGGTCGGATATCCCTTACCTCTCTGGTTGAAGCCCTCGCTGTGGCGGAACATCGTAATTTTCGAAAAGCTGGTGAAACATTGAGGATTTCACAATCCTCCATTAGTAATCGGATCTCTACTCTCGAGACTATTATCGGTTTCCGCCTATTCGAACGCCGTAACGGCGTGCATGTCACCTTCGAGGGACAGCAGTTTCTCGCCGTCATCAATGAAGCCGTCAGTCTGATTAATCAGGCCCTACGCCCGACCAACCTGCTCCCCACCTCAGCAGAAAGCCAACTTATGGTCGGTGTCCAGTCCTCCAGCGCTGGCGGCTTCCCTGCTCCTGTGCTTTCAGGATGGTATGCCCCAGATCACCGGGCAGCGCTGGTCCCAGCTTCGGCACGTCCCTGCCGACATAGTCGGACGGCAGCCCCGCCAGACCATCCGCTGACGGGCGGGCATCCGTGTCCTGGCTGACGGTCGAGGGTGAAGTCTGACGGCTGCTTTCCAGCGCATAGCCCAGGGCAAACGCCACCGCGATCATGGCGACACCCCCCAGCGACCAGACCACGGTGCGTGACAGCCGCACCACGCGAGGGCGTTCCGCCCGCAGCCGCAGATCGGGTGGCGGGGATGCAGAGTGTGGAGGTGCGGATGTCCCGCCCTCCGCCGGAGCCTGATCGGTCATGACTTCCTGCCGTCCGTCCGCACGATGCGCACCCGCTGCTCGGAGTGTTTATCCCCCAGCCGCAACTCGGCAGCGGCAAACAGCCGGTCTACGATCATCCAGTTCTGTCTTACCCGGTAATTGACCAGTTCCGGCCCGCCATCGGCTCCCAGAACGAAGAGCGGCGGCAGTTCCCCCTGCCCGATCCCGGCAGGAAAGGCGATATAGACCTTATGCCCGTCATCGAAGGTCCGGCTGGGAAGCCAGGGCGGCGTGCCGCCTTTCACCGGCTGGATGGAATAGCGGAAATTCAGGGTATCGAGAGTGAGACCCGTTTTAACGGGTGCTTCGTCCTCTGCCGCTCTGTTCTGCCGGTGCAGGGCAATCAGGTCATCCTCGGGGTAATTCCATGAAACCGATGCCATATAAGTGGCTGGCGTTGACCTCAATTCGGCAAGATAGGTCCGTCGGTCGGTATTGACGATCAGGTTGGTGGTCAGATCCGGCCGTGTCGGCTTAACCAGAATATGGATGCGTTTTGTCGCCCCTGTCCCGCTCTCGGTATCGCCGATGATCCAGCGAACGGTATCACCGGCCGCCACCGGTCCGGTGCCGACCAGCTTTTCGCCCTGCTGGAGCATGATGTCGGTGATCTCACCTGGCGAGGTGTAGACCTGATAGAGCGCCCCCGGACTATAGGGATAGACCTGCACCGCATTGATGAACCCGGCCCGCGTGGGCTGGATGCGCGCCGCCAGATTGGCCTGCGTGACCCGCGCGGTCGGATCAGCGACTTCAGGGGCCGGATGGGCCATGCGTCGGGACGGCAGTGGCTTGAGCTGACCCGGCAAGGGAAGCGGCTTCGGGACTTCGACCACCTGGACCGGCTTCGGCGGATCCGGCAGACGTATAGCCTGCACGGCATCATCGTAGCGGATGACCGGCGGATGATACTGCGACGCGCAGCCTGCCAGAGGCAGGGCCAGCAGTGGCAGAACACGAAGAGCACGACGGATCATTGGCCCAGCTCCTTCGACCAGTTGATGGCGGAGACGTAGATGCCGAGGGGATTTTTCCGCAGATGGTCAGCGTCACGCGGCGTGCGAAGAACAATGGACACGATGGCGGTCCATCGCTCCGTACCCACAAAAGCCCCATCGCGGTAATGCCGCTCGGTCCAGGCGACACGGAAGCTGCCAGGCGAGGCCCGGATCACCGAGGCGATGTCCACCTCGACCTGCTCGTGCCCGATGCGTGAGAAGGGATCGTTGAGACGGGCATAGTCGTTCAGCGCCACAGCACCGGACGTGGTGGTGAAATCATACGCGCGCAGCCAGTTGTGCCGAACCACGACGGCATCCGACGACAGGGAGCGGACATCGCCAATGAACTGCGCCAGATACCAGGCGATCTGCGGGTCGGCAGGCATATAACCCGCTGTTGCCGGAGCCACGACCTGCGCCTGCCCCAGCCGATCGACCTGCACGACCCACGGCACAATCGTGCCGCGCGCGGACTGCCAGATCAGTCCCGCGCCAAGGCTGGCGGACAGGACTAATGAGCCAAACGCCATCAGCCGCCAGTTGCGGGCCTGCACCCGAGCGGAGCCAATACGCTCGTCCCAGATCTGTGCTGCTTTCTGATAGGGTGTCACCGGCTCGGGCGTGGTCCCGTAGCGTGTGGTCGAGCGACGGAACATCGCGTTTATTCCTTTTCCGAGAGATCGATGGACGCCGACCCGCCTCCGCCATCGGCGGAGCAGATGACATGAGCCGCCTCGGCGGCATGGGTTGCGGCATTGCGACGTTTCATCTTTCGCGCCCAGCGCGGCGGCTCACCGCCGGTTGTCGGACCGGAACCGCCACCACCGTCGGGACCAGACGGACCAGAACCGGCGGGGTCGCTACCCGTGGGGTCACCACCACCACCGGATGAACTGCCGTCACCGCCATCGCCCGTTGGACTGTCGCCCCCCATCCCGCGCGCGGCCCAGCGTCCGCCGGCGGCGTAGCTTTCCCTGAGAGATGAGCCTGCACGCGAGGCCGCCCCTTTGGCGGCATTCGCGATATTCCCGCCGACGGCCCGGCCCATGCCTCCGATCCCGGCGGCCATGCTGCCCGCGCCACCAGAGGCGCCGGCGGCTCCGGCCGAATAGGCGGACGTGGCGGCCCCCGCGATCGCAGCCCCTCCCCGTGCAGCAGCGGCGGTCGCGCCCACGGCTGCGGCACCGCCAGAAGCGACGGCTCCAACGCCCGCTACGGCAGCCGCCCCCATGGCGCCGACCGCCATACCGGTACCGACAGCAGCCCCTGCCCCAAGCTGGGGGGCGCCGGAAATCAGCCCATTGGCGATGCTGCCGCCAAAAATGGACAGGCCGACAATTGCAAGAGAGGCCAGCACCACCGAGGTCGCCTGCCCGACCGTGGGAACAGCATCGCCATAAGACGTCGCAAACTGCCTGAAGAGCACGGATGCGATGGCGGAAATGACCGCCAGCACCATGATCTTCACACCCGATGACACGACATTGCCCAGCACCTTTTCGGCCAGAAAGGCGGTGCGATTGAACAGGGCGAACGGGATCAGCACGAAGCCTGCCAGCGTGGTCAGCTTGAATTCGATCAGGGCGACAAAAAGCTGCACGGCCAGAATAAAAAACGCCGCCAGCACGATCAGCCAGGACAGACAGAGCACGAAGATCTGGATGAAGTTCGTAAAGAAGGCGACAGGGCCAAGGAGATTATGGACAGAGTCCAGAAGCGGCTGGGCCGCATCGAACCCCGTCGCGGCCAGTCGGCCGGGACGCAGAAAATCCGAAACTGCTAGCGTTCCACCTCCGGCTTTCAGACCGAGGGCCGCAAAACTGTCGAAGACGATCTTCGAGAGCGCATCGAAATCGTTGATGACCCAGGCGAAGAACCCGATATACAGCGTCTTCTTCACCAGACGCTGGATGATGTCCTCATCCGCTGCCCAAGCCCAGAACAACCCGGCCAAAGCGACATCCAGCACGGACAGCGTTCCGGCCAAGGAGATCACATTCCCTTTCACCAGACCGAACCCGGTATCGATCGTGGTCGTGAAGGTGTTCAGGAAAGTATCAATTACCCCGACATCATTGGTGGCCATGGCGGTCAGTTCCCACTGCTACCAAACATGGACACGGTGCCGGGCACGTAGGCGTCATGCCGGGAGAAATGCTGATACTGCGCCTCGCTTTCGGCTTCCGTTACGGCCTCACGCGCCTGTTGCAGCGCCGTTGCCCGACCATTGGCGGCGAGTTCAGCCTGAATGTCGGATAGCTGGCGGGATTGCAGGGCGAGAAGCTGGTTCCCGGCCTGGGCCGCCTGCAACGCGCCCGTGGAGGTCTGGCTGGCGGAAACAAGCTGCGTCATGGCGCTGCTGTCGGTGGGGATGTTTCCTACCACCCGCGCCTGCAGCTTCAGGGCATCCTCGAACCCGCCGACGGAATTCTGCCAGCGTGTCTGCGCCTGAGAAAACAGGGCGCTATCGGACATCCCGGAGGACACTGACGTATAGGCCTGCTGATACTGCTGCTCGACGGACTGGACGCTGTAGGCAATGTTCTGCGCCTGCGCGAGCAGAGCCGTCGTCTGGGAAATCGTCGATTGCAGCGTCGACAATGTCGACAGCGGCAGGCTCGCGAGGTTACCTTCGTCCGCCGATGCCCGGACGATCACGTCGATCTGTCGGGACCGGTAACGAACTGGCTCGAAGCGCGGACGCCTGGCCAGCGCGAAGAATGGTCGCCCCATCAGATCACGCTGGTCACGCGGGCTCGCCGGTCCGCTGACCACGAAGCGGCGGTCTGGCTCGCGCCAGCTTTCCCCAGTGCCCATCACAGGCTCTCCCGTTCTTCTTGGGTCAGGGGCCGGGCCGGAAAGACACGGGTGGGTGTCGTCTCGGACGGCGAGTGACGTGCGCCCCCGGCGGTCCAGGCCATCATGTCCTCGACGGAATAAAGCACCCGTCCGCCGACCTTCCGGTAGAGCGGGCCGGTGCCGTAGGTGCGATGTTTTTCAAGCGTGCGGAGCGAGATACCCAGAAACCGGGCCGCTTCACGCACACGCATCAGGTGCGGCGGGATCGCCATGACCTTGTCTCCCTTTCCAATGCCACGCCGGACAGGGACCGGCGGGATATGGAGGGAAGCTGGTGGATAATCTGCGGCTCAGGGAATGGACGTTTTTATCGACGACAAAAACGTCCATGAAACGAGACTGGAACCCGTCCTTTTCACCACCCGAACGCCGCCGTTCACCGCATGCCTTCGAAAATACCTTCCGGGAAAACGGCTTTTTGTGCTTCGCTGTCGTCAGGGAGTCGTCACGAAAATCAAGGGCAAAGCAATGCAGACAGATGCGGCCCTGCACTCACCTGCGGCGCGACAATGGATAGCCCATAAGATCGCGGTAACCGCCGTCGATCATCCGGTTCGCCAGATTTTCGAGACGACGAAACCGGCCGCGCCCGGCAATATCGGGCCAGTCATAAGCACTGGGCGTCGGTTCACCGAGCAGGCGATCGGCGATCACCCGCTCGCCAACACCTGCGGCACGCGCATCGGCGACGCGCAGGGCAAGGATGTGGCGAGCGATGGACTGCGCCGACATCCTGTGCCAGGGGCCGGGGTCCGCATGACCCGCAAGCACGCGCCACAGCCGGAACGCCTCATGGGCACGCAGCGGCGTGAATCTGTCATACGCCTGCTCGAAAGTATAATGACCCTCGCCCGGCCATTGTCGTTCCATCCAGAGTTGCCAGATCACACCACCGCAGACAGCAGAAACATAAACACCGTCAGACGTTTCGACGAAACGCGCGTCGGACAGGGCATGCAGCTCAAGGCGACGCGGCGTCAGCGTCTGGCCAGGCGGCATTGGCCTGAGAGCCAGAACTGTCGGCAGGGCCAGACGCGACCAGAGCGCGGTCAGGGCGCTGAATCGCTGGTCAGGATCGGCGGCGAAATCGCGGACCCCAGCGTCGGGCGAATTCCGCCTGGGCAGGATCGTCGGGAGACAGGTCCGCGCAGGCGCGCTGTTCGTCGCGATAGCGACGATTGCGCCGAAGATATTCCCAGCCGAGTTCCGCCGGGTTCGCATCGCGCAGGTGTTCATACCGCGCCTGGTTCTGCCAGTCTGCTCCGGGCATGACGCCCTCCCTCGTGTGTCTGAGAACGGGCGGCGACGCCTGCCCGGACAATCAGTATCCACGACGTTTTATCCAGCGGGAAGCTGGCAATCGGAGATCATGCGATCGCGAAACAAGAACGAAATGGGCGGAATCATCGCTGACGACCCTACCCCCTTGAAAGCCCCTCCGGCGAACCGGAGGGGCGTGGGGTGGTCACTCCCCGTTGCGTGGACGCTGGCGGCTCCAGACCAGGTTGTAGGCGCCCCCTTCCTCTTCGAAGAGGCTGGCGAAGATCGGACCGGGAAGGGTCGGATCGTCCAGCTTCACGCTGAGATATTCGCGCCAGTCGGTGGTGTGCTTGATCCAGGCAGCCCCGGCTTCCAGTTTTCCGATCTGAACCCGGAAGTTGGGAACATTGTCTCTGGCCCGGTTAGCTTCGGGCACGAAGCGGACGCCCCGGATTTTCTGTGTCAGGGTGACGATTTCGCCTTCGTACCCTTCGCCGACTTTCTTGAATGAACCGATGATCATTGTCCTGTCTCCTGGTTGTATCGGGCCGCGACCACCGTGGCCTCGATGGCCATCGTCAGCCCGGAGACGACCGGCGGCGCACCCCGCAGGGGCCGGAGCAACGCGGAGGACGGCAGGACCGCAACTTTCTTGTTCCGCGCGGAATGGGCGCAGCCCAGGGGAAGAAAGTTGCGGGCCGCCGTTGCGCCATAGCCGGACGTGGCGAAGCCGGTCTTCGGGCAGATCGGCCATATCGAGAGGCCATGGTGTGCGGAACCGTCAGCCTTGTGTGGGGACAGGGCAGTCCGTCGTGTTTCATGACTGGGGCGTGGGGCTGATGGGGACGTCTCCCTGCGTCTCGGGACAATCCGGGGCCGTTACCAGTCCACGTATCGAACAGCGGGCCTGTGACAGAGATCACACCCATACCGATGCTGGAAAACCATGATGGACGCGGCAGGCACATACCTCACCACATGAATGGACGTATCTCAGCGTGACGCTGGACAGTCCGGCCCCCGATGCATCCGTCCATGCCCTTTCGATGAACACAGCACACGCATTCATCCCATGGAGCCGCCCTTGCTCGCGCAACGGGGACTGACCGCCCCGCCCCTACACTTGCCTGCCGGAAGATCAGGCTTTCAGGCGAGCTGGATGGCGCACAGCCGCGTCCACGCGGCCCCGCCGACGCACAGCGCCCCGAATGTCGCGAAGATATATGCCGGAATGGCACCCATATCGCCCAGACCGCTGAACCCCAGCGTCATGCCGAACCCCGCCAGCGCGGCCGGTAAAGCAAGCAGGAGCGAGACCGTAATCCGTAAGACGGGATTGCGCGTGGATGCGAGGATCGCCTGACCGAGCACCAGAACCATGATCCCGGCACCGATACCCGCAAGGACGGCATGGGCGCCCGACATCATGGCGTGATCATAAAGCATGGTGCAGACCATCGCGGCCACGAACAGAGGGGCGGCATAGACCGCACAGAGAAGCAGCAGCCAGCACAGGAAACCGATACCGGCGACGCCAAGGACAATTCCGAGACCAAGCAGCATGGATCGCATCCTTCCCAAGAAGTGGAACACCACACACATGCTGGGACGATTCCGATATATCCAGGGAATAGAAGCCAGTTTCCCGACATCGTTTTCACGATCGGGACAGCGCGCGGAGCGCGCCAGACAATCCTGACCGAGGCGCCCCTGTCGGCGCCTTCCGCTCGCGCCGGGAACGCGGCGCGTTGGCCCGGCAGCGTTTAGAGTGGATCAAAAGGCATTGGTCCAGCATTCTGCTCCACTGAACCTTGCGAGCCGGCGTGCCGGCGAGCGCCGCACGCGCGGGCAGCGCGTCCCCACCGCCGGTCCCGAAGGACCGGCGCGATTTTCTGGCCGCCCGATAAGCGTGAAGAAAGAAAAGGGCGGCTTACGCCGCCGCCCTCCCTGCCCCGTGCCAGGCCAGCCGACGGGTCGCCGTGGCCGCGTGCTCCGGGTCCAGTTCCATGCCCAGCCAGTCGCGCCCAAGATGCTGCGCCGCCACCAGCGACGAACCCGAACCCGCAAACGGGTCCAGCACCAGACCACCCACCGGGCAGAAAGCTTCCACTAGGGGAAGCAAGGCCGCCACCGGCTGTTGCGTCGGGTGCAGTTTGTTGCCGCTATAGGGCATGTCGAGCACGTCCGGGATAGGTTTTGCCGGAGGCGTTACATTCCCCTTAGCCAACAGGTAAGCGCTCTCATGTTCATACCGGAGAAATCGGGAAGATGACGAGTAGGACTTGCGAAAGACGATATGCCCGACCATGCGGAACCCCGCCGCCTTCCAGGCATCGGCAAACAGGTCGATGCGGTTCCAGCCATAGAACGAAACGGCGAACCCGCCCCATTTCAGGACACGGTGCATCTGGTTGAAAGCAGGCCGGAGCCAGCGCGCATTGTCGTCGTTACGAACCTTCCGCCCGTCCCTGCCCTGATAATTCACCAGGTAAGGCGGGTCTGTCAGGATGAAATCCACCGCATTGCGAGGAAGTGCGCGCATAAGCTGCACGCTGTCGCCGTTGAGAATGGTGTTGCGGAAATCGGTCGCCGTGTTCGTGTCGCCGGTCATGGTCTTTGCCCTTTGTTCCGCGAGGAACAGCCCCCGCTGTTCCTCTGCCTCGCGGCGAGCAGCGGGGTAGCAACGGCAAGGGCGACCGATGGGGAGGGGGATCGCCAGATCTGCACGGAGCGCAGCGCAGGAAGATCGGGGACACCCCATCGGGCGGCGTCAGCGCGCTGACGCGCACCCTTGCCGGCGCGAGGGCGGAGCCATTAGCTTTTTGTCGTAAATCAGTCGTCCATTCACAATCGGAATTGTCGAACAGACTCTCCTACTTTAATATACTCGCGCGATTGCCATGGTAGAAAGAGTAGCTTTATCTTTGAAAAGGCAGTAATGCTGAGTCGGTTGACATTCAATTATCCGACGACCCAATCAGAAAACGGGTAATCGCAAACATTTATACTGATCAATAGCTGCTGGTGGAACCAGCAAAGAATTTACCGTATTGCAATAAAGTTATTCCAGATTTGACAACACCGGAAGCTTCGCATGTCTGTTTTGCTACGCCGATCATAGTGTTCTAGATATTTTAATGGCATATAATCCAACTCGGAAAAAAGATGCCACAAATGCATCAGGCGTATTAATCGATCCGAGAGGGCGTAAGTTGGTATACCAAAAGGGGCATCACCCAGGCACAATATGGCTTAAGAGCGATCTACAGTGTCATACCCCTAGAGATCTAAGCTGGCGCGGTGCAATAACTGGCCTTCCGGGCGGCAATGGAACCGCAGAGGAATCAAGACGTTCTTGGGCACGGAGTTTTCTGGACGCTTGTGAGACACGCGGATTGGGCGTGGTGGCCATCACTGATCATCATGATTTCTGTATGGCCGAATATGTGGCAGAAGAAGCCTCCGCGTATGAGAATATTATGGTCTTTCGTGGTATTGAAGTGACCTGTCAGGACAATGTGCAGTGCATTGTCCTTTTTGACCCTTCCAGCCACAAGCGCATCCTCTCAAAGTTCATGGGAATGCTTACGGGAATTATGGAAGCCGGAGAGCATGAAGCCAACGCCCCTCCGACCCAGCCATGCCGCATGAATCTCACTGAGCTTTTTGAGGCAGTCCAGAGCGAGCCCTTAATTCGCGAACACTGCATCCTTCTTCCGCACTTCAGCCACCTGGAAGCCCATAAAAGCGCCAACTCTCAGGGACATCATCTTCGTTTTGCAGAACTTGCATGTGATGGTGTTTATGTTGAAGTGCCTTATGATGAACTTGATATTACAACTCGCAATAAAATATGGGGCTATGTGCCGGCCTGGGGAAAGCGACGGCGTGCAATTATTGCAACCGGTGACAACAAGACAGAAACTTGGGATCGGCTTGGACAATATAATTGTTGGTTAAAGCTTGGGGAACATTCTCTTGAAGCACTGCGGCAAGCGATGCTGGCCGACGAAGCACGAATTTCGTTTGAAGAGCCTCAAATTCCGAGCGAACGCATCACCCAGCTTACTATCTGCTCAACGCTCACCGGCAACGAAGAACTATCTCTCACATTTAATGCTGGATTTAACGCACTGATTGGCGGAAGAGGATCTGGAAAAAGCTCTTTCATAGAGTATTTGCGCTTTGGATTAGCCCGGACGGCTGCGGATTTAAGATTGCTCGACGGAGCATCTCCCCGTGAGCGGGATGAAAAACTAATCGATGATACTCTGCAAGATGGCGGCTTTGTTACGATTACACTTGAACGTGACGGCGTTCCGGAAACTTGGCGCCGTACTTATGCCGACCGCGACCGGATTACGATTTCCGATCGCAAGCACAATGAGACGACCCTCTCTTTGGATGATGCTCGCAGGCGGTTCCCGGCTAGGGCTTTTGAACAGAAAGGCCTCTCGTCGACAATGAATGATCCAGCAAAAGCTGCAGATCAAATCACAGGGATCGCCGCAGCGGAAGAGCTTGATCTTCGTCGGGAGGTTGATGAAAGTATCGTTAAGTCCAAACGAGCCATAACGACCGCGCTCCAGCAAGCTGCAGCGTACTGGCAGTTGCTCCGTGAAGAAAAACGCATGTCAACTCTAGTTACTGATCTTAAGGAACGCTTGGCTGCCAACACTGAACGATTGCAAGCTGACGGTATTAGCGATGCGGCAATGAAAATTCTGGAAAAAGCGCCAGAGTATTCCCGAGCGAGCAGCTACATACGATCAATTCAAGTTTCCAAGGAAACAATACAAAAAAAAATTAAGCGGCATTAGTGACGATCTCTTAAAATTTGCCTCTGTCACTTATCCGACAACATTCCCTTATTTCTCCAAAATTCAAACTGCAGCTGATACCGCTCGCCAGAATATCCAATCTCTCTTAGAAAATATTCAGATTGAACTAGAGAATTTTCAGGATATTTTAGCAGAAACTGCGACTGAGCATAAAGTCGATAATGAAAGTTTCGATAAAAGTCACAAAGAAGCGATAGACCAGCAATCAGCACACCGTTTAGCTATTGAAGACAATCAACGGCTCACAAAGGAGTTTGAGGCGGCAATTGAGAAGGAACGTATTGCAAAGGAAGCGGCTGCAGAGCAGGCGAATTGTGTTACCCGCTTGCAGCACGCACGCTTGGCATTACGACATAACATTGGAAGACGGCGAGAAATACTTCAAGACGCAGCAGAAAAGGTCGCTGGGCACTCTGGTGGAACACTAAAAGCAAAAGTCAAGACAGACCCTCAACCCGACGACTACTTGAAAGCTCTAGAGATTATATGTAACGGAAGCTATCTACAGGACGCTAGGGATCGTTGTCGACAACGTGCGCAACAATTGAAACTCGTTGCCGACTGGGAAGAACTTTGTAATACGATCGAAGAAATCTATAGAGAGAAGATTATTATAGGAACTGCACCAGATCCTAGCGGAGCACAAGCGGCACGTCTTGGAGAAGCGCTTTTTGGAAATGAATCAAATATAGCACCACGTACGCTGGGACGCTTTTTTGATTCACTCAATGACCAAGTCGTAGGGAACTTTTTAGCAGCAGCACCGAGGGATTACATTGCGTTGACATATGTGGATGAGTTAGGACGAAACATTGGGTTCGAACGTGCCTCTCCAGGCCAACAAGCCTCGGCCCTTCTAGAGTTGCTTCTTCGTCAATCTGCCGGCACGCTGATTATTGATCAGCCTGAGGACGATCTGGACAATAAAGTCGTGATGAAAGTTGTTGACCTCGTCAGAAACTCAAAGTCTAGACGGCAGTTAATTTTTGCAACACATAATCCAAATGTTGTCGTGAATGGCGATGCTGATAAGGTTATAACACTTACAACAGGAGAGCCCAATCCGAATCCCGTTACAGGTTCCGTTCGTATCGCCATTGAAGTGGATGGTGCAATCGAGACGCCAGCAATCAAGAACGCAATAACACATATTATGGAAGGCGGAGAGCCCGCATTCGAACTTCGCCGGAGGAAATATCGCTTTTAACTAATTGAACGTCGACTATTCTCAAAACAGGCCTACCATTGCGCATTAGCTCCGTCACTTAAACACAGTTGCTAGGGAACCCAACCTGCAGGGAGCGATCGCGGCCCTCGCATCTAGCGAAGAGAATAACCTCCATCAGCCCGGCGCGGCGTCGCTCCACTTGAACAGGTCGCTGTGCTTAACGTCGTCGGATCGAAGACCGTATCGCTCTGTTAAGAATTTTTCGACAGCATTGTGATCTGAGAGTGCCGGGGTTCCTTCTAACTGCCAGCCCGCTGCGAATGCACTAAGAAAACTGTATCGGCTGGCGACAAGGAGTTCGTCAGTGAAGAGTGACGGGTCTAGGGCATCCCGAAGTCGCTCCTTGCTATCGAACATAGCACGTATTTGCTGGAACTGCTCGAAGGCGGAAGCTTCGTCCACGTATGGAAAGCGAATATTCGCAGCCGTATTGGCGATAATCGACAAAATTTCCCAATCCAGCATACCCTGCCGATGCCAGCTTTCGAACACGGCACGTCGATCCGGTCGAACAAGCAAACGGCGCAGTGTGTGGCGGATCGATTGGGCAGCGTTCTTGTAGCGCTTCCCGATCGCCTGCAACGCCCACTCCCTGTCATAACCCTGTCCGGGTCCCCGTGGAGAGCCTAGCAGCGGATGCTCTCGCGATGTGAATAAGCGGTGGTCCGCAAGTGGACCAAGACCTACCCGCTCATCTCCTAGAAAGAGTTCTCGCGGCATTGTCACACGATAGATTTCACAATAGGGCCTCGCTACAAAAATCCTATCCATTGCCGCGCGGAGAAGTTGCTCCGTTCGTTCGATCAGAACATGAGGTGGCAGAACAGAGCATGCGCCGATGAGGGCAGCTGCGATTGCAATCGTCGATTTGATCATTTCGTCGAATTTTGTAGCAGATTGGTCGTAGAGTGAGAGACTTACCGAGAAATGAATGCCCTCTTCATTCGCCTTGCCGCTACCTTTCGACAACCTCATGTCGCTAGGCCCGGTCGCCACCGCGAGATCCATGCAGACTCTTGTCGGCAGCAGCATAAGATCAACACCCGCTAGCGTTGCCTGCACAATCTGCAACTCAGCGACAAACTCTTCAGCAAGTGCTGTGTCGTCATAGGTGTTCGGAAAGCTTGCGACCCACCGAACACCCAAAGCACGCCATTCGATTAGGCGCCGCGCTCCTAGGTCGCCAAAGGGGCGCCCGATGAAGGCTTCTTCGATATCTCGCCAGACATCATCCTGACCACCTTCAAGCCAAAAGCCGCCAGAACTCTCCGACGATGAAACGACTGATTGTCTCAGGTACTCGGGCCAGAGCGCGAGAGCTTGGTCAACAATAGCCATGTGCGCGCTGCCAAAGCGACAGGCGATGCCCCGCAAAGCTGTAACCTGACAAAGATGCGCGTTTAACTCTGAATGGCGATCATGATCGAAGGGGTCCGGTTCGAATGCGAAATGCGCACCGATAATGGGCAGCAAAGTCTGAACGTAAGAGAGGGAGTTCCCGGCGGCATTATCTGCGTCGGCCACTAGCATGAGCATTTGGGGAAGGCGCGCCTTAACCGCAGTGTTCTCACTCTGCTGTGCGAAGTAGCTGCCGACGAGTGCCATATATTTGGCAGCATAGGCAAGGCCAAGTTCAAGGTATGATTTGGAAAGGAAGAACGTCGCTCGTTGGAAGCCTTGGAGGCGGTCTCCGGTGAACCAGCGGCGCTGGATACGATGAAGGTCTTGCACCGCATGTATGAGATCGTCTTGCTGGTAGCGGACCATAGCGCGATCGAAGCTTTTGTCGGCTGCTGCCGCGGGACCCGCTTTCTTAGCGACGAAATCCTCGACGCGCTCGGCAAGCGCCTCAAAGCGAGGATGCTCGCCTAGCACGGGGGTAAGCTTATTGATAAAGTCTGCGAAATTCTCAATCGGAAACAGTGGTGCACTGTCGGCAGCGTCGAGCATCCGGTCCCAATCATCGAAGCCAACACTGGGGTCTGGCACAGTGTTTTCGTTTTCCGGAACGGTCGCCAGCGATGCGCGGATACGCAGCAAGGCGGCGAGGCGCCCAGGCCCCTCTGAAGCGTCAATTTCGCGGTTAAGGATACCCGCTATTAGACGACGCCACCCCAGGATCTCATTCAGTTCGCACGTAAAGTGGCCCAATCCCCAAGCACTGAAGGCATAGCTCACGAGAATTGCCGCATTCTGCAAGTCTGAGGGCGCGAGCCAGGCCTCAACGTCGGAAAAGAAGTCTACAATGAGATGTTTGCCGGGATTGAGGTCAGACTTGCCGCGATAATTAGCGACAGCAATCTCGTAACACGCAGCGCGTACTGTTTCTCTGGAACAAGGCTCTAAGCGAAACACCTCCATTAGCTTCAACCACTCGAGAAGATCAGGACGCCCTTCAATATTGAAAGTTGCATATCTGAGACCAGATTTGACCTCAAAGAAATCCGACGAGCTGAAAGGCATCGGCTCCTTACCACGCCACCTATCGCGTTGCTCTTGATACCAGCTTTGATCCCTAGCATGTGTCGGAAATGTATCAGCCGGAAGACTCAGAAATTGCTGCGCGATCCAGAAAACTTCGGCGTCCGTCAGCATTTCAGCAATCGCGGTACCGTCGAAGATTTGGAGTTCGAGGCGGCACTCGGATGCAGCCCAACGTATGAGTTGGAGCCGCTTTGCGATCGGGACATTCACTTCGCAAAAATACGCGACCTCATCAGCCGTTCCGAGCTCGGCCATCGCTCTAACGTCCGCTTTGAGCTTGGGGACGATCTTAGTCGTTAACGAACATCCGAACATTACCCGTTGCAACCCGGAGCTTAGCTTGTTCGATATCGCGCTGATCGGTGGCGCGATCGAGCTTCGGTATGTCTCAAAGTCGCGTCCCCCGTCGCCGCCGGCGCTTACCGGTCCTGTTGCGGGCAGAATGTTACTGTGCACCTTGGCGCGTGCTAGATAGCGTGCGAGATGTTCGAACTCGTGATGTGCATTTCGCGCTTTCATCTCGCTGAGGTGGAAGCGGATCATTGCGACGAGTTCGACTCTATTCATTTGGACACTGCTTTTGAGATTACCAACAATGTTTAATGTATCGCTCATCACGGATCATAAGGCCATGACAATCTCGGCAGTTCAATGATCGAGCCTAGACTGCTGCCGCTCGTCACTTCGATGGCGTCAAAGCAGAAATTGTGGCCCCACCCGTCGGTGCCGTCAACAATAGCAAAGACTGAACCCCTTAGAGCATCATTAAGGCAATGTTCAGCAAGACGTCGGTACCGGACCATTCAGACGGCAATCATGACCACTATCCTAGATCGTAATCCCAGAATCAGTCGTTCGCCTAACGGCCTATATTGCCTGTGGACCTGATTGAACGTCTGGGATCGCCGAAAACTACACTTACCTCGTGGAATTCGGTTCAGAATCTCTCATCTGAACATTCGTGGTAGTGGAATCCATTAGAACTGAAACGACTCTCCCCGCCTATTCGTTGACGTCTATTCATCCTATTACTTACGCAAACACCGCCGATGACCGCATAGGATTATTTTGTTCTTTCCAATGATGCATGACCCTGTCCAATGACTCCAGTATCGTCTGGAGAAACCGTCATGGACGCACGAGACAGGCAGGCGCGGATCGAGATCATTCTTCCCGACGACGAGGCAGCCGCACCTTATGTGACGGATGCCAGCGTGCTCCGCCTGGCGCGGCTCATCGGCCGCCAGATGGCTCGCGAGGATTATGAACGTCAGAAGCGCCGCCGACGCCCCCCCCGCCATCCAGCCGCATCTGGCCGAAAAACGTGATGGCGACCCTCAATGATGAAAGCGTCCCTGGCCCGAACGGCAAACCGTGGATCGACACCACGATCCGGGGCCACGTCCAGCGCGGCACGGGGATCGTCAACAACGAGCTTTACGTGGGCCGTCTCGTCTGGAACCGGCTCCGCTATATCAAGGATCCCTCAACCGGGAAGCGGGTATCGCGGCTGAACCCTGAGTCTGAGTGGATCATCACCGAAGTGCCCGAACTGCGTATTGTCGACGACGTACTTTGGCAGGCAGTCCGCGACCGTCAGGCGAAGATCGCTGCTCAATATGTCAACGTCATCGCGGCCGTCCGGACATCGGCCGCAAACCGGATGAACGGCATGCGCCGCCCGAAATCCCTGTTCTCGGGTATGATTTTCTGCGGCGTCTGCGGCGGCACCTACTCGCTCCGTGAGAAGGACCGCTATGCCTGCTCGAACCGGATCGCGAACCGTTCCTGCCATAACAAGGCGACAATCCTGCGCCCCGACCTTGAAGAGCGCGTGCTGGCCGGCCTCAAGCACAAACTGATGACACCCGAAGCCGCCGCTGCAGCCATGAAAGCCTATACGGAAGAGACCAACAGGCTGAACCATGAGCGCCGCGCCAACAGTGCTGGCTGGAAGACTGAACTGGCGAAAGTCGAGAAAGGCATTCGAGGTATCGTCGAGGCCATCAAGGAAGGCATGTTTCATCCCGCCATGAAAGCGGAGATAGACGCGCTCGAAGCTCGCAAAGTCGAACTCGATGCCCTGCTCTCCTCCGAACTGGAGGATACGCTCGACATTCATCCGAATGTCGCGGCGATGTTCAAAAAGAAAGTGGAGCGTCTGACCGAGAGCCTGAACAAGCCAGAGGACCGGGCCGAGGCGTCCGAGGCCGTCCGTGCGCTGGTGGAGAAGATCGTCCTGTCGCCGGGTGATAAGCGCGGCGAGATCTTCGCGACGCTCTATGGCGAGCTTGGCACGCTGCTCAGATTCGTGAAGCAGAAGGACACTAAATTGGGCAAGTCCTTGAAAGGACTTGCGAAAACATCAATGTGGGAATCGGTGGTTGCGGGGGCAGGATTTGAACCTGCGGCCTT
>NZ_BAMV01000056.1 GCF_000963925.1 Acetobacter cibinongensis
TATTGGTGGCTGTCGCGCTCTCGACCAGAGTAAGCTCACCCCCGTTCACCGTTGTGTCGGTTGCAAAGGCTCCGGCAAAAACCGTTGTCGAGCCGCCCTGCTGGACCGTGCCGCTGGCAATGCCGCCCTGCTGCACCTGC
>NZ_BAMV01000055.1 GCF_000963925.1 Acetobacter cibinongensis
CTCAGTTCAATAAATTAATAGGTCCTGAGCCTAACAATGTCGGCTTTCGAGAAACCACCATCACGACTTCGATGTCTTACATGAGGGCGGCAGCCGCCTGTCTACTTCAAGCTCCTTGAGCGAGAAAGAAAGTTTGGGGATAGACCAGAATGTCCGCTAATCGGAGAGAGGCGTTTGGAAACGGACGTCTCCGCTAATCAAGAACGGTCTATGAGCCATCCATAAGGATCGGCCTTACAATATCGTCTACAACATGCGCCGCTTCCTCTTCTTGGAGAAGTTGAGCGCCGCCACATAGCACTCCACCAGATAAGGCACCATCAATCAGCATGCCAAAAGCCCAAGTCGGGCGGATCAAAGAACCGTTCGTCAATACCTCCAATTGGCATTCACTTGCAGTGTCACCGCGCCGGAGTAACTATCCGAAGCTAGGTATGGACCAGCGCTGTGAATCTGAAGTGCCATGATAGCTGTGTTGCCAACCGATCGAGAACGAAGTGGCAGCAGCGCACTTCCATTTGTCCAGCGCATCGCACTATTTTCGATTGTGTTCCATCCAGACAGATCAACGTCCTGCAAATGGGAGGTCAACGTCGTCATTGTATCAGATTCAAAAAGTTCAATATAACCGACCAATACACCAAGCCTACGACGATCATCCACAAAAGGACCGATCACATCGCAGGGACGGCTGGCATTGGACAGAATACGAACAGAGCTCACGCCAGAAGGGATATTGAACATGACCCGATCTTTTACTTTGCGGATAGGATGAAGCACGCGCCCGGTTTCAGTGACAAGACGTAACCCATCTTCGTATGTCAGAATCGGAGCTTGCGACCGACCCGCATGTTCGATCCGATCGGCCCGGGACTGAAAGCTACGAAACAGAGGTTCAACAAAATGACGCGAAACATCGAGTAGAGCTGAGGCATTATCCCAAGTTAAATTACGGCTCTGCCTAATGGAGACAACGGGAGCGTTCTGGTTGAAGGCAAATCGGTTACCGGTATCAAGATAGCTTTCAGTTAATACACCATCAGCCATAATAACAGAGTGATCCTCTGTCTCCACATGATAATAATCGTAAGACACTATGCTTTTATCGAAAAAAATCGAACGTCCATTGACAAGCATGCGCACTGGAACAAACCGACCATCAAGAAATAGACAATGTTCTGATGTAATAAGCATATCCTTGTAGGGAACGTTGTGTGCAATCGCCCCTTTCAACAGACGCACCGGATAGCCAGATTCATCATCAGGCAGCCGTGCACGAACGACAGCACGCGATTGTCCCACCCACATCACCTGCCGGATGCTGCCCTGGGTCATGTCGTCATCAAAGGCAACAATGTGATCGCCCATCTGGATTTCTTCTACGGGAATATCACCTCTGGACGTACGTATACGGCTTCCCCGACAAAAGCAGGCCGCGTCAGATACGCTCAGAATGGCAGTGTTACTTCCGTAAGTCGTCCCAAAACTCTGAGCCCCGCCACTTCCGGCGACAACTGTATCTGAAAGATTTGGAAGGGCAAAATTCGAAAAACCATTACCGCCATAAGTTGTGCCCAAAAGGGAAAAAAGCGCCTGATTTTGGTTAATGGACAGCAGTGCACCATTAGCCAATACCCACCCCTGAGGAATTGAGGTCTCTGATCCTGCATAGGCACGGATTTCACCCATGACGGGTCCACGATCGCTACCTGAATTTGGATAAGCACCGCTGACACAGATAATGTAATTCAGTGCAAGTCCGGGAGCACGATTGTCAAAGGACGTGCCTTTGCCTCCATCAGATACGGGGACGTTCGCATTACTCAGCGAGAGTGTCTGCTGTCCCACGACAGCCCCTAGTCTTAACGTGCTGGATGTCCCGATAATGCTGCGTCCAGTCAGATTAGGTAGCGCAAATGTTGTTCGTCCATCTCCGCCATAAGTGGTGCCAATTGCATTGAATAGCTGGGGGAACAAGGAAATTTGCAGTAATTGCCCAGCAGCCACAAGAAACTGACCACCAGCGATCGTGGATATTGACCCTGCAAAAGCGTCAACCTCTCCCACAAATCCCGGCGCCGACGGATCACTCGTCACGCGAATGAGATAATTGACTTTCAGAGAAGGTTGAGCGTTATCCACTGACTGGCTGACGCCACCTAATGCTGGCGGCAGCTGGCCTTCGGTCAGCGTGGTCTGGCTTTCGCCCGTCACCTGTCCAAGATCTATGTAGCTTTGACTTCCTACTTCTATTTTTCCAGCAAGATCCGGAATATTGAAACTTTTATAATCGTCTCCACCATATATCGAGCCAATAGAGACATACAGCTGCTCGTTGCCCGAAACGGAAAGAAGCTGCCCCTGGCTCTTTAAGGTGACTGACGTTAAAATATTGTCAAAAGCAAAGGTTCGGATCATTGCTGTTGGCATATCAGAGGAGCTTTCGGCAGACAGAAAGCTACCGCTGGCGACAATCGCCTGCGTCAACGTGATAGTCTTCTGATTATTATCGAATGTTTCAGCACGCATTTAAAAAATATCCTTTTGTACTGTATTTTATTATATTCATTAATAAAATAATTATATTTCCAATATATATCCAAACATTTATATATTTAAAAATATACCTTTATTTTCGACCTTAGTTTCATAGAAAACAAGCCAAAACACGAATATCACCAAAAATGCGACAAAGGGATTTCCTTCATCGGGTAGATCTCTAAAGATGACGCCCGATCATTTTGTTGGACATTTGTATGACATACGCTGACTTCGCATCCTCCGATCACAATACGGTGCCAACCTACACAGTCGATGATCTGATAGCCTTACCGGCATTCCTTGAGTGCCTGATTTCTGCAACCAGCAACTTCTGGCGATTCACAGGCAAATGCCGCGTGAAGTCCGCTATGTCGCTGATTTACGCCGCTGGGTTATGACCCATGGTGCACTAGCATTGAATTTTTCACACAAGATTAATCCGGACCTTCCGTCACTCACGGCAACCAATCTTTTTCGTGAGGTCGAACATACGGGAATAGCCAGTCCCAATACGGTCACAAGTTATCTGAAAGAGATTCATGCACGAGGCTACATCACCTTGCTGCCCAAAGCGGATCAGCGTGTGCGGGCCTATGCGATGACCGAGTTTTCTGAAAAAATGTTTTATCTCTATCTTCAGATCAGCCTACAGGGGCTGGATCTGATCGATGGTGCAGGGCGTGCTGACATCGCGAGTACAGATCAGCGTATTCTAACCCATATGCACCCGATTTTTGCGCGGCGCATGCTCAACGACCCGGTCTATTACGCGCCTCCTTCATCGATTGCGCCCATGCTTAACACAACGATTGGGATCTCCGTTCTCAACGAAATGACGCGAGCACAAAAAGAGACACCATCGTACGCCGATCGCATCTATATTGATCTTGGCAGCGCCAGTGCAATGGCAAAGCATTATGGTGTTTCCCGAGGCAACGTCGCACGATTGCTGTCAAAAGTGCAAAACGCTGGCCATTATGGGCTGGATGACCGAGGCACATGGGTTTCAGGACAACTGTTACGAGACCATTATGTTCTACAAGCCCTCAAAATGGCTCATAGCGCATCAGCCTTCATCGAAGCACAGAAGCTGAGCGCCGAAGATGCTTCCAAGATGCAACTACCGGTTTTCACATGAACTTATAGCACCTTCCGTATGGTTGTATTCTAGGGCGTGTCGTCAGTTAAACGGGGGGATTATGAAGCTTGTACTCCCGTTTGATCTGTGATGTTTTCTTCCTGTTTCTGGAACGGGGAGAGTGTGAATGCGACGGTATGGTCTGAGCGATGGTCAGTGGGAGCGGATAAAAGATCTTCTCCCGGGTCGCGAAGGTCATGTCGGTGGGACGGCTGCGGATAACCGTCTGTTTATCGAAGCCGTGCTGTATCGTTACCGTGCAGGCATTCCCTAGCGTGATCTGCCTGCCCGGTTCGGGGAATGGAAGAACGTGCACCGGCGGCTGCGTCGCTGGTGCGAAGGCGGCGTGATCGAGCGGATTTTCCGGCATCTGGCTGCTGACCATGACAACGAATACATGATGATCGACAGCACCATTGTCCGTGCTCACCAGCATAGCGCGGGCGCCCGTAAAAAAGGGGGATGGATCAGGCCACCGGGCGGTCCCGTGGCAGACTGACCACGAAAATCCATGCCATTGTCGATGCCGCGGGAAAGGCTGCGGCTCTTTCCCTGACGCCCGGACAAAGGGCCGACATCACAGAAGCAGAGCCATTGCTCGATGAAGTCGATCCCGAGGTCTTCATCGCCGACAAGGCTTATGATGCCGATCCCCTCATCGAAAAGCTTGAAGAGCGGGGGATCACACCGGTTATTCCGTCAAAGAAAAACCGACGCAATCCACGGAAAATCCTCTTTTCGCTTTATAAAAAACGAAACATCATCGAACGCTTCTTCGCCAGACTTAAACAGTTCAGAGGTATTGCAACACGATATGACAAGCTGAAGTCAACTTTCCTCGCAGCCGTGCAATTCGTCTCCGCCATCATTGGAATTAACTGACGACACACCCTAGTCACCTGAATCTGAAGTTCGGTTCATTGTCTTGTGACAAAAGCGTTTGACTGAGACGAGGATCTGATCGGCTGATTTAACCCACCGATATGGCCTGGGGTTTTCGTTATGTGCGTCGATAAAAGTTCTGATGTCGGCTTCGAGTTCAGTTGTTGACCGATGCACGCCGCGTTGGAGTTGCTTGCGTGTCAGTTCGGCGAACCAGCGCTCTACCTGATTGATCCACGAAGTGAATTGCCCCGGGTTTTGTGGAGACAGAACGACTCGAGAGGTAAGAAGAATTCATGAGCAACAAATCGAAG
>NZ_BAMV01000054.1:0-2500 GCF_000963925.1 Acetobacter cibinongensis
TGGTTGCGGGGGCAGGATTTGAACCTGCGGCCTTCAGGTTATGAGCCTGACGAGCTACCGGGCTGCTCCACCCCGCGGTGGTGATTTTGGAGTGGTTTGGAAGACCTGGCGGCGACCGACTTTCCCACGACTTAAGTCGCAGTATCATAGGCGCTGGGGGTTTTCACGGCCGAGTTCGGGATGGGATCGGGTGGATCTCTCCCCGCCATGGCCACCAGGTCATCCAAACCACTTTTGGGGTGGTGTGGACGGTTGGGTGATGAGTGTGTGACGTGTTTTTTGTGTGTGTATGGATGATTTCTGTGCATGGTCTCTGAGGTTAGTCAGAGTGAAGAGAGTGAGCCTATTGGGCGATTAGGACCAGTTAGCTGCACGCATTACTGCGCTTTCACACCTGGCCTATTGACGTGATGGTCTATCACGGCCCTTAGGGAGACCTAGTTTTGAGGTGGGTTTCCCGCTTAGATGCTTTCAGCGGTTATCCCGTCCATACTTAGCTACCCGGCTGTGCCACTGGCGTGACAACCGGTGCACCAGAGGTATGTTCATCCCGGTCCTCTCGTACTAGGGACAAATCCTCTCAAGTCTCCAACATCCACGGCAGATAGGGACCGAACTGTCTCACGACGTTCTAAACCCAGCTCACGTACCACTTTAATCGGCGAACAGCCGAACCCTTGGGACCTGCTCCAGCCCCAGGATGTGATGAGCCGACATCGAGGTGCCAAACCTCCCCGTCGATGTGGACTCTTGGGGGAGATCAGCCTGTTATCCCTAGAGTACCTTTTATCCGTTGAGCGATGGCCCTTCCACGCGGGACCACCGGATCACTATGGCCGACTTTCGTCTCTGCTCGAGCTGTCACTCTCGCAGTCAGGCGGGCTTATGCCATTGCACTCGACAGCCGGTTTCCGACCGGCCTGAGCCCACCATCGCGCGCCTCCGTTACACTTTGGGAGGCGACCGCCCCAGTCAAACTGCCCACCATACAGGGTCCCGGATCAGGCTAACTGACCGCGGTTAGACATCAGAAAAATTCAGGGTGGTATTTCAAGGATGGCTCCACGGGAACTGGCGCCCCCGCTTCAAAGCCTCCCACCTATCCTACACAGAATGTCTCTGATGCCACTGTAAAGCTGCAGTAAAGGTTCATAGGGTCTTTCCGTCTGACCGCGGATACCCCGCATCTTCACGGGGAATTCAATTTCGCTGAGCCGATGCTGGAGACAGCGGGGAAGTCGTTACGCCATTCGTGCAGGTCGGAACTTACCCGACAAGGAATTTCGCTACCTTAGGACCGTTATAGTTACGGCCGCCGTTTACCGGGGCTTCAATTCAGTGCTTGCACACCTCCTCTTAACCTTCCGGCACCGGGCAGGCGTCAGGCCCTATACGTCGTCTTTCGACTTCGCAGAGCCCTGTGTTTTTACTAAACAGTCGCTACCCCCTGGTCTGTGCCACCCGCCCATGGTTGCCCACGAACGGGTCTCGCTTATCCCGAAGTTACACGAGTAATTTGCCTAGTTCCTTCAGCATCGTTCTCTCAAGCGCCTTGGTATTCTCTACCAGTCCACCTGTGTCGGTTTCGGGTACGGTCTATATGCCAGAGCTATTTCCTGGAATGCGCAAAAAGCCAGACCAATCCGATAAGGACTGACAACATTTTGCATTCGTCACTTCTGGCAGGTTCAGGAATATTCACCTGATTCCCATCGACTACGGCTTTCGCCCTCGCCTTAGGGGCCGACTAACCCTGCGTGGATTAACCTTGCGCAGGAACCCTTGGACTTTCGGCGACAGTGTTTCTCGCACTGTTTGTCGCTACTCATGTCAGCATTCGCACTTCCGATATCTCCAGAGAGAGTCACCTCGTCTCCTTCACAGACTTACGGAACGCTCCGCTACCGCGCATACATAGTATGCACCCACAGCTTCGGCACGTGGCTTGAGCCCCGTTACATTTTCGGCGCAGGGTTTCTATTAGACCAGTGAGCTATTACGCTTTCTTTAAAGGATGGCTGCTTCTAAGCCAACCTCCTGGTTGTTATGGAATCCCCACATCCTTTCCCACTTAGCCACGATTTAGGGGCCTTAGCTGGTGGTCTGGGCTGTTTCCCTCTCGACAATGGACCTTAGCACCCACTGTCTGTCTGCCGAGCTCATACTTCCGGGTATTCGGAGTTTGGTTAGGTTTGGTAAGGCTTTGGGCCCCCCTAGCCCATCCAGTGCTCTACCCCCCGGGGTAATACTCGACGGTCTACCTCAATAGATTTCGCGGAGAACCAGCTATTTCCGAGTTTGATTGGCCTTTCACCCCTAACCACAGCTCATCTCCGACTTTTTCAACAGGCGTGAGTTCGGCCCTCCAGTGCGTGTTACCGCACCTTCAGCCTGGCCATGGCTAGATCACTCGGTTTCGGGTCTTCTGCCAGCAACTATGCGCCCTATTCAGACTCGCTTTCGCTACGCCTACACCTATCGGCTTAAGCTCGCTGCAAAC
>NZ_BAMV01000053.1 GCF_000963925.1 Acetobacter cibinongensis
CGGATCCGCCTCATTCCGGAGAATGGCGTTCTTGGGATTTTCCTTGAAGGCGATTTAGCTGCGATGCTGAGTTTTGCATCAAACAAGAAGAACGCCGAGCATCATCCTGACGCTGGCGTTCTTAATAAGTTCTTGATGCAGGATTCACTGGTTGCGGGGGCA
>NZ_BAMV01000052.1 GCF_000963925.1 Acetobacter cibinongensis
ACTTCACGAGAGTCTTCAAAAGGCAGGGAGCGACACGAAGACGGTTGAAGCGATCCGGTCTCTGATCACACGGATCCGCCTCATTCCGGAGAATGGCGTTCTTG
>NZ_BAMV01000051.1 GCF_000963925.1 Acetobacter cibinongensis
TTCTTTCACTCTCGAGAAAAAATAAACACCCAAAGAGGCTATGGCTCTCGCCGCTCCCCCCTGTCCAAAGCGGTCATTCTCTTTTACTCCCGAGCAAGCGCAGGAGGAGAAAGGCCACTATGACCGTCAGCAAACAAGAGAATATGCTTTATATTGCTACCGCCCTCATCATGAATGACGAAGGGCATGTTCTTCTTGTGAGAAAAAGGGGAACCACAGCATTTATGCAGGCTGGCGGCAAAATTTCGGCAGGCGAAACGCCAATAGCCGCACTCTGCCGTGAACTGAACGAGGAGTTGGGGCTCAGCCTAGACGCAAGTGAGCCACAATTTCTGGAAAGCTTCATGGCACCGGCAGCGCATGAGCCCGGCTTTTTCCTGGAAGCACAGTGTTACCTTGTCCGCTTATCTCAGCACGTTACACCGCAAGCCGAGATAGAAGAAGTGATATGGCTTGACCCTCACTCCCCTTCACCGGTCATTCTGGCCCCCCTCACCCGGGATTCAGTTTTGCCGCTGGCTCGGCAACTACGGCCTTCTTTATCCAAGGCAGCAGATTAACCAAGCCCTAGCCAGTGCGGTTTACGGCGCTCCACCCACTCTAACATACGGTTGGTTTGTTTGCGTAGGTAAGGCACGTCTTGGGACAAGAGGATAAACCCCAGAGGAAGCATCCATAGTCCAAAGACAGGAAGAATGGCCAAGAGACCGCCGCACATTAACAAAACGCCAGCAGGAAGCCTGAGCCATTTTGCGTCCGGCTTTCTGAGCCAATGTACGGGCGGACGCATTTTCTGCGGTAATCTGAGGATTAGAAGCTCAATTCTCCGCTCGTAGTCATCTTCTATAAGCAGTATTTCTTCGATGCTGCGCTCAGCCATTCTTTCCCTCGCACTCTTTCAAAAAACCAACATCCCCCACCCGTGCCTGATTTCACATACTTTGCTTTCTTGTGATTACGCGACGAAGGAGAGACCATTCACATGCTTATACAAGAGTTATTGCAACAGCCTGTTTTCGGGCTGGTTGGGCGAAGTGGCTCAGGCAAGACCCATTTGGTAGCCCGGCTTCTGCCTGTGCTGAAAGACATGGGGCTAAGTGTCTCAACTATCAAGCATACTCATCATCACATTGATATTGATAAACCGGGGAAAGATTCCTTCATCCATCGTCAGGCTGGAGCACAGGAAGTTATGCTCGCAACACCGGATAGGTGGGTTTTGCAGCATAGTCAGGTGACCAGCCCGCCGACCCTGCCTGACTTATTACTCCGTATGGCACCCGCTGATGTTATTTTGGTTGAGGGATTTCATGCATCCGTCCCAACTACCCTCGAGGTTTATAGACCTGAGATAGGGAAAAACCCTCTTTTTTTGATCCAGAAGACCATTACGGCCATTGCATCGCCCGATTTTTCCTCTGCTCCGCCAACCTTAAAACACTTCGATCTGAACGACACCCGCGCTATAGCCGAATATATCCGCAGTTCAGCAAGCCCCCTGCCCGCTCTTAAAGCGGAGTAGCCCAGCAGATTTGCCCTTTGCGGATAGGGTGCTGGGGCGATACCTCCAGAAAGGCTACGGCCTGCGTGAGAACCCTGATATCCGAGGCCCCAACAGTCGGCAAAAGGGTGAAGCACCAGCCTTCACTCGTTTTGTGTCCTGAGACAGGGATAAAATGCGTTGTGTCCGCAAGAGGTTCAAATGAGAAATCAGCGATGCCCGAAATCAGATCCGGCTGATCAGCCCCCATGACTGCATGCAGATAAGGCATGAGGAAAATTTTTGCACATAAGGCGGAAGCGCCCGGATTACCGGGCAAGCAGAAAGCCAGTTTGTTCCCGTGCTTCAGGACAGAAATTGGTTTACCCGGCCTTATCTTCACCCCACGGAAAAGGGGCTCTGCGCCTAAAGCCTTGAACGCATCCAACACATTGTCTGTATCCCCAACGGAAATGCCACCCGTTGTCACAATACAATCAGTATCTTGCCATGCCTCCTCCAGAACACTCATCAAATGCGCTTGGTCGTCTGAGGCCGCGAGGTATGTTTTTGGTGTTACGCCGAAAGTTTTCAGCATAGCGGCAAGCATGGGCGTATTGGAATCAGCGCGCTTATCTTGCGCCTGCATGGAGAGTTCTCCGCCATTAGCGACAAGGGCTACACGCACAGGGCAGACAACTTTTACAGAGTCTATATTCTGAGATGCCAGAACTGCGATGTGGGACCACTCCAGTATCTGACCTTTACGGACCAAGAGAGTTCCGCGCGTAAACTCCTCCCCTACCCGGCGAATATTGCCCCCTTTTTTTGCCAACGCCTGTGCGGGCATGACGTAGCCTGTTTCCGGGTTATAGTGCATCCGCTCTCCGGCCATAACGCAATTGGCACCTTGGGGAATGCGCGCACCTGTCAGAATGGCTTGGGCTGTACCCTGTTGAAGTGGCAAGGGATATGCTCCCGCCACTGTTTTGCTCACAACAGGCAAACCATGTGCCGCCGTCTGCATGTCTGCATGGCAGAATGCATAACCATCCATTGCAGAAATATCAGCTTCTGGACGGTCACACGTGGCGTAAATGTCTTGTGCCACAGTACGGTGGCAAGCCTGCGCCAGCGCTTTTTTCTCAATTTTGAGTGGAAAGAGCTTTGCTTGCTCCATGATCATCTGAACCGCTGCGGGGAAAGCGAGCATTTTTGAAAAACTATTCCGCATGACAACCCGATGACTATGGTGAAACGGGAGAGGCTATATGTAGGCCCCTCCTTTCAGTTCACCGTGCGAAGGCACGACAAACTTATTAGAAAATTACGCCGGAAAGGAGAATGGATTAATGCCGCTTCTTACGAAACCCTGCTCTTCAAGAAGTTCATCGAGCCCCTGAGACATAAGATCATCTGCCAAGACGTCTAAATGAGGATCACGGTCCTGACGGAAAATCTTGAGATAGCTGTGACAGTCTCCACAGGTTTCTATCTGAATTGGGGAGTCAGTTTTTTCAAAGGTCCAGTAGTCAATGTTTTGTGTGCCATGGCAGGTGGTGCAGGTAGCGCGCACTTTATGCCACCGTGTTTCACACAGGCTACATTGCAGATAACGCAGGCCCTCTCTATCACCCGTCAAAACCAGTCCGCCTGCGGCAGGCGCACCGCAACAAGGGCAATTTGCGCCATGACTTTCGGCGCTTCCTGCTTTCAGGTCCTGACCAATAGCCAGTGCAACAGCCTGAGCCCAGCAAGATGAGAGGGCCGCCCACAGCACAACTGAGACACCAGCATCAACAGCACTATAATTGCGTGCCAGAAGCTGGCTGGCCTGTTCAGCCAAAACTGAGGGTTCTGCCTGCGCTAAGTCCCGCAGTTTTTCCGAACTATTCTCAGGCAGCAGAGGGCTGAGGGTCTGCACGAAGAACTTAAAGGCTTCCTGCCAGTAAGCTATGGTCTGCAAAACGGCCATGCTAGGCCGTTCCGGCTTGGTAGCACCATCACCCAACAGGGCGCTGACAGGAATGGCCTGCTGGGCCGTAAGCGGGTTATTAGCCAGCAACGCTGCTTGCGCATCGACCAGATGAGCAAGAAACTCAAGGTAACCAACTTCCCCATGAGCCTGAGCATTCAACCCGCGTAACCGCTCGGCCCGCTTGGCATACAGTATGGACAACCGAGGCAAGATAAGAGCCTCGATTGCCTGAACACCCGGAACACTCTTGTCCAGAGGTGTTATGTCAGAGAAAGGCAGCTTCATGAATGTGGCTTGGACGGGGTTTCAGAAGATGATGCGATTTTTTCTTCATACCAGCGGTCATGGTGTTGCTTGGCCCAAGCGCGGGACACGTACCCCGTTAGCATGCCCGTGATAGACCCCTTAACCCATAGGCCCATATAAATGTGCCCTATGACCAAAAGAATAAGCGCAAGACCAGCCAGGGAGTGGGCCAGCAACGCCACGCGAATGACCGGGATGGGGAAATAGGCAGCAAAATAAGCACGCCACGCCACAATACCTGTCATGAACAGAACTGAGATTAAGGACATGATGCCCCAGAACAGAATTTTCTGGCCTGCGTTGTATTTACCAATACGCAGGTTATCCCCGTGCCGGTTCATGAGCACGCCAATAACATTCCGAAACCAGATGATATCCGTGCGTACAGGCAAGTTGTGGTGCACGAAACGGAAAAACATGATGACCAGGAGCCCAAACACGACCGTGCCCAAAAATGGGTGTAGTACGCGCGCCGTTTGCGGAGTGCCGAGCACACTGCCCAGCCAGTTCAGGCTGGGAAAGAACCAGGACAAGCCAGACATGGCCACAAGGAAGAAGCACGCCACCATGGTCCAATGACACATACGGTCAAAAAACTTGGTCCGCAGAAAAGCTTTTTTGGTATCCATGCTCATACCCTCTCTTCTGAGGTGGTTTCATCAGATGGCGGAAGCACGGGTTCTTCGTGCTCAATTTCTTCCGTTGTATTCGGGCCGACACCAACGTAGTGGGCAAATGCCCCGGCCAGCGTTGCAACAAACCCAAGCGCACCTACAGGCTTCAGCCATTCTTTCCAGCCGCGAACAATCGGGCTGATATAAGGGTCTGCTGGCAGGCGATGATACATCTGCGGTTTATCCGCATGTGTCAGCACATACATGACATGGGTGCCACCAACGCCAGCGGGGTCGTAAAGCCCTGCCCCCTCGTGGCCCCGCCCCTTGAGCTCTTCCACACGGTTAGCGGCAAGCTGTTTCATGTCCGCTTTGGAACCGAAAGAGATAGCCCCCGTTGGGCAGGTTTTCACGCAGGCTGGCTCCTGCCCAACCGCAACACGGTCGGCACAGAGCGTGCATTTATAGGCACGATTATCTTTTTTGCTGATACGAGGCACATCAAACGGGCACCCCGCAACGCAATAGCCACACCCAATGCATTGGTCAGACTGAAAATCGACAATACCATTGGCAAACTGCACAATAGCGCCAGGGCTTGGGCAAGCCTTCAGGCACCCAGGGTCTGCACAATGCATGCAGCCTTCCTTGCGCAGAAGCCATTCCAGCTTGCCGCTTTCATCTTCCACTTCGTCAAAGCGAATAACGGTCCATGTTTCAGGGGTGAGATCCGCCGGGTTGTCATATACGCCGACGTTTTCACCAACCTCATCTCTGAGGTCGTTCCATTCTGAACACGCGACCTGACACCCTTTGCACCCTGTGCAAAGGGTGACGTCAATCAGCTTGGCGACTTCTTCCGTATGGCTACGAGCCTGAGGTGACGGCGTAATACCGTTGGTTGCGGAGCGCCTGATGATATCCTGTGATTGCATGGTCATCCTGCACCTCAGACTTTTTCAACATTAACAAGAAACGCCTTGAACTCTGGCGTCTGGGAATTGGCATCCCCCACTGCCGGACTTAGCGTATTGGCAAGGAACCCTTTTTTGGTGGCCCCTCTGAAACCCCAATGACAAGGGATGCCGATCTGGTCGAGGTCATGCCCCATGACGTTCAGGGTTTTGATACGCTTGGTCACAACAGCTTTCGCTTCGATATGCCCACGCGCAGAAGACACCTTCACGCGGTCACCGGCCGCAATATTCAGCTTGCCTGCCAGTTTTTCACCAATTTCCACAAACTGTTCCGGCTGGATAATAGCATTCAGGCGGGAATGCTTGGTCCAGTGGCGGAAAAGTTCCGTAATGGAATAGGTGGTGGCAACATACGGGAAGTTTTTTACATGCCCCATACGCGCCCTGTCATCCGTCAGCACACGTGCCACCGGGTTGTAGGTCACTGCTGGATGCAAAGGATTGCTTTGCAGCGGTGATTCCGTTGGCTCGTAATGTTCTGGGAACGGCCCATCAGTCATACCACCACACCCGAACAGACGCCCAACGCCATCAGGCTGCATGATAAAGGGGCTGATGCCGCTGCCTGGAGCCGCTGTCACCGGGTAATCTGGTACATCGGCGCCACTCCAGCGCCGGCCATCCCATTCCAATATTTGGCGTTTTGGGTCCCACGGACGGCCAGACGGATCCAGAGACGCACGATTGTAGAGAATACGGCGGTTGGCGGGCCAAGCCCATGCCCAACCGGGCGTACAGCCCAAGCCGGTATCCGTATTGTCGCGCCGTGCCATCTGGTTGCCAGCCTCGGTCCACGATCCGGCAAAAATCCATGCAAAGCTGGACGTGGTGCCGTCGTCTCGCATGACCGAGAAGTCCGGCAGCAACTGACCTTTTTTAACGACCACACGCCCCTGATCGTCCTTCAGGTCAGCCAGAGCGAACCCGTTACATTCCCGCGCAACTTCTTCAGGCAGCGGCTCTTCCGCATCACGGTAGTTCCACTGCATGTTCAGCACCTGCTCCGGACAGGCCCCGCCCTCTTTACGGTAGAGATCCCGAATTTTGGTGAAAATGGTGCCCAAAATGCGAGAGTCCTGCCATGCTTCACCCGGAGGCGCTGCACCTGCAAAATGCCACTGCAACCAACGACCAGAGTTAACGATGGACCCGTTTTCTTCCGCAAAACAAGAGGAAGGCAGACGGAATACTTCTGTCTGAATGTCTTCGGTCTTGACGTCGTTATATTTACCTTCGTCCTGCCAGAAAGACCCTGTTTCAGTTGCCAACGGGTCAATAACCACCAGAAACTTGAGCTTAGCCAAAGCCTGAGCCGTTTTATTTTTATCCGGCATGGCCGCAAGAGGGTTAAAGCCCTGCGCAATGTAGCCATTCACCTTACCTTGATACATCATATCAAAGTAAGCCAGCATATCGTAGCTACGGTCCCACTTGGGCAGCCAGTCATAACCCCAGTTGTTAGCGGCCGTAGCATGTTCACCCCAAAGGGTTTTCATCAGGCTGACAAAGAACTTAGGCGTATGGTGCCAGTAGTTGACCTGATTAGCAACTTCCGTCGCAGGTGTGGTTTCCTTCAGGTAGGTTCCAATATCCTGCTGCTTGTCTGACGGCAGATTCATATAACCGGGCAAACGCAGGGATAGCAGACCAAGGTCCGTATATCCCTGAATATTGGAATGACCACGCAGGGCATTCATGCCGCCACCTGGCATACCAATGTTGCCCAGCAACATCTGCACCATTGCGCCAGCACGGATAATCTGCGCCCCACTGGTATGATGCGTCCACCCAAGAGCAAACAGGAAGGTAGCAGTCTGGTCAGGGGCGCTGGTACGCGCCAGTTCCGCGCACACATGCTCGAAGTCTTTAGCTGGTGTGCCGGTAAGCTGGGTTACCATTTCCGGCGTATACCGCTCAACATGCTTGCGTAGCAGGTTGAGAACGCAACGGGGATGCTGCAACGTGGGGTCTGACTTGGCAAACCCCTGCTCATCGCGCTCGTACGTCCAGCTTGTTTTATCGTAAATGCGCTTATCAGCATCGTAACCGCTGAAAAGGCCATCTTCAAACTGATAGTCTTCCCGCACAATCAGTGCTGCGTTGGTGTAGGCTTTGACATATTCGTGCTGGATTTTGTCATGAGTGAGTAGATAGTTCACCACACCCAGCATGAAGGCTGCGTCAGCACCAGCACGAATGGGGGTATAAAAATCTGCCACAGCAGCCGTACGGTTAAAGCGGGGGTCAACCACCATAACCTTGGCACCGTTACGGATTTTGGCTTCCATAACCCATTTGAACCCAACTGGATGTGCTTCAGCCGGGTTGCCACCCATAACCAGCACAACGTTGGCGTTTTTGATGTCTACCCAGTTGTTGGTCATTGCTCCACGCCCAAAGGACGGAGCCAATGCAGAAACAGTAGGAGCGTGACAGACGCGTGCCTGACAATCCAGCCCTAACATACCCAGCGCGCGAGCAAACTTGAAGTCAAGCAAGCCCGTCTCGTTACTGGCAGCAGAAGATGCCAGCATACCAGAACTCAACCAACGGTTGACGGTCTGACCCTTCTCGTTTTTCTCAATGAAATTTTTGTCACGATCTTCTTTAAGAAGTCGGGCAATACGGTCTGTGGCTTCTTCCCACGTAATGCGCTTCCATTCCTTGGAGCCGGGCGCACGATGCTCAGGATAAAGCAGACGCCCTTCACTATGTATGAAGTCAACTAGCCCGGCCCCTTTCGGGCAGAGCGAGCCACGGCTTACGGGATGGTCCGGGTCACCTTCAATATGGAAAATGCTCGGTTTTGCATTCTTGGCACCATCACCAAGACTGTACATTAAAATACCGCAGCCAACCGAGCAGTATGTACAGTTATTCCGAGTTTCCTTGGCACGGAGCAGCTTGTATTGCCGAGAGTCCCCCGCATACGCCTTGGGGGGCGTAAAACCCAAAGCTAACGCGCTGGCCCCTGCAACGCAGGTCCCACCGGCCTTCAAAAACTGCCGTCTTCCCAGAGTCATGTTACCCGTACCTTTTACCCAACTTACCGCATAGCCGTTATATAGAATGTTTAACTGGTTTTGAAATTGATGCAGATCACGTTCTAGTATTCGCGGCTCTAAGCACCTTTTTTTGAAGAGTTTTGTCTATTCCTTTTCAAATATAGATGTCTATAATATTAAACAACCTTTGGTTGTAAAGCAAACCCAAAACAGCTCGCTTTCATTTTTTTTGTTGCAATTGATAATTGTTCTCATTATTAAGAAAAGCGAAGCATCGGCCAGCGTTATCCCGCTCGTTTATCCCCAGTCCCTGGTTTGGTGCTTCACCCAGACCCGCTTTTTAGTCCCGCAGACACATCTTTTTCCCGACTTGTATGGGTTGATCCATGACGATGACAGAAACCAGCCATTGGCATCTTACACATTCACAACCCACTCTATTTCTTGACTATTTTAACCCTACAAACGGTTTTATCACTCAAATCAATATTTTACTGAGCCGGTTTCGTGCAGTGCAGACCCTCTGCTCTGAAGGAGAAACCGATGAAATTTTTACCCAACTCCGCAATGAACTTGCATTCCATCTGGTTAAAATGTCCCGTTGGTGGGGGTTTGATTTTTGCCCACAAGGACTAACGGGGGTACGCAACCCACTGTTTCTAACGTATGTAAAAGCCCATACAGCCCGCAATTATATAGACGATTGTTTTTTTGATCTTTTTACCATGCAACGCCATATGCACGGCGGAGATGCCGGGCATATTATGGTTTTGGGCAGCGACCCTTTCAGCACTGCTGACCACGGCCTGTTTTACGGCGTTGATGGCAAAAAATCTTTCCGCTTTGCCACGCGCACGAAAGGCCAGTCAGCGCTTGAATGGCACCGCTATAGCTACCCGGATTTTGCCAGTGCATGGCTTGCCGCATGGTCAACACAGACGGCTGGCGGAGATGTTCGTAAAAATTTAAGTGATTATATGGCCGCTGAACGAGAGCACGCTTGCGCCCGCACGTGGCACCAACGCTATTTCCACAGGCATGACCAGCAGATGACCACCCGGCTCTATGTGGATGCCACACAGCAACTCGCTATTTGCAAGTCTCCTTTTGGCAAAGCCGAATTTGAAAGCATTGTGAACAGCCTGGCGTTTAACATCGTCCATATTGCCCACGACCGCAGCATGACGATCTCTGACTTGATTACAGAAAACCAAATTCTGGATGGCAGTTTACGGACAGCAAATACTCTAAAGCACCGTGCCAGAGCCCATGTGGCCGTCACCGTAGACCCCTGCCTGAAGCCCAAACTAAACGCATTGCTGGACAGCACACTGTCTTACGTTCCCAGACGCTGTTCCGGTGCCTAAGGCCGTAAGATTTTACGAAAAAGGGCAGGTTCCCCTGCCCTAATGTAAGTTTTACTGCTTTTTACCGACAGCCGCTTTCATAATATCGGCGCTTACATCTGCTTCAAAACTCTGAGCGTTTTTAGCAAAAAGCTGAACCAGCTTGTCGGCCTGTTCCGCATAGGCGTTTTTGTCTGCCCACGCATTGACCGGGTTAAGAAGGTTTGCCGGAACGCCGTCCACTGCTTTGGGTACAGACAGGCCAAAGAAGGGCTCTTGCTCAAATTCAGCGTCATTCAACTTATCGCCCAACACTGCTGAAAGAATGGCACGGGTATGCTTGAGGGACATCCGTTGACCTTGGCCGTAAACACCCCCTGTCCAGCCTGTATTAACCAGCCAGCATGAGACATTGCCGCGTGCCAGACGCTCGCGCAGGAGACTACCATACAATGCAGGCGGCCGCGGCAGGAACGGCGCACCAAAGCAGGCTGAGAATGTTGCCTCCGGCGCGTTACCAAGTCCTTTTTCCGTTCCGGCAATACGGGCGGTATAGCCAGAAAGAAAATGATACATAGCCTGCTCAGGTGTTAGCTTGGCAACGGGTGGAAGCACCCCAAATGCATCTGCCGTCAGCATAAGCACATGCAGTGGCTTGCCACCACGACCGTTCTCCACGGCATTTGGGATAAAATGTGTGGGGTAGCAGGATCGGGTATTTTCCGTGCGGGAAGCGTCATCAAGATCCAGCTTGCCGCCGCTCTTTACGGTCACGTTTTCCAACACAACCCCAAAGCGATGGGATGCATTCCAGATGTCTGGTTCTGCGTCTTTATTCAGGCGAATAACCTTAGCGTAGCACCCGCCTTCAAAATTGAAGACCCCTTCATCTGACCACCCATGCTCATCATCGCCGATAAGAGGACGGTGACGGTCTGAAGAAAGCGTAGTTTTGCCCGTCCCTGACAACCCAAAGAACAGCGCACTATTCCCTTTGCCGTCAACATTGGCTGAACAATGCATAGGCAATACGCCTTTGGCTGGCAGAAGCCAGTTCATGACCGTGAAAATAGACTTCTTGATTTCGCCAGCGTACTGCGTTCCGGCAATGACAATAAGCTTCTGGCCGAATGAAAGCGTTACAGCCGTGGCTGACCGAATGGCAAACGTGGCGGCGTCCAGCTCCAGATCAGGAGCATGTAACACAACGTAATCTGGCTTGAAATCAGCTAGTTCTTCTACTGGCGGTCTGATGAACATATTGCGTGCAAAAAGGGCATGCCATGCGTTTGTCGTCACGACACGCACCTTAATACGGTGCGCTGGGTCAGCCCCCGCATAGAGGTCCTGTGTGAACAACTCCTGCCCTGAGAGATACCCTCGCACGGTATCTGTCAGCCGCTGAAAGTTCTGGGTGGCCATTTTCTGGTTGGTGTCAGTCCACCAGACATCCTCACGCACTTCAGGTTCATCTACAATGAACTTGTCTTTCGCTGAACGCCCCGTATGCACCCCGGTATAAACAGCCAGAGCGCCATCTTCAGAGAGAACACCCTCCTGGCGTTCAAGCGCTATCGCGGCCAACTCAGAGGCAGCAAGATTAGCATGCACGGCAAAAAACGGTGAGATGCCTGTGCCATCCAGCACGGTGGCAGGATCCTGTCCCGGCGCCTGTGCCAGAATGTTTACTTTTAAGTGCTCTTGCATGAGTGTTTATCTTCCTTTTTTTATCATGCGCGCACGGCTTCCTCTTTTTCCACCATACCTCTGGCCTTACGGCCAAATCCATGCTGGAAACCAGGCACCGCGCCAAATTCTTGCTGCCACACGTGCAGTTAATTTTCCTCAAAGTTATCAGTTTTCAACGACTGAGTCTTACAAATACAGCACGTTGAGTTTCTGACGCCTCTTCTACAGGTGTTGTTACGCTTTTTAACAACCAATGCAAGATGGGCAAAATTAAGCGAAATCAAACGGAGAAATGGTATAACGTCAACAAATACCGTAAAGCATTGCGGCCCTCGGTCCTAACCGTGCAGCAGCGCTATAGGGCCGAAGATCTCCTATGCTTTTCTTCCCCCTCGACTGAGCATACCCGTTCTCGATAGAGTGCTATTTTTCTGCTGTCTTGGGTTGCCTCTTCTATGTCCGCTTTAACGAACACCTCTTCCATTATTTCTCAGTTGCTGGAGCTTTTGGGGGCAGACAAGGTCTCAACGAACACATCCGTCTGTGATGCGCATAGCCACGGCGAAGCCTATCATGGCGCCAACATGCCGGAAGCTGTCATTTTTGCTGAGTCCACTCAAGATGTGTCTGCGGTTTTAAAACTCTGCCACGCCCACCGGGTACCTGTTGTCGCATTTGGCGCGGGCACCTCCGTTGAAGGGCATGTAACGCCTCCGGCGCACAGCATCAGCCTGGATCTGTCCCGGATGGTGGACATTCTTGAGGTCAACAGCCCTGACCTGGATTGCAGAGTACAAGCCGGCATAACACGCCAAGCCTTAAATACTTTCCTGCGGGACACCGGGCTATTTTTCCCTGTGGACCCCGGCGGCGAGGCAACGTTGGGCGGTATGTGCGCCACACGGGCATCTGGCACTGCGGCTGTACGTTATGGCACCATGAAAGAGAACGTGCTTGGCCTTACGGTTGTGATGGCTAATGGTGAGGTGATTCAGACGGGCGGGCGCGTAAGAAAATCGTCCACCGGGTATGATCTAACATCCCTGTTTATTGGGTCTGAAGGCACGCTCGGCATTATAACTGAAGTGCAACTCAGACTGCATGGTGTGCCTGAACAGATTTCGGCCGCGGTCTGCCAATTTGACAGGCTTGATGACGCTGTGACGACGGCTACAGAAATCATACAGATGGGTATTCCCATTGCACGGGTGGAGCTGCTGGATGATGTACAGATGGAAGCCTGTATTGCGTTTTCCAGCCTGACAGAGTTTCAACCACTGACAACGCTGTTTTTTGAGTTTGCAGGGGCACCTGCCGCTGTCAGCGAACAAATTGCCCTGACAGAGTCTATTGCACTCGACAATAATGGCCGCAGTTTCAGTTGGGCCGACACTCAGGATGAAAGAAACCGGCTCTGGAAGGCACGCCATAACGCTTACTGGGCAATAAAAGCCAAGAGCACCGGCAAGCAAGTTATTTCTACAGATTGTATTGTACCAATCTCGCTTTTAACGGATCTGATTACCGGAGTAAGGCAGGACATTGAACAGTCTGGCCTCTATGCGGCCATTCTTGGTCATGTCGGTGACGGCAATTTTCACACCCTGATTGTGACGGAAGACACGCAGGAAGGTTACCAGCAGGCCTTGGATCTGGACCGGAAGATTGTTGCCCGTGCCTTGGCTTTAGGTGGCTCTTGCAGTGGCGAGCACGGCGTAGGCTTGGGCAAGCTTGAGTTTCTGGAAACAGAGCACGGGTCCGGGGCGTTGAGTGTCATGCGTGCTGTAAAGGCTGCCTTTGACCCCCATAATATCCTGAACCCCGGAAAACTCCTGCCTGCTGGCCCCGTATTTGAGGGCTAAGCAGCGTTAGACAGCCAAGTCATCCAGCAACGGAATACCGGCTTTGGCAGACATGGCTTTGCGATAGGCCTCTACCTCATCAGGGTAGACCAACCCGCGGATAAGGGAGAGGCTATGCAGATGCGCAAACAAATGGATGTCGTCAGTTGACAGTGTGCCATTGACCGCTGACGTGTCTTGAATAAGCGGAGCAAGTTCAGACAACAACGTATTCAGACCAGACAAGGCCTGCGGGCCTTCATTCAATATGTCTGAAAACAGCCCGGTGGATTTCTCCTTGTTCCGCACAAAGTAAGCCCGGCCAGATGTAGTGGAAAACTCTGGAAAAGGCGCACAGGCTGCTCTTGGCAAAAACTGCCGGTAGAGCGGCCCACTGGTGCGCTGTATCCAGTCTGTCAGTTCAGGACGTGTTGGCCCTGTCAGAACCGGTGTGCCCGCTTGCTCTATATGAGCAATAATATCCATGCTTTCACCCATATAGTGCCCGTTATACTCAAGAATGGGCAGCATTTTACGGCCGATCATGGCTTTAGGCGTCGCTTCATCGTCATTTGGCAGCATGATCAGGTCAAAAGGTAGATCATGCAGGCCAAAAATCATGCGTGCCTTGATGCAGAATGGGCAATGGTCATAGACGTAAAGCTTATACATTTTTTTTCTCCGCGGTCAGGGTCTCTGCCTATCATACTCAGGCAGCAAAAAAACGGGAGAGCCTGTTCACTCTCACAAAACAACGCTCTATAAGCACTGTGTTTCCCACCTGTGAGAATGCCATTTGGCGCCCTCTCCCTGCTTTGTCTCTTGATGGTGTACTCATGGCCGATAATTCGCCCCTCATTCTTTCATTTGGCAGCGTGAACATAGACCTGACAGTCGGTGTGGAAACCCTGCCCAAAGCGGGCGAGACCCAGCATGCTGGCAGCTACACTGTAGGGCTGGGCGGAAAAGGCGCTAATCAGGCAGCCGCAGCGGCTAGGCTATGCCGTAACCACCCAATACGGGTTGCGCTGGCCGGGCGTACCGGAACGGATAGCTTTGCCACTCTAGCGCGTGACACACTAACCACCTTTGGCGTGGAGTGCTCTCCCCTGCTGGAAGACCGGGAACATGCAACCGGAATTGCGCTTATTCATGTCGATAAACGGGGGGAAAACTGCATTACTGTTGTGGGGGGTGCCAACCAGGCGGTTTCTGAAACAGATATTCGTGTAGCCAGCCCCCTCCTTAAAACTACCCACGTCCTGCTTCTACAACTGGAATGCCCTCTGCCTGCCGTATTGGCAGCCGCACAGGTGGCGCATGCTCACGGAGGGCTGGTTATCCTGGACCCTGCCCCGGCACCAGAGGGAGATCTGCCTGAGGAACTTTGGCAGAATACTGACATTGTAACCCCCAACGAGACAGAAACAGAACGCTTAACCGGCATCCGACCTGAGACACCAGAGGCTGCTGCGAGAGCTGCACATAGTCTGCGCAACAAAGGTGCAAAAGCCGCGCTCATCAAAATGGGTGGGCGTGGCACTTACTGGCAGGACGCCAAAGGAGAAGGATTTATCCCACCCTTTCCGGTAAACCCCATTGATACTGTGGCCGCAGGCGACTGTTTTAATGCTGGGTTGGCTGTTGCGTTAACGTTAAACTACTCATTAGCCCAGGCCGTCAGATTTGCCTCAGCATGTGGAGCACTCGCAACAACACGCAAAGGGGCTGCAGACGCCGCACCGACATGGGAAGAGGTGCAAAATATCCTTGCTTAAATTTTAGTGGCAATCTGAACTATAAAAACCAAAAGATAAATAATCATAGAACAGAAGTAAGATTTTTTTCAAAACTTATCTTTAATGCGATTCGGTCTTATTTAATTTAAAAATTAAAACTCAATTAGTATTTTCTTTACACAGCAGCAGCCAATGATGGCTGCTGTTTTTATTTCAAAAACATTTTAACGATTTTAAATTTCACTTATTGACTTTTTTTCACATTAAAAATTATTCATTTAAGTGCAATCTTCAATGGAGGCGCAAATGACATGCTTACTTTTGTGGTGGTGGCTTAACAGCCTTAAACGTCCAGCTACAAAGCCAGCATCACCCAAGCCCAACCCTTGCTACCTTGCAGGCACACAAATTTCCACGCCTTCCGGTCTGAAAAATGTGGAAAATTTGGCTTTCAATGATGATGTCATTATTTATGAAAATGGCAGCTATACTCACCGCCGTTTAAGTTGGGTTGGCCGCTTCCACATAAATGTAGATACGTCTTTACCGGATGATCTTGCTGGTTATCCGGTACGCGTTGTGAAAAATGCTCTTGCAGACGGCATTCCTTCAAACGACCTGCTTATTACAGCCGAACATTGCTTGTTTTTTGATGGCAAGTTTATACCGGTTCGTATGTTGGTAAATGGTCGCTCGATTTTTTACGACAAGACATTTACGTCGTATGACTATTATCACCTGGAAACGACACAACACTCAGTCTTGGTTGCAAACAATACATTATCTGAAAGTTACCTGAACACAGGTGGCCACACAGATTTTCTTCAAGATAAAAACGTTTTTTACATTAATAGAAGACTCAAAACGTGGGAAGGAGACGCCGCTGCGCCTCTTGCTACCAGCCTGGATATCGTAGAGCCTCTCTATCGCAGTCTGGAGCACCGAGCGGAAGAGTTGCAAATTGGTGTAAAACCAGAGCCTCTTGATCTGATACATGACGCAAATATTCAGCTTACAACGGGTGACGGAAAAACAATAAAACCCATCCGACATACTGGTAACAGGGTTATGTTTATGGTTCCCGGTTCTCTTGAAACTGTTCTGATTTCATCACACACAAGTCGCCCCTGTGACACAGTAGGACCTTTTGTGGACGATCGGCGCGAACTGGGCGTTCTGGTTGGCGAGATTACTCTTCTAGAGAACAAAGAGAATATTCTGTTGGCGGAACATTTTCAGGCAGAAGAACTCCAAGGGTGGAGTGTTCTTGAGCACTCAGAGATGCGCTGGACAACGGGTGCTGCTGTTTTGCACTTGGGCAAGCGCGCGCGTCATCACCTCGGTCTGCTTGTCATCACCGTGCGCGCAGGCGGCCCTTATCTACGCCGCAATCAACACGCTGAAACCTTGAGCGCTCAGTATAAAAGCTAAGCCTTTAACTGCCATCATGGCCGTTGGTTATGGGTCAAGACATAACCTGCGGCCATGACTGATGCTTTACAGAATAAGGATTTGATCATGATTTCCTGGCTTATTGCCATTTACGAAAATGCCGCCGATGAACGCCCCCACCATATGGCACTTGCCGCAGCTGAAACTGGAGAGGCCGCGCTTGTTAATGTTGCCAATGCCTACCCGGATGCTCAACTGGTTTTAGAATTTGGCAAGAGCTACGCTAGAAATATCGATTTGGGTGAGGTTAAACAGCTTTGGTAAGGGCCCTGTAGCGCCAACACATATTAGGGTTTTAGGTAACAATGCCGCTTATGGTTACTTACAGCGTAACATTACACGTCTTATAGCAGTATCATACCCAATCGACTGTTTAATTTTCATAGAAAATTGAAGTTTAGCCGCAGGTGTGAGAGTGTAAGTTTTGTTTAACCATAATAGCACTCGAGTGACATATGCGGCTTCCATTGTCTGCGCTTTCCTTACCTAATTCTGCACGCAGTGCCCTACAGCGCATGCGCTCACTTTTTGCCCTAACAAGTGTCAGCATGCTCGCATTAGGCGGAGCGCAAACTCAGGCCGCACCGGCAACCAATACGCCGGAACCAGATCTTTCAGCCATTCAGACCGTTGTGGTTATTTTTGCTGAAAACCGTTCGTTTGATAACCTGTATCGCGGCTTTCCGGGGGCTGAAACCTCAGCGTCACTTTCTCCAGAAGCCGCTTTGCAGAAAGACCGAGACGGCTCCGTTCTCCCTATGCTTCCGCCTGTCTGGGGTGGTTTGACCGGGCGTGGCGCAAGCAGCCCAATCACGCAGGCCATGAGCGAACATTTGCCCAACGCCCCTTTTGAGGTAGATGATGCGAAGGGCTTCCATGTCCCTCTCAACACGCTAACACATGATCTGTGGCATCGTTTTTATCAAAACCAGATGCAAATTAATGGCGGCAAAAACGATATGTTTGTTGCGTGGGCAGATTCCGGGGCCATGCCAATGGGCTATTGGGATGGCAGCCACATGCAGATGTGGAAAATTGCAGAACAATACACTTTGGCAGATCATTTTTTTATGGGTGGTTTTGGTGGCTCGTTCTTCAACCACCAATGGCTGGCCTGTGCCTGCGCCCCTTATTACCCTGATGCAGACAAAAGCCCCGCCAAGCCATCTATTGCCGTCACTACCGCTGATGGAACAGCTCTTGCCGTTGCCCCCAATTCTCCCAAATCTGCCTTAAACGGTGTCCCTAAGTTTGTGCGGGATGGTAATCTGACACCAGATTTTTATGCCGTGAATACCATGCAGCCCCCGTACCAGCCCAGCGGAAATACCCCTGCTGTTGGCCAGGACGCACGGTATGCTGACCCCGCACGTGCCACCACGCTCCCACCACAGACCAGCCCGACAATTGGTGACCGCTTGAGCGAAAAAGAGGTGAGCTGGGCGTGGTTCTCCAGCGCATGGCAGCATGTGCTGGATCACGGCAATAGTGACCCAGTGCCGGATTTTCAGTATCACCATCAACCTTATAATTATTACATGAATTATGCGCCCGGCACGGCGGCACGCGCGCAACATTTGCAAGATGGTGGCTTAAACGGGGCACGGTTTCTCAAAATTATTGATGAGGGCAAATTGCCTCAGGTGTCGTTCTACAAGCCACAAGGCAACCTGAACGAGCATTCTGGTTATGCCGATATTGAAAGTGGCGATGCGCACATAGCCACACTCATCCACCACCTGGAAAAAAGCCCGCAATGGCCGCATATGCTGGTTATTGTGACCTATGATGAAAATGGTGGCCTGTGGGACCACGTGGCCCCTCCCAAAGGCGACCGTTGGGGACCCGGCACACGTATTCCCGCAATTATTATCTCACCTTACGCGCGGCGGCACTATGTGGACAAAACCGTGCAGGACACTTCATCCATCCTTAAATTTTTGACTGAACGTTTCATGTTGCGCCCGTTGGAAGGTGTGCAAACACGAGACAAGGGTATTATGGCCAGCACAGGCCAACCCTTGGGTGACCTGACATCCGCTCTCCAGTTACCGGCTGCCAGCGCCAACCGAGAGAAGCCGTGAGGGGTAGATATACCCCTCACCTTCTGAGTTATGGGCCAGATTGTGTATAGCCGTCCGTCAAGGTCTGTAAAAAAGCAACTATTGCATCTATTTCCTTTTCTGAAAGCGCTGGGTTATTATCCACGCGCTCTCCAAAAGGCGGATCTTTATTAATATTATCTTGGTACTGCGTTGGTAGATCATTGTAACGCATCACGGTGCCGTGCGTATCCTTAGGGTAAACACGGTCAGGGTGGGTATCACGTAGTACATAAAACGCCACAGCATCATGTAGGGTTTTGTAAAAGCCATTATGGAAAAATACTTTACGTGTAGCAACATTCCGCAAAGTGGGCGTGCGGAATAAGCCACAATACTCAGGTCGATCATGAAGGTCCTGACGGTCAGGGCCACATAACCCAAGATCATAAGAACTGACGGAGCGTGTCTCCTCAAGTTCCATATTACGTGGCACGGCCAGAGCAATCATGCCGTAATCAGTAAACTGAGGGGGTGTGCCATCATGACCAGGTTGGCTGATATGGCACGATGCGCAATTGCCTTTAGCGGGGTCCTCAAACAGTTTTAGACCAAGTTGCTCCTCCGGGCTCAGGGCAACCTTACCTGCCAGATAGGCATCATACTTACTGGTATAGGGATAAAAAATTTTCCAGCTTTGCTGATACGTTTCAAGCGCTTTTGTCAGCACGACAAACAGGGAAGTTGTTTTTAAAAAGGGCTCAAACGCCCGTAATTTCTGTTCGTAGCCAGCCTTAATGGCTTTTGCCACCACCTCTGCCTGCGTTTTATTCCCCATCTCGAAGGGAGCCAGTAGCGGTATCGCCGCTTGCTCAGCCAATGTATTGGCGCGGCCGTCCCAGGTTAATCCGCCGGTTGGACCATTATCAATGCTTTCGTCGGCTTCATCTTCAGAGTCAAAAAAATGCTCTGTAAACTGGGGCACCGCCTGCAAATATTTTAGAGACGGCGTAGCCCTATGCCCAGTAGCCTGTAATGTTGCTCCGCCTTTTTGCACAGCAAGACCGTTGGCAGGCGCAAAAGCATGGGCTTCATCGTGACAACTGGCACAAGACAGCTTTCCAGAGGCAGACAATGAAGGGTCATGAAACAAGCTATCACCAAGAGCTGAGAGCGCCTCAACCTGCCTGAATACCTCTGCCCGGGTCAGCCCTTCCTCCGCCCTTACGGAGAAAGGGAACATAAGCATGAGGCCGCCCACAAGAAGTGCTTTGCGCATATATGACTGCCGTATCATGATCCTGTTTTTCTTGTGCTGCCCTTTTTACCTTCTAGCCAACACATCACGAATGAAGTGAAAGATCAGGGCTGTGCAATCAGCTCTTTAATAAGGGCCTTCATGCGTGGCACATCAACCGTCAGCACGACCTTTTCTTTCTGCTCATCCAAGCCTGGCTGATACCCCTCCATCCAGGAAAGGATGTCACCATACTGAGCACTAAAGGCGGTATTCACATCCACATAGAGCTCTGCGCTGGTCCGAATAAGGCTGGGGTCCAACCAGACGGCGGCAGCAATTTCATCCCACAACGGAAAATTATTAGCCGATTTGCGCATAATACGCGCAATTGGCGTATCGGACTGGGTAATGTCTTTCACAAACTCAGCCGACATTTCCGTCTCTGTAGACGGGTCTACCGGCACCATGAGAATATGCTTCCACGGCGCATGCATCACAATGGAAGCTGCTTCCGGGTCGAACCGGATATTAAATTCGCGGCGGGGTGAATTGACAAATTCCCGCGCAAACTGGGCCGCCGCCGGGCTGTTGAGTTTCTGTTGGGGGTTCAGGCTTCCGCCCATATAAACCAATTCTTTGGCAAGACTTGCAAACTGCGGGTCCATTTTCTGGGCGAGAGCCAGATTGGTCATGGGACCGCTTTCAATAATGGTAATCTGCCCCGGATACTGGTGCACCATACGCAGCATAAAGGAGGCTGCATTTTCCGCTGAGGGCTTTAATTTAGGATTACCCCACGGCAGGTCTGGCACGATATCGGCAGGATGATATGGCGGAAGGGGCTGGTTGGTTTTTTCAACCCACTTTTTCATCCATGCTCCTTTCCATATCAGTTTACCGTAAAGAGCTTCCCACCGCTCTGTCAGTTTTTCTGAATTCATGAGCGGATAAGTTGCACCGGGTACAACGGGCACATCTGTCTTGTTGGCTATTTCCAGCCCGCGCAATGCATACGCAGTTGCCTCTTTCTGCCAGAAATCACCACTGACAGTTGCAAACCCCAACACTTTCACATGCGGAGATTTCAGCACCATCCATTGTGCCAAGGCAAAGCCATCATCATCGAAAATAACCAGACGGTCAGCCTGCTCAGCGTGAGCCAATGCAGGCACACAGGCACCAGCCAGCCCCAACCCGAGAAGGCAGTGTCGTGTAATACGTGAGAAAAAACCGGGTTTCATTTGGCAGTACCTTTATGCGTCTTGATCAAGATTTTCTGGGCCGAAGGAGGCTGGCAGCAAAGCGTGGAGTGTCTCTTCAAAAAGAAGCTGCCCCTCCTCATTCACCACCTGCACGCGCGTAGCAGGTGTAGCGAATTCCCGAATTTTTTGGCGGCAGCCCCCGCAAGGCAGGCAGGGCGCCGGGCCTTTACCTGCAACCATAATGGTCTGAATTTTACGACTACCACCAGCCGCGACCATAGCCGCAATAGCGCCAGCTTCTGCGCAAGTGCCCTCAGGATAAGCGGCGTTTTCAACGTTACATCCGGCAAAAATCTGCCCATCCTCAGTAACCAGTGCGGCACCCACCTGAAAGCGGGAATACGGAGCATAGGCTTTCAAACGCACAGCCGTGGCATGCGCCTCCAAAGTGGCAAAAAGATCGGTCATTCCGTCTCTCCTGCACCCTTATGCATAAGAGCGGAGAGAGTTTGCGCCGCTACTCTGAAGGCTTCTACAATGTCCTCCGCCACAGCAATGTCACCGCCGCTCTGACGGATAAATCCTTCCACCATGGCGTTTTGCAAAAGCCCCTCCGAGTGCACAATCATGCTGTCAGCATCCAGCCAGCGGGTTTTGCCGGAAGCCTGATGTACGGCGCTTAAAGACTCTTTCCAGCCGCGTTCAAAATAGGCCTGAACCTTATCATGATAACTGCGTCCATCGACTGTATAGCCCGCCATTGGTTTGTTCTGGGCGGCCATGTAGCCAATTTCCACCGCAGTCCCTGGGTCCATATCCGCCGCACGACGGAAAGGATCTATACAGAACAAGGCACCATCGCACTCATCCATAAGCCCCCGATCAAGGCGGGCAATAAGAAGGCTTGTGTCTTTACCGGCTGGGAGCGCTTCTACTTCATCCTGCCCGTCAAATGGTGAAACACCATGCAAGCGTACGGTCAGGCAGATTTCCTTGAAGGTATGAAACAGCGCCTGAGCATTCTTCCGGAACACGAGGTCTCCGCCAAGATAAATCTTGGGATATGCCTTAGTCTCAGTCATGCAATCTTCCACTGTGTTGCCGCTTCAAGGTTTGAAGGGGGTGCTGTTACCAGCTTTCGGTAAAAGCACACGTTAAATTTTCATCTGGAAGGCCATAGACAGTCCTGCTGATAAGGGCAACAAACGGGAAAAGATATCCTAACATCCCAACAGTGCGTTCCGCCCCAACCAGTTGAGAGAGCCTTATGCGGTTAATGTCCAAGCGTTTTTCCGGGGCCGTTCTGGCTCTGGCCCTCCTGTCTGGCTGCGCCCACCATGCACCTAACTCGCCTCCGGCCAATCAGGACCAGAGCAGCCTATCCCTGGCAGCGCCTCAACATGGGGATTTTGGGCATTACACGCTTGCGCTGACATGGCAGCCGGGCTTCTGCTCAGGTCCTAAAGGAAATAGCTGCAATGCTGACCAACCGCGCGAACCGCTGGTCGGGCTACATGGCTTATGGGCCTCCCGCCCATCCGACCTGATCAAGACCAACGTACCCGTCACAACATGGTGGCAAAAAGGATGTGCGCTTTATACGCCAGGCGCCACCCTACCCGCCCCACATCTTTCTGCTCCCCTTACCCAGAGGCTGGCAGAATTGGTCGCCCATACGCACAGCAATTTGGTGGATCACGAATATAAAAAGCATGTGCAGTGCTTTGGTATGGATGGCGAGCAATTTTTCACTGCTGCGGCAACGTTACGTGACCGTTTTGCCTCCCTGCCCGCAGCGCGTTATCTTGAATCTTCTGCCGGTCAGGTCATCACCAAGACCGACCTGTCCCAGCGGATTCAGGCTGACACAGGCGCATTGCCTGACCGTGGCGTGCAGTTTCAGTGTAACAAGGACGCACAGAACAGAACTATCCTCTCCCAGATTTGGTTTACGCTTAAACCTGATCACCTTTCCAGCTTTTCACGAGCAGAGGCTTTCCTGAGCAGCCCGCAACTTCAGGATAACTGCCCGGCCCGCTTCCTTGTGCCTGAATGGCAAAAACCGGCCACCCCTTAAAATCCGGCTCCCTTCCTTAAGCCCAACTGTTGCGTTTCAAGAACAGTTGGGTCAGGAGTGGGTCTCTCTTTTATTTTGCGCCAGTTAAGGACAACGAATGCATAGCCGTGGGTGCCTTGGTATTCTTCTTCTCATAGGCATTGCTGTCTGTTTTTCCTCGGACCGCAAACATATTCATATCCGCACGGTTGCCGCCTGTCTTGCTGCACAGTTCGCCATTGGGTTTCTGGTGCTTCGGGTCCCTGCCGGGCAACAGGCTCTCTGGGCTCTCTCCAAATTTGTAACGGGTATTCTGGCATGTGGGGATGAGGGCGCACGGTTCCTCTTTGGTGCCCTCGCCAGTGATAAAATGGGCACCGTTTTCCCTAACGAGGGCTTTGTCTTTGCCTTCCGGGTTTTGCCATCCCTCGTCTATGTCAGTGCGCTGATTGCCATTCTGTTCCATGTAGGGCTTATGCAGTTTTTTGCGCGCGTTGCGGGCAAACTGCTGCAAAAAGCGTTTGGCACGTCGCCTGTTGAATCTTTTGGCGCAATTATCACCATTTTTATTGGTCAGAGCGAACTGCCAGTCGCTCTCGGCCCCTATTTACGCACTATGGCCGCAACGGAATTATTTAGCGTTTTGTGCAGTGGGGCGGCCTCCGTTTCAGGCGCCACACTGGTAGGCTATGTAGGCTTGGGCGTGCCTGCACACTATCTTGTTGCGGCATCCTTCATGGCCATTCCAGGCGGCCTGCTTTTTGCAAAACTACTGGCACCCCGTCCGCCCGGCAGCCCGATTGATACAATGGCATCTGGCCGTTTATCTTATCATCAGGCTTTTTTTGAAACGGTGACAGAAGGCGCATTGAAAGGTACCCGCACAGCAGTTGCTGTGGCGGCAACGCTTGTTGCTTTTGTTGGGCTGATTGCACTGGTGAATACCGGCCTACAGTCTCTTGGTCCCGCACTGCATGTTCCGGGCCTGTCACTTGAATATCTGTTCGGGCTCTTGTTCGCCCCTATTGCCTGGTTGCTGGGCGTCCCTGCGGCAGAGTGCGGCATTGTTGGCTCTGTGCTTGGGTTGAAGCTGGTTATTAATGAATTTGTAGGTTACCTGCACCTCAGCCCCTTTTTGCAGAATGGAGCCCTTTCAGCCCGCAGCGGGGCTATTGCGGCTTTTGCTCTTTGTGGTTTTGCCAATTTAAGTTCCATAGGTATTCTTGTCGCCGCATTTGGCAGCCAGTGCCCGGAGCGCCGGGAAGAACTCGCCAGAATAAGCGCCCGGGCGGTCCTTGCTGGCATGTTGTCCAATCTCATGAGTGCCGCTATTGCGGGCATCATTCTTGTTTAAGCCCCATCTGCCATCTGTTTTGCGGGAGCGCTCCATGACACCACAGAAAATCATTATTGATACAGACCCTGGCCAAGACGATGCCATTGCCATCATGCTGGCCTTGGCATCGCCGGAGTTTGAGGTGCTGGGCTTGGTTGCGGCCGCAGGCAATGTACCTGTTGAACAGACAGCGGAGAACGCCTGTAAAATTCTGGAATTAGCCGGGCGTTTAGATGTGCCTGTCTATAAAGGTTGCCCACGACCAATACGCCGCCCCCCCATTAATGCACAGCATGTGCATGGGGATACGGGAATGGACGGCCCCGACTTACCCGCTCCTACCCTAACGCCTATGCCCCAACATGGTGTGGCATTTTTGCTGGACACTCTTGCTAGCAACCCGGCCCAAACCATTACCATTGTGACTCTGGGGCCGATGACCAATCTGTCAACAGCTATTATTCAGGCTCCGGATATTGTGGCACGCGCCAAACGCATTGTGTCCATGTGTGGCGCATGGGCGGAAAGCGGAAACATTACACCAAGCGCCGAGTTCAATGCCTTTGCAGACCCTGATGCCGCCGCAATAGTCCTGGTGAGCGGTCTTCCTCTCACACTGCTCCCACTGGATGTTACTCATAAGTTTCTGATTACACCGGAGCGACTGGAAAAACTTGCGGCACTTCCTGGCCGTTGTGCACGCGCCGCCTACGACATGCTTAACTTTTCAGCGCGCTTTGACTTAAAAAAGTACGGCTGGAGCGGCGCCCCCTTGCATGACCCGTGCACTATTGGCTGGCTTCTTGCGCCCGAATTTTTCTCCGGTCGGCGTGTGAATGTGGAAGTAGAGGTCTCCAGCCCACTTACCCTTGGGGCCACGGCTGTAGACTGGTGGAACGTAACGCAGCGCCCACCCAACGCAGAATTCCTGAATACTGTTGATGCCGCCGGTTTATGGACGCTCATGTTGGAGCGTCTGTCCAAGCTGCCCTAAAGCCGTTTGGGACTAAGAAGCCATACCACCTCCTGTGCCGGGCAAATGCCTTTAAGGCCACCTGGCACAGCTTCTGCCTCCAGTTCCGTGAGGGTATAATGCCCTGCATAGAGGGCACGGAGTTCCCGCTCATCCACTGAGAACGGTGGCCCTGCCCGTCTCGTCTGGTCGTAATCAAGGCAAACCAACAGTTGTCGTGCTGCATGCGTAATCTGGACTACGTGCGCGGCATAAAGCTGGCGCATATGGCGTGGCAGTGCGATGAGCGCCGCACGATCATAGATAGCATCAACCGTCCCGACAGATGTGGCATCAAGACGGAAAATATCGCCTACAAAAACGCGGAGAGGACCCGCGCTATAACACGGACCATAATCGGTTAACGTGATTTCAGGTTTGTACCCAAGGTCTTGAAATAAGCTTTCTACTGCAATCTGGCTTAGCTCGCTTCCCGTTACACGAAAACCCTGAGCAAGCAGCCAATGTATGTCCACAGTTTTGCCGCACAACGGGACAAACACATGCGCACCGGCAACAAGATTCACTGCTGGAAAATGGCGAAGCAGGAACGCATGCGGTTCTGCCGCATGAAAACCTGTTTCGTTCCGTTGCCATTTATCAAGCCAGAAAGAGGCGTCCATCAGGGGCTACACCTTAGTCGGAAACCGGCAGCCGCGTTCACTCCGGTTTTTTCAACCGGTCAGGCCGGAAGCCTGTTGCCACAACGTAAAGCTCGCTTGAATCCTTGCGGCTTGCTGGTGGTTTGGCATGACGGACAAGTGAGAATGCCTGCTTGAGTGTGTCCAGCATGGCGCGCTCTGCGCCGCCTTGGAACACTTTGGCTACAAACCCACCACCTTCGGCCAGAATATCAAAGGCAAAATGCAGGGCCTCCTCAGCCAGACCGATGATACGGATATGGTCTGTCGCGGAGTGGCCTGTGGTGTTAGGGGCCATGTCTGACAACACAAGGTCAGCCTTGCCGTCCAACATGCCAATCAGCCGCCCAGCCATTTCCGGGTCTGTAAAGTCCCCTTCAATGACATCTGCCCCGGCAACCGGGTCAACCGGTAGCAGATCCACACCCACAACGCGGCTGGCTCCGCGTTTGACGATAACCTGAGTCCATCCGCCCGGAGCTGCCCCCAGATCAACCACGCGCATACCGGGTTTAATCAGGTGGAAACGATCATCCAGTTCAATCAGCTTGAACGCTGCCCGGGAGCGCCACCCCTGCTTGTGGGCTGCCTGCACATACGGGTCATTCAACTGCCGAGAGAGCCAACGCTGCTGGGCTGTTGTACGCCCACGCGCCGTGCGGAGTGAGACTGCTTTAGAGCGCAGCGTATGGGGCGCATCTGAGTCATCCTTGCTCAGACCCGCTCCGGGTGCACTACTGCTTTTGCGCGCACGCCCTGCCACACGCAAAGGTTGTTTCGTCCGGCCTGAGCCGGTTTTCTGGTCACTCATGATCCCGTTGCCTGAATGGACTGCTGAAAAGGTATGGGGCCAAGCACGGGCGGCCTCTGATAACGCCGCGGAGCAGGAGTTGCCTTGCGGATCATACGTAGCACCATGCCGTCTCTTAACCCACGATCAGCAACAATAATATCCTCAATCGGCCACATATCGTGAATGGCTTCAAAAATAGCGCATCCGGGCAATACAAAAGTGGACCGATCCGGACCAATGCAGGGATGAGCTTCCACCCCCTCCGGCCCGAGTTCATGCAGCATGCGTACTGCACGCCGCGCACTGACTGAAGGCAATTGTGAGCCATCAACAGCGGCCCGTACATAACGCGGCAACCCAAGAACAAGGCTTGCAAGCGTTGTCACCGTCCCGCTGGTGCCGATAAACCGTGTCTGCTTGCGCCGAATTTCCGGGCCTATCCGGTGTACGTTTTCAAAGTCGTGAAGCGCCTGCTTGGTATGGGCAACCATTTCAGCGTAACAGCCAAGGTCGTAAGAGCTTTTTGGCCCAAACTGCTCAGACAGGGTAATGACCCCTATAGGCAAGCTAAGGTACCCAATAAGCTCCTGCGTCTGGCGGAACGGATCTACCCGAACCCATGCGATTTCTGTCGAGCCACCGCCGATATCAAACAGCAGCGCACGGTTGCGTGGCACCCCAAAGCGGGGGTTATGGATAAGGTTGGCGCAGCTTTCTACCGCCAGGCAAGCCTCTTCCCGTCCTGATATAATGTTGATGTTAAAGCCTGTCTCGGCTCTCACACGTTCAAGAAACTTTGAGCCATTGCCCGCGCGGCGGCATGCTTCAGTAGCCACAGCCCGAATATCGCGCAGTTGACGGCGGCCTACACGGTCTGCACAGGCGCGCAGGGCATCCAGTGTGCGTTCCATAGCGGGTTCACCGAGCATACCTGTGTGGTGCAGCCCTTCACCCAGCTTCACCATCCGGCTGTAGCTGTCCACTACACGAAACCCTCCGGCTGTCTGGGCAGCCACCATCAGGCGGCAGTTATTTGTGCCCAGATCCAGAGCGGCAAAAAGTTCATCATCATAAGAGCGGTTGTAAGAAGATAAATGGGTCCTGCCCGGGCGGCCGGCCCAGGGGGGAGTGTGATCCATCTGTCCGGTCCTTCTTGGTTAAGAGGTTGATACATCGTTAAATCCTATTTTTGGGGAGTGTGGCCAAAGGAGCAAGACAATTATGTGAAAAAAGAAGAATTCTTTTCATTTTTCCCCTTGCGCGCCAAATTCGAGGGTGTTAGATCACCGTCACCGACACGGAAGACACTTTTTGACTTCCTGAAAATCTCCTTGCTGGGAGATAGTTTAGCGGTAGAACTACCGGCTCTGACCCGGTCAGCCCTGGTTCGAATCCAGGTCTCCCAGCCAATTTCCCAAAAAATAAAATATAAGCCTGCTCTAAGCTAGTGCTGCTTAAAAGTCGTCACGCTTTTATCAGCGTGCCCTCTCCCGCAGTAGTCACACTTGTTGGTGTAACTTCATAAAAAAGAGCCTGTCACGGCGACCGCAACAGACCCTCCTCGGCGTATTTCAGTGAGAGTAGTGACTTAGAGCTTATCAATGCCTTTTTTTACGGCATCTTTCGCGTCACCCGCCTTTTCCTGAACCTTGCCTTTGATGTTCTGGGCAACGCCTTCAGCTCTCAGACGATCATTGTCGGTCAGTTTGCCAGCTTCTTCCTTGATTTTACCAGCAACCTGATTGGCAGCGCCCTGTACTTTGTCTGTAAACGAACTCATGATGTGTTGCTCCTTTACTGTATACACCTACAACGCAGCGCCCCTCAAAAAGGTTGCAATTTTTCCAGATAACTTGCTTTGAGTAGTTTGATCCTCGGACTTAGTACCTTGCGTACTCCGTTACGCACTGGCGGAACGTTTACGATAACGCAATAATTTCTTTCCTTACACTTGAGCGATACTATCAGGGTTTTGAGAGCATATGACTGACTTGCCTATTCTCTACAGTTTTCGGCGCTGCCCCTATGCTATGCGGGCACGCTTGGCCCTGCTAGCAAGCCAGACAGACTGCGAAATAAGGGAAGTGAAACTAGCTCAAAAGCCACCTGAAATGTTGGCGCTCTCACCCAAAGGCACTGTACCTGTTCTGGTTCAACCCGATGGCATGGTTATGGAAGAAAGCCTGGATATCATGCTGGCTGCCTTGCGCCATAATGATCCGCTGGGTTGGCTGTCCCACTACAATTCCGACCTCGTATTAAAAAATGATACGCATTTTAAATTTCATCTTGATCGGTACAAATATTCTACCCGCTACAACACGGATGCCTTGGAACATCGGGCCAAAGCCTTGGGGATCTTAAACGAGCTGGAACGTCTATTTGACCCGGCTTTCCCCTTTCTGGACGGACAGGCGATGAGCTTGATGGATGCAGCACTTGCTCCCTTTGTACGACAATTTGCCGCAACGGATACAGCATGGTTTGACGCACAGAGGCTGCCTGCCATTCAACGCTGGTTAATGGCCTTTACAGGTTCCCGCCTATTCGAACGTGCCATGATACGCCTGCCTGTGTGGCAGGCGGGGGACTGTCCAGTTTTTCTGACTTAAGGCACAACCAGACTCTTTAATACGCCAGCATCTGGGCAGGTCGCGAAAGTTAAGTAACAGCACACCACCCTGCGGAAACTTGTACTGCCCCCCTACAGGGAAGTGTATTTTCGTACAGAATGCCTGTGCTACTATGGCCAGACTTGATCATACGCGAACCAGGTCCGGTTTCAGCGGCGTTTTCATAGGACGGAGCAAGACATTGGCCGGTTTGTCCAGACAGTTCCCAACACTCAGCCTTATGTTGCTTGGCATTGCAGGCTCCGCACCAGCACTTGCCCAAACACCCAACTCGTCTGCCCCGCCGCACTTCCAGTTCAATCGCACCGTGCTGGATGCTACAGGTGAGCGCCCCCAACTCTGCTTAGAGTTTAATGCGCCACTTGCCACTCAGGATGCAAAAACACTTGCCCGCAGTGTAACGCTTGTTCCCTCAACATCTTCGCAACCCTCTGTTGCAGGCAATCGTTTCTGCGTTGGAAACCTGACGTTTAATACGCGCTACAGCATTTCTCTCTCCACGGCGTTTACAGCGGCAGATGGTCAACACCTCCCGCAACCCCTGACCCTTCATGCACAGTTTGGCGCACGGCAACCTCGGGTCAGCATGGTAGGCAGCGGGTATATCCTGCCGGAGCACACGTCTCATGGCGTGGCTATTGAGAGCATAAATGTTGATAGCCTCAGAATTCATGTGTTTCAGGTCCGGCCATACACACAGTTTCCGGGAGTCACCTCCTTAAATGCTGCCGATCTGGATTTAGGACAAAGCGCTCTGTCGGCCTGGAAATTCCGGTCGCTTTTAGAATCGAGTATGCAGGAAGTCTGGCACGGCACAATGCGCGTGCGGAACATGCAGGACCAATCGGTAACAACGGCTTTTCCTCTGCCGGATGTCATTGGAAAGGCACCGCAGGGTCTATATCTTGTGACTGTCGAAAACGCGGCACTCCCGGCAAACAGTAGCCCGGTAGAAAGTGCGTTAACTGAATCCAGAACCCGTGACAGCAATGAGGGCTACTCGCCCGCCCTGTACCAGGACATTGCTGCGCGCTGGGTGAATGTGAGCGACATTGGCCTGACCATGCTGCGCGGAGAAGACGGTCTGGGCGTCAGTGTCCGATCGCTGCAAACGGGCACGCCGAAGTCTGATGTAACCTTATCCCTGCAAGCCCGGAACGGCACTGTGCTGGAAAGCATAAAAACCGGGAGTGACGGTGTAGGCCATTTTTCCGCGCCACTCTTACAAGGTGCCAATGCGGAAAAAGCCACCGCGCTGATAGCCGAGACAGGCCGTGATTTCAGCTTTTTACACTTGGACCGACAATGGTTCGATTTTTCAAACTGGCATGATCTGGAACACCTGCAAACCACGCCTGTTGCAAGCATCTCTGGCCTGCAAGCTCTTATTCAGTCTGACCGTGGCATTTACCGCCCTGGTGAAACAGTCCATTTGCTGAGCCTGATACGCGACCGCGCTGGCAAGGCTGTTGATACGGCACACGCAACCTTGGTGCTGCGCCGTCCAGACCGGATGGATGCTCAACATATCCCGCTGAAACAGGGCAAAAGCGGTGGCTACACAACAGAGCTGCCCTTGAGCACCACGGTTCCTACCGGCCTGTGGCATGCTGAAATTGTAACTGACCCAACACTCCCCCCAATTGGCACGACCCAGTTTGAGGTAAACGACTTCGTGCCTCAGATTATCTCCGTGGCATTTAAAGCGCCTGACTTTGCGACGCCCGACACTCCAATTACCCTCGCGGGTAGCGCACGTTTCCTGTACGGCGCGGCAGGCTCCGGGCTGTTAAGCGACAGTTCGTATAAAGTAGCGCCCGATCCAGCCCCTGTTCCGGGCTATAACGAATGGGCCTTTGGGCTGGAAAATGAGGAGTTTCCTCCCCTAAGCGGCCCCGTTGCCGCCCCCCCGACAGATAGCAAGGGGCTGACAACACTAACCCTTTCACCGGAAATCCCGTCCGGTCTAACCAAGCCGTTGGTAGTGGATGTGACCGCAGGTTTGCTGGATCCGACAGGGCGGCGCGTGAGCGAACATGTCCGCATTCCGGTTCGTCGCACAACCCCGCTTATTGGCGTTCAGGTTGCTCATAATGATGCCTCGGGATCTGAAGCCTCTCCCGTTCCAGCAAACATTATCTGCTTTGCGCCCGATAATACGCCATTAGGGCAGAAAACCCTGCACTGGTCCCTCGCACGGGTAAACCGTATTTATAACTGGTCTCACACAGATGAGGACGGCTGGACCTTCTCCAGCCACAGTGTGGATGTGCCCATGCAATCTGGCACAACTACAACAGATGCCAAAGGCCGCAGTCTTATCACCCCCATACTGGACTGGGGTGAATACCGCCTGACCGTAACCGACCCTGACAGCACTGCAGCGACATCGTCGCGCTTTTTCTCAGGATGGGGCGGGCTGTCCAGCAATACCAACACGCCCGATCAGCTACCGGTTTCCACGCGTGATGCACAGGTCATGCCCAATGGAAAAACCATTCTACATATTGGCAGCGGGTTTACAGGGCAGGCTCAAATTACACTGGCAACAGACCACGTACTCTCAACCCAGACCGTAGATGTACCAACTATAGGACTGGATGTCCCCCTGACAGCCACCCCCGAGTGGCACTCTGGCGCTTATATTCTTGTAACACTCTACCGGCCCCTTGCCGCCAAAAGTGCAACACCACTTCGCCCCCATGACCCTGTCCGGGCCGTTGGGCTTGCGTGGGTGGGGGTTAATCAGTCCGCGCACCATCTGGCAGTCTCTCTAAAAGCACCCAAAGAAATCCAGCCACGCACAACCTTGAGCGTGCCCGTTGATGTGCAGTTACCGACCGGCCCCTCAGATAAACCAGTTTACGTGGCCATATCCGCAGTTGACCAAGGCATACTCAGCCTGACGCATTTTACTCCCCAAGATATGTTTGCCGCTCTTTACGGCAAACCACGCCTTGGGGTTGATATGCTGGATAATTATGGCGCACTGCTCCTCAGCACCGCTCAGGCAGGGCAGATCCGGTCAGGCGGTGACAGTGCAGCCGCCAACGATGCCGCTGGCCCGCAGGTGCATAGTACACAAAGTGTTGCCCTATTTTCCGGCCCTGTAACACTGGATGCCGCTGGGCACGGGACCGTCACATTCCCTGTGCAGGATTTTGATGGTCAACTTCATCTCATGGCAACAGCATGGACGGAGGATGCTGTTGGCAACGCACAGGCTGACACTCTCTCCCGTGACGCAGTATTTCCCGAACTCGGCCTCCCCCGGTTTCTGGCGCCTGGTGACACTGCGAATATTCTTGTATCAACCATTAACAACACGGCACCCGCTGGAACCTATACCGTTGAAATTACCACTGACGGACCGGTGCACCTAACCGGCGCCGCTCAGACGGAGGCCACACTTTCGCCGGGAGCGCGGAGTGATATCCGGGTGCCCCTTGCGGTTGATCCATCTGCCACGGGCCTGGAAAGTACGGGCGTGGCGCATATTCATCTGACTTTACTACGCAAAGGCAACCATACGCCCATACTCAAGCGTTCTTGGCCTATTGGTATTCGTCAGGCACACCAACCCATCATGCTTTCCTCCGTGATGATACTGGACGCGGGCAAAAGCCAGACGGTTGATAAGAGTATGCTGGCAGGACTGATACCAGCCAGTACCACCATTGCCCTCAGCACGTCCGCTGTTGCCGGGGTGGATAGCGTTGCTCTGCTTCAGTCTCTTAATGCCAGCCTGTGGGGCACATCGGCAGACCTCGCAGCTCAAGCCCGCGCCCTCCTTCTGGTATCCAACCCTGCACTGATCAGCACGCATGAAACGCAGGAGACACTCCACCGTAAAGTTCAGTCTGTTGTGGATACGCTACTAAACAGACAGAGCCCTTCAGGTGAAATAGGGCAATGGCAGGCTAATGACGGCCGCAGCCTGCCAGATGACCTGATCTACATGGCAGACTTTCTGATACGCGCAAAAAATGCCGGGTATGTCGTGCCTGATGACAAGCTTTCCATGCTTCTGGATCGCATAGAAAGCACTCAACTGGCAGGGGACCTCACATCGTCCTCTTCTGTGAGAGACCTGAATGAGCGCGCTTACGCAGGCTATGTTCTGGCTCGCGCAGGCCGCTTACACCCGGAAGCAATGAGGAGCCTTGCCGCCTCTCTTATCAGCAAAACGGTGGACAAACGCACCACGCTGCTCTGGGCGGATGTTGCAACGGAACACGCACAGGCCACCCCACAAGCCATCGGCCATCTTGCAACTGCCCTTGCCTTGGGTGGAGAAGCTGATGATGGCAGCCTGACCGATCCGGGGGCTCTTTTTTCATCCGCCATGGCAGCGCTTGGTCCAGCGCGGACTGAGCGCCCGCCGCTTGAACTCAGTGGTTTATATTGGGCCTACGTGCGTGACCTAGCATGTCTGGCCGCCCTTGCAGCAGAAGCGCACAATACCGAAAATGCCTACGCATTGCTTACGCGGTTTAGCCGCCTGCCGCTTGCCCCAGATGACCTGAAAGGATCCGTCAAAACAGCCTTGCTTGAAACCGCTGCCGCCCTGAACAACGATGCGGCTGACCGCAGCTTGCGCATTGGCTCCCTGAATTTTCCTGCTCCACTCAAACTACCCTTCATTCAGACACTCAGTGCGGATCAGGTGCAGCACGGGGTAGCTGTTGAAAATACCGGAAAAAAGACCCTGTTTGTCTCCACCACGGTACGGGGTGCCCCTGCAGGTCCGGTCTCGTCACTGGATAATGGATTGTCCGTCCACATGCAGGGCTGGACACTTGCTGGACAGCCTTTCGATCTGACGCAAATGCACCAGAATGATCGGTTCATTGTCAGTATTGATGGAGATGCGCAGAAGCCCGGCAGTTATGCAGTGCTCATCTCAGACCTCCTGCCAGCAGGCTGGGAGATTGAGCATATTATCACACCGGAAGAGGCCGGAAGCGCCGACAACGAGAGCGATGAGGATGATACAAAGACCTCTAAACCCTATAATTTCCTGAAAGATCTGACCTACACCGAGAACACTACCGCCCGTGATGACCGGTTCACGGCCTTCCTGCATTTCAACACGGGAGATGTGCGCCCGACTAAACGAGGCTTTCGGGTTGCTTATATTGCGCGCGCCATTACCCCCGGCGTGTTTGCAAGACCGGAAACGCTTGTGACGGCCCATGAAAGACCTGCCATTGCGGGGCGTACGGCCTCCTCCACCGTTACCATTCTTGCGCAGTGACACTGGAAAATCGGGCCGCAACGCCTAAAAGGCAACCCGGCACGACCCAGCCACGGTGGCGCCGTCTATGCGGCGCTGCACTCTGCGCCGCGATGGTTTTGGTGGTGGCACTAGCAATAACAGATAGACTATTCCCGCCACGTCTCACGCGGGCAGCGCAGGCATCTCTTCTGGTTTATGGTCGGGATGGTGCCCTGCTGGACGGCCATACCAGCGCGGATGGTTTCTGGCGTGTGCCTACGCACGCATCAGATGTTGACCCTCTCTATCTGTCCACCTTGTTCAGGGTAGAAGATCATCGCTTCTACGCCCATCCCGGCATTGATCTTCTAGCGCTTGGCCGTGCCTTCCTGCAAATTCTGGTGCGGCACCGTATTGTCTCCGGCGGCTCCACGTTGGCCATGCAAACCGCGCGCCTGCTTACGCCACACCGTCACACTCTGGTGGGAAAAATACAAGATCTGGCGCGCGCCCTTCAACTGGAATGGCGTTACGGACGGGCTGGAGTGTTAGACCTCTACCTGACCCTCGCCCCGGAAGGGCGCAATATTGAAGGCATACGTGCGGCCAGCCTGCTCTATTTTAGCCATGAACCCTCTCATCTTTCCGCCCAGGAAGCCGCTTTCCTTGTGGCACTCCCCCGTCGTCCCGCTGCGTTGCGCCCAGACAAACACCCTCACGCTCTTATTCAGGCAGCACAGTCCATTGTACGGTCTGCCACGCCGCCATTTTCCACTGAGATGATATGGGTAGCCCCTGTTTTCAGCCATATTCAGCATAACGCCCCGGAACTCACAGAGTATCTTGCTACGCGCCACTCGCAGGGCGTTGTCCACACCACAATTGATACCAGGCTTCAGCATAGTGTCTGGCGCATCACGCAGACCCGACCCGCACCATTACGGGGCACATTTGCTGCGCTTATCGTCAATCGGGACCAAGAGATTGTGGCCTGGGTCGGCGGTGCCGAACACACCTGCCCCGGCTGCGCCATCAATATGGTCACGACCTCTCGCTCTCCTGGTTCGACCCTTAAGCCTTTTATTTACGGTATGGCGTTTGAGGCTGGATGGCTTACCCCCCAAACCCGAATTGATGACCGGCGCATGGCTTTGGGAGGATATGCTCCTTTCGATTTCGGCCATGCTTTTACGGGTGAAACGACGGTTGCAGAGGCACTGCAACTCTCGCTGAATGTTCCGGCAGTTCAGGCACTCCAAAAGATCGGACCACGGCGTTTTGTTGAAAGACTTGCTGCCAACGGGGTGACCCTCCACCTCCCTCATGGCGGAACACAGCCTGGGCTGGCCGTTGCCTTGGGCGGAGGCAATATTACCCTTGCTGACCTGACACGCCTCTACACAGCCTTCACACACTCCGGCATGATGTCAGATCTTGTAGTGACCCACCCTTTCCCCTCTACCGCTCCCACGCGCTTGCTCACCAGCCGTGCAAGTTCCGCAGTAAGAGATATTTTGCGCGGTACAGCACCACCACAAGGCCTTACTACGTGGCACAGCTTAGGCTTTAAAACCGGTACGTCTTATGGCAACCGGGATGCATGGGCCTTCGCAACCTTGCCTCAAGGATGGACCGTTGGCGTGTGGGCTGGCAGACCGGATGGCACCGCTGTGCCGGGCATGACAGGCAGAGACACTGCCGGACCCGTCCTTGCAGATATTGCCAGCCTTCTTATGCCCGCCACAGCAGGCTCTCCCTCAGCCACGCAGCAGACTGCCATAGCACCCTCTCTTTCTCCTGCCCTGATAAAGGCAACGCGACCCAAAGCGCCACAGATCATCTTTCCCAAAAATCATTCAGAAATTGAAAGCCGTGGGCCTGATGGCACCATGCTTCCTGTGGGTTTGGAGGCTTCCGGGCGATGCTTGCCGTTTCAATGGTTCGTCAATGGTGCCCCGCTCCCTGTTGCGCCGGGGACTGAACCCGTGTGGTACCCTTCGTCTCCCGGCTTTGCCCATCTGACAGTAGTGGATTCCTGCGGAAAACATGCGGATGTAAGTATTCGCGTGCGCTGAGCCGTTGAAAGAGAACGAACCAGTTATATATGATAAGGTCTGTGTCGCTGTAGATCATACATCTTAACCGCAGATTAATATGCCCACCGAGTATAATAACTGAGCACTCAGGGTTGGCTGAGCCACCAAAGCCAACTTTTAATTTTTTGCATTATTACCCAAACCACTAAAAAATATACTAATTTAAATCCTGAAAATCACCTTTTCGTTATAAAATGTTTCTCTTATTTCACGTTCAGCATAAATCCCCTGCCTTGGCATGGTCTAAAAAACTATGTAATATCAATCATTCTCGTGAGCAGGGAGCAGTGTTAAGCTCTCATCCTATTCCGGGCCGTACATTACGCTTTTCCCTCCTGAGAAATACAGGAACTAAAGCGCCCGCAGACTGTTGAAGACGCAAAGGGATCAGAACGAAACAGGGGTTAGGCTCATTATCGTCCGGTTCGCATCATGCCGCGCTTACTGGCCCAGTCAGAGCAAATCTGAATTTTGGGCACATCAGACGCGCAGGCCGGTCCGTACCCCTATGGGTAGTCAACGCCCTTTACGGTGGTCCCGTCTTCCAGACCCAACCTTTAACCGCGGATTATGAAGAATGGCATACGCAACTATCAATCCTTATACCGGTGAAACGGTCAAAACATTTCCTGACGCAACCGATCAGGAAATCCAGACAGCTCTGACCGACGCTTACGAGGCCTTCAAAAGCTGGCGTAACGTGTCTTTTGCAGAGCGTGCAAAAGTTATGACCGCAGCGGCAAACATTCTGCGCCGTGATATTGATAAATATGCCAAGCTGCTCACCCTTGAGATGGGCAAGCTTTACGAAGAAGCTAAGCTGGAAACCATCCTTTCCGCCGAGATCTTCGAATATTACGCAAAGAACGCTGAAGAACTGCTCAAGTCCGAAAAGCTGCCAGTTGCAGACCCTAAAGAAGGGGATGCCATTCTGGTGCATCAGCCTCAGGGCATCGTGTTTGCCATTGAGCCTTGGAACTTCCCCTACTATCAGATTGCCCGCATCATCGCACCTCAGCTCTCTGCTGGTAACACGGTTCTGCTCAAGCACGCCTCTAACGTGCCGCAGTCCGCTGCAATTTTCGATGCTCTGATGATCGAGGCAGGCCTGCCCAAAGGGGCTTTCCGCAACCTGTATGCAGCACGCCACCACACAGAAGTCATCCTGAATGACCCACGTGTTTGCGGCGTTGCTCTCACCGGGTCCGAGGGAGCTGGCGCGATTGTTGCTGCTGTTGCTGGCAAAGCGCTCAAGAAAGCGACCATGGAACTGGGCGGCGCTGATGCTTTCATCGTGCTGGAAGATGCCGATGTTGAGAAAGCTGCAAAGTGGGCTGCATTTGGCCGTCACTGGAATGCGGGTCAGGTATGCGTCTCTTCAAAACGCCTGATTGTGGCCGATGCAGTTTATGACCAGTTCCTGAGCGTCTACAAAGCCGAAGTTGCAAAACTGAAAGCTGGCGACCCGATGGACCCAAGCACGACCTTGGCCCCGCTTTCTTCACAAAAAGCTGCTGACGACCTGAAAGCTCAGGTAGAAGAAGCCAAGAAGCATGGCGCTGAAGTAGAAGTTATTGGTGCGCCTGTGCCTGAAAAAGGTGCTTTCTTCCAGCCACTTCTGATGACCAACCTGCATGAAAACAATGCTGCCCGTCATTGGGAGTTCTTTGGCCCGGTAACCCAGCTTTACCGTGTAAAGGACGAAGCTGAAGCTATCCGCGTTGCCAACGACACGCCCTACGGCTTGGGTGGCTCTGTGTTTACCAAAGACACCAAGCGTGGTGTTGAGGTTGCCAAGCAGATTCATACGGGCATGGTCTACATCAATCACCCAACCATGGTGAAAGCTGACCTTCCGTTTGGCGGCGTGGCACGCTCCGGTTATGGCCGTGAACTTATCGGCCTTGGCATCAAAGAATTCGTTAACCACAAACTCATCGACGTTGTGGATATTGATGCACCGTTCTAAGTAAAAAAGCCCCCAACCTTAATGGGTTGGGGGCTTTTTTTATGCTCATAGTCTCGTTTCATAAAAATGCAGGCCTTCCTCTTAGGAAGCCTGCATTTTTTATATTATCCCCATAGCCACGCGGCACCACGCACACCAGAACTGTCACCATGTTTATTCTTCAACAGTTCTGTATGGCATTCGGGTGTAATCGTATAACGCTTCATAACCTCAGGAACGCGTTTATAGATGGTATGCAGGTTTGAAACGCCCCCACCCAACACAATCGCATCGGGGTCCAGCATATTGACCACCAGTGCGCAGGCGCGCCCCAAACGCTCAATATAAAGATCAAGAGCTTTTATGGCTGCCTGATCGCCATTCGCTGCGGCTTCTTCAATACCCTGCGTGCTACGCTCTCCGGGGCCTTTCCATAATTCCGCCAAGGCCGAACCACAAAGAAAGCGCTCTATGCAGCCCTCGTTACCACAAAAACATTTAGGCATAGGGAATTCTTCTGCGCGAACCCATGGCAATGGAATATGGCCCCACTCGCCAGCAATATGGTGCAAGCCTGTTAGCGGCTCATTATTCACCACGATGCCTCCGCCAACGCCTGAACCGAGAATAACCCCGAACACCACCTTGCGGCCTGCTGCCGCTCCATCGATGGCTTCAGACAGAGCAAAGCAGTTGGCATCGTTTTCAACGCGTACGGCGCATCCAAGCGCACGCTCAAGGTCATCACCAAAAGGCTTGCCATTTAGCCACGTTGCATTCGCATTCTTCACGCAACGCGTTCTGGCATCAATAGCGCCAGGAATGCCAATACCAACAGTTGCCACAGGGCTCGTTTTTGCCCGCGCCTGATTGACCATCTCGGTCATTTTTACGAGCAGTTCCTCGTAAGTACCAGGGTTTGCCTCTCTGTGCCGAAGCAGAATTTTTCCTTCCGGATCAAGGGCGGCAATTTCAATCTTGGTGCCCCCAAGATCTATTCCAAGGCGATAATCTGACATTCAGAGACCTAACGAGAAGTGAGCAACAACGCGAATAGTATAGCGGCATGGGATAATTCTGAAAAATATGCAATCACATATCTTTCCTTCTCTAAACAAGGCACTGTGTCATGAATGAGACTCTCCTTGATGCTCGGGGGCTAAATTGTCCCATCCCGGTTCTTAAAGCCAACCGTCTCTTACGCTCCATGACGGCCGGAAAAAAATTGAGGGTCCTGACCACGGACCGTTCATCCATAACCGATTTTCAGGTTTTCTGCCGCGAGACAGGCCACGCGCTGATCGCCTTTACAGACGAAAACGGCACCCTTTGTTTTACCATCCGCAGACGGGAAGACATGCCTTCAGCGTAAGGGGGTTATGTTTTGTGATGCGTTTTTGTCGCACTAAGACTTGGCAGAACGGCCTTTATCGGAGTAATGCCTGCGCCTTATGACGGATAGGAAGACCTGCGCCATGACGGATACCATCAAGTCCCTGTCCTTTGAGGACGCACTCTCCGAACTGGAGAAGATTGTGCGTGGCCTTGAAGGCGGCCAGTTGAAACTGGAAGAGGCGATTGCGTCCTATGAGCGTGGGGCAGCCTTACGCCAGCATTGTGAAACCAAGCTGAGCGAGGCCGAGGCCCGCGTTCAGGCGATCGTCCAGAAAGCTGATGGCTCTCTGGACATGAAACCTATGGATTGAGATGTCGATGACAAACCCGGCAACCATCTCCCCAGCGCAGCCTTCTGCAAACGCTGCCGTTCTGCGTGACGATATGTCTGTGCGCGCCAAACTGGTTGAAGCGACACTAGATTCGCTCCTCCCTCCCACCACAGGGGGTGACGCACGCCTGATAGACGCCATGCGCTACGCCACCCTTGGGGGCGGCAAGCGCCTGCGCGGATATCTGGCAGTTGAAACAGCAAGCCTTTTTGGTGTGCCTGAGCAGCAGTCCGCGCGTGTGGGTGCGTCTGTTGAAATGCTGCACGCATACTCTCTTGTTCATGATGACCTTCCGGCCATGGATGATGATGATCTGCGCCGCGGCCAGCCTTCCACACATCGCAAGTTTGATGAGGCAACCGCCATTCTGGCGGGGGATGCCCTGCAAACAAAAGCTTTTGAAGTTCTGGCAGAAAGCGCCACCCACGCGGATGCTGGCGTCCGCATTGCCCTGATTGCCGCGTTTGCCGCTGCGTCTGGTGCTGCTGGCATGGTGGGTGGCCAGATGATTGATATGGAAGGCGAAGGCCGCGCTCTGCCTCTTGAGGAAGTGCGTCATCTACATGCCCTCAAAACAGGATGCCTGATCCGTTATTCCGCTGAATCCGGTGCAATCCTTGGCAAAGCAGATCCAGACCTGCAACGCCGCCTCCGCTCTTATGGTGCCAATATTGGTGCGGCCTTCCAGATTGCCGATGACGTGCTTGACGCTACGGCAACGGCTGAAGAACTGGGCAAAACAGCCGGCAAAGACGAAGCTTCAGGAAAGTCAACTTTCGTTGCCTTGCTTGGCATTGACGGTGCGCGCGCGGAAGCTGAACGCCTCACACACCTGGCCATTGAAGACCTCGCTCCGTTTGGAGCAAAAGCAGACCGCCTGAAGGCGCTCGCCTACTATGTGATTGAACGCAGGAACTAAAACCAATGGCAGAACAGACGCCCCCTCCTATCCCCACACTTGGCCGTTTTCCTGCTCTGGACCGGGTGACCTATCCGTCGGACATGCGGA
>NZ_BAMV01000050.1 GCF_000963925.1 Acetobacter cibinongensis
TATTGGTGGCTGTCGCGCTCTCGACCAGAGTAAGGGTACCGCCGTTCACTGTTGTGTCGGTTGCAGAGGCTCCGGTAAAAATCGTTGTCGAGCCGCCCTGCTGGATTGTGCCGCTGGCAATGCCGCCCTGCTGCACCTGC
>NZ_BAMV01000049.1 GCF_000963925.1 Acetobacter cibinongensis
CGCTTCACATTCCTTGAGCGGACAGGCAGTTCAGAGGGGGTATCCGGAATGTCGGCTTTCCAATTGTAAAGTCACGAAAGAGGGTATCTGCAGCAATTCAGCTTAGGTGTGCGGCCCGGTTAATGCAGGCAGTCGCGATAGAATGCTTATAACTTGGATGTATCGGTTCTTTTGTGAAGTGAGACGGAGTGGGGGGAGTTACAAGCTCTTCTACCATTCCGTTGATCTATTCCCACGTGACACAGAATATTTTCGTGATTTACCAACAGTTGGGGTGGCCTTAATCAAAAAAGACCATATTCTACAAAATAAAATTACTGTCTCAGGTAATCGACCAATTCTTTTGCGCTTGCACATGCTGGGTGAATAGAAGCATTTTGAACCGTAAATCCGCAATCGAAAGTTATTTTTTTGGAAAACACCACTTTACCGCCAGGACCACGCTTACCTAGGCTTGCTGCGATTTGCTTAATTCGTTCCCACGGCTTATCTGAGGTGGCTTCAGGCGCCTCCTCGTGGAAATTGTCAATCCCCAGCCAAGCATTCATTGCCGCGCTATCAGCCAAATACCAAGCCTCTAATGCTTTAACTGCAATGAAAGAAAACGTAATATCCTTGTGATTCACCCTCTCACGCACCGTATCTACGTGCGCTTCATCCTCCAGATCGGTCAGGATAAAAATAGACTCTGCACCAGCATCCCTCAACCGGTTGATGAAGACTTCGATGTTCTGCGGCAACAGGTTCCCACCACCCTTGGCGTCAACCACTGGCGTGACCAGTTCATAATCACAAGCGCTCAGCAGTTCCTTAAACTTTGGAGATTCTACTACGATCCGTTCGCTGGCTCCTTCCACGATAAACCCCGCCTTCACCATGGTAGTCCTCCGTCAAATAGATTACTCAGCCAAGCTGTATCCAGCGGAATTTGGGCTTTGTCCACATTAGCATTGGCCGCTGATTGAATAAGAGTTTTGCCGTCAGACTTGCTGATAAAATATAGCTCCGACGTCTCCAAACTTCTGATGATTGATTCACTGTGAGTGGTCAGGAAAATCGGATGCTCGACTGATGCACTTTCCCTCATTAGTTGTACCAGTTCACTAATTGCGGTGGGGTGAATTCCACGCTCTGGCTCTTCTATGATTGTAATCCCACTCTTTTTCGCGCGGCTGAGCACGGCAGTAAGAATGCAAAGCACAAATATCGTACCGTCCGATACTAATTTTGCAGGAAAACGGTTCCTGGTGCTAGCTTCTTTGAAGGTAATTACAGTAGAGCCATCTAGCCGTTGCTGCTCGGTAGAGACATTCTCCAGCCCCGGAACGATCAGCGCCAACCAGTCCAAAACTTGTTCACGAAAGTCGGGATCTTTCTGTAGCACCGACAACATGGACGCAACATTTTTGCCATGAGCGTCTAACGCGCTGGTGTCAGTCGTCGAACTGGATGGCATCTTGGCTGCCAGAGGATCAAAACGGAACACTTTAATATCGGCCAAAAATGCATATAGCGGGCTTTTTTGGCCTAGGAGCATTAATGCGGTCATATCCTTCGGATAGTCCGGCAAAATTTGTAGGGGCGCCTGCTCAGTGAGTTGCACCTTAGTATCGCTGCCTAGCTTCCGATCAATCACCAGAAGGTTGTTCACCTTTAGGGTTTCCGAAATCTGTGGCGTTTTATCTAAATGATGAATACTTATGGTGTAATCGTACAGACTTCCAGCCAACTCTAGGACCATCGAAAAGCTGATCGTTGTACGTTGGTCCTTACGGTATTTGAAGCAATGGATCTGTGAAAAACCGCCAAATTGCGTGCGAGCCTGAAGTGCCCCGAACTTAACTACCGCGCCAAGAAAAGCCAGAGAGTCGACAATGTTGCTTTTTCCCGATCCGTTCGCCCCTGCGAATACCAGCAGTGGCGATACGTCCTGCAATGTCATATCGGCAACGCTCTTGTAGCCCTTGATACGCAGTTTGCGGATATTCATCAGCTTCCCCCTGACATTATTAATTTCAATAAACTTGGTCCTTGCGCAACGCAAGCTGCGTCAGCTTTGTGACAGATTCAATACGCGCTTTAGTGTCCGACATGTAGGCGATTGCCGCTTGTCTGATCTCACATCGCAGACCAGACAGGCAGGTTCCGGCAGGTGGACGACGGTAGCTGTCTATCTAGGAGGGATCGAGTTCTGGATGCTGCGGGACTCTTTGGGACAGGTGATCGTATAGCGCCTTGGCGGACGCAGTGAGATCGCTTTCATCGCGCGCACACAAAGACAGGCGGCGTGTCGCCCATTCGTCTAGCAGTCTGACCAGCTTGATCTGTGTCGACCGTTGGCAACGTCGCGCGGCAGATTCAGGAATGATGCCGACGCCCGCTCCTGCTCCCGCCATCCGACAAATGCCCTGGAAGCTGCCAAGACGAACACGCATCTTCATCTTCGACCCGAGGCGGGACGCCTGATCTTCGATATGATCCTGCAGAGCACCGCCCGCCATGCCGATAAACTGATCTCCGAGCAGGTCAGCAAACCGTACTGTTCTATTCGCGGTCAACGGATGCTCTCTGGACGCCACGATAACGAGGCGGTCGATCGCGAAGTGCCGCATGATCAGATCACCCGTATCGACCGCGCTGGATAGTATGCCGATCTCAGCAAAGCCTGCGCTAACACTTCTGGCGATCTCACTGCTCCCGCGCTCCTTCAGGTCAACGTCGATCTGGGGATGAGCGGCCATCCAAGGGGCAAGGATCTCAGGTAGGAACTCTGTAATCGCGGCGGTGTTCGCGAAGACGCGTACCGAAGCCCGCAGTCCCTTGGCATATTGTCCGATATCGCCCCGCATTTGGGCCATTTGGTGCAGGATCGTGCGGGCATGGTGTGCCAGTATCTCCCCGGCTTCGGTAAGCGCTATGCCGCGACGCCCCCGAATGAGAAGGGTCACTTCTCCCGCCGCCTCCATATCGCGGAGCCGTTCGCTAGCCGCTGGAACCGACAAGCCCGCTTCGGCAGCGCCGTGGGTGATACTCCCTGCATCAACTACCGCCAGAAACAACCGAAGGTCTGTAAGATCGAACCGCATCAGAGCAATCTAATACATCTTGTACCTTCGGGATAGCCGAAGCCTACACTCGGACCTTCCGTATTGTGGGCACGGCTGTGATCGTTAAGTCTGTGGCATGTTCCATTATTCTCCTTCTCTGATCGCCGCTGTCGTCGCCACGTTCTTTGCCGCGGGCGTCGTGAAAGGCGTAACCGGGATGGGCCTCCCAATAGTGGCTATGGGCGTGCTAGGATCGCTTCTATCCCCGCTCATTGCCGCGGCGCTTCTATTGGTGCCCTCGTTCGTAACCAACGTCTGGCAGCTTCTAGCGGGCCGTCGATTTGGAATGCTGATCCGCCGCCTTTGGACAATGATGCTGACGATCATCGTCGGCACTGTTTTCGGCTCTATGCTGCTCACGGGCGAAGGAACCGAGCTTACGACTGTCGGCCTTGGTGCCGCCCTCGTCATCTACGCGGCATACACGCTGCTCGCCAGACCGCTTCATGTCTCGCCGCGATGGGAGCCGTGGCTGTCGCCGGCAATCGGTCTTGTGACCGGATTGGTGACGGGTGCGACGGGCGTATTCGTTATTCCTGCTGTGCCATACATCCAGTCGCTCAATCTGGAGCGGGACGATCTTGTGCAGGCGCTGGGCCTGTCTTTTACCGTGTCAACGATCGCCCTCGCGACCGGATTATTTTGGCATGGCGCAACCCCAGTCGGAAATCTCATGATCTCGACACTGGCCGTCATTCCCGCACTGCTCGGCATGGCGGTCGGACAGCTGATCCGTACACGGATCAGCCCCCAACTATTCAGGCGACTTTTCCTGAGCTTCCTTTTGCTACTAGGTCTGGAAATGGGCCTGCACGGGCTGCTCTGATCGGATCGCCATTCAGCATCTCTAGTAAGGGAACAAGCCCGAAACGTCCGGTTGCAGGAGGCTGCCGCGATCTACTGGACGTCCGACATGAGGCGAGACCGGAAGCGCATCTACCGTCGACGGGTTATGACGATTACCTTGGTGCCTTTACCTGAAGTCCAGATGAAGGAATTGATTGAATTCACCCGGAACGTAGGAGCCAAAGGCTGTGCCCTTCACAAACCCTCGACGCTGATACAGCTTGAGCGCAGGTTCGAATGCCGGTCCGCTACCCGTCTCAAGGCTTAATCGTTGTACACCATGCCTTTTGGCAGCGGCGATAATGGTCTCAAGGACAGCTGCACCGGCTCCCATGCGCAGGAAGTCCGGATGAGTTCGCATGGATTTCACCTCAGCAGTGCCATCTTCTGTAATTTTCAGCGCGCCAATACTAGCAATGCGCTCCCCGTGCCAAGCTGTCCACACGGTTACGCCCGCGCCTTGCAAGCCTGTGAGATCTAGCGCGAAGACGCTACCCACTGGCGAGGAGGCGTGCATGCCTGCGAGGTGAAGTGTCAACAACGCACGTGTCTGATCTTCGGTGAGATCATCCTCCTTGATCTTAAACATCCTACCCTGATCCTCAGTTGCGCCTACGATGCAAGATGTCCGCTCTCCGTCTCACGCACAAGACCCGCCTACGGCTCAGATGAGGGCGATTGCCGCTTGTCTGCTTACGCCGCGCTAAGCGGACCTTCTGCTTTCGCCTCATCCTCGACATACAAGGCGCGATAAAGATTTCCAAAACCGGACATGTGCGCGTGGCAAGTCTGACATACTCGCGTATGCCGTCACCGTTGTTCCCGTCTGCCAGTAATTTCCGCTCATGTGCCTCACGATGCTGCGCATATTGGTAATTATACTGTAGCAAAATGAACCGACATCTCTGGACAAACACCTGAGCGAGCGCATGGTTAAGTGGTTCAACTTGATGGAATGATGCCCCGCATGCTCCGCTGATTGACGGCGCGCTTCATCACACCTCAACGCCAGTTCAGTCCTGCGCGGCACGACGATCAAATGCGGCGCGGGCCTGTTCAAGGGCGGGACGGTTCTCGCGTGCCCAACTTGCCAGGGCTGCCAGAGGTCCTGTCAGGCTTTGCCCCAATGGGGTCAGACAGTACTCAACCTTCGGCGGGACGGTAGCATAGGCTTTGCGAGCCACCAGTCCATCGCGTTCGAGCCCGCGCAGAGTGATGGTCAGCATCCGGTGCGAGATGCCGGGGATGCGGAGCTTCAACGCATTGAAACGATGGGTGCCTTCTGAGAGATGGCCACAGACCATGACCGTCCACTTATCGCCAATGCGTGCAATCACATCTGCTAGGCCGCGACATTCAGCTTCTACATTTTCCATTGCTACTCCTTGGGGCGACAGGAACCTGGGTGTTCTTGACGCATGAATTCATGCGTACTTGTTAGCTTATAGGAACAAATTTATCCTAAAGAACCATAAATAACCATGGAATCTGATGATGAAAATAGGTGTGAGCGGTGCCAGCGGCCAACTCGGTAGCGCAGTTGTTCAGGCGTTGGCGGAAACGGTTGCGGCCGAAAACTTGGTGGCGATTTCGCGCACCCCCAAGACCGATCGAACCTACGCAGGTCGCTTAGGCGACTACGACCAATCCGAGACATTGGTGGCGGCCTATCAGGGCCTGGATCGCCTGTTGTTGATTCCGGGGGCTGATCTGCGGCCGGGGATTCGTTCGCGCCAGATGTTGGCGGCCGTGGATGCCGCTGCACAGGCCGAGGTCGGTCACGTCTTCCTGTTGTCGGCAACCGGGACGCAGCGTGAGGGGGAGTCCGCCGTTGGGGCGGCGTATTGGCACAGTGAGCAGGCGTTGATCAAGAGCGCGATCCCCGCATGGACGATACTGCGTATGAGCTATTTTTCCGAGACGCTGGTCGAAGAGGTGCGGATGTCTTTGACGGCAGGCGGGCTTGCGATGCTTGAGGACAGCCGCATCAGTTTCGTTTCGCGCGGCGACGTGGCCAAAGCTGCCGCCGCCGCATTGACCAGCGAGGGCCACGAGGGTGCCATATATCAGCTGACAGGCTCTGAAGCCCTGCTTGGTGAAGCGGTCTGCAGACTGGTCGCGCAGCAGATCCAGCGGCCCTTTGCCTTGAACGTTATGCCCGCCGAGGTGTTGCGAGCCGGGTTGCTCAAAACGGGTCTGCCTGACGTGGTTGCCGATGCCGTGGTATCGATGAAGGCGCGGCAGGCGCGTGGCGCCTACGACATCGTCAGCGGTGACATCGTGCGTTTGACCGGAGGCACGCCGTGTTCCCTGGCCGAAATTCTGGCGAGTATCGCCGGAGGACTGGGGCAGTCGTAGCACCGCACTTGCTGGGTGCTTTGCTGCGCCATTCGACGGAGGTCCGCGCCACCGGTGCAAGTAGGCTTGGAATTGCGGGTACATGACCACGTTGGAGGCGTAGTTCAGCAGGAGGTCAGGTCCAACTGGATGTCGGCGTTGCCAGGGCACTCGACCAGATGGCTTTCCAGGGCGATGGCGTCCGGGGCGGCTAGCAACTGTGTTTGAGCGGCCTCTCGTCACAATCACCAACGCTATCCTCAAAAGCGGAGTGCCATGGCGCATTAGCTCCGCCGCTTAAACACTGTTGCTAATTCAGACCGTCACGAGGCTCAACGAAAGTGCCATTCCTCTCACTGTCGAACCGATCGCGTGCCGTTCTGAATGTCGCAGCGTTGTCAATAATCCACCGCCAAAGAGGCATCATTCCTACGAGCAGCCCCTTTCCCAACGGAGTGAGAGTATAATCCACCCGTGGCGGGACCTCACCGTAATCATGGCGAATAATAAGACCGTCGCGTTCTAACTGACGAAGAGAACGCGTCAACATACGCTGCGTAACCCCATCAAGCCGCCGCGCCAGCTCTGCGTGCCGCAGAGTACCAGCAACACCAAGAATATGGACAATACCGAGTGACCATCTGTTGCCGGCATGCGCAAGCACTTCTCGCTTCAACCCGCCATCATTGTCACTGAGAGCAGCACAGGCTGCCTGCGGCTGAGCCATCACGGCATCGAAGTCCAGATTATCGAACGGTATCACTCGTGTACCTTCTTCGCTTTCCCGCATCGCGTCTTATTTTAACTTTATAACCATAAGGAATTCCTGATGCCAGCGATGAAGACCCCTGTCATTGAAACCCTTGTCATCGGCGCCGGAGAGCTTGGTCAGACCGTCATCACCGGCCTGCTTGAACAGAACCCGGAATGCACTCGGTCAATCAGCGTTCTTCTCAGACCATCAAGCGGAAGCACCAGAACGGATATTGCGCGACAATTAAAGCAAAAAGGCCTGCAGATCGTTTATGCTGATCTTTCGACGGAAACGGTAGAGGACCTCTCCGCCCTCTTCGCCAAGTTCAATACAATTATATGTTGTACCGGGTTTGTTGGTGGCCCCGGTACACAGCGTAAAATTACAAGTGCTGTCCTGAAGGCTGGGGTGGACCGTTATGTGCCGTGGCAGTTTGGTGTCGATTACGATGTTGTTGGACGTGGTAGCGGGCAGCCAGTATTTGATGAGCAATCAGACGTAAGGGACATGCTGCGCGGTCAATCTGCGACCCAATGGATAATCATTTCGACAGGAATCTTCACCAGCTTTCTGTTTGAGCCAGCTTTCGGTTTGGTGGATCTTCAAGGCGCCAAGGTTCGCGCACTCGGCAGTTGGGATAACCGTCTGACGGTGACCACTTCCGAAGATATAGGACGACTTACAGCGAGCATCCTCGCCCATAAACCGCCGATCCAGAACGAGGTGGTTTACGTTGCCGGGGATACGTTCTCCTACGCTCAACTCGCCGAAAAGATGGAGCACTACCTTGGCCGCCCTGTCATTCGGGAACTGTGGGATATGGATAGGCTACGCGCAGAAGTCGCCGCACACCCTGATGACGGAATACGGAAATATCGTCTTGCGTTTGCACGCGATACTGGCGTGGCATGGGACAAGAAACAGACTTTCAACGCTTTACAGGGCATTGAAGTAACCGACGCCATGACCTGGCTAAAACACCAGCAACGTCATGTAGCTTAAACCACTCACTGTTTGCGACATCTGAATTCCGGGAGGCACAAGGTCAGCATCAATCCTGGCCATCAGCCCTTGGTCTACTTGCAGAGCGTGGCCGGAGCATGGCGCGCTGCTAGCCTCTGATGGAAGTCGGCATGAAGCGCTGCAAGTGTAATCTGGCCAAAACGCGCGAGAAGTTGGGCCGTAACATCCGCAAGGACGCCACTCATTGCATCGTTAACGACTTCCTCAACAAGGCATTCAGTCTTTTCACTCCGGTTCCCTATGGCGAATAATCTTGGGGCATCAAGAGCCTCGTAAATATCTCGCAGCGTTACCCGATCCAACTGGCATGAAAGCGTCCACCCCCCGCCATGTCCTTTCTCGGAGTGCACATATCCATGCTCACGCAGACCGCCCATAAGACGTCGCACAACCACGGGGTTGGTGTTAAGGGCGCGAGCCAGGGCTTCTGACGTCATGGGACCACCTGCTTCTGCCATATGCAGGAGTACGTGGAGCACGCAGGATAATCTGTTATCTTGTCTCATGTAACTTCATGTGTTGCTAGAGTGCGATTTCGTCAGTATATCATGAAACTCGAAAAGTGACATGAAAGTGTGCGCGAACACTCTTACTTCGAGGACATGCTGTATGAATTTGCTCGAAATTCTGACAGTCGGCGTCGTGGCGACTGCTGCATCCGATATCTGGCAACAAGCCCAGAAACCATTGACTGGAATTCCTGCAGCCAACTGGTCTGTCACCGGCCGCTGGGTCATAGGGTGGCGTGACGGCAGGATCTATGACCCAATGATTGGAAAAAGACCCTCCCTGAAAGGAGAGGCCACTGTTGGCTGGGCATTTCATTATCTGATTGGTGCTGTTTATGCCGCACTGTACCTCAGTTTTGTGGTGGTTATAGCAAAGACAGTCCCCACACTGCTAAATGGTCTACTCTTCGGACTTGTTACCCTTTTAGCCCCTTTTCTGTTTATGAAACCTGCTCTGGGCGGCGGTTTTTTCGGGCTTAGGGCTCCCAATCCTGGAAAAGGACTATTTCTCAGTATAAGCGCTCATGCTGTCTTTGGAATGGGACTGTATTTAGGTGAACTTTTTTACCAAGGTTTTTTCTGAAACCTTATTCAGAGAGTGATTACAGTTTTCTATAGTGACGAGGACTGACACCTGTCACTCTGCGGAAGACCTGAGCAAAGTGACTTGGACTGTCGTATCCGATCTCCAAGGCAATCTCGATAATGGAAAGATTGGTCTTACGAAGCATTTCTGATGCTTTCTGGACGCGGTGCTGCATGAACCAACCAGAGGGGGTTTGTCCCGTGGTTGTACGGAATGAGCGACTGAAGCGAAAACGGCTCATGCCACACAAAGCAGCAAGACAATCCAAATCAAATGGCTCAGCCAGATGTGCTTCCATATGATCAAGAACTCTACGCAGTTTCCATGTGGGCAAGAGAGTGGATCGTAGCTTTATCTTAGCTCTGGCATCAGCATACTGTCTTAAAAGATGAACTGTCAGACTTTCCAGAAGGCCATTTACAAATAAGGAATTTGTAATAACGGAAGATTGCATTTCAGCTATCAGACCACTCAAAATGCCTGATATGAAAGCATCCTCCCCGCCCGAAACATCCCGCATTCGAATACGGGATGAAGTCAGATTTAATGACATGGCAGCTCGATCGACAAGCTCAAGTCCAAGATAGAGATGCAACACTTCAAAACAAGTGTTTCCCTTGCCCTGCCACCGCATCAGATAGGGTGTGTCCGTCTGCGTGAGGTAAAATGTTCCTGCTCTTGCCTTGTTCTGTTCCCAAGGCCCTGTCAGTTCACGCTCTTCAATATTTGCTTCTCCGCGGATAACCCAAACAAGCAGGGGTTCTGCGACGGCAGGTACAAGAATTTCGTCTTCTTGTACCGGGCGAGTGAATATCTGGACGTCAACATCCTTCCAGACATCCCCTTCACTTTGCGCGACTTTCTTCCCGGGGAGAAGTTGCTCCAGTGTCAAACTGGCAGCACGCCGAGAAGGAAGGCAGGACAAAACCATCTGCTACACTCTCTCATTTCCATGCACGACTATCTATAGCGCAAAATCGCGATAGTTTCAGCAAGAAGCCATGAGAGATATCTTCTGGCATAATTTACATCTCCTTCGACAATGAAGGCCGATTGAAGGCTCGTCGTGTGGAGAAGATTATGAATATTGCAGGAAAAGTTGCTCTGGTGACCGGAGCATCCAGTGGCATTGGTGCGGCAACAGCGCGCAAACTCGCAACAGAAGGAATCACAGTTGGTCTGGCGGCACGTCGTCATGATCGCCTGGAAACGCTTGTCAGTGAGATTACCAAGGCTGGCGGTCACGCTATTCCTCTGGTGACGGACGTTACTGATCTTGTCTCGTGTCAAGAAGCGGCAAAGAGCTTGATCGCCCAATTTGGAAGGATTGATGTTCTGGTCAACAACGCGGGCCTGATGCCCCTATCCAGCGTTGACAGCCTGAAAGTGGACGAATGGCAGCAGATGGTGGACGTCAATATATCCGGTGCTCTCAATGCAACGGCAGCCGTTCTTCCGCAGATGATCGCACAGCATTCGGGTCATATTTTCAACATGTCCTCGATTGCAGGCCGGAAGGTCTTTACGGGTCTCGCCGTTTATTGTGCCACCAAGGCTGCGGTGACAGCGTTTTCAGACGGCCTAAGAATGGAGATCGGACCAAAGCATAATATCCGCGTTACCTGCATTCAGCCGGGAGCCGTAAAATCAGAGCTTTACGATCACATTACAGATGCTGATTACCGCAAACAGATGGATGACCTTGCAGCGTCCATGACCTTTCTCGAGGGCGAGGACATAGCAGACAGTATCCTTTTTGCTCTGAAATCACCTGCACGTATGGATGTTGCAGAACTGTTTGTTCTTCCGACTGAACAGGGATGGTGAACAGGAACTGATTGCCAACTGAGCTTAGGAGTCAGGCACCCTACCGTCGAAAAGAGGCTTCAGGCTGGAAAGCCTCTTGAAGCTCGGTCACAAAGACCCGCAGCTTTGGTGTCATAACCGGACCTGCGTTATAGAGCAGGTGCACGGGCCTGTCCGGAACTTTCCACCTGGGCATAAGCCGGACAAGCCGTTTATTTTTAATATCAGGAAGCAGGGCCTGCTTATATCCCACCAGAATACCATCGCCAGCAAGTGCTGCAGAATGCAGAACACTTGAATCATTACTGATTATCCTCCCGGAAACGGTGACTGGCCGCGTAACGCTGCCTTGAGAAAAGTGCCAGGTCGTTACAGGGCCGCCAGAATTTTCATACACGAGACACTCGTGGCGCATCAGATCTTCGGGCTGCTCTGGAAAACCGTGTTTTTCCAGATAGGTTTGAGCTGCACAGATGACCCGACGATAGGCCGTCAAAGGGCGACTGACCACTGTAAGGTCCGTCTCAAGTTCACCAATTCGGATCACAGCCTCATGACCGTCCATTGTGGGGTGAATCAGTTGGTCTGTCAGTGACAAATGGACTTGAATTTCTGGATATCTTTTCTGAAAATTGTGAACAAATGGCAGCAATACTGTTCGCCCGAAAGTGACGGGTACACTGACAGATAATGTACCGCGGGGTGTGCCAAGCGTATTGGCTGCCAGACTGTCAGCTCGTTCAGCAGCCTGCAGAACAAGCCGACATTGCTCGCAATAGAGCCGTCCTGTTTCAGTCAGACTTTGCCGACGTGTCGTTCGATGCAACAGGCGAGCACCAAGGTGATGCTCCAGAGCCTCTATATGCTTGGCCACCATCTGCGGCGACAAAGTCAGATGCTGGGAGGCCGCAGCAAAAGATCCCAATTCCACAACCTTGATAAAAATCTTCATGCTGGTTAACCGGTCAAGCATTCACCATCCTCAGTTGTGACTGATGTCTTGTATCGACAATTTATCCAGCGAAAAAGAGGAATATGCTGAAGGCTTCGAGCGATTGGCAAGTCCAGTTCTGATGGAGTCTTTCGAAATGCCTGTTTATCTTGTGCGCATGGACCACCCTGACGGCGAGGGATGGGGACAGCATGTCGCAGCACACGTATTGTATCTCAGGCGCCTTATTCAGGAAGGCAGACTGCTGGCCTCCGGTCCGTTGAAAGGCACCCCACTGCGCTCCGGCTTTCTGATTATGAAAGGTGCCAATCGGCAGGAGATTGACGCGATGATTGCCGGTGATCCCTTTGCATCAGAAGGTTTGATTTGTGATCTGCGCATTGAAGAATGGGACCCGCTATTCGGGTGCCTGTCAAACCATTCAACTGGCAAACTCCCGCAAGAATTGAAGTCTCTTTTCCCTTCATGACAACAGCGCTGTGTCTTTTGAGAAATAAAAACGAAAAGAGGGCCTTGGGATTATGAACGATCTTCAGTGGTATACTGTAGGGGATGCCCGCATACTAAAAATACAGGATCTGACGCTAGCAGCACTCACTCCAGAACTCTTGCTTCCTGACTGGGATGATGCAACGGCACTTCAGGCTTATCCTGATCTGTCTGAAACGCTGGATGCGTCAGAAACGAAAGTTCTTTTGAGCGTTCATAGCTGGCTCATCAAGGATCGCGGTCGGAACATTCTTGTGGATACGGGGGCCGGGAATAGCAAGGCTCGACCTGCTGCTCTATATTTCGATCACTTGCAGACCGTGTGGCTTGAAAATCTGATGCGCGCTGGCGTCCGGCCAGAAGATATCGATTTTGTTCTTCTCACCCATCTGCATGTTGATCACGTGGGGTGGAACACACGCCTGCAAAATGGCATCTGGGTTCCGACCTTCCCGAATGCCCGATATGTCTTTTCTAGAGCCGAATATGATTTTTTCAGTAATCCGGCTCATGATAGCGTCCGCAATAAAACCAGTTTCATGACACGCATTGATAGCGTTGATCCGATTATCTCGGCGGATCTTGCGGATCAGATTGACGTAGACGGATCCGAAGTTCTTGAAGGAATCTCCTTTCACCCCACACCTGGGCATACGCCCCATCACGCGTCTCTCGTGCTGAAATCAGGTATGGAGCGTGCGCTCTTCACGGGTGATGTCATGCATCACCCCATTCAGGTATGTATTCCGGAGTGGAGTGCCGTTTTTGATGCAGATCCTCAGATAGCCATCATATCGCGAAAATGGGCTTTGAATTATGCTGCCGAACACACCGCAGCAGTATTCACATCGCATTTTCCGATGACATCCGCTGGAAAAGTGATGACATACGACCAGGGAAGGGGTTGGTCTTTCCTCTAGGGCTGCCATTATGTCCGCTGTTCACCTCGTTCAATTCCATTGCGGACATTCCGCTTTCCCCCCTGATCTGCCTGTCTGCTCAGTGATGCAGGAGCAGACAGGCAGCAGTCGCCTCATTTCTGCCGTTTCCGCAACCGATCTGGTTTCCCGAATGCGGACATCAGCATCGGCCATCTTTCGCTTCATTTGTACGAACGAATGTGATACAGATGTACATATGCGCAAGGAGTCTTTGTATGTCTGCTGTTACATTCCGAGTAGATGAAACGCTGAAGGCAGCCGCAGTTGAGAAGTTGTCGGCTCAAGGCATTTCACTTTCTGACGCACTGCGCGATACCCTCGCGTATATTGCTGAAACGGGCCGCTCTCCCGTCAAGCGCACGCTTGTCACAGACGAGGATGCGCAGCTTATCGAGATCGTGCGCGAACGTCTCAAAAATCCTGCCCAAAAGCACCGTATGACTTTTGCAGAGCTTAAAAGCCGTCATCGCGAATGAAAGAGTATTGTCTTGAATTCGACGACAGAGCGCTCAGGGAGTGGGATGCTCTTGACGGCAGCGTGCGTAAGAAATTTGAAAAGAAGCTGGAAAAGCTGATCTGGAACCCTCACTCTCCGGGAAATGAACTGCATCGCGACCTATCAGGGTTTTATAAGATCAAGCTTCTGAAAGATGGTTACCGTCTTGTTTATCAGGTCATCGACGAACGGATCGTCATCTATGTAATTGCCGTTGGCCGGAGAGCTGACAATGAGATTTATGAATTAGCGTCGCAACGGACAGAGTGAATTTACTTTCTGGTAGAAAGTCAGCTCCCGCCTCATGTCGGTCGTTTGGACCACAAGGTTGTTTGCCAAATAGCGGACATCAGCGCTTCAAAGCCTCGTTGTAGAGGCTTGTCTGGATTTCACTGATTACACCTATTGAATGATTCCAAGACACAGGCAGTCCCCCAATGGACGTTACGGTGAAAATTTCGGCGATACGGACTTTTGATCGGATCATATGACAAGCACATCCTTATATCCTTGTCATACTGCCCTATAGTATGACAAGGATACTCAAGGGCAGTATATTCGGAGTAAACGTTTCGTGCCGCACACACCAGCTGAGAAAAAGCGCGTTCTGACCCGCGTGCGCCGTATTCGCGGGCAACTTGATGCGCTGGAACAGGCTCTGGAGAAGGGGGCTGATTGCGGTCCGGTACTGCAACAGGTTGCGGCTATCCGAGGAGCGATCAACGGATTAATGGCCGGTGTTCTTGAAAGCCACCTGCGGGAAGAATTTGTTGAATGCGCCGGTGATCGTGATGCTGCCAGTGGTTCGATCGAGAATGTGGTGTCACTCGTTCGATCCTATCTCCGGTAATGCTCACGACGCTGACTGACAGGTTATTTGGAGAAAAAATCATGAAATCACGGGCAGCAGTTGCTTTCGAGGCGGGTAAGCCCCTTGAGATTGTCGAGATCGACGTAGCGCCTCCTCGTGCAGGTGAGGTGCTCGTGCAGATCACGCATACAGGTGTATGCCACACTGATGCGTTTACCCTGTCAGGGGATGATCCCGAGGGACTATTCCCATCCGTTTTGGGTCACGAAGGCGCGGGAATTGTCATCGAGGTCGGAGAAGGGGTCACCAGCGTTGCCCCCGGCGACCATGTCATTCCGCTTTACACGGCGGAATGCGGTGAATGTCTGTTCTGTAAGTCGGGAAAAACCAATCTCTGCATTTCAGTGCGCGCCACACAGGGTAAAGGTGTGATGCCGGATGGCACGACACGCTTCTCCTACAAAGGTCAGCCGATCCATCATTACATGGGGTGTTCGACGTTCAGCGAATACACGGTTGTCGCCGAGGTTTCTCTGGCAAAAATCAATCCCGCATCCAATCCAGGGCATGTCTGTCTGTTGGGATGTGGCGTCACCACAGGGATTGGTGCGGTACACAACACGGCCAAGGTGCAGCCGGGAGATACGGTTGCCGTCTTCGGTCTGGGCGGGATCGGTCTGGCGGTCATTCAGGGAGCGCGACAGGCAAAGGCTGGCCGGATTTTCGCTATTGATACCAACCCGGAAAAGTTTGAACTTGCCAAAGCATTCGGCGCCACGGAATTCCTCAACCCCAAGGATTATGACAAACCGATTCAGCAGGTTCTTGTGGAAATGACCGGCTGGGGTATTGATCATACATTTGAATGTATCGGAAACGTCAACGTCATGCGCGCTGCGTTAGAAGCCGCGCATCGTGGGTGGGGGCAGTCGATCGTCATCGGAGTGGCAGGGGCCGGTCAGGAAATTTCGACCCGTCCCTTCCAGCTTGTGACGGGGCGTTCGTGGCGCGGCTCGGCTTTCGGTGGGGTCAAGGGACGCAGCCAGCTTCCCGGCATGGTCGAAGATGCCATGCGTGGCGATATCGAACTTGCGCCTTTCGTAACCCACACCATGCCGCTCGAAGACATCAATACGGCCTTCGATCTGATGCATGAAGGAAAATCCATCCGTTCCGTCATTCATTTCTAAGGTCTGCGTCTCACCGCGCAACATCATTTCCAATGGTTGGAAATTACAGGAGAACGATCATAGCAGTTATTTCCGGTGACGGTGTTTTCTCTCACGTTTTTCTTGGGGCAGTGGATACTGCGGTATCCGCGAAATTCTATGACGCCGCGCTTGCGGCTCTGGGCATAAAAAACCTGGGGCCGTTCGGGCATGGGTGGATTCTGTATGGCCGCGAAAAGCCAGCCTTCATCATTGCACGTCCTGGCAACGGTGAAGCGCCCTCAAGCAACGGTGTCACCATCGGTTTTGCAGCAGCGACACCCGCCGAAGTGGAGGCTTTTCATGCCGCAGGTCTTGCCAATGGGGGAACCGATGAAGGCGCACCCGGCCCGCGAAGCCACTTACCGGGCGCTTACGCTGCCTATCTCCGGGATCCGGCAGGGAACAAGATCTGCAGTTATACCTTCACGGACGGTAACTGACATGCGCAAAAGGCAGTGAGAGCCATGGAACGCAAGGAAACACACGCCTCTTTTGGGGGCGTGCAGGAAGTCTGGCGACACAAGTCCGTGTCGTTGGGTGTGGAAGCAAACTTCGCGATCTACCTGCCGCCGCAGGCAAAAACTGAAAAGGTTCCCGTTCTTTACTGGCTCTCCGGTCTGACATGTACGGAGCAGAACTTCATTGGCAAGGCTGGCGCGCAACGCGTGGCCGCAGAACTGGGCATCGCCATTGTCGCGCCGGATACCAGTCCACGGGGCGTGGGTGTGGCTGATGACGATGCGTACGATCTTGGACAGGGTGCCGGATTTTACCTCAATGCGACGCAGGAGCCGTGGGCTGCGCATTATCGGATGTATGATTACGTCGTCACGGAACTTCCTGCGCTGATTGAGGCGAGCTTTCCGGTTACGCAGCAGCGAGGCATTGCGGGACATTCGATGGGTGGATTTGGCGCCATCATGATCGCGCTGCGTAATCCTGGCCGCTATCGTTCTGTGTCAGCCTTTTCACCCATTGTGGCGCCAACGCAGGTACCATGGGGTGAAAAAGCATTCAGTGCTTATCTGGGTCCGGATCGTGCCAGTTGGGTAGCCTATGACCCGCTTGAACTTGTGCGGACAGCGAAGGAAAGACTACCTGTTCTGATAGATCAGGGTCTGGCGGACCAGTTTCTGAAAGAACAGCTCAGGCCAGAACTGCTCCAGGAAGCCGCACGGAATGCAGGGCAGGAACTTATCCTGAATCTTCGTCCTGATTACGATCACAGCTATTATTTTGTAGCCAGTTTTATTGCAGATCATCTCAGATATTTCGTGAGTAAACTACGATGAATAGATTGTCAGATTTTTTGGATCCGCGCTTTTCTGGCTTCGGGTGGAGACGAAATCTGTTAGGGGCGTCTTTGAAACTGTGGAATTAACTGGCGGCTTTCTGCATCTTTTGTCCGGAAGCAGACATTCCGTTTGCCCCCCAAGATGGACATCATGTCAATCCTCGGCCTGAAACAAGTCCGACTAAGAACGGGCTTTTAACCTAATTAAGGGATTCCTCTTAACCTGATTAAGGTTACTTTTGGTGTGGTTTGACGGCGTGGAAGCCGGGATTCACCTAATTAAGGAATTTCGACAAAACCTTTCTTTTCCCGGGTGCCAGCCTACTTGCGATAAATGGTAGAAACGGAAGTAGATTTTACCTCAGAAAACCCCTGATTTTGGATATTTAGCTAAATTGCTGGACTGCTGTATGGCTGAATGACGTGCCCCCCTTTTTGTATCCACTCAAAAG
>NZ_BAMV01000048.1 GCF_000963925.1 Acetobacter cibinongensis
CGTTCTGTCTCCACAAAACCCGGGGCAATTCAGATCGGGCTCGCCAATATCGTCTACAGTATGCGCCGCTTCCTCTTCCTCGAAAGATTGAACGCGAGCGCATAGCCATCCAGCGGGGGACAACTCCCAATCTGCTCAAAAAGCAGACCGGAGGCCATCGCAAAAACCGTCAATCAGGGGTTCTTCGATCCCTCCACGTTCCAGAAATTACGACAGCGGCCCGGATTTCTTCTGATCTCTGGTGATTCTGTCCCGGGGAATAACCCGGGACAGAATAGAACATCAGGCTTTCAGAGCCTGATGCTCAGAGATCGTCTCGTCCAGGACATACGGACCTGCGGCCCTGACTTCGATTGCCATCAGGCCGATAGTTCCTGGTGTGCGTTTCCCCAGGGGAAGCTGAGCATTTCCGCTGGTCCAGCGCATGGTTCCCTCTTCTACGTTGTTCCAGCCTGAGAGCTGGGTATCGTGGAGGTGGTCGGTCAGCGCGTGTTTCCGGTTGCTTTCGAACAGGGTAATTTCTCCAACCAGAACACCGAGAGAGCGGCGGTCATCAACAAACGGTCCGATCACATCACAGGGACGGCTGGCATTGGAGACAATCCGAACGCTTTCGACGCCTGCGGGGATCATGAACATGACCCGTCCGTTGTTCTGCCGTGCCGGACGAATGATCGCTCCTGCATCCGTGGTCAGGTGCAGGTCACTATCGTTTGTCAAAGGACGGGCTTCGGCCTGGATCGCAAAACCAGCCTTGTCCGCGTGGCTCTCAATCTTGCGGAAGAGAGGTTCGACCGTTTCTCTGGAAACGGTCAGGGGTACGGCCGCATCATCCCAAGTCAGGTTCCGGCTGCCACCGATCGAGACAATGTTTCCCTTCTGGGAGAAGGCGCGACGGTTTCCGGTATCGAGGTAGCTCTCGGTGAGCATGCCATCGGCCATGATGACCGAGTGATCTTCGGTTTCGATGTGGTAGTAGTCGTAAGACGTGATGGATTTGTCGAAGAAGATCGAACGACCATTCACAAGCATACGGGCCGGGACGAACTGTCCATCAAAGAACAGGCAGTGTTCTGCCGTGATCAGCATGTCTTTGAACGGAACTCCGTCCGCAATCGCATCCTTGAGAATGCGGACCGGATAACCTGCCTCGTCATCAGGAAGATGGGCACGAACGTTGCAGCGTGCCTGACCTGCCCAAGTCACACGACGGATAGTTTCTATACCATTGATGTGAGCAACAATTTCATCTTCGACAGCTAGGTCCTCGACTAAGGCTCTACCAAATGGGGTTTGAATCTGGCTACCCGAAAGAAAACAAACTTCGGCAGATGCACCACCATGGCCATCATCGGAGAGGACAAAACCGGTATTTTTCACACCAGGAATATTCAGAGTAATGGTGTTACCATTTTTTAGTGTAACCACAACCTGATCATCTGAGGGATAAGCATAAGATGCTCCATCTGCCGAAACCCCAGGCAGATCAATGCTATCAGAATTCCCAGGCTGGCTACCACTCCAACCACTGATCACAGTGCTAACGGTCCCACCGCTTTCCAGGCCAGAAATAGTGAGTCCGTTATTAGTATTACCTGTGAGATCAATTGTACCACCAGCATTGTTCCAAATGCTAGCAGAGCCACCATCCAAAATTGTGATAATTCCTGAAATTATTGCTGTACTTGCTACGGAAACCCATCCTCCACTAGAAATGGTTGTTGAACCTATATTACTATTTGAATCCGCATAAATAACACCACCATTTGAAACATTACTATTATTAGCAATTCCTCCTGAAGTAATTTCCAATACACCCCCTGAGTTAATAAGTGTACCAGAAGCTGTTCCAGCCAATCCAATCCCACCATTACTTCCAATAATGGTATTAAAAGATGTTCCTCCGCTACTAATAGAAACAGCAGCATATGCTGTTACAGTGCCACCACTAAGTATAGATCCTGATTGAATTATATTAACGCCAGATATTTTGGCATCTGACGCCGCACTTATAAGTCCACCAGAGCTTACAACAATATTGTTTATACTTCCATTGCTGTCTACATCTAATTTACCTCCACCTTGTATATTTGATGCATCAGCTAGACCACCAGACGTTACTTCGATTACCCCACCAGATTGAACAATAGTATTTTTTGCTATACCGGCAACTCCAAGGCCACCAGCACTAGCAATAGTGGTATCAATTGAACTACCTCCAGCACTAACGACTAGGGCTGCATAATCAGTTACAGTACCACCACTGAGAGTACCTCCCGACCGAATTTTGCTGACCCCATTAAGAATTGCTCCTGAGGCACCCTGGTATATACCACCGTCACCAATAGAAATACTTGTAGTAATGCCACCAGCACTAACAAAATAAGTTCCACCTGACTGGACATGTCCTCCAGATAATAAACCACCATTTTCAACAACAATTTTTCCGTTTGTCTGTGTAATCCAATTATTTTTTCCATCTGTTTCAATTAGAATGCCACCATTTCTTATTACTATTTCCCCATTATTCTGAACTGTCTGAAATTCACCTATACCACCTGAAGAAATTACTTCTTGATAATTATCAACAGTTACATTGGAAATTTTTTGTCCATTGTTAATGATAGTAGACATTATTTCTTATCCTTTTGCACATTGAATAACCGTCAAAAGGTTATTCTAAGAGTTTCTTTATAGCAAACATTTTGTTTTATGAAATTGATATAAATCATCTGGAGATGAATTGCCCCGGGTTTTGTGGAGACGTGGAGGGTTCGAAAAACCCTCTGGTTTTGAGACCAGCTCTGTGATTCCCTTCCTCCGGTTCTGATTGGAGGAAAGGATGATGAAGCAGTCTGGTTTCTTTGATGTTGAAGAGCGTCTTGCCCGGCTGAGCGGGCTTGGCGATCAGCTCGAAGCGTTTTCCCGGACTGTGGATT
>NZ_BAMV01000047.1 GCF_000963925.1 Acetobacter cibinongensis
AAAGAAGCCATGAAGATTGTAGTACCTGTCAAACGGGTTGTGGATTACAACATCAAGCCCCGCGTAAAGGCAGATGGTAGCGGCGTTGAAACCGCTGGCGTCAAGATGTCCATGAATCCCTTCGATGAGATTGCGGTTGAAGAAGCCGTCCGCCTCAAGGAAAAAGGGGCCGCGACTGAAGTTGTCGTGGTGTCCATTGGTGTCCAGCAGGCGCAGGATACCCTGCGTACCGCTATGGCCATGGGTGCTGACCGCGCCATTCTGGTTCTGGCTGAAGAAAGCCCGGAACCTCTGGCCGTGGCCAAGGTGCTCAAGGCCATTGTGGCCAAGGAAGAACCCGGCATGGTCATTCTTGGCAAACAGGCCATTGATGATGACATGAACGCCACAGGCCAGATGCTTGCTGGCCTGCTTGGCTGGGGTCAGGGGACTTTCGCTGGTAAAGTGGATGTTGCCGATGGCACCGTGCGCGTCAGCCGTGAAATTGATGGCGGGACGGAAGATGTCTCCCTCAAGCTGCCAGCCGTTGTAACGGCTGACCTGCGGTTGAACGAGCCACGTTATGCCTCTCTGCCCAACATCATGAAGGCCCGCAAAAAGCCGCTTGAAACGCTCAATGTGGCAGACCTTGGTGTTGATACCACGCGCCGCCTGACCATTGTGTCTGTGGCTGAGCCTGCACAGCGTCAGGCTGGTGTCAAAGTTGGTTCCGTAGCGGAACTGGTTGAGAAACTGCGTAACGAAGCGAAGGTAATCTGATCATGACCGCTCTTGTTCTTCTTGATCACGAAGAAGGCCGGATCAGACAGGCCGCGCTTTCTGCCATTACCGCAGCAACCCAGTTTGGGGATGTGCATGTTCTGGTGGCCGGTGATGAGGCTGTAGCTCAGGCTGCTGCCAAAATTGCCGGTGTCTCCAAGGTTCTGCACGCAGCCGATGCCCGCTACGCGCATGAACTGGCTGAGCCTCTGGCTGCTCTTATCGTGTCGCTGGCCGGCAGTTATGACCAGATCGTTGCTGCGGCAGGGGCTGTTGGCAAAAACGTGCTGCCGCGCGCCGCAGCACTGCTGGACGTACAGCCAATCCCTGACGTGATCCGCATTGTGGACGCCGATACGTTCGTGCGCCCCATTTATGCAGGGAATGCGCTGGCAACCGTTAAATCATCTGACAGCAAGAAAGTGCTGACGGTTCGCAGCTCCGCCTTTGATGCCGCCGCAGCCGAAGGGGGCTCGGCTCCGGTTGAAGCTGTTGCTCCTGCAGAAGACCCGGCCCTTTCTACTTTTGAGGCCGTGCACCTGTCCGAATCCGAGCGTCCTGAGCTTGAATCGGCACGTGTGGTCGTATCTGGTGGCCGTGGCCTTCAGAGTGAAGAGAAATTCAAGATTCTTGAACCTCTGGCAGATACGCTCGGGGCCGCCATCGGTGCCTCCCGCGCTGCTGTGGATTCCGGGTTTGTGCCTAACGATTATCAGGTTGGTCAGACAGGTAAGATTGTTGCGCCAGAACTCTATCTTGCTTTTGGTATCTCCGGTGCCATCCAGCATCTTGCTGGCATGAAGGACAGCCG
>NZ_BAMV01000046.1 GCF_000963925.1 Acetobacter cibinongensis
CGGCGCGATAGGGAACTGATGGAACATATCCGCCGGATCTGGCAGGATAATCGTGCTGTTTATGGTGCGCGCAAGGTGTGGCACAGCCTGCAGCGTGAGGGGCGACAGGTTGCACGCTGCACTGTTGAGCGCCTGATGCGCAAGATGGGTCTGAAGGGTGTCATCCGGGGCCGGAAGGTCATCACGACCCGTCCGGATACGGCGCGCCCCTGTCCCGATGACAGGGTCAACCGGCAGTTCCGGGCCGAGGCCCCCAACCAGCTCTGGGTCTCGGACTTCACCTATGTCCAGACCTGGAATGGCATGGTCTATGTGGCGTTTGTCATTGATGTGTTCGCCCGCAGGATCGTGGGCTGGAAAGTCTCGACCTCCATGACCACCCAGTTCGTGCTCGACGCCCTTGAACAGGCCATCTGGCAACGAAAGCCTGCGGGAAACAAGGCGCTGATCCATCATTCGGACCGTGGATCACAAGGCGGATTCAACCGGTCGTCGCAACACCTT
>NZ_BAMV01000045.1 GCF_000963925.1 Acetobacter cibinongensis
GGCAGGGCTTTGTTTATGTGGCCTTCATCATTGATGTATTCGCCCGGATTATTGTGGGCTGGCGTGTCTCCTCAACGGCCCATACCGACTTCGTGCTGGATGCCCTCGAGCAGGCTCTGTGCCAGAGGCGGCCTGAGGGAAAAGTGACCCACCATTCCGACCGTGGCTGTCAAGGCGGATTCAACCGGTCGTCGCAACACCTTA
>NZ_BAMV01000044.1 GCF_000963925.1 Acetobacter cibinongensis
AGGGATTGAACCTGTGACCCCCGCCGTGTGAAGGTCAGGGTTATTTTTACCTATCTTATTGTTTTTGCTAATAAGTTTTATGAGAAAGCCATTTTTTGCACGGAATTTGCTCATTTCTCTTTTTGCGCTGCGTTCAACCAGTTGTGTATCTCAACGCCGTAACTGTCTGGCATTTTTTTTGCGTAGCGCGTCACCATGGTGATCGTGCGCCAGCCCCCATCTTCTTTCAGTTTAAGCAAGTCTTTGTGTAGGCAGTAATGCCAGGTTGCAAAGGTGTGGCGTAGGCAGTGAGGAGTTATGTCCGGCACAAACTGGATTTTCTGTTTTTTGCTTCCTTTGGGCACCCATACGCGTTCGTGCCCAGGTAGTCCGGCTTTGCGGCATGCTATGGCCCACGCTGTCTTTATTTGCCCTCCACCAGTCCGGCCCGTATTATAATAAGAGTCTCCAATGACTTTGCCTCGGAGTGCCCCTGGTGGTTTCCGGCTACGGATTGGACGAAATACTCGCCCGGTCTGGGGTTCTATGTTTGCCAAAGCTTCAACCACAACCGGCGGTAGATCTATATGCCTTTCATCGCCTTGCTTTTGCCAAACCACCGCCCGTTGGCCTGTTAAATCAACGTCTTTCCATTCCAGTTCGAGCGCTTCCGACATGCGTGCGCCGGTGCCTATCAAAAATATAAGTAGCGGTTGAACGTGTGGCGCAGCTGCTTGCACCAACGCCGTGGCTTCCGCCGGACGCAAGAAGTGCATGCGTACTTGCTGGACTTTAGGGCGAGCAAACGCGGGTTTTGAGCACCAGCCACGTATGGCGGCAAACTCCAACACAGACCTAAGTGGGGTAAGCACTGCGCGAATTTTGGTAGCACCGCTGGCCATGGCCCCGTTGGTCAGGATGGCCTTGTATGCTTCATCCAGTTCCTGCTGGCCAATATGATCCAGTTTGGCAGTGCCAAAGTGCTCTAATAAATTCCGTAAGTGCCTAAGAGTGGTTGGTGTACGGCGCTCAGCCTCAAGATAGGCCGTAACTGCATGGGCAAATGTTACGACCGCCCGCTTACCATAGACTGACTCCGCCCAGAGGTCCGCTTCACGCTTGGCCCGGTAGGCTTCGGCTTGCTGGGGGTCAGTAGTTCCAGTGCTCTCATATACGCTTTGTCCGCGGACGGTGCCGCGAACGTAGAGCGCTGCCCCACCTTTGCGGCTGACGACTTTGAGTGACATTCAAAACTCTCGAGTAAGCGTTCATAGTCTCCTGCACGGAAGACAATCCTGTTGCCAAAACGACGATGTGTGGGGCCTCCCGCATATTCTGGCACTTGCTGCAAATGGGCGGTCAGCTTGCTGCGCCCTACAATGCCTTTCAGCCGTTCTAATACATCGGCAACGGTCAGAATTTCTTCCCTGCCCATTACATTAAGCCTTGTGCGTACAGCACAAGCAGGGTCACACCGTCTGCCCACGCCCCCAAAAGCCACCATCCAATTTCTGTGCTGCACAACAGAACAGAGCCAAGTGCCAGAAAAGCAACAACACGGGCCACTTCACCCACCATTGTTTGGGAGAGGCTTGCGTAAATGGCAGCCACGCGACCAGCTAGTGATGCCACGCTAATGAGTAACTTCTCGGCAGCAAGGGCTATAGGCGCATACTGGAAGTAGGCTTGTTTGAATGTTTTCATGAGCGTTTTCCTGTTATTTTTTCGGCCTTTACGGCAAATGCTTCAGCTTCAATCAGGTATATTTTGGCTATGCGCTGCCAGCAGGCGGAGCCTTCCGGGTTGTTGCTGGCGGCACAGGCACGGCTGAATTGCTCAATGCGTTCTGCTGCCACAAACAGCGTATCTGCCTGCGCGTGCAGTTGATCTGCCCGGTTTATGCGGATTTGCGTGGTCATGCTGTCACCTGTGGGGACTGTTTTTTAAACGCCATGTTTTTGGTGAAGTGCAGACGCTGCCCATATGGCAGGTTGCCTGTGCGAGTGTTCAGATGGGTGCGCAGCGTTTTCAGGTCAGCAAGCACGAGCTGAATATCAGCCGTGGCCATAGCCTCCAGATCCAGCTCAGTAGTGCGGGCGTGGCAGGCCCGTAGGAGCGAGCTTGTCAGATCAAAAATTTTGTTTCGAACGCGCGTTTCTTGTGACGGTGAATGGTCAACAACGCGCCGGATAACCCGCAAAAACGCTTTATTTTCATCCACGACTGTCACGTACCGCTGCGGCTTCTGGGCCTGTGTTGCTTTCACCCTGCATCTCCATCACGGGTTATGATGGGCTTATGTCACCTACACTAACATTAGCAGTCAACAAAAATGTTTGTATAGGTGACATTTTATTTCTCCAGTTGAAGTTGCCTGCAATCGCATACTAGAACAAAAAGAGAACAATCTGGAGGCTAAATTATGGCTCAAACGCAAAGAATTGTGTTTGTCCCCTACACGTGGAGGACAAAGGGAAAGGCTAGGTACCTTGAGCAGGGTGCGGCATTGCCCTGTCGCAGCGAGAGCGACGCCTTGAATAAGTTGGAAAAAATCCGTGCAGGCGTCATGACGGCAGCGGGTGGCCGAGCTTTTAAAATGCTGGTGGATGAAGCCGCAGGTGATTACGGCGATCCTGAGATTTTAGGTGAAGTGGGTGAAGTCCCGAGTCTGCAAGAGGCTTAATATGGCCTCTGTTCTAAATGCCGCTCAGTCCGAAGAACTAGGCAACATTGAGGCGAACAGCCTTCTCGATCATAGACAAAAGCAGCTCCCGTTGGCCCTCGTTCATCTCACGCCACAGCTCAATGAGAGCAAGCTCTTCTGCCGTATACGGTGCCTGACAATTAATATTCGTGCTCAAAATAGTGGAGGTTTCTGCTCTGCCCGAAAAAAGGTAGTCCAAGGAAACGTCGTAAAACTTCGCCAACTGAATAAACGTTGAGAAGCCCGGATCAGCACCAAGTTCAACTTGGGTTATGTGCGATCGGCTGACATCTAAAGCCGCAGCAACATCGACCTGCGTCAAGCCTTTAGCTTTTCGCAATTCTCTTAATCTGCGGCCCATGGAGTTCTTGTCAGTCATCATGACATTGTGCCGCAAAACGCCGAACTTTGAGTTTTGTATACTGACATTTTTGATTGACCAATAATGTTAGTATGTGTGACATTGCCCGCATGAAACCGTCTGAGCTTAGAAAACGTGTGGGTGGGTGCAAGAAGCTGGCCGAGGGCATAGGCCTTCGCTCGCATTCTGCCGTTCTGAAATGGAGTAAGATCCCGGACAAGCACATTGTAGCGATTGAGGAAGCGTTCGGCATCCCGCGTGAAGAACTGCGGCCAGATCTATACAGGCGTCCAGAGCAGGGAATGGCAGCATGATGTCTCATTTTGAGAAGCATGCTGCGCATCACAACGCATGTCAGGCGAATGATGTTCGGTGGGAAATTACTCCGAGTGAGCTCAATTTGGTCTCGAGCCGCCAGTATTTGAGAGAGCAATGCTTGCAGCATGCACAAGAGCCTGTCCAATTTCCTGCGCTTGTTGCGGCGTCATCATTAACTGGTCTGTCTTGTCCCCATTGGGAATATGCTGAAGGCCAGTGGCAGAAACAACTTGCAAAAACACCATCATATTGCCGGCAACGCTGGTGGAATAGCCTGTTACATTGCTTGCATCGACGGTACCGTCGGCTTTCAACTTTAATTTGGTCTTATGTCCAGACCTTAGAATCTCCATTGTGTTGTGTTGACAGGAACAGAATGGACGATGGCGGGCGGTGCGGCAACGTACCGCCCGGGGCCATAGGCGGCAAAGTTCCTGAACAAAAAATCAGGAGCTGCTGAATGATTCTTCCTGAAAACAAAAAAGCAATAGTGTCCGGGAGCTGTAATGTGCCTGCTAGACGCTCAAATTATACGCTTATTTGCGTAGAATCTTGGTTCGATCTAGCAAACGGTGCTTCTCGGTTAAGAATTTGTATTCCGGATCCTTACGGTCTGGAGGCGTTTGACGTTGCTCTAATCCCTGGCGATGCAACACTTCAGGTACGTTTTGAATTTCTGACCACTATCCAAGGCCGAAACATTTTTGAAGCAACTGCATTACATCGTGAGTGTGGTTCAGGCCAACCTTCACCAGTTCCGTCATGCCGGCTTTTAGGGCCGTTTCAGGGAGGGCGTCCAGTTGCTTCCTAATCAACCCTTTTTCTTCTTCGGGGGCATCGGACTCTTCAAGTTTGTTCGCAATCAGCGCTTTTATCGTATTTGCTTCAAACCTTACCGTCACAACATCAAGAATAGCGCCCAACCCACCGTCATCTGCCAGAAAATCAAGGCCTTTTGCCGTAATGCGTGGAGGGTATATTTCCATTCCGGCCATACCCATTTCTCCGAGCGTGTCGGTTTCACAAAGTCCGTGTTCTTTAAGGTACATTACGTTAACAACAGTATGTTTGTCTCCGCGGTCAAAGCCTTCAGGGAAGTCGCACAAAACTTGTGGGTAAGCATCGGCCATAGCATGGAGGAGAACGCGCTGCGCCTCCCGATCAATTTTGGCCGGTTTGTCCCATCCTGTTCGCATTTCAAATCGTCTCCATTTGGTGTTGTGAGAAAACAGAGAATGGACGATGGCGGGCGGTACGGCAACGTACCGCCCAACCCCTTGCAAAAACACAAGACTGAACAAGAAAAAATCGGTGGTCGCAATACTACTGAATACGGGAGCAAAAGATGATCCCGGTTTATTCTCAGCGGTTTCTGGGGGCTATAAAGTCAGCCACAGTGCAGGTTTTGTCGGTCATAGGCTGGAACCTGCAATCTATTGCTGACTCTACGCGTGTGGAAAAAACTCAACTCCATGCTTACCAGGACCGCAATAAGGCGAGCGTGATACCGTTGGATGTTGCCATAGATCTGGACAAATTGGCCCAAAGGCCAATTTTGCTGACGGCATTTGCGCACGCTCTTGGGTATGAAGTGATACCCAGTGACATCGGCCCCGGCCATTTTGGCCGTGATATGGGTGACTTTGCGCTTTGCGCGGGTGATGTCATGAACACCGCCATGCGTATTTGGGCAGACCAGACCATAGACCCGCATGAAGCAGATGAAATTAGCCCAAAGATAGCGCATGCCATTCATGTTTTGCGCCGCTCTCAGGCTGTCATCAATAAAGTTCAGAAATCAAAGCAGCCCTACACAGTCAGCACTATTGGTGGCCGCCATGACTAACGCTGCGCGATATTTTGGGGCAACCGTGCTCCTGCATACACAGCCCAAGCCGGTACAAAGGGGGCACTCATGACAAATAACCGCCCACAACTGGCGAGGTTTGACCAAGGGGCTGTAACACCTCTCAAAATGCTGCGCTCCATGCCAGCAGAACTACGCGGCGTTGTGACCAACCTGCATGAAGCGCTGAAGGAAATACGCTCCTGCGTGTTTCGGGCTGGAACTCTGGTGCTGACGGATGAGCAGGTGGCGCTTCAGGCATGGCTGGACGGAGCAACGCTGAAGCGTACTCTGCCCATTATCATTCAGGCAGGCTTCATGGCGCGGGATGATGCCGGAGCACTGTTTAGCCCGCACCTGTATGACCGCCTGTTGCGAAAGGAAGAGCGGGCGGCCCGTAAGGCGCAGGCGGAAGCTGACCGCGCCCAGTGGGTTGCTGAGGCTCAGGACCGTGGGGATGCACCACAGGGTATGACGCCAAAGCAGATTGCCAGCATCATCAATGGCCGCAAAGGTGGCCGCCCGCGTAAAAATCCGGCCCCGGCAGTTGGGCAAAAGAACATGCCGTTTTATGGCGTGGTGGGTGGCACGGAAAAACCCGAGCAAAAAAATAACACGTCTTGGGTTATGGAAAACGAGCTTACGGGTTCCGTGGGTTCTCTAGAAGAAGAGAGAATATATACTAACTTAAATAATACTCTTTCTTCTTCCTCTAACTCTAGAGAACCCGAAATCCCGAAACCTGACACAGCCGAGGTCAGCCACATTGCGCAGAAGGCGAGGGAAGCAGGCGGCATAGGGGCAGACCAGCGCACCTATGCCGAGAATTACGTTCGGGACTGGCTGCGGGCCGGGGCGGATGAAGCGCTGATTGTGCGGACTATCGCGCCACTGCACGGGAAAGCACACAAATTTGTCTATTTTGATGCCCCGGTAAGGCAGGCCATCCAGCAGAAAGCCACCGAACCTGCAGCAAAACCCGCCATTCCGAAGGATGAGGCCGAACAGCAGGCGCAGGCAGTATGGAAACGCGCCCAGCCTCTGTGGGCCAGAATGATGCAGGAAACGCGGGATTTAAGCGCAGTGGACCGAAAATGGCCCTCTGTTGCGCAGGAGCATGACTTGCCCAACTGTCCGCCGAGATATGACGCTTACGTGGCGTATTTCAGGCAGCAGGCCAACGGCACAAGGGCTGCGGCATGAAGCCGGGCAGGCTGAGCATGCTGGTGCGTAACCTTCGCTTGCGGGCAGAAGGCCAGCCAAACCCCATTGATGCGATGGAAAGCCTGAAGGCCGCACTGGCCCAGGAACAAAAGCGGCGCGCAGAGGCTGAATTGGAAGTCACCACCCTGCAGCGCCGTTTGCATGCACACGAGAAACCCCGTGACGCCAATGGACGGTACACGAGAACAAACGGGGCAGCAACGTGCGTGAGATTAAACCAACACCGGAAAGACTGGCCAAAGGCGACGTAACGGAAGTTTACGTTGAAGAGCAGAAGGGACAGCCGCCACAGAGGCGGTTTCGTTCATCCGGGGCACTGTATGCGCTGCGCCGGGCTGGTACCATTACAGACGCTCATGTGGCGGCTGCGGAGCTATGGGCGCGGGACTATGAGACCGGCGTGCTGGGCGCCAGAGACCCGGAAGCAGGCCGCAAAGGCGGCGTAGCAGACCCTCACACCATCATGCTGGCCCGCGCTGCTGCCGTGCGCCGGTGCGAATACGTGCGGAAAGCCCTGGGCTCAACAGGAGAAACCCTGCTGCGCCGGATGATGCTGGACGGCATGAGCGTGCAGGCTATTGCAGAGGCTCAGACCACCCATAAACTGCGCGTTTCAGGCGCTTTAGAAATGCTTTTAGACCAGTTGATTGAGGTATATGATCTGATGCCAGGTCTGTTGTGGATGACATAGCCCTTTCACTCATAATTTTTGGTGCGTATTGCTTAAGCAATAATGCCATTGTTGCGTTTTTTTCATGAAAATCGCAATTCATTGCTTCCCATTCCGGATCTTCATCGAAGTCTTCATCGAAGCGTTCTAATCTATATAGAGTCATCTTATGGAGAATATCTTTTGGATTATTGAGTATCTCAAAATCATCAAAGGAAAATAGAAAAATAGATCGTTCATATAAAGCCTGAAAAATCAACAAATCATTAGTAATTTCATTTTTTTCTTTGTATTCATTAGCAACAATTTTGTTATAATATTCTTGATATGCGTTGAATACATCAAATCTTTTATCAAAAACATCTACCTCTAATTTTGTTTGAGCAATTTTTTTTTGTTGTTCAGAAATCAGTCGCGCTTTTAAAGCTAGATTAAACGTAACTATAATACCTGCTGTAGAGATCCCGGCGGAAATTACTGCCGTGATTAAAGGGGCATATGGTAGAATATGCTCCCAAACTCCATGTTTCTCTTGAGAAACAGTAATCTGATTCAAAAACGGCAAATCCGGGCTGAATAGCTGCCAAGTCATATCTAAATATCTCCGAAGCGTAAAAACGCGCTTCAAAGCATGATTCGGTTTTTCGGACTAACGCTAAAAAAGAAGAGGGCCTAAGCCCCCTCATGTGTTGCATAGGTGACCACCACGGCGTTTGAGCCGTCGGGGGAGGGGGTGACTTCTTTCTCCACCATATGGAAGCGGCGGGCTGCCGCCTGTTGGGAGCTTTCGCCTTTGCGGGGTCGGCCGCCGAGTGATCCGTTGTGGCGGGAACTGATGCGGGTTGCAGGGGTGGATTGGCGCTGGCCTGCTGGCTCGTTCGGCAGGACACCGGGCGGGAGGTCCAGTGCGGCTTCCATTAGCATCCGTACCGCCTGCTTGCGGGGCATGGGGAAGAGCGGGCCGAGGGTTTGCCAGTCTTTCCGCGCGGCGTCCTCGCCCAGAGTGTCCCACAGGCACAGGATGCGGGCGAAGAGCGTGAACCACTCCTGCGGCCTGGTAGGCAGGCCGTAGCTGCCGGTTTTACGAATGGCGGGCAGCACCTCGCCCGTCACCCACTTGCGGAACCGTCTGGCCTCCGGTTTCCGGCTGGTGAAAATGAGGTTGTAGAGGCCGCTTTCATTGATGATGCTCATTTCCTGCCGGCCGCCAAGGGTGTCGGTAGTAACGACACCCTTTTCATCTTCGTCTAGCCGGTTGGACGCATCGCGATTGTTGGCAATATCCAACACACTGCACACATCAACCAGCACGAACCACGGCTCATCGTTACGGGTCAGCGCTCTTACTGCATGTCCATCAAAGCTGAATGGAATGACGTTGCTCATGCCGCGTTCCCCCGCACTAGATCCCGCGCCAGCGAGAGAACAAGCTGCGTCTCTCCGTCCATTTCGCTAGTGCGCAGGCGCTCCGGCAGAAGTGCTAGAATGATTTCGGCCTTCAGGCGCTGGCCCTGCGGGGTGAGGGCGGGAATGGCCGCCAGTTCTTCCAAACGGTCACACTCTTCAAGCACCAACGCATCAAACCGCGCCTCGCAAACATCGGCCTCCGGCGTGTTGCCGGTCGGCTCAGGCTGATTACTCATTGTGCGCACAGCCGAATACGCGGCCTGAAACCGCTGATGGCTGGCAAACAGCGGCGCATCGCCCAACTGGGCGGCGGCTCCGGCTGGCGTGATAGCCAGCAAAGGTGCAGCCATGATTCCGGTAAGCACACAGCGGCGTTGTGTGATAGATAAGGCGTTAGCCTTTGGCATGGGGTTCTCTCCCTGCTTGAGGTTAAGGCCGGTTGGAAGTTGGCGCTTCCTTCCGGTCTGCTTTTCTGGTAACCGATAAATATGAACGCGTCAATAAATGGTAACCAGAAAAAAAGAGGCCGTCCCGCAACTGGGGAAAGGTCACATATTGCTGCACGTGTAAGCGAAGAGGAAATAAAGGAAATTGATGAATGGGCCGCGAAGCGTGGAGTGACGCGAGCTGAGGCCATTCGGCAACTGCTCCAGCTTGGGCTCAAGGTTGAGCAGAAGTAGGCATGCTCGTAGATCAAGTCTCAAAAGGCGAAAAGGGGCCGTTTAGCAGTTGGGAGAGAGCTGATAGTGAGCGCGAGAAACTAGATCGCGATCACGATTGGACTCCGCCGACACCGTAAACAGCAGAACTGTTTCAGTGCACTGGGAACATCAATACTGAATAGCCAGTGCACTGATTTTTTAGATTGGCCGCTTAGAGTTTGATAAGTAAAGATCTTTTTTAATAATCGATTCAAAGAAATCTTCATTTAAAAATTTAAGTAAAACCCTCAATTTCTGCTTGTCTTCAGGAATTAATATTTTTCCTTTATCATCTATATTTATTTCTACTTTATATTTTTTTGCATCGGCGCATATATTTTGAACATTCAAAGTCCCTAAATGTCCAGATTTTAAGATTTCGGTTATTTTTTTTCTAATAAACTGATTGTCTATAGCGAGAAATTTTGCCTGATCAGCAATAGAAAAAGCTTGGATATTAGCAAATTCGGCCATTTGGTCGTTAGTTGCTTCTACAAAATATTCTGACATATCAAAGACTTGCCTTACAGAGTGATAACTCCGAAACACTAGAGAGGAATCTGGCTCAATAGCAGCGCAAATATTGTCGTCAATAGTAATAGCATCGTCATTTGATTTAACAAATGTATCTCCAGAAAAAAAGAACATGTACTTCTTTGTTTCTATAACATTTTTCTTATTAAATTTCTGTATTAATATGCGGTTATTTTTTGTTGAGCTGCCACAAAAAATGGCTTTTATTTCTGAAAGGTTATGTAGATTTTTGTCGTAGAGAGGAAAGCTCATTGGTTGTTTAATGGCTTTAGGTAGATCGTAAAGTGTAGAAAACTGATCTATAGTGAATGCTTCATCTGCTTCAGCTTTCCATGCGCCGCAAAAAGGTAATAACTCTTCAATTCGATTAAAAAAATCGGCCTCTTGGCGATTAAATTCAGTCTCTAAATTTGTTTGAAGATCTGCACTCAATGGAAGTCTTAAAATGTTATCGGATGAAGCATGAGTAATTGCAAAGAGATTCATTTTTAGAAATATTCCTTTATTATAGTTCTAGAATTCCGTATTCGCCGATTTGTACAACCTGATTGATTTGCTGGACATTAGAGATTCGCTTTTTTGTAATTAAAACATACCCTACGCCACTTCCTGAGTCGACTTCGTAAAAATGATAGCCAAGAATGCCTAGAACGGGATTAGCGGGCATTGCATCAGTGGTCCAGAGAACAACAAATAAAATCAAGGAGGCAACCAGCCAAGTTTCAATATTTGAAACTGAATTTGCTCTAAAAATTATAGGTAGTGCATATGAAATACAGAAACTTATAACTTCTTTATCTGTTGTTTTTGCTTTTGTTATAGTTATTGGTATTTTTTCAAGTTTTTCTTTTGATTTTTTTATTACGCATTTCGCAAAAAAAACCACAACAAAAAATAAAAATAAGAAGAAATAACAGTATGTATGTTTTCCATTTTTAAATTCGATATAGGCAAGCGATATAAATACTGGGCATACAGCAGTCAGCGAGAGCATAACTCTAAAAAACCGACCAAGCACTGTAAATCTCCACTTTTCATAAAACTACATTAAAGACATTTTTTTAGACAAAAAGGATCAAACACAAGGCTCATCGTTTGGTTGCCCACATATATACAGTATGACCAGTTAATATGAAAATTAGTGCTCAACGGCTTATGTCTTGACGCTTACCCCCAACCCACAGTAAACAGTCAAAATCTTCAAAGTCGTGTGTCCAATAGGGCCCACGGCTTTTTTTATGTCTCCAGAAAAGTGAAGAAGCATGAGCCATCATGAGCAGCCCGTCTGCTGTGGGGCCGTTGTGCTGCGCGGAAAATGGCCGGTCCTTGTGGTGGCTGTTCGCGGTGCGTTGTGTGCGGTGGTGCCACTGGCAGCGCCGTGCCTGCCGCATCACCGGGCAGATGTGCCGTTGTCGGGCTGCTCTGCCGTGCGTGGTCACATCGCCCGTTGCGGTGCGCCGGTTCTTGTCGGGACAGGGAGCCTTACCGGCATTCTCGGCACAGTGAGCGCGGAGTGCCTGCACCGGGTGGATGCCGCTCTGGCAGCGGAACAAACGGCCCGCCAGTTAGAGCGCCTGCGTCCTGGCGTGGTCCGCTGCGCTCTAGCTCGTGGGTATCGACCCGGCAGCAAAGGTCGCAAAGTCGGCGGCGCACCCCACGCAGAATAACGGCCCCCATGCCGGTTAAAACCGACATGATAACGCAGAGTTATCGGACACGGTCTATCCGGCAAAGTGTCAGATAACCCGCAAACACCCCCTCAAACCCGTCAGATAATGTCTGTTATCTGACGCTTTTTGAGGGGTAAAATACACCCTATAACGTAGGAAATTCAAATGGTTAGCGGTGATCAGCCCAGATCGACCGCGCCAGCAGTGCCAAATGAGGCGTTTGTACCAGCCGATATTATGCTGGTCAGAACCTGGCTCCATAACCGCAGCGAGAACACGGTGCGGGCCTACCGTGCAGACGTTGCGGAGTTCGCCCGCTTCACCGGAAAGCCGATGGCTGAGGTGCAGCTTGCCGACCTTCAGGAGTGGCACGACAGCATGAGCGGTGCGTCAGACGCCACGCGACGGCGGCGCATGAGTGCGGTCAAATCCGTTCTTACGCACGGCGCAAAGTTGGGCTTTCTGCCGCATGACGCGGGTGCCGCGTTCCGTCTGGAGCGTGGGCGCGACAGTCTGAACGAACGCATCCTCTCGCGCCCGCAAGTGCTGGCCATGCTTTCGGCGGAGAAAGACCCGCGCCGTCATGCATTGCTGGCGCTTCTATACGGCACAGGTCTGCGGCTTTCCGAGGCATGCGGCCTGCGCTGGCGCGACATGACACGCCGCCAGTCGGGCGGCATAGCAACGGTATTCGGCAAGGGCAGCAAGACCCGGCATGTCCAGGTCTCTGCGTCATTGTGGAAAGAGATCGTGGCCGTGAAGGTCGATGGCGGGCCAGATGCGCCCGTAATCCCCGGCCATGATGGCGGTCCGCTTCACGTTCGCGCTGCTCATCGCGTGGTGAAGCGGGCCGCGAAGCGTGCGGGATTGTCTGATGATGCTTCAGCGCACTGGCTCCGCCACGCTTTTGCGTCTCACCAACTGGATGCCGGGCAGCCGGTCCATTGGGTGCAGGCGCAGCTTGGTCACAGTTCGCTGGCCACCACGACACGCTACAGCCACGCCAACCCGGATGCGGTTGGCGCGGATCTTCTGGCCTGACGCAACGTGCGCGGGCAACCCTGACAATGACGGAGAATGACGATGCAAACCGTGCCTGACGGTTTCATGATGGACAGTCGCGGGCGGTTGGTACCGGAAGCCAATGTGCGCCCATCTGACAAGCTGCAAGATGACCTTGTGCGTCGCCTGCACCAGCAGGGCGACCCGGTGCGTCAGTTTATGCGGGATTTCAAGAAGCTCTGCTTCACGGAAGTTCATGCGTTTCTTGAGCTGGTGGCCGACCAATACGGCACCAAGATTGGCGGCGAGAAAGGCAACGTCACGTTGTCGAGCTATGACGGAACGCTGCGCGTCACAGTGGCTGTGGGCAACTGCATTTCATTCGGCCCCGAAATTCAGGCGGCCAAGAGCATCATTGATGGCTTGCTGACCCGGTGGTCTGAAGGTGCCAATGCCAACCTGAAAGCCATCGTGCTCGATGCGTTTGATGTTGGGCAGGCAGGCAAGCTGCAAGCAGCGAAGATCCTGGCATTGCGCCGTCTGGAAATTGATGACGCGGAATGGCAGCGCGCCATGACCGCCATTTCCAACAGCGTGCGGTTGGATGTGACCAAAGACTATGTGCGCCTACACAAACGCTCAGGTGCGGAAGACAAATGGGAACTTGTGTCTTTCGATATGGCTAAGCTGGACACATGAGCCGCAAACAAGCTGCCCTGACGTGCCTGAAGCCGCTTGTAGGTTCTTTGGACACAAGCATAGCCAAGGAGCCACCAAAGCGCGCTGACAGCTTCTATACCGGCCCTGAGTGGCGCGCTCTGATGAAAGAGATCAGGGCAGAACGGCCAAACTGCTGTGAGCGGTGCGGCCGTGACGGCACGCGCCTGTTCGGGGATCATATCGTGGAACTGAAGGACGGTGGCGCTCCTCTGGACAAGCAGAACGTCCAGCTTCTGTGCGGCTCCTGCCACACGGCCAAAACAGCGCGGGAGCGGGCGAGGCGGAACGCGGTAGAATACTGAAAAACGGCAGTTTTCCGTCATTATTCGACTGCATGCACACCGGTGGTAGGGGGGGTGTCAATCTTGAGATGAGATCAGGCACCGGAACCGCACCAGTCCCACGCGTGAAAAATTTTCCGTTTCTGAGTTTTTGAAGTGCGCACTTTGAGCGCAAGGGGAGGGGCTATTGGCCAGAAAAACCGCTATCAACTGGGCAGCGGTCGAGACGGACTTTCGCGCTGGACGTCAATCAAACCGCCAGCTTTCGGAAAGATATGGTGTCTCTGAAAGTGCCATCCGCAAGCGCGCCAGTGCAGAGAAATGGGTGCGCGCCAAAGCGGGAAAAGTGCGCACTTCCACGCAAAGTGCGCACCATCCCGTGCGCACCACCGCGCCATCCCCCGAAAAGCCCCGTTCCACCCCGACTGAACCTGTCGATCATTTCCTGAATGAGCGCATGAGCGCCCTGGCATCGCGCCTGCTCGGTGAGCTGGAAGATACGACAGCCCATCATGGGGAAATTGCTCAGGTCATTGAGTCTGAAACGGCAGATGACAATAGTGAGCGCCGCCGGAATGCCATGCTGAAAGCCATCAGCACCAAAGACCGTACAGAGACGCTGCGCACCCTGAAACAGATCCAGCAAATGGAGCAGGGCAAGACTGGCAAAAAAGGCGTGAAGGAAGAGCGGAAAGAGGCAGCTGAAAAGGCTGCATCAGGCCGCTTTGCTCGCATGTCCTCTCCCAAACTAGTTGTGAGTAATGGTAAGTGACACGCCAAAGGAGCCTGTAAGGGCTCGCCGTAAAGCTGCAGTCACCTCCAAAACCAGCAAAGCCGCGCCACGCAAGCGCACATCGACGGCCAAAACGGAGAAAACCGCTGGTCCGATATGGACCACAGCTTGCCCTGACTGGGAAAAACGCATCAAGGCCGGAGAGAGCCTTGTACCCTGCAAACCGCTGTTTCCTGCGGCGGCAGAGCAGGGCATGGCGGTGTTCAACGCGCTCAAAATCGTGGACGTGCTGCATGAGCCGACTATCGGGGAGTCCTGCGAGGACTGGCTGAAGGACTTTGCAGCGGCAATTTTCGGCTCCTACGATCCGGATACCGGTACACGCCTGATTACAGAGTTCTTTCTGCTGGTCAGCAAGAAGAACACCAAATCGACCATCGCAGCCGGTGTGATGCTGACGGTGCTGATCCTGAACTGGCGGCAATCCGCTGAGTTCCTGATTCTGGCACCGACCAAGGAAGCAGCAGACAACGCCTTCAAGCCTGCCCGTGACATGATCCGGGCAGATCCTGAACTTGAAGCCCTGTTCCATGTGCAGGACTACACGCGCATCATCACGCATCGGGAGACCGGGGCGACGCTGAAGGTCGTGGCGGCTGACGGATCTTCCGTGGTCGGCAAAAAAGCCACCGGCATTCTGGTGGACGAGTTGTGGGAGTTCGGGAAGAAGCCCGCAGCGGAAAACATGCTGATGGAGGCCACAGGCGGCATCGCCTCGCGTCCGGAAGGGTTTGTAATCTACCTCAGCACGCAGGCGGACGAAGAGCCAGCAGGGGTATTTAAAAGCCGTCTGGATTATTCCCGCTCGGTGCGGGATGGGAAGATCATCGCGCCTAGGTTCTTGGCTGTGATCTATGAGTTTCCCCAGTTCGTTCTGGATGAACAGGGTCAGCACGATCCGGACAACTGGTACATGACCAACCCAAACCTAGGGGTGTCAGTTTCGGAAGAATTCCTGCGGGACAAATATGCGCAGGCCAAGGAGGCCGGTGAAGGCGTCCTGCGGGTCTGGATGGCCAAGCATCTGAATGTTCAAGTCGGCCTGTCCCTGCGGGAAAAAGCATGGGCCGGGGCCAAATACTGGGAACGGCGGGGCGATAAGGTTCTGACGCTGGAACTGTTGCTAGACTGCTCTGACCTGATCGTTTGCGGCATTGATGGCGGTGGACTGGATGACTTTCTCTCTCTGGCTGTCCTTGGCAGGTCTGAGGAAAGCGGAGACTGGCTGCACTGGCAGCGCAGTTGGGTCTTTCATGATGTGCTGAAGGACCGGAAGGAAGAGGCTCCGCGCTATCTGGACTTCGAGAAAGAAGGTGATCTCGTCATCCTTAAGGATATGCGGGAAGACAACCAGCAGTTGGCGGATGTGGTGAAAGAGATCGACCAGACAGGCAAGCTCTGCATGGTCGGTCTGGACCCGGCAGGCGTGGCGGAAATTGTCTTTGCCCTGCATGCCGCAGGCATTGAGCAGGAACGCATTTTCGGCATCAGTCAGGGCTGGAAAATGACCGGTGCCATCAAAACTCTGGAGCGCAAGCTGGCGGATGGCACGTTTTTTCATGGTGGGCGGCCCATCATGGCTTGGGCTGTTGGGAACGCAAAAGCGCAGGCCAAGGGCAACAATGTGGAAATTACCAAGCAACTGGCTGGCGGCAAGAAAATCGACCCGCTGATGGCTCTGTTTGACGCTGTGTCCTGCATGGCCCGCAACCCGGAGCCACCCAAGCGCAGCATTTATGATCGGGAGGAATTATGGGAGTCCTGAACAGGCTGTTTGGCAGCACGCAGGCCCCGCGCACGGAACGCATAGAGCCGAGGTTTGAGGCTTCTGGAAATCTGGAAAACCCCACGACACCGCTGAGCGAGATCAACAGCCTTTCGGAATTTCTCGCTCAGGGGCAGGATCATCAGGACTGGGCGCCGCGTGTGACAGAGCAGACGGCAATGGCCTGCTCAGCCGTCTATCGGTGCGTGACGCTTGCAGCCGGGGTAATTGCAGGCTTGCCGCTGAAAATCTGGAAGCGGGAGAAAGACGGGCAGCGGGTGGAACAGCCAAACCACCGGTTGGCTCCCTTGCTAAACGTCATTCCCTATCAGGGCCGGTCTCTGACGGCTTTTGCGTGGCGGGAGCTGTGGGGCATAAATGTCCTGCTGTCCGGAAACCATTTCAGCGCCATCCGGTATGACGGCGCGGGCAGGGTGGTCGGGTTTGAGTGCTTCCAGCCATGGCAGGTGCAGGTGGTGCGGGTGCCCAGCATCCGGGGCGTGAATTTTTACGTCTGCACCCATCTGGACGGCACAACCGAGACCTTCACGCAAGACGAGATGCTGCACATTCCCGGTCCCGGCTTTGACGGAATCAAGGGTTTGTCGCGCATTCAGGCGTTTGCGCGGGGCTCCATCGGTCTAGCGCGCACTATGGAAGAGCGCACCGGCCGCATGCACCAGAATGCGGCCCTCCCCAGCGGGGTGATGCAGGTGCCGGACAAAATGAGCGACCCCGCCTTTCGCCGTATGCAGGCGCAGCTCAGGCAGAATTATGCGGGTGTCAGCAACTGGGGCCGCACCATTATTGTGGACGAAGGAGCGAAATATACCCCGTTCCAGCTTAGCCCGCAGGATCTGCAAACCATTGAGGCGCGCGGGTATCAGGTGGCGGATATTTCCCGCTTTTTCGGCACCCCGCTCCATCTTCTGAACCAGACGGAGAAAACAACATCATGGGGCACGGGCCTTTCAGAAAACACGCTGGCCTATCTGATTTTTACGTTGGATGCAGACCTGAAACGGACTGAGGCGGAACTGAATGCAAAGCTGTTTGCCGGGTCTGCCTGCTATGCGGAGTTTGACCGCGAAGGCCTGCTGTCCATGGACCCGCTGAAGGCAGCACAGGTTACGGCGCAGGAAATCAGCAGCGGCCAGATTACCATTAACGAGGGCCGGGCCAAGCGCAGCCGGCCGCCGGTTCAGGGGGGCGATACTGTGCTGGTCAACAGTACCAACGTTCCGCTGGAGCAGCAGGCGGTTAAGCGACCAGAGGCAACACCAAACGACTGAAAACGACGAAGCCCCCGGCTGTGGAAGCAGCGTGGGGGCTTCTTTTATTCACCCCTGAAAAGAGCAGGAATGAACGTGGCAGAAAGTAGCAGGGACACGATGCGCCTGTACAGTAAAAACTTTGGAATCAGCTTGGTAAGTCAATTCTCGAAATGGGAAAGATTTTGTTTAGGAGTAGCCGTTTTACTCGTGGCCGTGGCTGTGCTGATTGGCGTAGCCACCCCGCTTATTGCGTGTTTGTGCCATTATGGACTTATCAGCCGGTGAGATTTTTATCTCATTTATGCGATCGTTTTTAAGACCTTATCGGTTCCATCAATAAGGTCCGTGACTTGCTCAGCTGTAGGTTCTTTTTGCTTGTTATGGTCGCAGAGGTTTCTGTAATCGCCCAACAAGGTAATGTGACGCCACTGCGGGACTTCAATGATAGCATTCTCCTTGAGCAAGTTGTTCAGATCTGAGATTCCCGGATGTTTCTTTACAATTTTAATTTTATGATCCTCGCAAACCTGCCGAAGGTGCTTTTCTAAAACAACACCAGTAATAGCACCTGCTGCGCGGAAAAACTTATTCTTCAATAACTCACGAGCAGCATCAAGTTCGCTATCAAACAAATCAGCTTGAACAATTTGTTTGATCTCGAAAAGTGAGCTTTTAAAACGTCTTTTCGCTGCAACCAGGATTGCTATTTGTTGCCGAAAATGAGGAACGGCAGCTTTAGAATCAACTACTATTTCTCCAAGTCCATTTTTAATAATTGCGCCTTTAAGAGCATCGGATATTCGATAAGACGTAAAAGATAGTGATTTTCTTCCTTGCGGAATTTCAAAATGACTTTTAAAATCTTGAAAACGATCGGGGAGAAGTTGCTTTACCACAGCCAATGCTTCCGAGTACCACGACTCATAAGCAACATCGAACCATGGAAGATCATGAAAGAATTTTGCGGTCCGATCGTCAGGTATTTCAAAAATTTCTATTGTTTTTTCTTTTCCATAGGCTTTGAAAAACAAAGCCTTTCGCAAATCCTCTCCTTCATCAACAAGTATTTCCAAATCGGTTTCAAATTTTTTCATATTAAGAGACATAATTAAAACACCTTATTTACAAGAATGGGAACGTAAATATTTTTCCCGGAAATCAATTGCATTCTACATCAAGTCCCAACTGAATAAGACGGCGAACAGCTTCTGAACGCGAGACACTATAGCGTTCAGCCCATTCTTCGACAGCCACGATCATTTCAGCAGGAACTCGACCTGCCAGCATCGGGTCTTTACCCGTTGCCGGTCGACCTCTTTTTTTAGGTATAGCCTTTTTTATTGACGCGCTCATATTATGGGTATACCTAAAAAAACAGACCGAAGCAAGGTAGCAGCCTCGCTTCGGCCCTAACCATAAGCCGGGAGATCACCCCATGCCTAAGGCTAATGCCTTATCTAGCACACATCGGCGCACTTTGTTTACTAGTGCAATAGCCGCTTCAATTTTTTCTATGGCCTTCACCAGCAGCGCGCAAACCGCAGCAAATAAGGATTCAAAGATCCTCTTCTTATGCGAGCAATATTGGTATTTGGATAAGGCGTTGTTTTCTGCCGAATGGGAGCAAAGCGGAGAAACCGCAGCACAAGAGTCAATAATAGAACAGAAGATTAACGATATTGCTAACAACAGATACGCCGTTATTGATCAGATAACTGCATGCGCGGCATCAACAATGGCTGGGTTTCAGGCCAAGGCCAAAGTTATAAAAAGCATTCTACCCGGTTCTGTTGATGCATTTAATCTTACGAATGACAGTGAAGAAATCCGGCTTGTCATGTCCCTGATGAATGATCTGGCAAAGGGGTGCACAGTATGACCGAAAACCTTATTCCCTTCAGCTTTGAAGGAACCGAAGTACGGGTTCTTGATCGGGACGGGATTCCTCACTGGATTCTGTCTGATGTGTGCAAGGTATTGGAAATTGCCAACGCTCCACATGCAGCAAACCGGCTTGATGATGATGAAAAGGCGACTATCGTTAATAGCGATAGTCACGCCGGTAGCGGCGCTCAATCCTATACCATCATCAATGAATCTGGCCTCTGGTCTCTCGTACTCACCAGCCGTAAGCCAGCGGCCAAGCGGTTCAAGAAGTGGATTACGTCAGAGGTCATTCCCTCCATCCGCCAAACAGGCGGATACATGGCAGCCACGCCCGAAGAAACGCCAGAAGAACTAGCACTGAGGGCCATGACCATCCTGCAAGCCACGGTGGAGCGGCAAAAACTGCAACTGGCCGAGGTATTGCCGAAAGTAGAGGCTCTGGAAAAAATAACCGGAGCGGAAGGTTCTTACGCCCCAACGGATGCCGCCAAAACGCTTGGCATTCGGCCCACTGTTTTGTTCAAATACCTTCGTGGGGAGGCCCGCTGGCTGTATCGTCGGCCCGGCATGTCTGAGGATATTGCTTATCAGGAAAAACTTCAGCGGGGCCTTATGGAGCACAAAATAACAATAGTGCAGCGTTCGGATGGGTCGGAAAAAACAATCACCCGGGCACGCATCACACCCAAGGGCCTGTGCGCTCTGGCCCAGATTTTTAACGAACCGGCTGCATGACCGTCCACCAGTTAGGCAGGGAATTCGTCCAGATATGGGAAGGACGGCTCCCAGAAACCGGAGAAGTTCGGTGGCTCCTCGATTGGCACATGGCATCCGGCGGCGTGATCACGATGTCTGACCGCGCAACCGAGGCAGAAATTGAGGCAGACGCCAAAGAGTTCGGCCTTCCTATCGTCAGGAAGCAGCCGGACTACTAAGCGGCGCAACGCGCCCTCCCGCACGGGGCACAGGCTCCGTGCGGTTTCAAACAACAAGGTCAACTTTGCATGTATCGCTACAATGCACAGGGCGCACGGTTTTCCAGCCGTGCGCTTTTGGCGTTTGCCCAAACTGGGCTGGCGCAAACGCTGGAGGTGCGCCCACGGGCCGCCAGTCAGCCAGCGGAACTCCTGCTGTATGATGAAATTGGGCTTTGGGGTGTAACCGCCAAAGCCTTCACGCAGGCGCTGGCCACAGCCGGGCCGGGGCCGCTTACGCTCCGCATCAACAGCCCCGGCGGTGATGTGTTTGACGGCTTGGCCATGTTCTCGGCCCTTAAACAGCATGATGGGCCAGTGAACGTTGTTGTGGATGGGCTGGCGGCCTCGGCAGCCTCTTTCCTCGCGCTGGCAGGAAGCACCATCAGCATGGCCCCAAATGCCTTCCTGATGATCCACAACGCATGGGGCGTGGTGGTTGGCAACAAGTCAGATATGGCAGACACAGCAGGCGTCCTGACCAAGATTGATGGCCAGCTTGCCAGCCTTTACGCGGGTAAAACCGGGCAGGGGACGGATGTCATTGCCCAGATGATGGATGCCGAGACATGGTTTACCGCGCAGGAAGCCAAGGATGCCGGGTTTATAGACACCATCCTGCCTGCCAGCCAGAACAAGTCCGCCCCAACGCTGAAAGCTGGGGTTTTTGAGCACCAGCCAAAACCGCCCGCCCATACCCTTTCCATTCCGGACATTGCGGCCCGCCGCCGCACACTCCGACTGGCCGAAGCCGAAGGCTGACGCCGCTTTCCATTCCCGGAAAGTACCCCCACTTTTTCCCTCACCGGAGACAATTTGATGACTTCCAAGGAACTGCGCGCCAAACGGGCGAAGCTGATTGAAGACGCACGCGCCCTGACCAGCGCTGAGAGCATGACGGCCGAACAGGTGACCCAGTTTGATGCCATGATGGCTGAAGCCAGCCAGATCATGGCTCAGATCACTCGTATGGAGCAGGCAGACAATGCGGCCAAAACACTGGCTGAAGGCATTGCAGCCCGTGCGGAAGAGGGCGGCGTAAGCCCTGATCAGCAGGAAAGCGAAGAGCGGCAGCAGGAGCGCGTGTTTGTCGCATGGCTGCGGGGCGGTATTGATGCCTTGAACACGGAAGATCGTACCATCGCCATGCAGCGCGTACAGGCCTATCAGGCCAGCTTCCAGAACGACATGGGCACCGGTACCGGCCCAGGTGGCGGCTACCTCGTCCCGCCAGCGTTTTCCGGGCAGTTGCTTGTCGCGCTGAAAGAGTATTTCACCGCGCTCAATCTGTTCGACATGATCGAAACCACCTCCGGTGCAGATCTGCCCTGGCCAACCAATGACGACACGGCCCGCCGCGCCAAAATCATTGGTGAAAACCAGCAGATCAGTAAGGGTGATATGAACTTCGGGCAGGTCAGCCTGAAAGCCTTCCTGTACGCGACTGATGCCATTCTGGTGCCATGGACGCTGTTTCAGGACAGTTTCATGGATCTGGACGGGTTCATTCGCAACGCCATTGCCACGGCCTTTGGCCGTACTCTGGCGGATGACCTGACAACAGGCACCGGTGTTGGTATGCCGCAGGGTGTTCTGACAGGTGCCGCTGCAGGCCCGACCTCCAAAGCTGCTGATCTGGTTTATGATGACTTTGTCGAGCTGATCCACAGCGTGGACCGCGCCTACCGCACCGGGGCCACGTTCATGATGAACGACAACACGACAAAGGCCCTGCACCTGCTGAAAGACCAGATTGGCCGCCCTCTCTGGGTGCCCAGCCTTGTCACAGGGATGCCTGACACGTTCGCCGGGTATCCGGTCACAGTCAATGAGAGCATGCCGGACATTGCAGCCGGTGCTACGCCTATCCTGTTTGGCAACCTGAAGAACTACAAGTTCCGTATGGTAAAACAGGTTTCCGTAGTGCGCCTGAACGAGCGGTATGCGGATTACCTCCAGACTGGCTACTTCGGTTATGCCCGCTTTGGCGGCGGCTTGCCGACAGCGGCCGCACCGCTCAAAAAACTGGTCATGGCCGGCAAAGCAGGGGGCTAATAGCCTGTGATCAGCCTCTCTCTTGATGGTCCTGCCGATGCGGTCCCGCTGGCCCTGCTGGCGGACCTCAAGGCAGATCTTGCTATCTCTGACAGTAGCAGTGACGGGCGGCTGGCACGTCTGCTGCTCGATGCCTCCAGTATGGCGTTAGCTTTTATAGGCCAGCCCATCCTGTTCGGGTTATGGACAGAAGAAATCGTAATCGAACGGGCGGACCACCTGCGGGAAATCGTATTGTCTGCCCGACCACTTCTCTCCATTCAAAGCCTGAAACGTAATGGTGCAGACTGGTCAGCGGAACAGCTTTCTGGCCTCATCCCGGACTGTAAGGCAGGCCTTCTGTCCTGCCCGCAAGTGGGGTCACAGAACTGGAAATCTGGCCATTATGTGCTGACATACAATGCCGGCTATGTGCCACCGTCCGTTGAAACCGCAGGCACAGTACCACCCATCATCAGCAGGGCCGTTATCTTAACCGCTTCCGCTCTTTGGGCGGCAGGAGATCGAGACCCAAACCTCAAATCAGAAAGTGTGCAGGGCGTTGGGTCAACCAGTTGGGCCACCGCAGCAGGAACAGGCGGCATGCCGCAAAGTGCGGCGGACATGCTGGCACCGTTCAGGGGGTAATAATGGGCTGGATCACAACATCACGCCGCCGCCAGATCCGCACCAAGGGCCGCCAGATGATTTTGGAGCACAGCGGCATCAAGGTGCCTCTTTTGGCTTATGCCCCGCCACCCACTGCTGCAGACATCCAATCGGGGGTGGCGCAGGCCTCGTTTGTAGCTGAAATTCAAGCAGATGAGGTGCAGGTCGCAGGCATTACGCCAGCCGCCAGCATGGAAATTGTCGATGGCAGCAAGTTCTACACGCTGACAGATGCAATCCCGATCTATGACCGGCAGACTATTTGCGGCTGGCGGCTGATTGCCGCAGGGGGGCAGTAATGACCTCAGAAGCTGCCTGGAATGATACATTTGCCCGCGCAAAGAGCGTTTGCCAAAGCACGGGCCTCCAGTTGATTGACCCACTCATTGCCTCTGTTGATGGCAGGCCAGACTGCTATTGGGTGCTCGATATCGCCAGCTCCACAGACGACCGGCTGGGTATGGGTGAAGCAGAGCAGGAAGAAACCGGGCAGATCATGCTGCACCTGATGGTGCGCAGGGCCTCCGGCATAAACACACCTAGCGCGCTGTCTCATCTCAAAAGCATGAGCAACGCATTCCGGGCAGAAAAAGTCGGACAGACCCCGCAAAACTGGCCTTCTGGTCTGTTCTATCGGGGTCAATCCACAAACCCGCCTAATCTTGATGATGCAGGCAACTGGTACGTGTTCACGCTTATGGTGGACTACACCTATCAGGATGCCATGGAGCAAACCCCATGATGAAATTCTATCCTCTTGTTGAAACTGCCGCCGGCTCTGGCAAATTCATGCTGTCGAGTGGTGCGCCGGTACAGACCGCCAATACCAGCGCAGCCTTGGCTCTCATTGCCCCAACGGTCGGTGCAGGCCTGCGCTTTGGCGCATGGCTGAACCGGGAAGTGGCGGGAATGCCAGAGTTCAGCCCCGCGCCCGCAGCGGAAGTCGGTAAAAGCTACTCTGTTCTGATTGAAATGGGTGGTGCAGACCAGCCTTTCACGCTGAGCCAGTCCGTGCAGGTCTCCATGCCGTTTGATGCGTCCCTGCTGTGCCTTGCTATGCAGCAGGGGGCCAATATCCGTTACGGCCTCATGACCCTGGGCCAGCAGCCTGTACCTGCAAAGCCGGAGACGCCTGCGGCAGTAATCAGCGCTGGTTCATCTTCAGCAGATACCGCAGCAACTCTCAGTAGTGGCTCTGTGTCATCCGGAGGCAGTGCCACGGTCACGTCTGGCGGCCTTGCGGGGTAACTCCCAGCCCACACTTTCACAGCCCTGTCAGCAGGGTTTTCACTAATTCAGCCGCCGTATGGGCGGCTTTTTTTATGGGGTAAACCATGGCGTTTACAGGTGCCACATCCGGCCTTGCTGCTGGCGCACAAACTAACGATACCGTTCTGGACTACGCGCAGGAGGTCAATTATGGCGTGCCGCCATCTGGCAATTACCAGCTCATGCGCATTACAGGGGAAACCCTGACTAGCTCCCAGACAACCGCCCGTCCGGATGAAATCAATCCGGTCAAGGAAGTGGCGCAATCTGTTGTCACTCAGGTACAGGCCTCCGGGTCTATTTCCGGGGCGCTGTCCAGCCAGACGTTTGATGATATGCTATCAGCGGTTATGGGGAATGATACGGGGAATATTCTAAAAAAATATCTACCAGCAAACGAAACATTTGTTCTTGTATCTAAAGATGCTGGGAATTCCGGTCAGGACTCGGTCTGGTGCGGAAATTCGACAAGTGGCGCAGTAAATGGTTTTTTCTCAGAATACAATGCTGGTAACGCGGTTGCGATAACTGATGCAAATTCTGGGAAAGTCTACTCGTCAGTTATAACCCAGATATCAGCGGACGGAGCTACTGCCCTATTTTCTCCCGGATCATTGGGGCTGGATAAGTCGGTTACGTTGTCGGGAAATTCCACAGTATCTGTTGCTGGAATTGTAAACGGCAACATTGATAAAACATACACATTCCGCAAAAAACTGCTGAGTGGCTGGCTGATGTATTCTGGCTCCTTGGTCACGCAGGTGCAGATCCAGCTTCAGCAGGGGCAGTTCGGAACGGTCAGTGTTGATGTCACCTCTAAAAGTGAAACGCGCTCAACCTCGGATGTGTCTTCTGGGAGCCTGCCTGCTCCAACCGGTATCGTTCACAACACGGTAAAAAATTTTCTTGGGGTCACGATTTTTGGCAAGGTCCCGGCAGGGTGTGTCACGAACTGTTCCATTACACTTGCGCGGGACGGTTCGGGAAATGATTACGGGAACGGTCATGCCGATGCCTGCGGCGCTCGCTCCGGCTCGTTCACAGCCAGCGGCTCCATCGAATTCTATTTCCGCACATGGGATGAGTACGATGCCATGCTGGCGGGGACTCAGGGGCCTATCGTTATCAAGTCTGTCGATGATGATGGCAACGGCTATGCCTTTACGTTCCTGAATGCAGCTTTGCGAAATGGCAAGGTCAACACAAGCCAGAAAAATCAGACTGTGAAAGCTACCTTCGATATTGAGGGCAACCCTCTGCCCGGTGGCACCACGTTTGCAATTTCGCGCATCACGCCTGCGGCCTGATTTTTCATCGCTTCCACACAGGGCCGCATTGTGCGGCCTTTTTTTGTTTCTTCTTTCCATATTCTTGAAGGGTTTTTCCCATGGCACGTCTTTCCCGCTTTACTCGTGACGGCAACGCTCTGAACAATGGTCAGGCTATTCTTGTCGGGCCGGAAGGTGAGCAGTTCACCATCACCACACGCGGGTTCACAGCGGATTATGCTGACCGTCTGGCCGCTTTGCAGCGTGCTGCTGCAATCAAAATCAACACGGGCTTGACCCCGGCCTCTCCTGACCGCGTTACGCCCGATACGCTTCCGCCGTCTGTCGCAGACAAATGCCAGGCGCAAGCTCTTGCTGAGAAATGCATTCTTGGCGTCACCGATCTTGTAAATGATGACGGTTCGGAAATGACGGTTGAGCAGTTCAAGGAAGCTGTCCAGCAGCGGGAAAATACCGGCCTGCTCATTATGGCACTTCAGGCCGCAGGCAGTGTTGGTCTGGCCCGTAAGGCTCTGGTTGAGGATGCGGAAAAAAACTTACCGCAGCCCTCAGTTGGCTGATTGATGATGCTCCCGTTGTTGCAAAATACAATGGGTGCCCCATCCCAGAGTGGGATTGGCCTGCTGTCGATGCTCAGGCCCGCTATGTTGAGGTGCTGCCGTGGCTCATCACGCCATGGCGGTGCTGGAATGACCTAGCGGGGGAGCGGCTCCATCAGCCGGAAGTCATCGGCGCTGGTATGGGGGCCATACGCGGCTTTACCAAGCCTCAGCCGCTTCCTTATCGCGCCATACAGGAATGGTGTGACCGCAACCGCCTGAACGGTGAAAACCGGGAATTTGTTGTTGAATGCGTCAGCATTCTGGACCGGACCTACATCAGCCTGCGCAATGATCAGATCAAGCAGGATCTCGAAACAGCATTTAGAAAGTAAATCGCATGGCACGGCAGCGCATGGCTGAAGTCTTGTACGGTCAGGTTGCAACGATCCGTGCCAACACGCTGTCTTCTCCGGAATTGCGGTCTATGGCAGCAAATAGCTGCCGTGCCATGCGTGACAGCATCATTCAGGATGGACGCGCCTCATCCGTCTATATGACCAGCGTGGATGGACGCTTTAGGGAGCGTGAAGAGACCGTCCGGCTAGACGGGGGCATGGTCCGCTATGTCTTCTCCTATCTTGCGCAAGCAGCGGCCTATGCTCTGGCTCACTGCCAGGACCGTTCTCCAGCCCGCAGCGGCGCTTTTCGTAAAGCATGGGTTGTGCGTGTGAACGATAAGCTCTGGACCCGTCCACTGGCCGCAATACAGCCGGGGCAAAAGGTCGAAATCGTCAACACCATGCCCTATGCCCGCAAAATCGACACAGGCGGCCAGATCACCAGTGTGCCGCCTGGTATTGTAGAGGCGGCCCGCCAAGCAACCCTACGCCAGTTCTCCACCCTGTCAGTGCAGCGCAAATTCATTGTGTTGACCGAGGGGCAGGACGCACGTGGCGGCGCGTTGCCTTACATATTGAAGGCTCAGGGCATTGATAGCGGCCTAAGCTTCTCAAAAAAGACCGGCTTTGAGCGCCTGCGCCCGCGCAGCGTCACACGCCGGAAGGACCGCGCCGCCGGTCAAGCCCTTACTTACCCCGCCCTTGTTCTGACGGAGACTGATGATGGCTAAAGCCAGCCAGGTGAATGAAATCATCACCAAATTTTTGGTTGAAGATCAAACTGGTCAGGCCGCCGCCAGTATTGGGTCTGCTTTAGACGCACTGACAGACAAAGCAGACGCACTGGCAGATAGTGGGCAGCAGATAAGCGCTGATCTGGCCAAGGGTTTGACTACCGTTAAATCTGCCGTGCAGGACTCTGTTGCGTCTAGCCTATCTGGTGTCAGCAGGCTCATGGCCAGTACGGCCCACCTGTCTGACGGCATTGATCAGATCAGCCACGATATCAAAATCGGTGCGGGCAATGCTGAAAATGCTTTAACGGGTGTGCAAGAAGCTGCTGACCTCACCGCAAACTCTGCCTCAGCCATCAGCACGGCATTCAAAAACAGTCTCGGCGGAGCAAAAGGCTCTGCGTCTGATCTAATCACGGTCATGACGCAGGAAGCCGCTACAGTTGACAAAAGCTGGCAGAATGCTGCGGCACGGGCCGGTGATGGGGTGGCCAAGCTCCAGCGTCAGATCCGCCTCGCCCTTAATGAGTATGACCGTCTTAACGTGCGCGGGCAGGAAGCTGTAGCAAATGGTAGCACGCAACCGGCAGATGTTGACCGTACTTTAAGCGCAAAAAAACAACAGATTGACAGCCTCATTCAGCAAGAAGCCCGTCTGCGGGTGGATCTGGTGGCCACGGCAGATAGCTTCGCTGACATGGCTGAAAGCGGGGCCAGTGCAAGTGAAGTCACGTCCCGTCTGACTGCCGCACAAGCAGCAGAAATTCTGTCTCTCCGCACCCTGAAAAGCGCCTATGACACGGGCAATTTGTCCCTGTCTGGCTACCAGAAAGGTGTGGAAGACGTCACCACTGCTTATGAAAGTCTGGGCACGGCAGCAAATGCAGCCTTGCAGCGTCTGTCTTCCGGTACACAGCAGAGAATAAACACTGTCACAGGTGTCTCAGCATCGGCTCCGGAAACAGACAGCCGCAAGGGCGATTTTGAAGCTGCCGCCGCAGAGGCAGATAAACTGCGGGCTGAACTGGTCCCGCGTGCCGCTGCCCAGCGTGATTACACAGCAGCGCAAGAGAAAGCGGCGCAGGCTCTTGCCTCAAATATCATCTCTCAAAAAGAATATGATGACTATGTAAGCAAAGCCAAAACGAGCCTGGACCGGCAGAGCGCATCACTTGGCGGGAACGGAGCGGCAGCAAAGCTCACTGCGTTCGAGATGGGTATTCTTGCGGATGAAACCCATAAATTCTTTGACCAGGTGCTTGCCGGTGGCAGCGCCATGCAGGCTGCGTTCTACCAGGTGCCCAATATGGTGCAGGTCATGGGCGGCCTGCGGGCCAGCATTGGCCGTGTCGCCAGTGCTTTGCTGGGTCCAGGTGCCTTAATCGCTGGCCTTGCGGCCGGTGGGGTAGCACTCGGCGCGATGGAATATGCAGCAGAGGAAGAGGAAGAGCGTCTGGCGGGTCTTGGCCAGCGCCTGCGGGCTACGCGGCAGGACTATTCCGATATTGCCACGGCATCTGAGCAGGCGGCACGCAAACTGCATAAAGATGAAGATGGGCTTTCTTTGTCAGATAGCCGCACTGTCGTGCAAACCATTGTCTCTGTTCCCACTGTGGATCGCACCGAAATTGCCCGTCTGACAACAGACGCCCGGAATCTGTCCACTATTCTGGGCACTACTGTTCCGGAAGCAGCAAAGACGATGGCGCAGGCTCTGCAAGATCCCGCCAAAGCGGCGCAGGACTTTGCGCAGCAGGGATTGCAGGGGTTTGATGCCGGTCTCATCCTGTCTGTGCAGCACATGCAGCAAATGGGCGACCGTACTGGGGCGCTGAGTGCTGTGCTCAAGACGTTGGAAGCCGACACGCAAGGCGCAGCAGACCGTGCGCTGACACCCCTTCAGCAGGCACTGAAAAAACTGAAGGATGAGACTGGCGGTGTCGGTGATGTTCTGACGTTCACGTTTGAGCATATCGGCAGCGGTATTGTCAGCATGGCCGCCACGAGCGTGAGCAAGCTTAACGAGATCATAGAAAAGCTTGAAAAACTGAAAACAAGCACTGCGGTTTCCACCGTCTCTGGTTGGGGGGCATGGCTGTATGGCGAAGTGGAGGGCGCTGTAGAGCATCTTGTGCCCAGCACGCTTGCGCATGTCATGCAGCAGGGCAACACGTCTGACCCGCAGTTCAAAAGTCCAGCGGAAGCAGTCACTCCCAAAACTGTTACAAACCAGACAGATGCCCAGAGCGCCCAGGCGGCCAAAGCAATGCTGGACACGGTGGCTGCTGAGCAGGGTTTGAGCAGTGATGCGTCCTGGTTGCTGCACAAAATCCAACCGCAGGAAAGCAGCACAGGCCAGTATAAAGCCGGGCAGCTCGTCCAATCGTCTGCCGGTGCAATCGGGGCGTTGCAGGTCATGCCAAGCAATGCTGCTGGTTTTGACCTGACGGATCTGCACGGCAATGAAAGTGCCGCAGCAAAGCTGCTCAAGGGCTATTACTCAAAATATGACGGTGATCTCACTCTCACCGCCATGGCTTATAACTGGGGGCCAAAAAATGTTGATAAATGGCTTCAGAATGGTTCTGACCCCAATGCGTTGCCGCAGGAGACACAGAACTATGTAGCCAATACAACAGAGGGAGCAGCCTACGGCCCGCAAACTCTGGCAGGTTTTCGCGCTCAATCTGATGCCTACATCAGCAAAGGGGATTCCAGTACAGCCGGGCAAATGGCTGACTTGCAGCGTACGTACGCAGGACAGAAAACTGCGCTGGATGCTCTCAATAAAGCTTACCAGGCGGGCGATCCACAGATTACGGATTATGCCGGGTCTGTAAAAATCCTGAAAGACCAGATGGACGCAACCAGCGCTGCCATCGCCAACCTGCGTAACCCTGTTGAAGAACTGGATCATACTCAGGATCTGGCGGCCCGCAGTGCTGCTGGGCTGACTGGCTATCAGCGGCAGATGATTGCCGTGGCCCAGCAGGTTGACCAGGCGCAGCTCTCCCTGAACGGCACGCACGCTACAGCAGCGCAAGTGCTTGCGGCTCAGGCACGGGCTGAGCAGATCCTTACGGAGCAATGGCAAGCCGGGAACGCTGCCCTTGCCACACAGACTGAGGGGCAAGAGAAAGCTACAGCGGCTTATAAAGCGGGTAGCATGACGGCTGAGCAGGCTACTGCTTATGCTCAGGCATACGCTGAGGCATCCAACAGTTTTGCCAAAGGCTCTCCGGAGTTCAGGCAGGCGATGGATACGCGGGTTGCTGCCATGTCAAAAGCGACAACAGCCCAAAAAGCCTTCCAGCTTGCCCAGCAGAATGACAGCTTGCGCGATAATCTGACGATGCTCAAGGCAGAGACCGATAGCCTTGGCCAGAATGCTGATGAGCGGAAAGTCTCTCTTGCAGTCATGCAGAAAGACCTGGAACTGCACCGCGAATATGGGGCGGTTCTGCCGGAGGCGGCACAAGAAAACCTTGCTCTGACCCGCAGTGTGACGCAGACAACTGCTGAATACGAGCACCAGCAGCAGGTTTTGCAGGATGTCACGGGCAGTTTGTCAAGCATGACAGACCAGCTCACAGACGGCATCACACAGGGCTTTCTGCAGGGCACTTCGTCCGGCATGTCGTTCAAGAATGTCTTGAGCGGCATTGAAACGCAGATAGCAGGCCTTGTCATAAAGATGGGCTTGATTAATCCGCTACTGAACGAGATTGACGGCGGCACACGCTCTACGCTGTCAGATGTCAATAAGCTGTTTTCGGGTTCATCGTCTGGCAGTGGTTCTGGTGACTTCTCTCAATACCTTGGTGGCAGTAGTGCTGGCATTACAAGTTCTGGCGAAGTCATCGGCAGTTCAGGCCTGACTGTAAAAGACGCGCAGGCGTTTTTCGGCAGCGGCGCAAGTGCTGGATCTGGGGGCACTGTTCAGCACAACGGCTCTCTGTTCAACACGGGTGCATCCGGTGTCGGGCAAGTGATCAGCAATAGCGGCTGGGCTGGGAACATCGGGCAGATGTTCAGCGGCGGTTCGGCGCAATCTAGCACTGCTGGCGTTGGCCAAGCTGTTGGAGATAGCGGCTGGGCGTTTACGGGCGGCCAGTCGCTAGACAGCACAGCGCAGACCCTGGGCGGTTCCGGCATCAACACTAGCGTTAATTCCGGCTTCGGCTCAATGTCGGATATGTTCTCCGGAAATGGCGGCCTGATGAGCAGCGGCGGCATGCAAGCTGCGGGCACTGTAAGCGGCGCAGCAGGGCTTGCCGGTGGGGCTCTTGGCGGCCTGACAACTGGCTACAGTGTCGGCAAGAAAGCCTCCAATCTTACCGGCGGTGGTAAAGGCGGGAAGATTGGGGCTGCTGTTGGTGCTGGTATTGGCACCGTGGTGGGTGCTGTTTTCGGCGGCCCTATCGGCGCCATGATCGGGGGAGCTGTGCTTGGTACCGTCGGTGGGGTGATCGGCGGTCTGTTCAATAAAAAGCACTATGTTTACGATAGTGTCGTCGGGTCAGACGGGCAGCTCAGTATTGGTGGCTCTCGTACAAAACATGCGTCTGATGATGTGCGTGACGGCCTGCAAACCGATCTTGATACAGTCAACTCGGTCTATAGCGATGCCGGAATTACAGTGTCTGCTGGTAATTACGGTGAAGTGGGGCATTATCACAAAGGCAAAAAGCGCAGCAGCACATCATTGTCTGACTTGCTTGGAGGAATTGATCTAAGCAGCGATAAGGCAAACGAAAACCTTGCGCTGCAACAGATTATGCCCAAAAAGTTTGATAGTATCAGTGACTATACGCAGGCTGTTGAAAGCCTTGTGCAGCTGACTGATACACTTGATGCACTGCACGTCTCAGTCAGTAAGTTTGACGATGCAACGCATGTGACAGTTGGCAATATCACAGGTTACACAGGCGATGTGCAGAAAGTTCTGTCTGGGTTGAGCGGAAAGGAGCTGTCTACATCAGCGCTGCAATCTGAAATCAGCACCGTGAAAGAGCTCGTAGGTGTCACTGCGGGCAATGCCGAAAGTCTTGTCGATCAAGTTGCTGATCTGCGGGACAAGTATGCACAAGCAGCTGATCAGGCAAAGCGCTACGGGCTGGATTATCAGGTTATCTTGGATAAAGGCAACGCGATAGCACAACAGATGCTGGCTGCTGAAACAACGAAGCTCACGCAGGCAGACCAGTCCGTTCAGGCCCGTTATCTTGCAGCAACCGGAGACCAGGCTGGATCTGATCTTGTTAATTTCGATGTGTCTGCGGCCCAGCAACGCCAGCAGCTGCGGGATGAGTGGCAAAGCTATCTTGGTGACAGTTACGCTTCAAATTCTGATTATTCTGCGCAAATGCTGGACCTTGATAAAACGCTTGCTGCTGAAAGGCTGAAAATTCAACTGACTTATGCTGACCAGTCCTTGGCGAAGCAAAAGGCTCTGGTGCAATCAGATCAGTCTGTAAAGGTCCGTTATCTTGCTGCAACCGGAGATCAAGAAGGATCAGATCTTCTGAGCTTCGACTTATCAGCGGCTCAGCAGGAACAGCAGCTTCGGGATGAATGGCAGAGCTATCTCGGTGATAGTTACGCTTCAAATTCTGATTACTCCGCGCAAATGCTGGATCTTGATAAAACGCTTGCTGCTGAAAGGCTCAAAATTCAAAACACATACTCAGGGCAAACTTTAGAAAACCAGAAACAGGCGCAGCAGTCTTTATCCAATACCTTTGGAAGCCTTCGGGACTATGCAAAGAGCCTATCTTTGTCTGATGCGTCTCCTCTCTCGGTTTCTGATCAATATAAAGCTGCAAACGATAACTTGCAGACCGACTATGGCAAGGCTTTGGGTGGTGACAGCACGGCACTAGCTTCTGTCCAGCAGGATATGCAGTCCTTCTTGAGTGTATCGAAAAAACTGAATGGTGGCGGGATTGGTTATGTTGTGGACTACAAACAGATCCAGGCCATGCTGCAAAGCCTTGGCAGTATGAATACTGACAAGCTGACGGCAGATGCCATGCGTCTGATTGTACAAGACAGCACGACAACACTTGCAACAATCCTCCAGCAGATATTGCAGGCTGTTGCGAAAAACACCACGGAACTGAGGTTCCAGACTGCTAAAGCAGCAGCGTAAGGGGCACTATGCAGCAACGTGCTTTTATGGGGTCGCTCTCAGTCTCGGGGGCGACCTCTTATTTTTCTGATACCGGCTTTGTAGATACGCAAGCGGGTATCAGCTACCCACCCATTTTATCAGAATTACCGGATGTTGACCGGGAACTGGATATCTCGCTGTCTGGCAGCGGGATGACACAGTCATTCGGGCAGTTGACACTCAACCTTGATGTGGGCGTGTCTGATGCGTTCAATGTGCGCAACCATACGGCGCAGATTAGCCTGAAAATAGGTCTGCGCACGTATGATGCGGCGCGAGGCTGGTGGTCGGACCCTGCGTTGAGTAGCTGTGTGCCTCTCTTTTCTGGATCAGCCACAGCATGGCGTGTGGGAGATACACAGGGCACGCTAACCCTTGCAGGACCTATTGAGCTAAGCCGTAAACTCCCGCTCGCAACTTATGCGGGCACAGGTGGTATTGAGGGAGAGGCAAGCCTGGCAGGCCGGGTAAAACCGCGTCTGCGGGGCTTTGCCTATAACTTCACGCCTGTGTGTGTCGATAGCGTCAACCAGATCTACCAGATCTCTGATGCGCCGCTTCAGACAACGTCTGACGGTTCGCCAAACCTCACAGTTTTGGAAGGTGGCCTGCCGGGTAGCTGGAATGACACATCAACAGCCGGTAGTTGGTCATATCATGGATGGGTCAGCGACATTACTGCGGCCAGCCCGCCAGCAGGCCACTACACAATAGAAAGTGGAAAGCGGGGCGCATTTTTTCGGTTGGGCGGTACGCCTGTTTATGAAATGACATGCACAGGGTCTGGCGCGTTTCCTGACTACAGCAGCCCTCATAGGCTACATGATGTTGTGCGGCAGGTTCTGATACAAGATGTAGGAATAGCGGCCAACACTCTTGCGCCCGATTGGTCAGACCCATTTGACCAGAACGGCAAAGCGGTTGTGAGCGATGCAGGGTGCTTTTGGGATGGCAGCCAGAGCTATACCGGCTCTGATATGCTGGCGGAACTGCTGCAAGGCACCATGCGTAAGTTGACGTATGATAGAGACGGCACGCTACGGCTTATCGGGATCACAGCAGCATTTTTAAGCCAGACTGTCTTCAAGGGCGCAAAAAATGCCGTCATGCCAGAAGAAATTCTTACTCTTCGGCAGGCTGATATGCCGTCTGAGCTGGTTCTGCCGCTGACATGTGGTCGGTGTACATACGCAAAAAACTACACCGTGCTGTCTGGCAATCAGATCAATCCCAGCGCCATCAGTTCATCCCTTAAAACTGCCCGTTCTGCTGTAACGGTTGGCACTGACAGTCCTACAGCGGAAGTTGTGAGCCCGCCAGACGTTCTAACCTCTTTGCAATCAGCTGATGCGGCGCAAGTTGTTGCACAGGCCATCAATGACCTTTGGGCAAAAGCTGAGCGGCGTCTGTTTTATGTGACGGTGCCCTTCCATCGATTGGCCGATTTTAAAATAGGATCAAGCATGGTGCTTTTTGCACATGTGGATGGCCTGAGAAATGGATTGCCAGGGCTTGTGGTGGGTGAATCCTATCGCGGGTCCAGCGATGGCGAAATAACATTTACGGTGTTGGTATAATGGCCAATTGTGCCTTCGGGCTGCATAATAAAGTTAATGCCACGGCAACTCTTACGGGTAGCCCGCCACGTTACACAGAAACCGCAGGGAGCCGTGCATTTGATGTAACGAATTTGGCAAACCCGCAGGGCAACGCAACCGCCGCCTTCTGGTGCTACAAGAAGGATACTGTCTGGTTTGATGTTGCCTACTGGCCCGCAGAGCTTGTCCAGGCGTTCTATGTTGGGCGTACAAATCTGGGGCAGGGGGCCACATGGACCATTACTGTGAAAAACGGAGACACACAGGTCTACCAGGCGTCCGGTGCCTTCGCGACGTTAGGCGGTATCGGCCCTGTGCAGTTGGTGCACGTTGCACCGCAACCTATTTCGGCCACGGATATTCGGGTTGAGATCAGCCACAATGGCAGCGTTGCGGAAGACTATGTGGCACTTGGCCTAGCCTACATAGGGCCGCTTTGGCAGCCAGTGCGCAACATGAGCACCAAAAGCACAACAGCGGTTGACGCTAACAGCACAGTCAATACAGGCCGCGCTGGAGGCGAGTTTGTCACGCCCAATTTTATCCGGCGCAAAGCGGTTGTAACGCATGAATCTCTGGATCTAGCTGACGTGCCGGTTCTGGAGCAATTTCCGCTGTTAGAGGCCGCTGGCACCAACATTCTGTTTATTCCGGACCCGGCAGCAGACCCGCCAACGCTAAACCTGCGCACCTTATTTGGCCGGGTGCAGCGGGGGGACCTGTCAAACCCCTATGGGGCGGCAGCGCGGCAACAAACCACATTTACCATCACAGAGCGGCTTTAAGCCGCTTTTTTTATGCCTAAAGGACAGAAGATAATGTCTGACACTAACATGATCACACGCCCGGAATTTCTGGCTTATCAGGCTGATGTTGACAGGCAGTTTGCTGGGGTCCGGAAAGGGATCTCTGATTTAACCGCACTGGTCAAAAAGCTCAGCACAACGCGGACTGTCGTGAATGGTGGTCTGACAATTCTGGGGAGCGCTCTCGGAAGCGGGATTGTAACGGCCCTGCATAGTCTGGGGCACTGACAAGCGCAAAGCCGCATTTTGTCAACCGGACCGCAAAAGCTCTTCCAGAAACTAGTCCAGCCGCAATGGCGGATTTCCGGGGCTTTTGTGGTCCGGTGGACTAATTCTTCCTGACCTTCAGTAAACTCGTCCACCCACGGCCGCGCATGACGCGGCCTTTTTTGTATCTGGAAAACTGAATGGATGATTCTATTTCCCTTGCCGCCGGTCTGGCGCGGCAGTTTGAAGGGTTGCGGCTGCGGCCCTACATATGCCCAGCCGGTTACTGGACCATCGGCTACGGCAGCCGGTGGCTGGCCAACGGGGCCGCCGTATGTAGCCGCACAGCCCCCATTACTCCGGCTGAGGCAGACAACCTGCTGCTGACGGCGCTCCGGGCGCTTCAGCCCGAGATCCGTAAGCTGGTGCGTGTGAGCCTGAGCACGGGGCAGGAAGCTGCGCTGCTGGATTTCACCTTCAATATGGGGGTGTCAGCACTGGCTGGCTCTACCCTGTTGCGGCAGTTGAATGCAGGGCAGGGGGCTGTGGCCCGGAACCAGATCCTGCTGTGGAACCACATGCACAAAAATGGCGAACTGGTCACTTCTCCGGGCCTGACCCGGCGGAGGCGTGCCGAATGGCTGGTGTGGGCTGGTCTGCGCGTGCCCTGATGGCCTTCAACTCTTTAACGAAAAAGGAAATGCCTTGGACTGGCAATCTCTTCTGGCATCGGTTCTGCCGATGCTGCCCGCGCAGTATGCGGGCGACCTTGTAACTGTTGGCACCTTTCTGGTGGCGCTGTGCGCTTTGCTGGCGCGGTTCTGGCCGCGCCCCGCTGAAGGCTCCCGCTGGATGAAGCTGTATGCGCTGGTCAACAGCGTGGCGCAGAACAAAGGCCACGCGACCAACGCTGCCGATTCTGACGGCAAGCCTGCCTGATCTTCCTGCCTGTAAGAGGCGTGATAATAGCAGCCCCCTTTTTTTCAGCCGCCGCCTGAGGCGGCTTTTTTATTGGGATATGACCATGAAACTTTCTTTCCTGCGGTACAAAGCCGCTACCCTCACGCTTGCACTGCTCCTGCCGCTGGCTTTGACCGCCTGTGGTACAGGTCAGACCGTACAGCGCCAGCAGGCTGTTTATGGCCTCAGCCTCTCCTTTGCCGCGGCGGCACAGCTTGCGGCGGCCTATGAGAAGAACCCAGCGGCAGACCCGGCTGTGGTGGCGAAGCTGAAGCCTGCCTTCCAGAAGGCCTATGAGCAGATCAAACCGCTGGATGAAGCGGCGCGCAAAGGCGACCCACTGGGAGAGGCCGCTGTGGAAGCCGCGCAGGATGCGCTGAACGCAGCGCGGACGCTGGTGCCTGCGTCCTGACCCCACCCATCACGATACCGCAACACACCGAGGAAAACTGACCGATGAACTATACCCAGATTGCCATTTCCGCCGTGGAAGCCCTGATCCAGAATGGCCCGATGATTGTGGCGGACATTAAAGCCCTGCTGGCCCCGATTAAGGAAGGGCGCGCTCCGACAGATACTGAGTGGGTGTTTGCAGAGCAGCAGATAGATATTGCAAATACAACCATTCAAACGATATCAAAACGTTAATTTCACTGAAAGATATGATACCATTTTTTCTTAGCAAGAAATGTATCAATCTCTATTTTTAGCTCTCCACATATGCTCATTGTTTTCATTATGGCCTCCGGAGAAACTTCTCGATCTTGGGCGATTTCGAATTGACCTCCGCTACTTGCTTGACGCAGGTTTGTTATTGTTTCTCTAATATTAGTATAATCATTTGAACGAAAATTTTTCTCTATATTTGTTATTATTTTATTTATATTATGATTATATGATTTTATTTTGCACTCTTGTTGAATATCTATCCCACCTCTATCTACCTCAAGCACATTTCTTGACCAGTATTCCAGAGAAACTGAAGAGAGTTTTTCAATTTCTTCTTTAATGTCAGATATATGGTTCTGTAAGCTGGTTTTTCTATCAGCTGCAACTTTAAGGATATAGCCAACCCAAACGCTGAATAGAGTTACGGCAGGTTGAATGAGCATTTGCCAAGAAGTCATTTTAATAACCTTCTGATTTAATTATTACCTTTTATTAGCTAGAAAAGCATCATGAATATACTGTTTGGCTTCATCCACGTATGTTTGGTAATCGCTTGAGTAGGCTTTAAGGACTAATCTTTCCGAAATATCTTCTTTGCTCAAGGTTCCCAATCTGACTAAGCCTCCAAACGCTTCTTCCAAGAAGGAAGAACCATAACCTTCAGCACCATCAAAGATTATTTGAAATTTCTCGCGAGGATTTTCTCTTAATTTTCTTACCAATAAACCACGAAATTCTTCACCACTAGCTGGGCCTAGTTTTTTGTGCCTTCCTCCGGGCGTACGAGAAAAATCTGTTGCTATTTTTATTTCTTGCATTTTATTTCCCGATCATACTAGTGGATTTTGGTAGGTACATAAATATACCATCTAATGAGTGTCCCTAAAAGAGGATGATGAGAAGATAGAATTGGGGAAAATGGCTTATCAGGATTTGTTCCACTAATCATGGCATAGCCATTTCTACTAATCACACTTACAGAATTTTTTTGATGCACTTTAGCTGGAGCTATAATGTTTTTAAACCCTTTTCCACGAAAGGACTGTAGTGTAATTGTAATTCCATATTTTAAAGCGCATAAAATCAAAGTATCGTCAGTGATTTCTTCCATTTTTTTAGTATCATTAGCATATATATTATGACCGTTCCATCTCGGCGATGTTCTTAAAGATTTTGGAATAGTTAGACCAAGATCTAAAAAAACTATTTCAACAGTTGATGTTGCTCGATTGAAGGATGCACACATCCACCACCTTTTCCCAAAATATTCATTTGAAATTTCATTATATATATTTTCTTCATAGGCGTGCTGTATAGAATTTTTCATACTCTCTATTAATGGCTCATAAATTTTTAAAAAATATTCTTTGTTTTCCTCCCTTATTATTTTCTGTAATTTTTTCCTTAGCATGCTAGCTAAATGACCCGATGTGTTTTTTCCTGTAATAAATGGTATAGTAATAACTTTACTTGATTTTTTTATATGTGGTGCAATATCTGTTTTTAAAATTCTAAAAAATCCTATATTTCTTAGAAATTCCACAACTGATTTGTCCCATTCGTTTACCGTTCTTGGTACTAGTTTAACCCCTAAAAGTCTTTGATATCTATCCAACTCCGCCACGAGAATCAAACCAGAACTCAAATCTAAAATACGCAAAGGACGAAAATCCACGTGTAAACCGCAATTTTCTTTTATTGCTCCATCAATACATTTGCGCAAATTACAAAAAAACTCTAAAGTTCCTTCTATATAATTCTCTCTATTTGTTAATAATATTTCAGGGGTTTTTATATTTATTACACTAACATACGGTTTCATGTTTTTTATATATTTTCGAGAGGCTTTACGTCTACGATTTAGACGATTACTAAATGCTAATTTCATAGATTTAAGATACTTTCTAAAATATTTGTTTAAAAGATTTAAGATTTCCTATTGATATATAGCTTTTTTACGTTTTTCCAACCCCAACTTAATAAGCTGCCGGACCGCTTCCGCTTCTGACGGTAGCCGGTTGTCATATCGATAGTTACTTATTTCCTCTGCCAACTCACGCGGCATAGAGATAAGTTTTTGAACCGTTTTTTCTTTGTTAATCGCCATATAGGTGAAATAACCCATTTCATCCATTGCCTGCAAGAGCGAATGGTTATATCACCATTAGGCAGCTGAGCAGGAGCTACAACCTTCCTGCTCAGCTTAACCTCAAGCAGGGAGATAACCCCATGCCCAAGGCTAACGCCTTATCTACCACACAACGCCGTTGTGTGCTTACCACAATCATGGCTGCACCTTTGCTGGCCGTCGCACCCTCTGCGGGCATAGCACGACGGCCCGACGATGCACCGTTATTTGCTTGCCATCAGCGGTTTCAGGCCGCCTATTCTGCCGCACGCGCCATGAGCCGCCAGCCGGAGCCAGCCTGCAACACGCCAGAAGCCGATGCTTACGAGGCCCGGTTTGATGCGCTGGTGTTGGAAGAGTGTGCCCGTCTGGAAGAACTCGCGGCCATTCCCGCCTTTACCCCGCAAGGCCAGCGCCTGAAGGGCAAAATCATTCTCGCGCTTCTGCCGGAGCACCTGCGTTATAGCGAAATTGACGGAGAGACACAGCTTATCCTCTCTCTGGCGCGGGATCTGGTGCGGGAGAACGCTGCATGAGCGCCGTAATGCCATTCAGCTTTGAGGAACATGCCGTGCGGGTGCTGACCCGTGAGGGTGAGCCGTGGTTTGTGCTGGCCGATGTGTGCGACGTTTTGGACATCGGCAATCCCACAATGGCAGGCAGACGGCTCGATAATGATGAAAAGGGGGTCAATACTATTGAGACCCTTGGTGGCCCCCAAGAAACCACCATCATCAACGAAAGCGGCCTCTACACCCTCATTCTCACCAGCAGGAAGGCCGAAGCCAAACGCTTCCGCAAATGGGTCACGGCGGAAGTTCTACCGTCCATCCGCAAAACGGGCAGCTACGCCCTGCCCACCAGTAAGGCGGAATGGTTCAGCCGCTTCGCCCGCGTGCTGTGCCTGTGGGATGCAATAGGGGAGGCCGCCGCGTATCAGGAATGGCAGAACTGCGGCCTGCCGTTTCCCATGCCCCGCAAGCAAGGCGTGCGTATTTTAATGGAAGCCACGCTGGACATGCCGGTTCTGGACGCCGGGCCAGACCGGTCACCGTCAACAGCCAAAATCATTGCTTCCCGGCATAATGGCGCACTGGGTGGCCGGCCACGCAAAGGGGAAACCTCAATAGAGGCCCGGCGCCGTAAACTACATATGGTGGATTCAGAAGTTATCCCGGCACCAG
>NZ_BAMV01000043.1 GCF_000963925.1 Acetobacter cibinongensis
AACCACCTTGCTCAACTGTTGTTACGCCAGCAAGAGTGCCTGAGTTAGCAACAATGAATGCACCACTTGCAACTGTCGTATCGACCGCTGTGCCCCCACGAGTGACCGCTAGGCCGGCAGAGACGCCCTGTAGGGCGGTTCCGGAAGCCACACCTGTGCCAATTACAACGACAGAGCCACTACCGGTTACAGTCGTGGAAGTGACAACCCCACCATCCCAAGCCTGCACTCGACCTGCAATAACGGTTGTATTATCTGCATGACCGTTAACTTCAACAAAAACAGCGCCACTGCCAACTATCGTAGAGAACAACTGCCCGCCTGAGACAAAAACAGCACCTTCATCAACGACTGTGTTCGTCGCACTGGCGGTGCTGAGTACCGTCAGCCCTGCATTCCTGTCGGTCAAGGTCACCTGGTCAGCAGAAGCACTATTGGACAGACTAATAGAGCCACGAGCGTTCACTGTGGCTGTCTGAATAGCACCACCAGAAGCAATCAGATACCCAACGGAAGTAACGCTTCCTGCAACAATAGTAGAAACAGCACTACCGCCGAGATAGACAGTTTCATTACCGCCAGACACCAGCACATTGCTGGTTACACCGCCGCTAATGACGGAGGCTTTTTCACCCTCGTTCACGTTTTGTGAAAATGGAGAGTTACTTGAATTAACCGTGTAATCCACCAAATATTCCTTTTTGAAAATAATTTATAGTTAAGCAGACGTTTTCATTCTGCTTTTCTTCTGACCCACTAAATACGGTCCCGCTGAAAGAACAGTTATTGACAGCAATGTCATGCCATCCCGAGACTGCGCGCCAGTAAGAGGAAGAAGTGCGTTTCCGTTCGTCCATGCGGCACCCTGCCACCCCATGTCAGTATGCCAGCCTTCTGGTTTTGTAGTCTGCAGATGCACCGAAATAGAACGCTTCTGAGATTTTCCAATAACGGTAACTTCACCTACAGCTACCCCCATCAAACGACGATCATCGACAAATGGGCCAATGACGTCACAAGGGCGATCAGCTTTCGAAATAAGACGGACGAACGATGTTTTGGGCGGCAGCATAAAGCTGTAAGTCAGGCCCTCATGCCGAATAGCGCGGATGGTTGCACCGGTTTCTGTGACCAGATAGAGGTCTGGATCACTCGTCAACTCCGACATTATTACTGGTGAATGACTGCCAGATGCATGAGCTGCATGACATGTTTCGCGCCATTCAAGGGCACGATAAAGAGGCTCAACAAACGAGCGTTCCACATTGAGCGGGGCGCCAGCATCATTTTGCCAGCTTTTGACTGCGCCACACATGGTCGCAATCTTACCTTCCTGCCGAAAAGATGACCGGTTACCGGTATCCAGATAGCTTTCAGTCAACATTCCATCAGCAGTGATAACGGAATGCTGTTCCGTCTCCACATGATAGTAGTCGTAAGAGGTGATGGATTTATCGTAGAAAATAGACACACCATTGACCAGCATACGCACTGGCACAAACCGGTCCTTGAAGAACAGACAATGCTCAGCAGTGATCAGCATATCCTTGTAAGGAACACCATCAGCAATACCATCTTTGAGCACACGCACAGGCCAACCCGCTTCGTCATCCGGCAAACCGTGGCAGACATTAACATGGGCTTTACCAACCCATACAACAGGGCACACGGTGTCTGTATTGTTCCGCCAATCAAAAGCAATTACTTCGTCACTGACGTGCCCCCCTTTTTGTATCCACTCAAAAGG
>NZ_BAMV01000042.1 GCF_000963925.1 Acetobacter cibinongensis
TTGGCACTCTGTCCGGGGTTACAGTGTCTGGCGGTGAAGTCGATGTATTCTCGGGAGGTGTTGTCTCTGCGGCCAGTCTGATGAACAGCG
>NZ_BAMV01000041.1 GCF_000963925.1 Acetobacter cibinongensis
GGCGGATATGTTCCATCAGTTCCCTATCGCGCCGGGCACGCGGGCTGGCCGTGGTCGGATCTCTTGCTATGGCCGCCTGATGATAAAACGTTGATGGGGCAATCGGCAGAGCGCGACAGATTGGCTCGACCCCGTAATCGGCACGGTAGACTTCAATAAACGCGATCATTTGCGAAACCGGCGGTCGAGCTCCGCCTGTGCAAAATAAGCCGAGGCCTTCTTCAGGATCTCATTGGCCTGACGCAGTTCACGGACCTCACGCTCCAACGCCTTGATCCGTGCCGTCTCGGCCG
>NZ_BAMV01000040.1 GCF_000963925.1 Acetobacter cibinongensis
TCGGCAATGCCAACGTCAAAAAAGCGGTCGGGGTAGGCTTTGGCAAAGGCATCAAGCCCGGTGCCGGATGGCATGGCGGCTGTTACTGCCGTGATGCGGTTATCTGTGGCCGCACGGCGCGTCAGTTCGCGGGAGAAGACGGAGGTATAGCTGGGCGGGCCAGCAGGGCCCTTCTTCTGCTCACCCGTAACCACGTTGAACTTGGCAACAGCGTGGTATTTGTCGCCCGCTTTTTCCGCAGGGGTGTAGCCATGCCCTTTTTCCGTGATGACATGCAGCAGAATCGGGCCGTTGCTGGTGTCCCGCAGGTTCCGCAGGATGGCGACAAGCTGTGGCAGATCATGCCCATCCACCGGGCCGACATAATAGAACCCAAGCTCTTCAAACAGCGTGCCACCGGTAATCATGCCGCGGGCGTATTCGTCCGCCTTGCGGGCGGTGCGCTCAACGGGGGCGGGGAGTTTCTTGACTACTTTCCCGGCCAGTTCGCGCAGGCCCATGAACTTGCGGGAGGACATAAGGCGGGAGAGATAGTTGGACATGGCGCCAACGGGCGGCGCAATGGACATCTCGTTATCGTT
>NZ_BAMV01000039.1 GCF_000963925.1 Acetobacter cibinongensis
ATGGCATCAAACCCGGCACCGCTATCGATACCTGTGATTTATAACCAAAGAAGGGGATAGCGAGATCCGTTGACGAGAGCGTTCTGTCTTTCTGACATTTTTGCCTTCAGTGTCCAGCTCACATGGCGGTCCTTGTGGGGCAGTTTGGACCACTTGCCCTGCATGTCTTCAGGGATACTCCTACATAGAGATCCGTTTCTCAGTGTTCGTATTGCGTTGCCTGGAAGCAGCCACCAGTGTTGCATCCAGAATATGGCCGGACATTGAGAGATAAACAGCGTTGAGTAGGTGGGATCAAGACGATCAAACTCCTTTCAATGGCACCCGCCTTTGCTTCCATCTGAACAGGCGAGAGACTTCTCCAGATCTGGAAGAAACATCTCAAAATCCCCAGACCGGGAAAAAACTTCAAATTGGTCACCAAACCACGTCAGCCGAGCAAGCCGTTCTTCAACATCAAAGAAAATCGGCTGCCTCGCCCTCCACCATCCCCAATCTACGCAGCAGAAATGAAAACACAGAAAAAGCGCAAAACTGTTTTTTTTTGCGAACACTCCAACTACAACTTCTCGAAAAGTATCTATAATATATCAAAACATTAAGCCAGCCTTCAATCCTCCCACTATAAATTCCTTTCTCTTATAATACCCGCCAGGATTGCCAATAAACTGGAAATTTGGTCGTAAAAACCCCCAAGATGAAAGACTTAAACTATAAAAAATTTCTGATTCGAACTCATGACTTCGGTATTGATTGTTACGCATGGTATAGCGCTTGAAAGGGCCGCTAAGCCACTCAATACCAAAGGCTAAGCCAATCATATCATTGGGTCTACCACGAGAAATACCTTGCCAGAGCAGCGCTGTTGAAATGGTTCGGGAAACCGTGGACGTAGCCCTGTCTGCCATCAAACCTCGTAAAATATAGGTTAAAGATTTTCCGCTATTATTTCTATAAATGATCTGTTCAATATTAGCATAGCCACCGTACCGGTTTGATTGTAAAACGGAGTATCTGTCAATTATTGATTTATAATCAAGGTGAGGTGCTCTATCATTGGAATACCATCCGCCGAGTTCGTATGTTCCCGTATAATTATGGTTGCGCCCAAATGACGGGGTCCATTTAACTTCGTAAGGAACTAAAGCAGCCCTTGCTTGAAAAGGATTACCAAAATACATATTCTTTTCTAAAGAGTTTTTACTATCCAAGGCATACAAACCTGTTTGTATGTAGAGCTTGTTTGTTATGTAATAAACAAACCTAGTTCCCCATTGGGATACAGGCCACGTATAAATATAATCACCCATATTGTTGCCAGTCTGTGGTCCACAGAAACCAAGATTCATAAAAATACAACCCGTTGTGTCAAACTCATTGCCAATAGACAATCGTCCAACGCGTATCGTAAATTTTCCAAAATCTTCTTCAAACCATCCTTCGGCCATACGCCAGACGCTTCCTCGCCCATAAAGTTCCTGCACTTGCTGAAGGGTTGTAACACCAACATCTTTTTCAAGCTGCATGCCAGAACGTTTTGAAATCGATATATGTATTCGTGCGTTTCTCCAGTTCATTAATTTCTGGAGATCAAAGTCTGTAATAAATGCAAATTGTTTGGCAGTTGGGGCTCTGGAACGATAGCCTCCCTGAATATTTGCGGCCAGCTCGGCAGTAAAAGTTATTTTTGTTTCCACACCATACTGCCGAAGATAAGGCTTGAGCCCGGCCCAATCCCCTAATACACCATCATCGACTGGCGTCCGTAAGGGCATCCGAGGAAATTTTGTAAAATCTACAAAATTAGAAGAAACTGGATGTCCCCATATATCCGTGCCTTGATAGTTCGCCTGACCTCTTGCTGGCACGCTGACACTTACCTGAGTTGTAATAAATACAGCGCAGATAATGAAAAAATAGGCATATTTTTTCATCATTGTTTTTGCCTTAGTAGAGTATATCGACTCTCCTTTTTTGGGAAGGAAATATCGGTCACGAATAAACTGAAAAAAACAAAAAAAAACGACGTGTGATAGCGTTAATAAAATCAGCACTATCACACTTTGTTATCAGTTTTATGGTAAACTATAGGCTATTACGTAATCGCCGCGATTTTTATTGCTTCCCGTTCGGGTGGCGCCTCCGTCTACAAGAACAATATATTGCTTGTTATCACGACCCACATAAGTCATAGGCGCGCCTTGTCCACCCACTGGCAAACGGCCTTTCCATAGTTCTTTACCTGTATCGTTATCAAACGCGCGGATATAATAATCCAAGGACCCGAAGAAAAAGGTTAAGCCACCCTTCGTAACCAGCGGACCACCCATTGTAGGCATTCCCAGAGGAATATATGTGTGTGGAACAACACCATGCACCGCGGCATCCTGAATGCTTCCCAGTGGAACCTGCCAACGTGTTTTCCCTGTTGTAAGGTCAATCGCGCTCATTGTTCCAAAAGGAGGTTTAAAGCAGGGCACCCCAAGAGGTGAGAGAAAAATAGATCTCACTACGCCCCAAGGCGTCCCTTTTTGCTCGGAATACTCCCCTTCAGCGCCTGGCTTTAATCCTCTTCTTTTAGCTTCGTCCTGTTTAATGAACTGCCCCCATTGGGCAATGCGTATATCATTCACAATCAGAGTGCCCGTGCTTGGATCGATCGCACCGCCACCCCAGTTCATCCCGCCATAATACCCAGGGTAAATTAAGGTTCGCTGCTGATCTGAAAGCGGTGTCCATTCTCCACTCCAACGCATTCCACGAAATTGTATGCGGCAATAAAGCTGGTCAAACGGTGTCGCGCCCCACATGTCAGCTTCTGTTAATGGAGTTGTTCCAACAGAAATGGCTGAATAAGGCTGCGTTGGTGAAACCTGCATTCCGGGCATGACATCCGTCTGCACCTTATGTTCTTCTACCGCGAAAACTGGTTTACCGTCACGACGGTCTAAAACAAAGACCTGCCCACGTTTTGTTAGCTGAATAATAAGCGGGATTTTGTTGCCATTTTTATCGGGCAAATCATACAAAAGAGGCTGTGACGTATTGTCATAGTCGAACTGATCAATGTGAGCTGTATTGAAATGCCAACGCTCATGCCCTGTCTTAATATCCAAAGCTACAATTGCATCGCCGTATTTATTTGAATAATCGTGACGATTTCCCGTCCAGAAATCAGGGGTTTGGTTTCCTGTAGGAAAATAAACAAGCTTTAGATCAGGATCGTAAGCAGCAGTGCCCCAGAAATTCGGCGTTTCTCGAGTATAAATTTGCCCCTGCGGCAGTGGAGAGGTGTCCTCTCCCCCCCGGGCAGGATCAAACGCCCACAGAACTTTACCAGTCTGAGAATCATAGGCACGAACAACCCCTGATGGTTCACCCACCTTAAGGTTATCCGATATTTTACCCCCAACAACCACAACTCCACCAGCTACCAGAGGCGCTGCGGTAACATAATAATGCCCCGGTTCCATTTCCCCGAGATTATCAAGGAGATTGACGTATCCGTGGTCACCAAAATTTTCACAAAGTGTGCCACTATCTGCATCTAACGCGAATAAACGTGCATCTATAGTCGTGCTGATGATGCGCTTACGGCAAGTAGCATCAGCAGATTGATCGCTTGTCAAAGTCTGCGTTGTGTCAGCTAAGCTACGATCTGTTAAGGTAGCTCCTGGTTCGTCTGTGTAGCTCACACCGCGGCAACGCTTCCAGTCTTTATTTTGATCATTAATTAACACTTTAGGATCAAAACGCCATTTTTCTTTGCCTGTCACAGGATCAATAGCAATGACCTTGTTTAAAGGAGTACAAAGATAAACTGTGTCATTTATCTTAATAGGCGTTACTTGATACTCTGCACCATTTACGGCGAGATCTCCGGTGCGAAATATCCACGCGACTTTGAGTTTATTTACGTTATTTTTATTAATTTGGGTGAATTGTGCAAAGCGTTGACCGCTCGTATTTCGGCCCCAATCTCGCCAGTCATTACCAAAATTATCTCCTGCGTGCTCGTCTATTACTTTAGCGGGACCGCTTGAAGTTACTTGTGCATGGGGAGAAAACATACTCGCGACAAACGCAGCAAACACGCACCCCAATAACGCGGCAAGACCGCCTCCAACTTTTCCAGAGACAGGTTTATTACCATTTCTCTCGCTGAGAAAAGGAACAAGCGCACAAACGATTAGCGTTACAACAAGATAGGTGAGAACTCTCGGAACTGTTTGCCAAAAATCGATACCCACTTCCCAAAAGGACCAAACCACGCTTATCGATAGTAATAACCACGCAAAATAAAAAGCCAATATGCTCTTTTTAATTAGCGATATACCTATGCATGTCATAAGTATACCAGAAAAAATATAGAACCATGCACCGCCTATAGCGGCAAGCCATAGACCACTGAAGGTTAATATAACGCCCAGAGCTGTACACACACCTCCAACAAGAGGTACCAACATAATCATTATGCTATTCCTATTGATATTATTACCAGACAGAGAGTTCAGTCGGATAATTTATTAACTTGTGATCCGAGGAGCTCTACGTCGCAAAATTAGGATAATTATCCCGGCAAAAAACAGAGCAACAGTAATCATGCTAATTACTAGCAGTGCCCGTATGAAACTGACTGATAGTGGCATCTGAAGTTGGTCATGACGAAGTTTTTCTACTTGTGCTTCAGTGACCGTAGCCGTGGCAGGGTTTCCGAACGTTTTAAAAACATAGTTTGCTACCGCAGCAATCTGCTCATTGGAAAGATTAGGCGTGAACGCTGGCATGAGCGCATCTTTTCCTCCGGCGTTGCGGTGGATACCATCGGAAATAACCATGATAAGATTGTTAGGATACCGCGAGCCTGTAGTACTATTGTGGTCTAGAGACGGGAACGTTCCGTCAGATGTACCTTGGCCTGTCTGACCGTGGCAGGTGGCACAGGCACCATTATAAAGTATTGCTCCATCTAATGTCGTGCTGTTGCGTAAATTATCTGCCGTACGCTCTACAGGTGCTTCCAAGTCTACTACGTCAGGCAGGTTGCGCGCAGTAAAACCTGATCGCTGGGTGACATCTGCCGGGTTATGAACGACAGGAATCGCTTTAAGATAGACCGCGATAGCATGAAGATCAGAGTCCAACAGTTTTGAGGTGTTATGTTGAACAACCTCGGCCATACCGCCAGCAGCACTTGCTTTCCCTGTAGCCTGGCCAGTTTTAAGGTAAGACACAATCTCACCTACATTCCAATTCCCAATGCCGCTGACAGGATCTGGGGTGATGTTGGGAACATGCCAACTGCCCAAATAGGTGCCAGAGAGTGAGGCGCTAAGCTGTTCTCCCATAAAACGGTCGCGTGGCGTATGACAGGTTCCGCAGTGTGCTGGTCCCTCAACAAGGTAGCGCCCTCGATTATAATCGGCACTCTTGGATGGATCAGCAACTGGAGCTCCGGAACCGAGGTATAGAAAGTTCCAGCCATTCATTAATGTGCGGATATTGAACGGAAAGGGTAACTTTGTAGGTGCAACAATATTATCGACAGGTTCAACACCTTTCATAAAATAGACGTAGAGTGCGTGAACATCATCGTCATTCAGATTGCGAAATGCAGGGTAAGGCATCGCAGGATAAAGTGGAGCCCCATCACGGCGAATACCATTACGCAAAGCGCGGGAAAAATCCTGCTCGCTGTAGAGTCCAATGCCGCTTTTTTGTGACGGGGTGATGTTCGGTGCAATGATCGCGCCTATCGGCGTCTGGATCGAAGTGCCACCTGAAAACTGATTTTTTCTATCTGGCGCAGCATGGCAGGCTGTGCAGTCAGAAGCAGCAGCAAGATAGCTTCCGCGCTGTAATGTCGTTTGAATGTTCTCCTGAGCGTGAGCAAACGAGACACTCAGTACTGACGTCACTAAGGAACAAAAGAGTGTTAAGCGAGAGGGTGCCATGATGTGTGTTCCCCTCAGATTTCACGTGCGATGATGTTAGCGGCTCTAATGGCAAGTGCGATGACGTGCCCCCCTTTTTGTATCCACTCAAAAG
>NZ_BAMV01000038.1 GCF_000963925.1 Acetobacter cibinongensis
CTCGAAGCGTTTTCCCGGACTGTGGATTTTGAAGTGTTCCGCCCTGACCTGGCGCAGGCTTTGGCCTATTCCGACGGACGCAAAGGCGGACGACCGCCATTTGATCCTGTGCTGATGTTCAAAATTCTGGTGATCCAGACGCTCAACAATTTGTCTGATGAGCGGACGGAATATCTGATCAACGATCGCCTCTCCTTTATGCGTTTCCTTGGGCTGGGACTTTCAGATCGGGTGCCGGATGCCAAAACGGTCTGGCTGTATCAAAAGCGTCTGACCCAGGCGGGTGCGATCGATGGGCTGTTCAACCGCTTTGATGCGACCCTGCGCAACGCCGGGTATTTGCCGATGTCCGGCCAGATCCTGGATGCCACACTGGTAGCGGCTCCAAAGCAGCGGAACACCAATGCAGAGAAAGCCGATCTTCGGGAAGGACGTATTCCTGAAGACTGGCAGGACAAGCCGTCAAAGCTGTCGC
>NZ_BAMV01000037.1 GCF_000963925.1 Acetobacter cibinongensis
ATTAAGGTGTTGCGACGACCGGTTGAATCCGCCGGGTGACGGGACTGTGTGTCATTACCACCTATTACCCATGCTCCTTCTGCGTAAGGTAATAAGGAGTTTGTCTTTTGAACCCCGATCGTTAGGATGATCTCATGGCTGGTAAACGTATTCTTATGCTCGCAGGTGATTTTGTTGAAGATTACGAAATCATGGTGCCATTCCAGATGCTGCTGATGGTTGGGCATAAGGTGGATGTAGTGTCTCCGGGCAAGAAGTCCGGCGAACAGGTGGCAACGGCCATCCACGATTTTGAAGGCCATCAGACCTACACCGAAAAGCGCGGCCACAACTTCACGCTCAACGCCACCTATGTAGGCACGAAAGCGGAAGATTACGATGCGCTGGTTATTCCGGGTGGTCGTGCGCCTGAACAGCTCAGCACCGATGAGAGCGTGCTGGACCTGATCCGGGTCTTCGTGGCGGCTGACAAGCCGATTGCCGCCGTCTGCCACGGCTCGCAGCTTCTCGCCGCGGCCAATGTTATTTCCGGACGCAAGGTTTCTGCCTATCCGGCGTGTCGTGCTGAAATGATCCTGGCAGGCGCAGACTATCAGGCAATTGCGATCGATGAGGCTGTCACAGACGGCAAGCTCGTGACCGCGCCAGCATGGCCGGCACACCCGGCCTGGATCGGCCAGTTCCTGAAGGTTCTGGGCACGAAGATCGAAGCCTGATTGTGTTTTGCCCGTAGGGAGAAAGAGTAGCCATGTGTGAACTCTATGTTTGCGCCGACCCGATCTTTTATGAAAGCCGGACGCGATCTCTACGGATTCACGGTGTCGTCACCACGATCCGGCTGGAGAACTTGTTCTGGGATGTGCTGACGGAAATTGCCGCAGCAGACGGCATGACGGTCAACCAGCTTATCACGAAGCTCTCAGATGAAATTCTGGAGCTTCGGGGTGAACTGCCCAACATGGCGTCTTTCTTGCGCGTCAGTTGCCTGCGCTATCTGGATCGGGAGCGTCAGACCCAAGGCGTCCCGGGATCTGTGGCTGTTCAGCCCGTTCCGCTGCGAAAGGTCGGTTAAACCTTAGCACTACAGCTGCATTTTATGTCGTGAGTGAGCGCGGATAGCGCTGACCTGATGCGTTTGTCGAAAGACGGACCATCTGGGGAAGTGAGCGACGGGTAGTCTGCGTTGTACAAGTTTTACGACGAGGCGCCTGATTTCCTGAATGGACCAGCGGACAAGGACTGTCGTGTTCTGTGTTGTGTTTTTTCGGTTTCAATAAGTTTGCCTGATACCGGACACTGGCAATGACGGCATAGGCCAGCATGACCAGATGGACATGCGGATGCCAACCATGCCAGGAACGGGCCTCGTTATGATCAAGACCGAATTCGTTTTTGGCCGTCTCGAAACATTCTTCGATCCTCCAGCGCGTCCCTTCAACGTTCACGAGTTCCTGCATGGTTGTCCCTTTCGGGCACCAGGTCGTAAAATAGGCAAGGTCTCCATCGGCGATGTCGCCGACGCCATAGACGTTGTCTGCTGCAACCCAGCGGCAGGGCACACCGGCCTCAATATTCTGCTCAATCATCATCGAGGCTAACGCCGGTTTGGTTGCAAACACCACGTCATCGGGAACGTGGGCCTGCTTCAGGCGCTCAGACTTTGATGTCCAGTTTTTTTGGAAGATACAGGGCGCGGTCAATAAAGGCATGCCCCCGTTCCGAAACATAAGCGCCAAACACACCAATCTGGCAGTTCATGATCTTGCCGGCAGATCCCGTATACTGCCGCCCCACATCGCAGGACGCCTGACCCTTCTTCAGAAAACCGGTCTCCCGCCTTTGCTCCCAGTTGAATAGGCCAGAGCCTGCTCCAAATCAGGGCGGAACACTTCAAAATCCACAATCAGGGAAAAAGCTTCGAGCAGATCACCAAGCCCGTTCAATCGCGCAAGCCGCTCTCCAACATCAAAAAAGCCAGCCTGCTTCATGCTTAATGCCCCCAATCAACACAGGAGTAATGGAATCACAAAAGGCAGGCCCAAAACCAGAGGGTTCTTCGAACCCTCCAACCTGGCAATTAATGACCAGAGGCAGCTACATGCCGCTGCTTCATGGGTTGACCGTCTTCCGTTATCCTGACTGAACTTTTCTCCTTATTTTGCTCTAAAAATAACACTATCTGCAAACGCCATTGCCGTTTCTAGCGCCGTATAGTCAGGCTTCCATCGCGGCAACGGAGGAGGCGATTTTTCAACCACCCCAGTACCCTGATCGTCATGATCAGCCTCATCATCTAAACGAGGGCGCCCCCGCTTACGGCCTGAAACTGGTTTCTTCGGTATTCTGACGACTTCTTTGAGTGGCGCGAGGTCCTTCAGAGCAAAAAGACGCCGCGCGGCACGGTGCGTGACATCAATAACTAATCCACGCTCCAAAAACCGCTCCAGAAGGACGCAGGCAGCCTGAACCGAAACGGACAGCTGGGCGGCCAATGTTGTCGCAGAAATCACCGGATGGGCAGCAATAATGTCGATGGCCAAGGGCGCTTTGGAGTTGCGGCGCTGATCCCCGGCTTGCGCACGCGCACCACGCCATGACCGGTCCAACGTATGGATCATGTCTTTGACCCCAGCCGCCTCCCGCTCCAATGCGTTCAGCCATGCCGGTATCCAGCGCCGCTCATCCCAGGACGTTGCAGCACGAAATGCTGCGGCTCCCGTTATGGGATACAAGCCACTGAACACCCCTTCCTTCTGCCACAGGCGAACCAGCGCTCCCCGAAAAGGGGCGCGTGACCGACCGGCATCAATCCATTCCCGAAACGCCAGTGCGCTGCCCCACAACACACCTAGACGTCCAACTGGCACGGTCATACTGCTCAGCGCTTCGGTAACCTGCTCCTCCTGAAACGCTGATGCCCGGGCGAGCCACTGATACTGCTCAAAGGCATAACGCAACGCATCGACCTCGTTGCCCCGCTCGTACACATCCTGACCGCGGATGCGTGGACGCAGGCCCTCAAGGCTCGCTGCTAATTGCCAGGGGTCGATCATAAACCCATCTACGGCCGCGCACTGTCGGGCCGCTTCCAGCCGCACCCGAAACAACACAGCCTCACGCAAAGGGTGACGACGCAGCTGCTGGTCGAGTGCGCCAAATGTCAGGGCCGTACGGGTCAGTGCTGGCACCACGTCATCGGGGCGAGCGGCAAGACGTTCGATGCGCATGCTTAGAGCCGTTTGCCAGCCTGTGCATAAGCTCTGGACTTGTCGCGTTCCCCGATTGCCAGAACCTTCTTGAATTGCGCCTGAATCGTGCGGTCAAGACTGCGCCATTCCTTCAGGGCGCGAGGATCAAACTGGAGTGTGTAGCGGCTCACAGGTCATCCAGTGTCACCGTTACGGGCGCTTGCGGCGTCGCGAGGCGTTCGCGTGCAACCTGCAGCAGATCCGCATCCTCTGTGGAGAGGACATGGCGAGACACCGGCAGTTTTCCAGTCTCTACGACATATTCGAAGGTCTGGCGGATCAGGTCGGACGGTGTCACGCCCAGTTCCGCGAGACGGGCATAGGCCTGATCCTTCAGGAGGCTATCTATCCTCAGATTGATAGACGCCATACTGTTATCTCCTCTCCAGATGCACATAAAAATACGTCTTTACAAACGTGAAGGCAAGCATCTTGTATTCACTCTAAGTGGCCTATAACTTGAAACTCCCTTATTTTTTGATTTTTACCCCCTCCCCCGTTTTTATGTCCGATAACTTCTCTTGTCGGACATAAAAAATGCGGGCACAAATGTCGAAATTGTCGAAATTCCTTAATTAGGAGAACCCCTGTTTCCACGCAGATTAACCCCGCAAAAGTGTCCTTATTCAGGTTACAAGGTGTCCTTTAATTAGGTTAAAACAAGCCCTCTCTCCGCCGGGCTTGTTTCATTACGAGAATTTACTCCATGTCCACCTTGGGGGGGGTGACGTGCCCCCCGAAAATGTAACCATTTAAAA
>NZ_BAMV01000036.1 GCF_000963925.1 Acetobacter cibinongensis
GCACGGTTGGTGACAGCTACGACAATGCACTGGCTGAGACCATCAACGGTTTATACAAGGCCGAAGTCATCCATCATCTGGGGCCATGGAAATCCATGACGCAGGTCGAATGGGAAACCCTCAGATGGGTGGACTGGTATAACAACCGACGCCTGCTGGCGCCAATCGGCTACAGGCCGCCCGCCGAAGCCGAACGCGCCTTCTATGCAGATCAGAGCAGACTTGATATCGCTGCCTGATTACTGAACAAATCGCTCTCCGGTAAACCCGGGGCAGTTCAGTGTGCCGGATTGCTTATGTCATAGAAGGTGAAGCCACCTGCGGAGGGCTGGGGGTCGTCGTCCAGATACCCCTCCGTGAGCAGCAGGTCAGGCACATCTGTCAGTGTGTAGCCGTGAGGCTTTACCAGTGCCTCAGCCCGGTTTTGGGCCGCAGCCTGCTCGCCAGCGTTACCCTGCTCAGCCAGCGCCCATATTTTCGCCAGAAGATCGAGATTGAGTTTGCTTTTATGCCGTGCGGTCATTGCTCTACCTTCTGTTCATAATGGACAGTACGGTTGGCCAGTAGCGGGCGCAAGTATGAAGTGTTCATAATGAACAGGCTAAGCGAAAGAGCTAGTTAAAGCGGGACTGAACGGGCAGGAGGCAGCGCCAAGCCAGAGATGAAAAAACAGAGCATTCCCGAGCCTTCAGCAGAGAGGGCACATGCTTTTACTCTAAGCTTGTTGATAAAGAATGGAGCCGAGCTTGCCTTCTCGGAAGAGGGCTAGACGAGACAGGTAGCCGGAGGGTAGCTACAAGCTTGGCACAGGGCGCGCTCTGGTCAGAAGTTCTCCCATAGCAGTGAAGAACTAGTTACGAGCAAAAGGAACACTAGGAGAGACTGCATGGGTTTAAGGAAGGACTGGACGTAATAACCATGATTTATAACTGGATCACAATAATCATACTGACAGCCATGCTTTCTGGCTGTGCCCAACAGCCTCGCCAACGGCTGGGTGATACGTCAGCCTGCATGAACTATCGTTCCATGATGACCGCCCCTATGCCTCCAGAAGCCATGCAGAGGCTACAGAAGCAGTGTGAGGTCTCCATGCAGGCAACAGTAACCACACCTAAAAGGAATTGAGAGCAGTCATGGTATTACAAACAGGCATCAAGCCAGGAGAGAAGATGGACGCGGCAGCATGAAAGCATTGGCCATATGTACCTTCGCTCTGTTGTCCTTGGCGCTCCTGCTAGTGGCGGCAATCATCACACTGGCCCCGGAACCCTCCGGTGGCTGTACTCTCGGCATTTGCTTCTGATATTTCTTCTGTGTTCTTACACAGGTGCCGCTTACTTTCTAAAAAATAAGAAAGAGAGCGCCTTATCCGCCACCTGGGCGACAACCAAACACGTTAGAAATCCTATGACCGCCATGCCCATGATATTCAGCATCACACCAACTTTCTCGCAATCCTAAGGCTGAAGCGCTTCATTAGAAGGTGGGTTCCCAATCTGGGTACCCAAAATATCAACAGACTAGCTACCCAAAACCTGCGCCACGGTCGGGGCCACACGATCAAGACGTGATAATGTCCATTATCGCGTATTAGCCAGTCGCTGCTCAGATATGAGCAACGCTCTCCCAACGTGGGGAGCAAAATCGTCATTGGCGAGATTGCTTATTCTGTAAGTGGTAATTCAACCTTGTGGGGCAGTCGGGAAATTCCCCGAGGCACCTACCGACTTCCCGGTATCCTCATCACCCGCGCACGGAGGGCTTCAAACCGCTCAATCTGGGCAGGGCTTGGCTTGCGGGGAATGCGTCTCTTGTGGGGTGAGCAGGGATTCCTGCTCCGCTCTTTAATTCCCCTATTGTGGGGCCTTACCCCCGGCATCCCGGTAGTTTCTGAACCTGTGCAATTCTGCATAGGCGGGTAATCCTTGCCGGTCATAGCGGGCGCACCTCGATCACGGTCGCACTCTCCGGCCCATAGCGGCGCGACAGGATAGCATCCACAATCTGGGCGTCATCCTTCCAGACGATACCATTCAGAGCATCAGCGGCAGTCTTCATCTGATTGTCTATGTCCGGCCTGCTGGTCGGCAGGATGTGACCTGCCAGCGCATCCGCTGTCTTCTTCCTGCTCCATGACGGCGGAGGGGTAATGCTTATTGTCAGGGAAACATGCAGCGGGCCAGTCAGGCATGGCTTGCCGATCTGCTCCATGGCGTGACGCTGGATATGCTTCTCGGCCTGCACCGTTTTTGCATCCGTGAAAGTCCGGCCATTACCAAAACGCGGGCGGCCTTTAGCACGCAAAAGACCAGGAACAACTATGCGGTAAACTGGCGGCGCAATCTCTGTTTTTTCCATGCCTGATGATAGTACAGGCAGGGCCTCCGGTACAACGAAATGAATGGCAGATTCCTGACGAAATCACCACTAAACGGAGCGAATGCCGACCAAGGATCACCCATCATCATGCGCTCGTCGGTTGCGCCTCATATCTAATGAATACTTGTTAAATCTGGCGGGCAACAGCATCACTGTCGGCAATCTGGATAGTGCGGGGATGGAGTTGAGAAATGCACCTAATGAAAGTTATAGCCGCTATCTTTTTGCTGTCGTCGGCAGCAAGGGCTGCGGAATACGGTGACTTGTGGAAATTCCATAAAGGCGCTCCTCCACAGAAGTTCTCAATAGGCTCCCACCAGAGTGTTGCTGATCTGCTAATCCAGCTTGGCCCGTCAGGCGCGTTCGTTATGACGGTTCTCATCAAGGATACTCGCGCTACGGTAGCTGACCTCCGTTTTGATAGCTATGCGCTGCATCTGTTTAACATCCAAAGCCTGCCGCAAGGGACGTTATTTTCTGCCGAGATAAGCAGAAAAGACACTAAGGCGTTTGTGCATGGACTGACCTCTGCTCTAGAGGGAGAACTCACGACAGACGGAGGGGCTAAGACCCAGATAAGCTTGGCAGGAACATCCTCTGCCGTGGATGCGCTGAATGCTTATGCTGCCAGTAACGACCTCGCCCTACCTCCGCCCTTTACCCCAAATCGCCCAGCCAAGGACGAACTGGCTGCCGACATGCAAGCTCTCACGTTCATGAAAAGCGCTCACCCGGCTGCGGTCGACGAAATAGCTTCTTGCGCGCGGACCAGCACCGTGCGTTTGCCGAAGCCAATATCACCAAATGATATGAAGCAGGCGTTTCTGGCATGTTCTGAGGCTCGCGAGGCTTTCAGGATGCTATGCGCGGAAGGCATGCCCAATAGTGCCTGTTTGGGGGCCGCAAGCGCCGTGTTCTTAGGGTTCTCTGGAGGCTAGGGGAGAAGTCATGGCTCGCTTTGGTCACTCCGGTGCCTTAGTTGTCCCGCTGCCGGGCTGCACGCCGGGGTGAGTGTGTTTCGTGAGGCTGATACTGCCCGCTTTCACGTCACCAGAAGTGGTGATGTCGCAATCGAACGTGGCGCTGCTGGCGGAGACAGAAAATTCTCCCTTCGTCTGCACCTTTACACCATCGCCTGTCAGCCAGATGTATTCTTCTGGAGTGCCATTGAGGAAGCCGCCGATATAGAGCCCATCGCTCCAGCTATGAATGCGATGGCTCCCGGGCGCCCCCGGTGCGCGGGCCTGCTTAACATTGGAAATATCGCGGCTTGCAAATACGGCCAGCCCAATATCACCCACAATAGGGTCTACGATAACCGCACTCTTGCCGCCCTGTAGGCGGAGGTAGGGAAGATTATAGATCATCGGCATAGGGGAAAGCAGCCCACGCCCGTTCACCTGTTGCACCATGGGTATGGCATCCACAAATCCGACCGGCTCCAGACCTTTTGCAGAGACAGATTTGACCTGCACCAGAGTGGCCCCGGCCATGCGCGCCATCTGCTGCCGGATTGCAAATAGAATGGGGTTCACGGATCCTGCAGTGTCAGATGCCTGAGCTTGTCCAAGATAGGCGCTCTGGTCTGTCCCGCTCATGACGATGCCCCCGGAGGGGAGCCACTATCTCCGTAAAGCGGTCGCGTCGTCTCAATGCTGGTTAACCACTCGCCTCCTGGGGTCTCGCTCTCAATGTCATGTGTCACTGTTTTTATGTTCCAAATCCCACAAGCGGGGAGTAGGTCACTTGTGACCTTTAGAGACTGACCAAAGCGGATCTCTGGCCTGAGTACTGTCTTGAAATTCAGGCCGTTCCCGGTGAACGACGGATATCCAATCATGCCGGTTGCGGGCGATACGTCTGTAATGAGGTTTGAGCGTCCTTTACCTTCCGGCCAGATGACGTATGTGCCGTTATCAAAGAATCTCTGGAAGCGCCCCATGCGTGCCAGCTCATCCAGTTGCTGGGCGCTACTACCCGTTAGAACAATATCCGAAGCACGCGCGGTCACACCGTCGTTTTCAAAGATAAATCCGAGGCTGCGAACGATTGTGCCCACCGCGTCAGCAATGCTGGCTATGCCCTTGTAACTGGACGAAGGGTAATCAGCCAAAGAGCTGAACGCCATGGCCGTAGAATAAACATTCAGGCATGTGTCTGGGGTGTCAGAATTGTCCTGCCACGCAGAGACGATGTTGCCTTGGAAAATCCGACTAAGAGGCCCCCCTTCATTGCCGGCCGTGATGATGATTGTATTGTTTCGGCCACCGTCCGCATTGGGCGTCAGGACTGGCTGGTTCAAGTCATTCATCAGGGTCTGGGAAAGCCCGTACACGCGCAATTCGGCAGATGACCCAGCTACCCCTCCGACCATATTAATTGTTGCCTGAATACGATGGCCGCTTACATGAAGTTCCTGTGAGCCGCTGACGCCGAATTGCCCGCGGCCAAGCCGAAACGTGAGACTGATTTTGCGTTTATAGAACGTCTCCAGAGAAGCCGCATTCGCTTGCTCGACCATGCTCAATTTATCCCTGTATTGGTAACGGTCGCTAACTCTCGGCTCACAGCGTGCGCAGTACCCCGCGCATCGGTAGCCCGAGTGCTGACATTCACATTGAACGTGTTGTGCGCATGATGGTGAACCTCCTGCGGGGGGCCTGCCGCGGGCTGGTTCCGAGCGATGGCCTGCTGTGCGGCGGCCTGGTTCAGGCCGGCATAGGGGTCATAACCATTTTCACGGCGAGTAATCGCGTGCATCAGGCTGGCAACTGTGTTCACGTCTGACGCATTCAGCCGGGAATCTGGGTTAACCCCCATATCCTTTGAGACCTGAGCGATATAGTCATTTGTAAGGTTGCCATCTGACGCCGGAGCCCATCGGGATATGATGCCGCGTACAGACTGGAGGCCGCGTTTACGCATATAGGTTTGCAGGTTCTGAGCCATGGCATTGAGCCCTGCCTCCGGCGTGGAGAACTGCGCAAACTGCCCATCTGATCCAGCCCCAGCCCATGAGCGAAGGTTGCCGGGGTTATTGTTGCGGATGCCGCGAGGAGCAAGGAGGCCGTGCATAGCCTCTGCACGGCCTCCGATGTAATGCCCAACCTTAGCGGATCCTTCCTCGACGTAGTGCCAGGCGGACTTAGCAGCGCTCTCCCCACGATGCAGCATACTTTCCAGCCACCGCCTAACTGCGGGGGCATCGGTCTGTATGGCCTTCTTAAAACGACTCCAATCAGCCTGCAGGGATCCCATGGCCTTGCCCCATGCGTCAGAGGCATCACTCGTCAAAACCAGCCAGCGCGCCCGGATCGTGTCTGAATCTTCCGTGAAAAGAGAAGCGAAAGCTTCCCAGACTTCTTCTGCTCCATGTTCAAAGCTCTCCCACGCAGGGCGGAGTTTGGTTACGGTGCGCGAGCCGATTTTTTCAATCTTGGCCCAGCCATTGGAAACAGACTGATAGAAGGCGCCAAATTCAGACACGCCCCCGCTCATCCATGATGACCAGTCGTTATAAAAATAACTTCCCGCCGTCACCACAGCGCCAAACCCGGCAGCTAGAGCCAAAACGCCCGCGTTTGCAGCCACAAACCCCGCGACAAAAGGACCGGCTATGGCCACACCAAGAGCTAGGGCTGTAGCAGAGACTCCGGCAAATGCAGCGTCCGCAATCGTCTGATGCTGCCTGATGGTATCAGTAGTCGCCCGGATCAGGTCATTCACCTTGGCCACCTGGGGGGCGAAGTCGCTCTCAATCTGTCGGCCCAACGCTGAGGTGGAGGTGCCGAGGCGCTCCTGAGAACGCACAAGCGCTGCGTTGGCCTTGGTCTGCTGTTCTGTAACCTCAGCTCCATCTTCCTGCGCCTCGTGCAGCATCCGCTGAATGGCGCCAGAGCCTGAATTGACCAGAGGAAGAACCCCATCTCCGAAACCAAAGCTTCTGGCCTGCTGCGTACGCCTGCGCATGTCTTTGATGGCAGACAGATAGCGGAGGGCATTCTTGAAAATCTGCTCCGTGCTGGAGGCGTTGCCTGTCTTCCCATCCAGAACCGCAATGCCCGAGCGCTGCATTTGCTGGAGTTGAGGAGAAAAGGTCTTGTTCAAATCCCATTCTGATATGGAGGAACTGATAGAGGAGAAGGTCTGCCGAATACCCTCCGCACTCCCTCCGGCCATGCGGGCAGCAGCCTCCCACTTCCCAAGGGATGCCGTGGAGGTGTCGATAGTTTGTGAGAAATTTCGCGTCGCTACGACGTTGGCACTAGTCTCCCGAAAGAAGGCATTTAAGCCTCGACCCGCCGTGACAACGGTGAGCAATCCCAGAACCTGCTCACGGACATTCCTGACAGATTCAGCTACACGAGTATGGTCCCTCTCGATCCCCTTGGCATTATCACCCAGACGCGCGCGCAGACGATTCAACGCGCCTTCTGTTTGCTGAGAGCCTTTTACGACCCCCTTGGCATCCAAGCCCAGAGAGATGACAAGGGAATCAATGACCGCGCTCGTCACGGGATTGTTTCTCCAGGCTCAATCCAATAGAGGACGTAGCGACTGCCCAAGCCATCATATGTTGGGTTGCTATCAGTTTTCCCGTATTGGTCAACAAAGACGAGATCGCCCTTCATCCCGTGGTAGGAGCGTCCCACAAGCAACGTTCTGTCTTGGCAGATGACCCCTACAAGGATTGTCCTCCCATTCAGGGCAATATCGGCATACAGCCCGTTACTACGCTGGCGCAGAACAACCCCGACATTTTGACCGCCCAGCAAGACAGCCAAGGATTGCGATGGTGTGGGAGTTAAAGGGATGGCCTGCATGTTTTAGCTTCCACTTGTCACGGGCACGGGGTTCACTTGCCCTATATTGATGAGGGGGGCGCCGGATGGCTCTTTTGTTGTCAAGGCGCTGGCTCCTGTTCTGGCAAGCTTTGCTCTGGCGCCCCCTCGCACTTCTTCAGCGCCAATCATGAGCCGCAGCATTGAAGGAGATGCCCCTTGGCGTATGTCTCGCTCTACATGCGTGATGTTCATATTCAGATAAGTAGCTTCAGGGGTTGCTATGCTGAAGAGGCTCGTGGATGCAGCAGCAGCTTGCACAGCCTTGTAGAGTGTTTCGCGCGTAGGGAGGTCTCCATCACAAATCAGCATCACGCGCACTAAGTTGGGCATGGAGACTTTATTTACGGAAGCAAAAGCCCCTTGCTCCATTGGAGCGTTGGTTATCCGGCTTTCTTGAATGACGCCAAGGGAAAGAACGTGCGAAGACGCGGCTAACGGCTGACCATCTTGGCTGAAAATCCCCCACTCTTTTGCGCTCTTGTTGATTGTGTAGTCTTCAAGCGCGGTCGCAAGGATTGTTGACGCAGACGCCCGGACGCCATCGGTCACGGACTGCCCCAAAAGCGCGGGAACACCCGCAGCAACGGGAATATCCCAGACAGACGGCAAAGCTATTGGAAGCAGCGGCATCAGATTGCCACCTTACTGACGAGAGCGCGCTTCCCTATCAGCGGCTCTCTGCGCCACATATCGGTTGTGCTGGTCGATAACCAGAAGCTCCGCCATGTCATAGAGATCCTCAGCGTCGTAGATGGTCTGGAGCTCTCCAAGGGTTGCCATCCGCGCATGGATTACGGCTCCAATGAGGGGGCTGAGGTTGGGGTAGTTGAGAAAGTCTCCCGCTCCTGGTGGGTTTGGTCTGAAGCCAATGGCGGCAGGGAGCGGGAGACGGCCTGAAAAAAACCAGTGTTGAACTCGAACGCCTTTTGCTGGAGGTCAATAAAGGTGCCGATATCTTCAAAATCAGAATCGATGATGGATCGGGTTATGCTGGGACGCTCAGGGTCTGGCTTAATCTTGATGCAATCCCGCAGATCTTTTTCCAGCGGATCAGAAAAGGCCGGTGGCATAGAGCGCAACACATTTAGGCCTATTACTGAGCGGGCCACCTCAGCAATGGCGCCAGCATAGACTGCCCTCGCTTCAAGTGGAGTATCAACTGTAGCACCGTGGAGAAATGAGCGCCCCCATCGCTCTGCCTGAAAAGCTGGCATGCGAGAAATCACGAACTCTTTCCCTTTGTCAGGGCCCTCAGTGGTGACGGTATAGTCTATTTCTCGGATCAAAAAGTACCCCTCCAGCAGTATAAGAACATGGCAAGAATCATAGTACAGGTGGGGCATTCAGTACAAAGAAATAAACCACATTTCCCAGCTAAAAGCAGAGCTTTCCGTGTTGACAAATGTTGACATTTACAGCGCGATTTTTGAGAACGAGGAGCCTGATAAAGCCTGACATTTAATGCCGGGGAATGTCGGAACGGAATGACTGAAAAATACTGAAATCCCTGCACTACTTTATGAATAAAAAACGGCAGTTTTCTGCGGTTTCAATCATGGTATGCCGCAAAGTATGGTATAACTTTCCTAATGATTTCGGAAATACCAGAGGGAATAATTCAATCATGGGAGGTTTTGGCTCAGGTCGGCCCTATGAAGGGCGGCCCCGCGTAGGTGCAGCAAAACAGATCAAGATTGGCGCTATGGCGAAGATGGGGGCACTAACAGAGGGGTGGTCAGCCAGTCTTAAATGGTCAGGAAGTGGCTGCGATGACATGGAAGGCACCTTCGCAGACGACACGCTGCGGCTGTCATGGAATGTGGAAGCCGACCGAGAGAGCCTGCACGTTGTCATGCCCATTAGTGTTTCATGGTCAGACTGCAATTATGGAGGCAGGCGGCCTTGGATGATCTGCCCATATTGTGCGAGGAGGGTCTCGACCCTGCACCTGTCAAGCAATTCCAAGCAGCTTGCGTGTCGGCATTGTTTCAACATGACCTATGAAAGCCGGAATGTGGACGCCATAGGCCGGTCATGGATGAGAGAAGAAAAGCTATTGAAACGGGTTGGTGGGACTTGCGGAGGCGGCTTGTCTTCACGGGGGCCGTCCCGGCCTAAGGGGATGCACCGCACAACGTATCATCGTATCTGCAAGGCCGCTTTCGATGAGGAATGGAGGCGTGATGAGGCTCTAAACGATATCTGCATGGCGCGGTTCGGGTGCCGGTGGGGCTGACCCATGGCGAGTTGCACAATACGCGCGCGCGAGGCTGCATTTCCCGCGCTAAAAAAGAGACACGTCCGCTGATAACGGTGGCAAGCAACAAGATGACCTGATTTTACAGGCCATGAACAGGAAAGCTCCTCCGCCTGCTAACAGGCGACCTGAGGCAGTTCCTTTGCTGATAACAGCGGCTCTGAGCAAACGAGCAACCTGAAAAAACCTGAAATCGAAAACGTCAGCCTGTTAGTAAATGTTAAGGTTGCTCAGCCACTATTTGGTCTGGCTTAGTGAGAAAACGGCAGGAGGGATTGGCTCTGAGAACCTCCAAAAACTTGATATTCAGAACGCTAATTTCAGAGGCTGCGGGAACTGCGCCAAAGTTTGTGCAGACGAATTTCGGACGCACAAGTCTGATTTAACCCCCATTTTCTTATAAGAAAGCCCCAATGAAATAACTCTGGGTGAATCTGGCAGCATAGTACGGGCTGGGTTTGCTGGGTGTCACGACCGTCACGACCGGCTCTTTTGCCAGTCGTGACACATGCACACTCTCAAAATCGGCAGACTCCAGCCATATTTAGAGGCCGTCACGACTGTCACGACCGTCACGACCAGAAAAAGTAATGCCGGACAGGCTCTAGCCTCACTCTCGGCATTGTTCCGCCCAGGCTTCCATGAGAGGACGGCGCTGATCGAGTAGATCAGTCCTGCGGTAAGCAGCCTCAACCTTGTTCTCTATGGCATGGGCAAGGGCCATTTCCGCAACTTCACGCGGGCAAGCGCTGGTGTCAGAAGTCCAGTCTCGAAAAGTGGACCTCAGGCCGTGGACTGTTACGTCCTTCGTCTTGGCCGCAAGGTGGAGGGCTTTGCTCAAGGCTACATCAGACAGAGGCTTGCCACTTTTGTGCCCAGGAAAGACAAGATCGCCCGCATGTTTATCTCGGAGGGGTAGCATTTCCTGAAGGATAGCCAGAGCATCATCAGATAAGGGCACGCGGTGCTCACGGCCAGCTTTCATTTTATGGTCAGGGATGGTCCAGATTTGGGCGGTCATATCAATTTCGGACCAGGCAGCGTTACGCACCTCTCCAGACCGGGCGGCAGTCAAGCAGCAGAAGCGTACTGCCTTGGCTGCAATCCCCTCCGATGCGCGCAGGGCAGTGATAACCGGGGCTATATCCTTCCATCCTACTGCTTTGTGGTGCTGAACCTTCATCAGCTTTGACGGTGGGGGCAGGGTAGCGGAGAGATGGCCGCGCCATCGTGCCGGGTTTTCACCCTCACGCCATCCCTGCGCACGAGCATAGTCCAGAATGCGTTCAATCCTGCCTCGAAGTCGTCCCGCTGTTTCTGTCTTTTCTGTCCATATTGGACGGAGGGCGGCCAGTACGTCCTGAGTGTCGATGTTTCGCACGGCCTTCTTGCCGAACACTGAAAAAACATGCTGCGAAAGGGAGCCCGTCCACGTTGCCGCTGCCTTGTGGTCTTTCCAGCCGGGGGTCTGTTCCTGAATGTAGCGGGTGGCCACTTCTTCAAAAGACAGCCCTGTTTCCAGCTTGCGTGTTGCTTTATCCTTTTCACGCTCCACTATGGGGTCAAGGCCGCTTTTGAGCAGGCGGCGGCAGTCAGAAGCACGGGAACGCGCATCGGCAAGTGAGAGGTCAAACGCGCTCCCCAATCCCATTTGGCGGCGCTTGCCGGTTACGGGAGACTTGAAGCGCAATTCCCACAACCGTGAACCACCAGACACCACAAGCCACAATCCCCCTCCGTCACATATGCTTCCGCTCTTGTGACGGGAGATATGCAGGGCAGTCAGACGATTGGGTGGGAGACGGCTCATGGTGTTTACCCCTCTTGTTACCCCTCTTAAAATCAGAACTTCACAGGCTCGTCCAGACCCACGCAGACACATTCGATTGAATAAATTGGCAGTTGCTCTAGGGTTTGTGAAACGCCGAGACCCATGCAGACACATCAGTTAGGGGGACACCCCTTCCGCCATCAGGTATTCCCATATAATTTAAATACACCGCAAAACTCTTGTTTCTGCGTTTTATAGCCTCCCAAATACTCATATTTTTTATAGATTTTGTTCTGTGAGTAAATTTCAAAACTATTCTGATGTAACGCTGCATTGATATTTGTCTTTATGTTGGCATGATTTTGAATTTCCAAAATCAGCTTACCTAAAAGATTTCCTGTATTGATTTTAATTTCTATTGACGTGCCAGTATTGACGGAGCTATTTTGTCAAAATAGGGAAAGTCGCATGCCAAGTTGGCTCGCGGCTTTCTTTTTGTGGTCACGGCCAGCTAAACGAGTCACATATTACGATATGTGGCAGAATTTCATTCGCTACAGGCCCGTTCTGCAAAATACAGCGCTACAGCTGCTTACAGGCGTATCGTCGGATACGAGGCTCTTAGAGCAGTTTTTCATACATATCGCGACAAAGTGGTAGTCCCGGCATACGGTGATGCAATGGGACAGGCTGTGTTCTGGAAAGATGCTTTCAAAATTTAGACGCGAAAAGGCACTGTGTCCGGTACCTTTCCATATTTCCAGAAAGCCGCAAAGGTTTAAAGAATTGCTTCAAAATTTTTCACCTATGTCCGGCAGCCTCCAATACTTATTGGATTAAGCCTGACGATTGGCGCGCTATTGAAGCAATGTTGCTGGCGACCACGCATGATTCCCTAATTTTCAAAAGTAAAAACGCTCCCTGCGTCCTGAACGCTCTCCACTCTCCCTACCACCGGCCGCCCTCTGAGGCGGCTTTTTTATTGGATGAACGCCAATGGTAAAGTCTCGCCGTAATTTTCTCCGTACCTCTGGTCTGCTGGCCTGCGCGACTGCGCTGGCTGCTTGCACGCTCACAAAATCTGGCAATGTCACCAGCGTGACGCTGAATGTCGCCAAAGTGGATGCCTATGCAAAAGCGGCTCAGAACTTTGCAAACACAATTCTGTCCGTGCCGCTGGTTACGGCCACCCTTGGGGCTGCACTGGTTGCGCTCATTAATGCTGCGGCAACGGGGATTGTGGGCGCCATTGACCAGATCAATACGGCAGCAAATGGCGCGGCCACCGTCAGCTACGACAGCACCAGTGTGAAAACGGCGGTAAACAGCATTATTGCTGACCTGCAAACGGCTCTGGCCTATGCCAAGCAGGGCATTGCCGGGGTTGAAAGTACGGCAGCCACCGCCGACACAATCAGCAAGGTAAACACCGCCATTTCTGCCGCCGAGACCATTCTGTCTCTGCTCACGGCCCTGATTGTGTCCGTTGGCGTGGCCCGCGCTGCGCCAACGCCAATGAGCGAAGCCACTGCGCTGGCTGTGCTTGGTGTATGAGCACTTACATCCTGTGTGGCATGGGTGGAAGCCTTGTCACGCTGGCGACAATCGGGATTGCGCTTCTGCTCAATCGCGGGGGTCGAGACCGGCGCTGGCCAGAGGGCTGATAGCCGTCTGTGTATTTCTGGCCTCCTGCTCAAGCATCCCCACGCAGGCCCGTCATGACCTGATAGGCACAGACCGCTCAGCCCTGATTGCCTGCGCTGGCGTTCCCGACAACCGCGAGGCGTTGCCAGACGGCGAGGTGCTTGAATGGCGGCAGGATGCGCAGGTGCAGGGGCCGCTCACGCTCAAAACGCCTCTGTCGTTTGAACTGGACATTGGTGGCCACGGAACATGCCACCTTGTCGCACGGTTGCGGCAGGGGCGTGTGGTCCAGATTGAATATACCGGCCCAAGCGCCACGCTCTCTGGCCCCTATGCCGCCTGCCGCCCTTTGGTGCTGGCCTGTGAGAAATGGATTACCCATAAATGAGAAAGCTAGGCTGCAAACCGGCTGTAACCCGCCACAATCAGCCGCGCCTGTCCGGCCTGCGCATGATGGCGCGCAAAGCCCCGGCCAGACTTGTGCGTGACCATATTGATCCGGCACCGTTGATGCTGGCGAACGACCAAATTGGTGACTGCACCAGCGTAGGAATCGCCAATCACCTTCGGGCAACGGCATCTCTGGCAGGCTACCAGATCGACGTCAGCACAGGGGATGCTGTCCGGTTCTACAGCGAAAGCACAGGCTACAGGCCTGCCAATGCCGAGTCCGATCAAGGGGGTATTGAGGTAGACGTTCTAGGGATTGCGGGCAGGGATGGCTATCATCTGGACCACGGGACGTATTACCCGCTCTGGGGCACGGTTGACCCGCAGGACCGTAACGCACTCGCGCTGGTTGTGGCGGGTATGGGCTGCGCTTATCTCGGCGTGCAACTCGCCGCCGCTGATCAGGCGCCGGGGGTGTGGGACACGGACCGCACGGGCGACAACACGCCGGGGTCATGGGGCGGCCACTGTCTGCTTTTGTGGGATTATACGGGGCTGGGCGATAATGACCTTGTGACGTTGCTCACATGGGGTGTGCGGCAAAAAGCAACATGGCAATGGCTTCACAGCCGCATTATGGAAGCGCACGGCATTATCTGGCCGCAGATGGTACTGCCGTCAGGCTTTTATCCCACCGGTCCTGATCTTGACATGCTGAAGGCGGATAATGCAGCGTTTTTGATGGGCAACTTATGGCAGGTGCCAGTAACCTCATAACTTATGGTTAACGGATATATTTAATTCCGAAATCGACATAAAAACGCAATGCAGGCATGATTAATCCGATATCGTAATAATGTGCGTGGTGCCATCACGTTAGATGAGGATATGCTGTGATGATAATATCCAGAAATATGCGGAAAATCCTATTTCTGTGCGGAACGTTTTCCTCAGGACTGGCTGTCCTCTCAGTAAATGCAGCCTATGCGGCACCGGCAGTAGATACGCTTGAAAAGGAAACCGAAAACAAAACCAAAAGCAAAAAGAAAGAAGCGACCAAGGCTGCGTTGAAAACACCCGCCGCTAAAAAAGAGACATCTGATGAAGTGATCATGGTTACGGGGAGCCGTATTGCAAACCGCAATTCCAAAACACCCACACCCGTAAGTGTGCTGACCCGTAGTGATATTCAAAACCAGTCTCCCACCAACAATCTGGCAGATCTGGTCAACCAGTTGCCACAGTTTGCCGGTAGCACAACGCCCGAAAACTCTCGCCTGGCGTTGAGCGGCGGCACCGCAGGCATTAATGCCCTCAACCTCAGGAACCTGGGGGAGGTCCGTACCCTTGTTCTGCTGGATGGCCGCCGTTCTGCCCCGTCTTCTATTACAGGCCTGGTAGACGTTAACACCTTGCCACAGCAGTTGGTAAAACGTGTGGATGTGGTAACGGGTGGCGCTTCGGCTCAATATGGTTCTGACGCCGTTTCTGGCGTTGCCAACTTTGTGCTGGATAAAACCTTTACCGGGCTGAAAGTGAATGCAGATTCCGGAATTTCTACCTACGGGGACGGTGTAAACTATTCAGCGTCTGCCGCTGGTGGTTTCGGGTTTGCTCACGATAAAGGCCATGTGTTGCTGAGCGGAGACTACGCTCATACGGATGGCATTTATCAGGTTGACCGTAAATGGAACGAGAATAACAGCCGCATTATTTCTAACCCTGCTTATGCAGCGGGTAACGGCCAGCCTTATTATATTGTCCGGTCGCCTGCGGGTACCAATAATGCGTTGCCGGGCGGTATTATCAACTCATCCGTGGGTGGCACGGCCAATTCTCTCAAAGGAATTTATTTTGGGCAGGGGGGGAGTATTAACCACTATAATTATGGTTCTCTCGCAACCTCCACAACATCCGTTGGCGGGGATTACGCGCTGGCAGATAACGGCCGTAACATCGGCCTGTCTCCGGGGAGTGACCGCCGAAACCTGTTTGGCCGCCTGAGTTACAAGGTTGCCCCTTGGGCCAACCTGTATGCGGAAGGGTCCTACAACTGGAACGAGTATGTTTATAACGCTGGCCCACAGTATCTGTCTTCCATCAACCTGACCGGCGATAACGCCTACCTCCAGAACGCGCTGGGAGCAGATGCCCTTAAGGGGGTGACATCTGCCCGGCTCGGTACAACTGCGCGGGATATGCCCTACCGTAAAACCGACAACAAACGTAGTGTCCAGCGTTACACTGTTGGTGGTGAAGGCAATTTTGAAATGTTCGGCAAGCGCGCCTCCTGGAGCGCCTATGCACAATATAGCGCAACACGCACGCACGAGCAGATTTACAACGTCATGAATACCGCAAACCAGCTTAGGGCAACCGATGCTGTTTTTGCCCCTGCTGGCAATGCTGCGGGTATTCCGGCTGGTTCAATTGTGTGTCGGTCCACACTGACCAATCCGGGGAACGGCTGTGCGCCTGCCAACTGGTTGGGCACGGGTGTGATGTCTCAGGATGCAAAAAACTATATTCTGGGCAATCCGTACCGCGACCAAAAATTTCAGGAAATTGTGTCAGGCGTCAACCTGTCCATGACCCCCTTTGCAACATGGGCGGGGGATGTGAGCGTTGCGGTGGGCGGTGAATACCGTGATGAGCGGGCTTCTGGCTATGTGCCAACCGAATATCGTTCCGGCTGGTCTGTCGGCAACTTCCTGCCCACCTTTGGTGGCTATAACGTCAAGGAAGCTTATCTGGAAACAGAAGTGCCGCTTGCACACGGCTTGGCCTTTAATGGTGCCGTGCGTGGCACAGACTATTCCACATCCGGCTATGTGACGACATGGAAAGTAGGGGGAACCTGGCAGCCGATTGAGGATGTTTTGTTCCGTGCTACCCAGTCCCGCGATATCCGTGCTCCAAACATTAACGAACTGTACCAGGCAGGCACATCCCGCACGAGCACGGTGCTCAACCCGTTTACGGGTGATACCAGCACAATTATGGAAACGACTACGGGCAACAGCAAGTTACGGCCGGAAAAAGCCTCCTCTACCGTGGTGGGTGCAGTCATTACGCCCCGGTTTGTGCCAGGGCTTTCCATCTCGGTTGACTGGTTCCATATCAAGCTGAAGGACGCTATCCAGCAGTTCTATTCGCAGGATATTATTGACCAGTGCTATCAGGGCAACCAGAGCTTCTGTTCATCTTATGGCGTGGACCCATCAGGGCAGAGAGATCTGCTGTTCAAGGCAAGTCCGTTCAACTTCAGCAAGATTACAACAAGTGGCATTGATATTGATGCATCATACCAATTTCCGGTGCGGCGTATCTTCCCAGGTGTGGGCGGAACCTTCACCGTGCATGGTCAGGCAACAAATTACCTGAGTTATGTGCCTGACTCCGGGCTTAGTCCCGCAATTGATCTGGCAGGACAAAACTGCTGCTCTTCCGGGCCACCAAACTGGATTTACCGTTTCTCGGCTACCTATAGCATGTCCCGTTTTAGTGTAACGGCCATTGCGCGCGGTATTAGTGCGGGCAATTACTCAAACAGCTACATACAGTGCGCGTCTAACTGCCCGGCCTACAGCGCGTATTATCCTACGATAGATTCCAACAAGGTTAAGGGCACATTCTACTTTGATATGAACTTTACTTATAAAATGCAGTATCAGGATTTTGGCAAAATGCAGGTGTTCCTGAATATTACCAACCTTGCCAATTCTTCACCTCTTATCCTGCCGGAAAGTGGGCTGGCTGCTAACTCTACTTATAGCAGCTTGCTGGGCCGTACGTTCAGAGGGGGCATACGCTTTGAACTGTAAAGCTGTTCAGGCGTAAGGCCTGGAGTAAGGTGATAATTAAAAAGGGGGGAGGGCACGTGGCCCTCCCCCCTTTTTGTTTGGGTCTATCCTGATAGTTCTGCTGGGCGAGAGACTACTTGGTTCCGAAAAGACGGTCGCCTGCATCCCCAAGGCCGGGACGAATATAGCCGTGGTCATCTAAGGTCGGGTCTATCGAACAGGTAATGACCGGCACATCAGGGTGTGTTTCTGCCAGATAGGCAATCCCTTCTTTAGTGGAAAGAAGGCAGACAAACAGCAGGCGCTGGGCACCTTCCTGCTTCAGGCGTGTCAAGGCAGCGGCGGCACTGTGACCAGTTGCCAGCATCGGATCGACAACAACGCAGCGGCGAGATGATATTTGCGTGGGAAGCTTCAGATAGTATTCCACGGCCTCAAGTGTTTTGGGGTCGCGGTACAACCCTATATGGCCAACCGGAGCAAAGGGAACAAGATCAAGCATACCGTCCAGCAAACCGTTGCCAGCACGCAGAATAGAAATGAAGCACACATCCGGGCCAGCAAGTTGCTTGGCGTGCGTTGTCTCCAGCGGTGTTGTGATTTCAACAGTTTCCAGAGGCAGGTCGCGGGTGGCTTCATAGCACATCAGCAGGCTGAGTTCACGCACCAAACGGCGGAAGCCTGCGGTTGATGTCTCAGCTTTCCGAAGATGGGACAGTTTGTGCTGAATAAGCGGATGGTCCAGCACGATAGGGGAGGACGCGAAGGGAGAAGGCTGTGTTGTCATGCCTTTTCTTTTAGCGTCAGACTTTTTACAGCGCTATGCCAGAGTGGCCCCATGATGGGAGAAAATAGCCATAAATTAGGAAAATACGCCCGCCTTGGCTCTAAAAGAATGGCACGGCGTCATGGCTGGGGAGGTATCCAGTTATCCCCCAGCCAAAGTATGCGCTTAGCGGCGTGGGCGCTGCGGTGTTGTGGCTGCCCCTACAGCTGCCCCAGTGCCACCCCCGGCCAGTGCGCCAATGGCTGCGCCTGTACCGCCACCAGCCAGCGCGCCAATAGCGGCACCCCCACCGGCACCGATCAGGGCCCCAGAGCCAGCGCGTGCGCCGGAATCATATCTGTCCCCACATCCAGCAAGCGCCAGAGTGGCAATAAAAGCGGCAGCCGTCATGGCGTTTCTTATGATGTTGTGTGTCATCGAACGGTTCCTTGTTCTGCCTCGGTACAAAGGACTGCGCCTCTTGCAGTCCTGTAGCTCTGTTACACAGTGAACAGACCACTGCGTTAATCAATGGGTTAGAGAGACAAACTTCTCCATCGCCACGCGGTTGGCCTCATTCTGTTCCGTAATAAAGCGCGGTAAGTCAGAAAGTTCTTTTCAGGAAAAAATTTACGTTTGTAAAAATCTGTAGGGGCAAAATAACAGGATGATGGATCTTGCCCCTTAAAATGACCCGGAAAAATGCGCTTTTCAGAGAAACAGGTTTGCAGCACAGGGGCGGGTAGTGGCAGAACAGCGCCGAAAGGGCCGGGGGAGCTGGCCTGAGAGATTACTGTTAAGTAAGGAATAAGCGCCAGATGGCCGTAAACTACGCGACTGTCACATGGGACCAACTGCACCGGGATGCCCGCCTTTTGGCTGAGGCACTCGTGCCAGCACTGCCCCTTAAAGGTATTGTGGCTGTTACGCGCGGGGGGCTGATCCCAGCCGCCATTATTGCGCGGGAACTCAACTGCCGTTTGGTGGAAACCATTTCAGTAGTAACTTATGATGAAGAAGACCGCGGACAGCCTTCTATCATCAAGTCACCGGACGCCGCCGGAGATGGCGAAGGCTTTCTGGTTATTGATGACCTGGTAGATTCCGGTGTGACGGCACGCGTGGTACGCGAGAAACTGCCCAAAGCGACCTTCGCATGCCTGTATGCCAAACCCGCTGCTAAAGCGTTGACAGACAAGTTTGTAGTGGAAGTCCCGCAGGATACCTGGGTTTTGTTCCCATGGGATACGGCTCCTTTGTTTGTCCCGCCGCTGGCCAGCAAAACAAAAGAGCACAAATAACTGATTTTTTTCACTTTTGGGGTTGCCAACCGGACGAATGGCGCTTAGGTTCCGCTTCGTTCGGGGCGTGGCGCAGCCTGGTAGCGCGCTTGTTTTGGGTACAAGAGGCCCCCGGTTCGAGTCCGGGCGCCCCGACCACTATCTATCTGGAGGCATGACCATGCCAGCACGGATTTATAAGCAGCCAAAAGCAGCAGGCCAGTCAGGTCTGGCAAGCACTCAAGAATGGGTGTTTGAATACGGACAAACTGCCCCACGCAGCCGGGACCCCTTAATGGGATGGTCAGGCGGCTCAGACCCTCAATCACAAATTCGGCTCTATTTTGCGTCTTGCGAAGAGGCTGTGGCCTACGCGCAGCGTAAAAAAATAGAGGCTGAGGTCGAGCAGCCGGTAGAACGGGTGCGTAGCCCCAAAGTGTATGCTGATAATTTTGCTTCTGACCGAATTCAGAACTGGACCCATTGATTTTTAGGTCAGTGGTCGGTATCTGCAACGCCAAGGCAGGCGCCCTTAGCTCAGTTGGATAGAGCAACAGCCTTCTAAGCTGTGGGTCGCTGGTTCGAATCCAGCAGGGCGCACCACCTTTTTAACCATTTACTCCACGACAGGTGGATGATTCATTTTCTGCCAGCTGGCAACAACGCACAACATTCCGCAGTTGTAGCCTCGCTGTGTTCTTGGCTGCGTGGTAGTGCCACGATATATCGTTCCCCATATTTTAAGAAATGCTGCCAGCCTTTCATTGTTCTAAATTAGAACGAACGCATGCTATAAGCATTGAAGAATTTTGATGAGGCTACTTTGGCTTTGTCGCCAGTTTTGCGGCTAATAATCTAACTATATATATAGCCGGGTTTCCATTGGGTGCATCAAAGCAGTTGAATGGAGCGCCAATAGCATCCGCCTGCATTAAATGTTAACGAAACAGCCAAGTTCTATCATCCAGTATTCTTTCTGCTCCTCAGACAAATTGCTCCGCTCAGGATGAGCGGGGGTTTGACCGCAGCGCAAACTCAAACAGTGGATGTTCGTCTTTGCTCTCATTGGTATCTAGGAGAGAGTCTTATCCTGATCGGGCCGCTCAATAGAGCTCCGCTCTGCTCGCATTTTCTTTATTGATATTGGGGAAATATAATCACAGGCATGTCCCTGAGAACAAAGAATTGTTTGGAATTAATTACAGTAAAAATTAAATTGTTTATTAATAAAGTTATGTAAAATTAGAACAAAATATATTTGTTATTGCCGGTTATTTATTCGAATAAAAAATTTGTCAATAAAATACTAACTATAGGCGGGTTAAGTTAGATGGCAACGGTAATTTCTAAAGGTATCTGGGAGGCCGTAAATATTGATGGTGCTACCTATTATGTTAGTGGCCACACCTCAATGGCTGCACCAAAGGCTCCATACGATAGCAACTCGACGATCGTTTTAGGGGGAGCTGTCGTTTCAGCGTTATCAGGTGCCGTGCTGGCTGGCCTTACAGTCCAGAGTGGGGGTGTTCTTGATATTGTCAGTGGGGCTGTCGGGCACGATCTGAAGGTGTTGGCTGGTGGTCATATTTCAGCAACGTCAGGAACAGTAATAAGCGGTCTTGTTTTATCCTCGGGCAGTATCAACAACATTGCCACTTTCAATACAGTAACAAACTATACGAACGATACGTTTACGCACACAATTCCAAATTCAAAGACAGGGGCTGATAATCAGTATCTTCCTATTGATTTTCGGACGCATGTGACCTCTGTTTCCATTAATGTGACAATTCACTCAACAAGTTCACAAGGACTGCAATTCTTCGCACTTCAAGCCAATTTTGAAGATGGGGCTTGGGCGCACGGTGGGCAACAAATCTTAGGGCCTAAACCGTGGCGAATTAACTGGGGCGGACTGGTGAGCACAGCCGATGACAACACAGGCTATTCCCTTAATGATCCGCAAGCACTCGCCTATCTCCAGAATAGCCTTCCTCAATATGTCTCGACCAATTTTGCGGTGGGCAAAACATATACCTATTCTATTACCCGAGGTGCACAGGTCACCTTTCTTCCCGGCTATTATACGAAAATTGAAGGTCATCAAGTCTATTATGTAAACCATGCCCGGACGATGTGGGAGTGGAATTTTAGCGTCACGCCGACTGATGCGTCTTCCGCTCCGGTTACCCAGACAATTTACGCAAGCTTGCCTTATATTTCATGGGCAGCTTACTGGAACGAGAATTTTACGAATTATCAACCGGTCAGCGAATGGACAAACCTCAAGGTTTATTCTCAGGATGATCTTGTTCCTGTTGTCAGCAAGACTTTGTCGGCTAATTCAAAATCACCTGTAGGACCCAATAGTACCGTTATTTCCGGCTCCCGGGTTTCCGGTGCAACGGTCGTAGTTTCTTCTGGGCAGGTTTTGAATAGTTCATGGATACAATCCGGCTCATTGAGTATTCACAGTGGGGGCGTGACTTCCGCTTCCACGGTGTTCTCTGGCGGTAGCATCACAGCCGCGTCCGGCGGAATTGCACTTGGAGATAGTGTCTTTGCTGGTGGCAAAGTGGTGGTGCTTTCCTCCGGGATCGCAGAGCGCGGAACCATCATGTCTGGTGGTTCAATTGTCGTGTCCTCAGGCGGAAACGCAGTTTCAAATATCTTGTCCGGTGGGAGCGAAACCGTCTTATCGGGTGCTCATGTGGCGTGGGAAACCATTTTGGCCGGCGCGAAACTAACCGTATCAAGTGGAGGTATGGCTGGTGGGAACATAGTCTCCTCTGGTGGCACACTTGCTGCTTTGGAAGGCGCTGTTGTTCGCGGAGATACCATTTCGGCCTCTGGTAAAATGGAAATCGCTGGCGTTGCTTCAGGTACAAAAGTTCTGTCAGGCGGAACCATCAGAATTGTCGGGGGCACGTTGCGGGATGCCACCTTTACCGGTGGGTCGCTCGTCCTTGTCAGCGGCACGGGCCAAAATAACGTATTTTCTGGAGGTAAGCTTACTTTTTCCGGGGGCGTTTCATTTAACAACAAGTATTATTCCGGCACAGTCGCCACAGTCATGGCTGGTGCAAATCTTCACCAGGAGACGCTCTTTAGTGGTGCGACCCTGACTGTTTCCAGCGGCGGCGTCTCACTTAATAATACACTTTCAGGAGGGACTGAGAGTGTCATGTCAGGAGGTATTGTTACGTCTCAAAGGGTGCTCTCTGGCGCAACACTCGTTCTCAGTTCTGGTGCCGTGGCCGATAAAACGTTTCTCGCGTCTGGTGCTACGCTCGATTTCCGTGGCCTAAACTATGCATCTGGCGCTACGGCATTTATCAATAATGCTGGCATTCTTACCGTTTCTGCAGCAGGGCAGACGGTGTCCACGGCACTTGCGGGTCAGTATTCTTCTGGCCCTATCGATATCATGGATGATGGTGCAGGTGGGATCAAAGTTCAGGTCTGTTTCCTTGCCGGTACCCTGATTCATACCCCTTCCGGTCTAATTCCCGTTCAGTCTCTCCATGTAGGTGATGACATTCTGACATGGTGCCCGGTAAAAAATCTCAGCACAGTAAGCAGATTGGTCTGGGTTGGCACAAAGCACTGTAGTGTGCGTCCGGAGTTGGCTGACGATGAAGCTGGCTACCCGGTACGTATTCTCAAAAATTCACTCTCTGATGGCGTGCCGTTTAAGGATCTGCTGATCACGGGTGAGCACTGTCTTTTGCTTCACGGCAAATTTGTGCCAGCTCGAATGCTCGTCAATGGTCGTTCAATTTTCTTCGACAAGACGATCTTATCTTACGATTACTACCATATCGAGACAGCTCAACATGCCGTTGTCATGGCGGACGGGGTGCTCACGGAGAGTTATCTCGATACCGGAAACCGAACGTCTTTCTCAAAGCAGACTAAAGTTGTTTCTATCGACAAGGCTGTCAGCCGTAATTTGACCTGGGCGGATGCCGCGGCCCCGCTGGATGTCTCTCGAGACTTTGTCGAACCTATTTTTAATGCGATCTCCAGCCGTGCTGAGCAGGGTGCGCTTCCTGCGCGCACCCTGCCGGTTGTACTGAGCCAAGATATGAACCTCCACCTTACGATGGACAACGGCTTAGTGATTCGTCCGGTTCGTGAGGTCAATGGCCATGCCGTGTTCGTGCTCCCTCCCGGTATGAAGGCCGTCCGCATTGTATCCAACGTCAGTCGGCCGAGCGATGTGATCGGACCGTTCGTTGATGATCGTCGTACTCTGGGTATTTTAATTGGTGGTATCACATTGTTCCAAGGCCACACCCCACATGCTGGGCGGATTCAACCGGTCGTCGCAACACCTTCG
>NZ_BAMV01000035.1 GCF_000963925.1 Acetobacter cibinongensis
CACGCCGGTCATTCACGCGTGGCACTCCGTGCGCGAGAGGAAAAAACGCCTCAATCCGCTTCATCTGGCTCTCAGGCCGCATAAACTCATTACTCAAAGGCCACCTTCCATCGGTAAGCCTGTGAATCACAACCGTTCGCTCAGTTCAATAAATTAATAGGTCCCGAGTTTAGATGGTACGAACATCAGGGCTCACCACAAGGCGGCGGTAGCCTAAAAAAGGGGGCTCTTTCGAAGAGCAAAACCACCGTGAAGTAATTGGCCGTTCTAGTGGTGACTATAGCACAAAAGTTTGCGTAATTGCTGTTGGACGGAAAAGTCTTCGATTTTCAGTTGGTCCCCGGCCAAGCCCATGAACTCGCATTGGCGCCAGCCATGCTCGACAGTCTTCCTGATATTCCCTTGTAGGTAGTGGCAGACAAGGGTTACGCGTCGAACGCTTTTCTTGAACGGATACGGGACATGGGAACCCGGGCGGCTATTCCCGAGAAACGATGGGATGGGTCGGTCGCCTGCCTAAAACGGGCCTATCGGTATCGGCATCTCATTGAGAACCTCTTGGCTCTCCTCAGGGAGTGGCGCGCTGTCGCAATCAGATACGAAAAAACAGCAAAGTCGTTCCTCGCGGCCATCCACGTGGCAGTAGCAGTAGACTGTCCCCAAGCCCTAACAGGGCCTAGCGTTACCCAGCTTATCAATGTTTCGTTTATCGCAACACCGAGTCCATTTTCGGCCCTTTTCCACTGAATGTTAAGAATTTCAAACGGTAACCAAAGCCCAACACTATGTGTCAGTTGATGTTTTTATGGGTTTGAGATTTTCGGTCAAAAAAACGATTGACGTACGCGCAATACGCAGTAACAACCTAACTCTAAGAAAAACCAAACAAAGTAGGAAAAACCAAACAAAGTAGGGTTTGGAAAATTTAGCCGGTGCCCAAAAATATTTTCTGTTTTTTTTGGGGTTCTTTTTCAGTCAGCGAGGTAAAAAATGAGTCAGTGGGACGTTAAGTCTGGTATAACCAGTGCAAACCTTAGTATGGATGCTAACTCGGTATTGAATGTTTATAGTGGCGGTATTGTTTCATATGCTTATAACGTATCGCCCAACACTGCGAATGTTACTATTTCTGCAGGTGGTCAGGTTTATGACCTGAATATGCAGGGTGGTGGTGTTGTTGTTAACAGTGGCAGTCTCGATCGCGGTAGCCTAAGTGCGACTTTAAATAACTATGGTCATGTGACAAGTGTCACAGCTGCTTTGACTGTAGGTAACTATGCTGGCGGTGTTATTGATGCCAGTACTATTGATGGCACTACACTGAATGCTTATAGTGGTTCAGTCGAAAATAACCTGACCGTTACTGGTAATCAGTCTCAGAACAGGTTTGGTCAAGTTCAACTATCTTCTGGTGCCCAGATTAATGGCGGTACCATTAGCGGTTTTGCCTGTGTCTATGCTAATGGTGGTGCAGTTTCTGGCCTGACTTTGAGCAATGGTGGTGGTCTTCAAGTTTCGTCTGGCAGCATTGCAAGTGACACAATAGTCAGAAAAGGCGGTGGCATTACGCTGAATTCTGGCGGTGTGGTCCGTGGCAGCACGGTTGTTTCTGCTGGCGGTTCTTTGCAAGCCGATGTTAACGGAACAATTTCAGGTACGGTAACAGATGCAGGTTTAGTCTCTGGTGGTACGCTTGCAAACAATGCACAAATCAATGCGCTAAGTGGTGGCGTTGTAAGCAGTGTTGCGCTTGCAAACGGCGGCGTTAACATTGCAGCTGGGGCGTCTGCCTATAACCTTTCTAACGCTGTAGGGAACGCTACTGTCGTTGCTATTGCATCCGGTGGCGTTGTTTCTGGTCTCTACCTTTCCGGTGGCGGGTCAGTTACAAATAGCGGCCTGTTGAGCAGCGGGTACCTCGCAACGACATTGCAGAACGCGGGTTCCGCAGCCCACGTAACCCTTCGCCTGACCACGGATAACCTCTCCGGCGGCGTAATCAGCGATAGTACCGTTGATGGTACTACGCTCAATGCGTTGTCGGGTTCAGTTGAAACCAATCTGACTCTTACCGGCAATCAGTCTCAGAACAGGTTTGGTCAGGTTCTACTGTCTTCTGGCGCCCAGATTAATGGGGGTACCGTTAGCGGTTATGCCTGCGTTTATGCTAAAGGCGGCGCAGTTTCTGGCCTGACGTTGAGCAATGGTGGTGGTCTTCAGGTTTCTGCTGGTAGCATTGCAAGTGACACGATAGCTAGAAACGGCGGTGGTATTTCGCTGAATTCTGGTGGTGTAGTCCGTGGCAACACGGTTGTTTCTGCTGGCGGTTTTTTGAAAGCCGATGTTAACGGGACAATTTCAGGTACTCTAGCTGATGCCGGTTTAGTTTCCGGCGGGACCATAGCGTCTAACGGTCAGGTTATTGCCAGCAGTGGCGGTGTTGTTTCCTTAGTCGTAGTTGGCTCGGGTGCTTCAGTAACTGCTATCGCTGGTGGTACAACAGTTGATGTCATAGTCCAATCTTCTGGTCACGCTTTTGTCGGGAGCGCTGGTCAGGCCTCTAATACCCAAATTTCTGGCGGCTGGATGGAAGTGCGTTCCGGTGGCTATGCATCCGGTGGCAGCATCCTGAATGGTCAAACAACTGTTTCTGCTGGTGCTTCTGCAGCAAGCGTGAGGGTTGGATCCAAAGGTTACCTGCTAGACCAGGGTGGTGTTGTTTCTGGTATTACTGTTTCCTCAGACGGTACACTGGGTCTTGCGTCTGGCGCTACAGCCTATAACGCAGTATTGGGCGTTTCTGCTGGCCTGAATGTTGATGGTGCTGGTACAGTTGCTTATAACACCACGCAGAGCGGCGCTTGGGGTATAGTGACCTCTGGTGCCGCACTGTCGGGCGGTAGTATCACAAGCGCTCAGACAACGATATCTGCTGGTGCATCAGCAACGGGTGTCACCCTTAACTCTGGGGGGTACCTGCTAGACCAGGGTGGTGTTGTTTCCGGTATTGCTGTGTCTGCAAACGGTACGCTGGGTCTTGCGTCTGGAGCACAGGCTTACAATACGGTTCTTACTACCAGTGGTGGTATCAACGTTGCTGGAACAGGGACTGTTCTGAATAACACGACCCAGAGCGGCGGCTTCGTATCCGCTCATGATGGTGGTGAAGTTCTCTCTGGCAAGGTGCAGGATGGCTGGACGGCCATTGGGAGTGGGGGCGTTGCCTCTGCTGTAACCGCACAGGGTGGTGGCATCCTGATCTCTGCAGGCGGTTCTGGTAATGCCCTGAACATTGCCTCTGCTGGTTATGACGTTGTTTATGCTGGCGGTGTAACGCAGGCGACAAGCGTTGGCGCTGGTGGTGTTGAGCACGTTGAAGGTGGTGTTGCCTCTGACACGATCCTTGCGAATGGTGCAAACCAGTATGTGACCAATGGTGGTAAGACGGTTGCCGTATCTATCCAGAATGGCGCCAGCCAGACAGTTGGTACGGTTTCTGCTAAATACTGGCCAGATGATACACCGTGGAGCACTTCAGGTTCCAGCTTTGCTGGCGGAGACGCTGTTGCGACTTCAACGACAGTTGGTGCTGGCGGTGCATTGACAGTTACTGACGGTGGTAAAGTTGTTAGTGCAGCCGTTCAGGCATCCGGTAAGGCTGTTGTCGAAAGTGGCGGTCAGGCTTCCAACACAACAGTGAATGGTAACCTGTATGTAAGTGGTGGCGCGCAGGTAACCAGCACAATTGTTGGTAGCGGTGGGAATGAATACGTTCAGGCCGGCGCGACTGTCAGCAATACGCTGGTTCAGGCTAGCGGCCAGGAAGTTGTAGGTTCCAATGGCCTGGCATTGAATACAGTAGTTTCCGGTGCCGGTGCACACATCTGGATGAATGATGGCGGCGTGACCAGCGGTGCCATACTGAGTGCAGGTGGCACTCAGGGCGTAGGTGCGGGCAACGCCGTTGGCACAATCGTAGGCTCCGGCGGTGGGTTGACGGTTGTATCTAATCAGGTAGCCGGGTCTGCTGTATCTGCCGTAATCAATAACGGTGGGTCTGCCACGATTTATGGTGGCGGTGTTGTCAGCAATACTACGGTTAATGACGGCGGTACGTTGACCGTGAGCCAGTCTGCAACTGTTGCAGATACAACAGTTAATAACGGCGGTTCTGCTGTCGTTAAGACCGGCGCGGGAATTGGCGACCTAACGGTTATGTCTGGCGGTTCTGCTACTATTTCTCCAGGTGGCGTTCTGTCTGGCACGATGACGCTTAGCAATGGTGGTCACGCTACGATCAACAATTCTGCCGGTGGCACGGTTGTGATGGATGGCAGCACCAACACTGGTCTGATTGTCACCGGGCTTGAGAATGGTGGTACGCTCAATACGCTTATTGCCGGCTTTGATGGCGTAAAGGCTGGCAATTCTGACGGGATTGAAATTGCGGGCGTCAAGGCATCTGACGTGAAGACAGATGGCATCAGCTATCCGAATAACGATCAGGTTGTCCTGACACTGACCAGCGGCAAGACCATCACGCTGAATATTAAAGGCGTCCAGTCCTATGGCTTCACGCTCTCAACGGCGACGGATGGCAGCGGGGATGTGGTTTTTGAAGTCTGCTTCCTGTCTGGTTCCATGATCTCCACGCCGTCTGGCGAGGTTGCAGTGGAAGACCTGCTGATTGGGGATCATGTTACTACCTGGGACTGGCAGCAACAGCGTAAGGTAGTAAAATCTGTTGTCTGGACTGGCAGAAAGCACATGGAGGTCAAAACTGACCTTGCTGATGTGGATGCTGGATATCCGGTGCGGGTGAAAGCTGGCGCAATTGCTGACGGCGTTCCTTATAAAGACCTTCTGATTACGCCAGAGCATAGCCTGTTCTTTGAGGACAAGTTTGTGCCAGTTCGGATGCTGGTTAATGGCCGGAGCATTTTTTATGATCGCTCCATCACGTCCTATGACTATTTCCACATTGAAGTGGAAGAGCATGCCGTGATCCGTGCAGATGGAATGCTTACGGAAAGCTATCTGGACACGGGAAATCGTTCTACCTTCCGTCAGGATGGAACAGTAGTGCGCTTTGGCCAGAAACAGGCAGAACGGAACTGGGAGACAGACGGTGCTGCGGCACTTGTTGTTACACGGGGGACAGTTGAACCTCTGTTCCGCACTCTGGAGGCTCGGTCTACAGAGATTGGTTTTGAGCAGACGATCGAAGCTCCAGCCCTAACTTCTGAGGCAGACCTGCATCTTGTGACAGAAACGGGTGAGGTTATCCGGGCTCTTCGTCATCAAGGGAATGTGGCAACATTTATGCTGCCTGCAGGTGTGGAGACAGTGCATCTTGTTTCCCGTAGCAGCCGCCCGAGTGATGTCATCGGTCCGTTTGTTGATGACCGTCGCTCATTGGGCGTTCTGGTTGGTCAAGTCAGTTTGTTTGACGGAAATGTTTCAAAAGCATTTGATACCCACCTGACGCAGGATGATTTGTCCGGTTGGTATGGTCTTGAAGCGTCTTGCCGCTGGACGAATGGTTCTGCTGCCCTTCCTTTGGGTAAGATCGATGAAAACGGCTTGCGTCTGCTGAGCGTCCAGATCTTGGCTTCCGGTCCTTATTTGCTGGCAGCAGATAAAGAGGATGGCAAAGGCTTGGTGATCAACTCGAAGCGCTTTTTCGGATTGTAGGTTTTGAGGTGTTCCTCCCACATTTGGACAAGGCACCGGCATTTAAGACGGGAGCAGGGGTGGATGGCCATTGTTCGCCCCAGTGTTGATGTTCAAAGTTTTTATGATCAAGACTCTGAACAGTCTGTCTAACGGAAGCATGGAATACTTACTGAACGATCGACTCTCCATCATACGTTTTCCGGAGATGGGGTTGTCGGATCGTGTGGCTGATGCAAAAACGATCCGGTAGTTCCCCGTGAACGACTGGTTTAAATGGGGCGATTAAATTTCTGTTCAATCACTTTGGCGCCAATTTGAGAAACATCGCTTATCTGCCGATGTATGGCCGGATCTTGGACGCAACATTGGTAGCCATTTCGGAGACGCTCGATCTTAGTATAGATAAGATAGATTTTCTGTTGGGCAGATCCCACGGACAAGCAGGCCACGCCAGCAAAGTTATCTCGTAAAGATCACCATATGCGCGGAACACTCAAGCTTATCAAAGCAAAGTGGCAGGAGGAAGAGACGATCCTCTTAACAGATCTTGCCATCTCGTTCTTTGGTCATAAATTCCACATTACCATTGATCGAAAGTTCCGGTTGATCCGCAAATGGAAAGCGACCTACGCAGCAGCCATTGATGGGCCAGGCTGCGTAAAGGTTTTCTGGACAAACCTATATAGATTCAAGCGTATGGGTAGATATGGCCTATCTTTGGACAAATACATTACTCCAGCGCTTTCCGCTCTCACTAACGAGAAAAATGCAAGTGTCAGCCTAATCAAAAATATTAGAATTTCCCTGTTTTTAAGATTGTTTTTATTGTCCTAACAATTTTTCCGTGGAATAAAACTGAGAAGATTTTATGGCTGAAGCAGGTTTCTTGTAGTTAAGTAAATTTAGGATGTTAGAAAATGATAGTGATAAGCCAAAGTGGAGAGTGGAGGCGTTCCTATAATAATAATGAAATTGCGCTTGATGGGACATCTTCACCCATTACGCTGAACATTAATTTGGAAAAATATATTTGGGAAAAAGAAGATAATTCTCTTCATACTAGTTTTGATTCTACCAATATGACCGTTGATGGAAGCGTCACCTTGAGAGGAAATGGCTATCTTAAAGTTAATAACACTGTTGTAAATAACGGTTCACTTATTATTGAAACAAAAAATTTTGTAATTGATGGAACATTGACAGGAAAGAATGTCATCCTTGCAAAGGGAAGTACCTTAACTGTTGGAATGTTAAAAGCTTCTATTACGTTTGCTGCTTCTGATAAAAATACGTTTAATACGTTGATTATAACAAACTATGCTGAAAGTGGCAGTCTCACATTAAATAATTTTTCGCCGTATGATAAGATTATTTTTAACAAACACAACAATATCCATCTCCAGTGGGGAAATGACGGAAAAACTATTGTTGATCAGAGCGGTGCTGTTTTGGCAAATGTTAATTTTGCAAGAGGATATAATAGAAATAATTACATGTTCCGTGGGAGTGTTGTTGAAGTAAATTCTTTTCTTGCTGGTAGTATGATTTGCACTTCTCAAGGAGATGTTGCTGTTGAAGATATTCAGATCAATGACACAGTGGTTGCGTTCGACTGGAAGAATAATAAGGATATTTCGCGTTCAGTCGTCTGGGTAGGCAAGTCGCGTACTATGGTGCAGGCAGAACTGTCTGATGACGAAGCTGGTTGGCCTGTTCGTATAGTCAAGGACGCTATTGGAGACAATGTTTTCCTTACAAGGACATGCTCATTACGGCTGGACACTGTCTATTTTTTAAGAACCGATTTGTTCCGGTGCATATGTTAGTCAATGGATTATCAATCTATTACGACAAATCCATTTCCTCTTACGATTACTATCACGTGGAAACGGAGCAGCATTCTATTATTAAAGCAGACGGCATGCTTACTGAAAGCTGTCTGGATACAGTTAACCGATCTTCTTTTCTTCAAGAAAGCAAAATCTCTGCCCTGAGTGGTGTGGTCCAAAATTGGGGAGATAAGCCTAGTGCCAATATTCCACAAAACGTGGATCTGGCGTTTATTGAGCTTCTTTATCGCACTCTTGAATGGCGCGCAATATGGCATAAAAACTGCAATCCTGGTAATTAGATATCTGTAATAAAGCCGGAACTCAATAATGATCCAGATATTCTTCTAGTGACGGATACGGGCGCTATCATTCATCCAATGCGGCAAAATGCGCAGCAATATAGCTTCATGCTTCCAGCGAACACGAAATCAGTTAATATAGTCTCACGTGCTAGCCGACCTTATGACGTGATCGGACCGTTTGTAGATGATCGACGTTATTTGGGGGTTGCTGTTGGAGAGGTTCGTCTGCTGTGTGCAAAACAGCAGTTCAATATTACATCACACCTTGCTACTGAAAAACCTACTGGGTGGCATACTGACAAGACTTGGGATGGTGTTGCGTGGACAGGTGGTAATGCAGAGCTTCCATTGGGTGACCATTTGTCCAATGGTGAAATGGGCATCCTATCAGTGACCATTTGTGCTGCAGGCCCTTACCTCAAGAACAATCAGGCAAAGCAAAATTTGGTAAAATCTGCTTAATTAACCAATAATTTAAGTCGCCACGTAGATGCTCCCTTTTAACGCCTTGCCTGGCCGGGCACACATGCATCCGGCCGGAGATTGCAGACTTAGAGAGTGGTTCCTCTGGGAGACTAAGAACTGGTTGTTAATCGTAGGAAGAGAAAACTTTCTTTTTCTACGAAGGACTTGTGTGGGGATTAGGACAGTAAGGAGAAAGTAGTAATAAAAATCAATAAGATAGAGCATGTGAGTATTCAGGCTGGAAGACAACTGGAGAAATTCCGTTCACGCTTTGTAATCCGGTTTCGATATGTCTTTTAAAATTTTAGTGTAAATGTCTGTGGGGCGATAACCATCACTTATCCGCAGTTCCAGTCACACGGTAATTTGAAAAAGGACAACAGATAGCAACATTTGGTTTTTATTGAAGTTTCTATTCTTATTGCCGACCAAATAATTTCTATACACCAAGTAGTCAAAATAGGCTGTCAGACAAGTACAATGAAATCTAAAATTTTGATATAAGATGAAAAATTCTATTGATTTTCATACATAATAATGTGACTTAATGTCAACAGAAATCCTAACCATAAAGCATCGAAGAATGAAAATTATTTTTATTAATCCATTTTCAAAATCTCTTATCACTGGTGGTATTAAGGTGACTTATCAACACGCTAAACTTCTTCTGTCTTATGGTTATGATGTTAGAGTTTTCCAGCCGGAAGGTTTTCCTGAATGGCTTAATAGTGGTCAAGATAAAGAATTGGTAACCGATGCGCTAAGTGACACACCCGATAGTATTTTTGTTTTTCCAGAACCATTTAACGGTTGGTTACGTGATTTGGCGTTGACACCTACATCCGCACGAAAAGTAATTTTTTGCCAGAACCAGTACTATATGTTCATGAATCAATTAACTGCGAAAAATTACCGAGATGCAGGATTTGAAGCGGTGATAGTTCCTAGTCATGAAGCTAAATACGATATGTGCTCTATTATTGGTTTCAAGAACGAGGAGGTCCATGTTGTTCCTGCTTTCATAGACCGAGAGAGATTTTATCCGACAGTTAAAGAAATGAAAATTCTGACGGCTCCTCGTAAATGGCCCGCGCAAGCAGGTCTTCCAGCAGTCAGTGATCTTTTACAGATAATGTTTAGACTAAAATATCCAAAATTGTCGAATATCCCTTGGATAAAGCTAGAAAATTTTTCTGTAGAAGAGGTGGCAAAACAAATGGGGTCAGCTACAGTTTTTTTATCGCTTAGCCGCATGGAAAGTCTTGCTCTCTCACCTTTAGAAGCGATGGCTTCACGTTGCGCAATAGTTGGTTACCATGGAACAGGTGGTCTCGAATATGCCACCCGTCGGAATGGCTTATGGTTTTCGCCTGAAGAATATGACCCGGTAGTCGATGCTCTTGCACGGGCTTTGCTGGGTGTGGAAAATCAAGATAAAGATATTATGGCTATGCTTGAAAATGCAGAAATAACAGCGAGTTTTTTTAATAAAGCGCGTACTCAAGAAGCATTACTTAGGACTTATGGATTTTTAAATGACAAGGAGAATTTAAAACAGCTTGTTTGAAAGTTGTTTCCGGGAACTTTATGGCTTTCGCTATCTGTCTGAGATTGGCTGTTGCTGTGTCCATCAGATAGCTCTCGGTACCTCGGATTTTATGAGTTACTTCATGGTCAAAAAGTCTATCTATTTTGGGTAATCCCGAGTGTCAGATTTGGTGTTTCTGATTTTTACGCAAACGTTATACCGGAATGAGTGGAAATTTATTTCAGTCGGCAAGCTAAGACGGATTTTAAGTTATGAGAAGGGCCTACTCAGGGAAAAGCCTCTGTCTATTTGTTTAGATCCATCGAAATTCGGTATAGGATAGTGTTGTTCTTGAGGCATAGAACATCAGATTGAACAAGGCTCAGGACTCATTCTTTAAGATAGCAGATGAAGCTTGCTGCGATATGGATTGCAGACATGAAAGTGTGAGCACAACGGTCGTATTTGACCACAACGCATCGCCAGTCCTTTAGCTTTGCGAACATGTGTTCGATGTAGATTGCGCTTTTTATAAAGATGCCAGTCACATGGTGGTTTTGATTTCCGGTTTTTCTTGGGGGGATGCAGGCGGTGATGTTCCGTTCTGCTAGAGACTGTCTGATTTTATTGCTGTCGTATCTCGATCACCGATGACTTCTGCTGTTTCGACCGACAAGTCCGTCACCAGAACATCAGCGCCTCTAAAGACACTGACCTATTCTGCAGTCAGATGAAGTCGGACAGGGCGTCCCTGTCCATCGCACAGGGCATGGAGTTTTGAGTTCAGGCCGCCTTTTGTACGTCGGATATGGTGGGGAAAAGCCCCTTTTTAAGCAGGCACGCCGATGTTCGGTGTGACTTGAGGTGTGCTGCATCGATCATCAGCCGCTTTGAACGGCCAGCCTGTTCTGTCAGGCGATAAAGATTCTGTGAAAGATACAGAGGCGGCTTCACCGGATGAAGCGATTATACAAAGTCCTGTGCGGACCATACGCTCTCGGAGCGTCTTTCCACGGAAGACCGTTACGGATTACGTAGACGATTCCGCTCAGAACACGCCGGTCATCCATGCGTGGCACTCCGTGCGCGCGAGGAAAAACGGTTCAATCGGCTTCATCTGGTTCTCAGAAAGCATAAACACATCACGCACAGGCCCACCCTCCATCGGTAAGCCTGTGGATTACAACATCTCGCTTACCCCAATAAATTAATAGGTCCTGAGCCTAGCACTACAGTTGCATTTTGTGTCGTAATTGAGAGCGCATAGCGTTGGCCTGATGTGTTCGTCGAAAGACGGACCATCTGAGGATATGGGCGGCGGGTAGGCGGCGCCAGTCATTCTCTGACAGAGCCGCAGCAATATTTTTTGCTTCTCCCGCAATCAGCGAGTCTGTTGCCCATGACCCGAACCAGTAATCACTTTTGACGCCAAGGACATATCCTATTCTTGCCCAACGAAGTGTGCGTTCCACATCGCCGACGCCATACACGCTGTCTGCTGCGACTCAGCGGAAGGGCACGCTGGCCTCGATACCCCGCTCGATCATCATCGAGGCCAACGCCGGTTTGGTTGCAAACATCACGTCATCGGGAATGTGGGTCTGCTGCAGGCGCTCACGGTTCGATGTCCAGTCTTTCGGGGGATACAGGGCGCGATCAATAAAGGCATGGCCCCGCGTCGATACATAGGTGTCAAATACCCCAATCTGGCAGTTCGTGATCTTGCCGGCAGATCCCGTATACTGCCGCCCGACCCCGCATGACGGCTGACCTTTCTTCAGAAACCGGTCTCATCAACGACCAGTAAGCCATCTTCAGTGCCTAGATGCTCGATCACATAATCGCTCACGACATCGGCATCCCAGCGCCCGCGCCCCAAAAGCGCCTGCTGTCGCCAGGAACCAGGATCTCCTGCGGCTTCTGCCCGTATCCAACCTGTTTGCGTGGATCATTGCAAATTAAAACATCAGGAAAGAACACGCTGAATCCGCGACACGCTTTTGTGTAAACAGTCGAGCAATCTGCTCTTTGGCTGATCGAAGCAAACGCACCCATAATTCCAGCGCCTCTTCAACAGACGCACCAAAAGTCATCATATCCTGAATCATGGTTATCCATAGAGTCAGAACTCAACACAAAATGCAACTGTCGTGCTAGATCGTGTTCGACGTCAGCAAGACCCTCGAGTGCTACGAGCATAAATCGACCTCTGTTAGTGAGTGTGTTGGTCTATGGTCGTATATTGAATTAATCTTTTAATTTTTATTCGTAATATCTTTAAGACGAATGGAAAAGATCCGAAGTATTGCCGGCGAGTCTGTCGATACAGGTGACAGCCTCAAGTCTCCTCGAGCCAGTGAGCAATTAGCTTTCTTGCTGTAAACGCTCGGTATTCGTACCGCTCGATTTCCCGTAGTGAATTTCTACGCAATCAAAGTATTTTAAATTTTAAATCAATTACTTATAAAAAATTTCTTGCTCTGGTATACCCTATTTTGCGCTTTGCGTTCGACTTCTTTCCCTAGAAAGAAAGAGTATTTTTGTCACAATGCTTGTTTGTTTAATTCGTGATTTACGCAAGCGGACAAAGCTCCTCTTGCTTCATGAAATTCTTCTTATTTTTATTTCATAAAAAATTTGTTTGGACAACAAAAACATACAAACAGACAGAAAAAATTTAACTGACTTTTTTTGCATAAATCACGAATTAAGGGAGGAGTTTAACATGAGCAGTGCTGGTACTTATTATACGTATAAACTCGATACGCAGGGTAACCCCATCCACGACGCAAACGGTAATAAGATAGTCGAAACAACATGGACTATCACCGATGGTTTGTTCGGTAATTCCAATATCACCATTAAAGATGCTAGCGGAAAAACGATTAAAACTCTTACTGGAGTGCCAGATGGGCCCCTGGCGTCTCACATCCAGACAGGAACAGATGCAACAAACGGAAGTATTGTGTCGATTTTGGGGGGGCAATGGGTTTCTGTTCCTGGTTCAAGCGGGACAATTAATATTCTATTGTCTGCGTTATCAGCACCTGCTTTTACAATTGGGGGCACAACGTCAGTTAACTTTTTAGTCAATGCTGTTACAGCCGTTACGATGGATATCTACGGTGGCACCGCTTCTTTCTCAGGCGGATCACTCGCGGGTGCGTTGAGTGGTTCTACCATCAACATTGGCTATAGCGGAATATATAACGGTAATACTCAGCTAATCAGCCTGCTTCAAGGAATCACTATTAATTTTACGACAGGAGGGGGGACTTTAGTATTAAATGGTGGAGGAGTATTTTTAAATCTATCTGGAACGACAATCACGGGTTATGATCCTACTAAAGACACAATAGAACTGCACAATACTGTAGCCGCTGTTTCAGGATATACGATTGCAGATAATGGAGGAAACTCACGGACTGTTATCCTCTTTGGTAGTGATGGCAAGACACAGGTCGCACAATATACAGTAACCATTGCAGATGGAGCAAAGGTTCCTGCAGGTACTTATAATAACGCAGTTGATTCTCAGGACTTAGCTAAAAATCCGCTTCAAATTACTTATGCAAACGGCAATACATATATTGGCGCCTGCTTCCTTGCTGGCAGCATGATCCGAACGATAAACGGCGACGTTGCTGTTGAAGATGTCCGTATTGGTGATGACGTGCCCCCCGAAAATGTAACCATTTAAAAG
>NZ_BAMV01000034.1 GCF_000963925.1 Acetobacter cibinongensis
ACGCTGGAAGAAGGTTCAGAAGGCGGCTTTGGCTCGCTGGTCGGCCATCATCTGGCCCGCACAGGCCTGCTCGACCATGTGCGTTTCCGCCCCATGACGCTGCCCGACATCTTCATCGACCACAATACGCAGGACGCTCAATACGATCAGGCTGGCCTCACAGCCCCACACATCGTACAAACCGCTCTCAGCGCACT
>NZ_BAMV01000033.1 GCF_000963925.1 Acetobacter cibinongensis
CTCGATCGCATCTTCAGACCATGACACGCTTCATTGAGGAGCATCGGCAGACATATGGTGTCGGGTCAATCTGCAGGGTTCTGTCGATTGCACCA
>NZ_BAMV01000032.1 GCF_000963925.1 Acetobacter cibinongensis
CCGCCTTTTGTCCGTCCGATATGGCGGGGAAAAGCCCCTTTTTGAGCAGGGACGCCGATGTCCGGTGTGCCTTGAGATGTGTTGCATCGATCATCAGGCGCTTCGAACGGCCAGCCTGTTCTGTCAGGGCGACAAAGATCCTGTCAAATACACCCAGGCGGCTCCACCGGATAAAGCGGTTGTATAAAGTCTTGTGTGGACCATACGCTTTCGGAGCATCCTTCCACTGAAGGCCGTTGCGGATCACATAAACGATCCCGCTCAGAACACGCC
>NZ_BAMV01000031.1 GCF_000963925.1 Acetobacter cibinongensis
CATCTTCTACCTTAAAGAATGAGTCCTGAGCCTAAAACCTGAGCCGGGTTCTCTAGGAAATAGCGATTGATCCTTAGCGGGCCTCGACCCTTATCACTGTCTGGCACAAACGCTGTTTCCAACCAGGTCTGATCGCCGGGTAGCTCTCCAATCATGCGCTTACGGAACACCAGCAGATCAAGCACGACCTCGGTGCCCGCATCCGCACTCATTGCCCCCGCAGGCAACCGTACCGCTCCCAGCAGATCAGCTTCTTCGGCAATATGCTGACGAGCCTTCTGCTCAGTTTTGTCGAGCGTATGGCGTGAGGTGACGAATGCTGCAAAACCGCCGGGGCGTAGCGCGCTGATTGCACGGGCAATGAACCAGTCATGCAGACTGAACCCTCGCAATTCACGATGCTCCGCTGCATTGACCTGACGGTTGGAGAAAGGCGGATTGCCAATCGCCAGATCATACGTCGTGGCCAGTGTTACCTTGGTGAAATCTTCCTGCCTGATCCATTGCTTAGGGAACAGCTTGCGGGCCATACGCGCGGCGATGCTGTCCATCTCGATACCGGTAAAGGCAATCCGCCCTTCAAGGCGCTCGGGTCTGAGCGCCTTGAACTGCCCAACACCACAACCGGGCTCCAGAACTGACCCACCCTGGAAACCACGTTTTACGAGCATGTTCCACAGCGCTGTGACAATGTATTCCGGCGTGTAATGGGCATACTGAGTGGAGCGGGCGAGGGCGGCATGATCTGTCTCGCTGCAAGCGGCCTCGAGTTCCTTGCCGAGGCTTTCCCAACCAGACCGGTAGGGCTCATTGCCACGGGGCAAGAGGGTGTTGGCCAGTTCACTCGCCCCAAAGCCAATGAAACGGCTCAATACAGCCTGCTCGTCGGGGATAGCATTACGGTCTTCACCCTCAAGCGTGCTCAGCAACTTGATGGCCGCAATATTGTCGCGGGCACGGTCTTTCCATGCACCGGCAAGACCACGGGTGCCAAGGAGGCGAAAATCTGCCTGAGGAATGACCAGTGGGGTTTCCGTGATGGAGGAGGGAAGGGGGCTGTCTTCTCCCTCAAGTTCCCCCCAGAACAGCTCGGAAGTGCTGTCGAGAATGGAAGAAGAAAACAGGCTTAGCTGATCATCGAACAGGGACATGGAAGGCTCCGGACAAACGTCGAACGCCGCCTGCGTCTGGGACGAGGCGGTGATCGGGAGGATTGGACAACGGCAGGGAAGGGGACTGAGCGTTTTCTCGCGTCAGATTTTCTTCTGCATGCTGTCTCCGGAACCGAGCCTGGGTGGCGCGGGCAAAGGCGGCGCCTGCGCCGGGATCGGGCTGGTGCTAGACAGACCGATCCACCCTTTGCGCGGGACACTCAGGGTTGGTCGGAGTTTTTGTCTCTTTTCTATTGCTTTGCGTTTTTAGCCTTTTGTGAGAATTAGACATGTCTAATGAAAATTAACAACTTGATCGACGCCGTCTGCATCTGTAAGCATTATATGATGCGCGGAATTAGACATGTCTAATTTATTAGAGGAGGCAACTACATGACAAAGATTGTTTTAGTGTCGTCCCCCAAAGGCGGAAGTGGAAAGTCGGTGGTTACCAGGCATCTCCTTGTTGCTGCGGCTCAAGAAGGCCTGAGAGTTATTGGGATAGACTTTGACCGCCAGGGGACAATAGATAAATGGGGGAAAAGGCGGCAGGTGCTCAGAGCGAAAATGCCTGAGTTTATCGATGTCTCTATTGTTGCTGCCCAACTGCAGGATTGGCGAGGCGGTCTTAGCCACGCAAAAGGCTACGACCTTGCGGTAATTGACACACCCCCGAGTGTGGAAGACCATATGGCCGCTATTACCGGCTTGGCGCAAGCTGCAGACATTGTGGTGGTTCCTTGCGCATGCACACAAGACGATGTCGATAGCATTGCTCCTTGGATAGATGTTTTAAATCAGGTCACAAACAACACGGTCGTTGTGTTGAATAGAGCAAATCGTCGTACCAATTCATTCGCTAGGGTTCGTGGTCGCCTCATTAAGGTGGCTGATGTTATTCCTGTAGAATTACCCCAATTAGAAGATGTGCACGTCCCAAGCGGCAAGGGACTGACTCTCCTCGATTTTACAAAAAGCCGGGGTCAAGAACCTTTTGAAGAATTTTGGGCGTTCATAAATAGGAAAATCGGTAATGTCTAAAACACACAGAGTGTCACGTACGTCAATCCGATCCGTTATGGAAGAAGACGATAGCTTGAGTGTTGGTGATAACCGCGCAACAATGTTAGTAGAACGGGTTGTCATTGATGACAATGTCATGACAACCATAGAAGATGTCTTTGCTGGTACTTCTGTAGTTTCAGATTCTGAAAAAGTCTCTCGTATTCTGGCTGTTCGTGCCGAGGTCAATCAAAACTGGAGTCAAGCGCGAGATTCTTTTCTCGCTATCGGACGTGCTCTGCTTGATTTGGAAAATTTCCTTTCAAAAGCAGAATATATTAAACTGAGACAGGGGTCTGAGCGCTTGTTTCCATTTTCTGACGCTACGGCAACGCAGTTAAGGCGGATTGCTAAAGCTGTGTCGGATGGAGTGATCCCTTTGGATGCTTGTCCAGGAAGCTATGGGACAGCTTACCAAATTACTCTGTTGAACGAGTATCAGCTTCAGGTGGCCAAAGAGCGTGGCCTCATTCGACCAGATGTAACTCGTCGTGAGATTGCCAATCTCCGAAGAGAGACGGTTATTAAGCAGGAGGTGTCCGGTCGAATAGATGTCAATTTATTAAAAGACGAGTACAGAAAGCTTTTAAGGCAGCGGGAAAAACTGGAATCTGAAATGGCTGCAGTTGATTCCAAAATACAGGATATCAGGGGACTCTTGGGGGATTTGATAGAATAACCCCCAATACTACGATAGTGATACGCTAGAGTCCCCATGCAGGGGACTCTAGCGGGTTACCCATAAATTTTAGGTGCTATAGGAGGCCTAGACGGATGTAAAATAACGCCAGTCTTTGTTACTTCAGTTTTTGCGGCTGGATAGACAGCGAGAGCCACTTTCAGATTATCTATGAACTTCGGCCTGAAATGGTCTAAGCGCACTACTCCTGCACCAAATTGTGCTTTCAGAGCAGTCCATGTGATTGCTGTCGGTCCTTTCAGCGCGTGAAGTCGATATGCAAGCCAGCAGTAGATGTCCAATGCTTGACTATGCCCATTTAATGCTCGGATGGCAGCTTCTTCGATTGGAATTGGATGTTTTTGCAGCTGATCGTAAAAGAGTTCTGAAATTTTTGCCCGCTCTAGAAATTGCTGTTTGCCGTTGTCCTTATGATCATCTGTAAAGATAGCGGCATCCACAATATTTTGGTTTATCAACCCGCTAGAGTTCCCAGATTGGAAATGGAAAGAGATTCTGCACCTGAAAATTCGTTCAGCTTGCTCCTTAACATCTTTGATTGATTTTCCACCTTGTGGAATACCCATTCTTTTTAGCCAGTCTCTTAGCGATTTACCGAGTTCAATTTCTCTATTTTGAGTTTTTATAGCTTCGGTCTGTAAATAAAGCATAATCAGTCGTGCTTTACTCCCGTAAGGTACACCCACAGGCACAGGGTTTGAACCACGTACTGCACGTCTACCGGGCTCGACAATCATTACAGCTCTGTCTGTTTCAATTTGCCAGACCAGATCATCAGCTAAGCGTTTATGTGGCAGACCTACGTGAGCAAAGCCACTGTATAGGAATCCAATTCCTGTATCTTCATAAGCCATGTAATCAGCAGCAATTTCGATGATCTTACGATCTTCATCAAAGGACAGAGCCCCTTGTTTGCCATGTTCTTCTATAAGCTTGTGAATAGTTCCCACAAGAGAACTCCTTTGAGCAGGATCACTAGACACTAGCAGCAATTCTGAGCTTGAGAAGCGGGAACTTTAGCGGGATTGAGGTAATGGATGTGATCTAAATATTTGTAGTATTATTTTAAGTTATTAGTTTGTCCTGCTAAAGTTCTCGGGATAAGTGGAAAAATTATAGAGTTTCCGGTATTTTTCCCCTCTAGAGTTCCCGTTCGATCCCCCTAGAGTTCTCAACTCGTCCCGCTAAAGTTCTCACTATTCCGCTAGAGTTCTCGGGATAATTGAACAACATTTCCCGCTAAAGTTCCCGCCTTATTTTCGAACTCAACATGTATAATCCGAGTCTCTGCCACAAATGTGGAGGCTGATGTCTTCGCGCTTGCTGCCATGAAATCTAGATAGTGCAGAGATGGGGACTCTGGCGGGTACGAGTCTTCGTACAGGCTGCTGACTAGTAGAAATGAGCATTCCTGTTAACGGTTTAAAGCATGTTCATCAAACGGATCGCCCAGTTCTAGGTAGTCTCCCAGAGCCGCGTATGTCGCATGCCGAGCAAGTCTCTTAAGTTTCACGGGGTGCGCTCCAGCATCCATTCCCGTTGTAAGTGCACCCCGTTTCAGGCTGTGTCCACCGAAGGTCTGCCCATCAAACCCAGCGGCTCTAGCACGGTTTTGGATAATTCGGGCGATAGAGCGATCTGTCAGGGGCGACTGCCCGATTTTACGACCATCTCCATGCGAGGTAATTGTACTTTCCTTGCGGACACGGCGGAAGATAGGGCCAGCCTGTATGCCTGATACTGCCAGCCATGCCCCGTATGCTTTTACGGGACAATGCTGATCCTGAGTGTAGGGGAGAGCAACCTCAACGCCTTTCCCCTGCCTGTCTCCCTTGGACTGGGGCAAAGTCACGAGCAAGCCCTTACTGATTAAAGCTACATGGTGGATCTCAATGCTAGCCAGTTCGGACCGCCGGAACGCGCCATAAAAACCCATGAGGAGCAAAGCCCGATCTCGTATCCCAGATAACTTACTTAGGTCTATTGCATTGATGATTGTTGCCAGAATGTCCTGCGTTGCGGCGGCTTTACGTCGCGGCGTAAAGCCGTTCTTGGCGGCGGTGCGCCTGATCCCGGTCATGGTTTCGCCAATAGCGGCGTCAGCGGTGGGAACGGCACAACCAGCCAGACGATGAAGATAGGTGATAGCGGCCCGCCGCAATTCCAATGTCGAAGGCGCAAGGCCCCGACCTCTTTCGTCTGCCAGAAATGCGGCGATGTCGGCCGAGCGTGCAGGGAGGCAGGGCAGGGCATGATGATCCGCCCAGGCACACCATGCTCGGACACCGGCACGATAGGCTCGGCGTGTATTATCTGCCTTAGCCTGCAAAGCGTAGGCTGAGGCACTGTCACGGGCGGTTTCAAGAGAGCCATCGCGTTGAGGAACGGCTCTGCCTAAAGAAGCGTCAAACCATCGGATAATAACGCCGGGTGGCTGACCTGCTGGTGAGGGCAGGGAAGGAACCGAGTTAGACTGTGTGATAGTGTCCCTGTGTGCTTGCCTGTAACGCGCCAGAAAATACAGCGCTGATCCGAGATGCAGCTCAACAGACAGTGCAGGGTCATCTGGAGCCACACCAATCCGCGCTGCGGCTATTGCGCGAGCACGAGCAGCGAATGGCACGTCATGAGCGATCACCAGATCGTCGGTATTGTTTTCAGATAGTCTGATACCCGACAGGCGTAATTCCAGTCCTGGGGAAAGACGGGCTGTAGAGAGAATGTTCGGTAGCATGTCGGCTGCGGAACCTGTCTCAGTCAGACAGTGTCGGGTGATCCGGTCACATAGGTCGAAAAGAGTAGAGAAAGCCCGATCTTTCCGACCGTGAACAATAACTTCATCCAACATGAACAGTACCTCGTGCTTGCTTCTACCCTGAGTATCTAACACCCAGTGTAGTCGCTCATGGCGCTGAACGGGACCGTATTTTTGACTTTGCAAGGTCTATCTTGGGGGGGGGAGCAGAATGTCCGTTTGCAGTTTTACGTGGGGGGATCGAAGAACCCTTGATTGATACGCTTGGCTGGTGATTTCAGGCTTTTGGCGATTTGATTGACT
>NZ_BAMV01000030.1 GCF_000963925.1 Acetobacter cibinongensis
TTAAGGTGTTGCGACGACCGGTTGAATCCGCCTTCGATCCCTCCATCTTAACAGACTGCTATGGGGAAGTTGCTTTCCTCAGAAAGAGAAAACGCTCTGGTTTGGCACAGCTACATCCAAAAATAAGTTTTGTAAAAATACTGACACAAATGGAACAAAGATGTTAAAAGAAAGCGGTGGTTTTCAATGTGGCTCGTGAGTTTCACTTGGAAATTTAACATGCAAACAAATTTTGGAACGAGTTTTAGCAACGGTCCTTACCCGCAGATTTATGTATGCAAAGACTCATGAGTGCATGGAAGATGGTTTCGCGCCTAACTAGCAGCGAGGACCATCTTACTGTTTTTGGCTAGAGATAAATAGAAAATTTTCCTTATGAAGGGCATGTATAGAATATGAAAATTGATTATCTCGTAACAAGCTTAGAAAATGGGGGAGCTGAATTTGCTATTCCGTCCATCGTGCAGAGTTTGCAGCGACATGGGTGCGAAGTAAGAGTTATAGCTTGTGAACCACGAGATATGAAAGCTGCCCCAAAATTAGAGGAGGCTGGTATTCCGTACGAGGTGATGTTTTATAGCAGGAAAAATGTTTTCATATATACAAGAGCATATTTGAAGCGTGTTAAATCTGACCCACCAGATGTTATATGGACATCTCTTAGTGGTGCTACAATGGTCGGGCAACTAGTCGGAAAATTAGCACATATTCCTGTAGTAAGCTGGAAACATAGTGCTAAGGTAAGAATTTATACCCAATTTTTTCGAAAACTTTCTCAGCTTTGGGTAGCAGACTCAGCTATCGTAGAGTTATTTTTGCACGAAACAATGAGAATTTCAAAAAAAGATATTCTTTCTTGGCCGTTATATTATTGCGATATGCAGGACAATAAAACTAACTTTTGGGATGGTAAGCGTGTCTTACGTATCGGTAGCATGGGGCGATTACGAGAGCAAAAAAATTATGCAGTTTTAGTAGAAGCGATTGACGTGCTTCTTAAAAATAGGCCTGATTTAAAAAAACGTTTTACGTTATCTATTGCTGGACGCGGTCCATTAATGGAAATGCTTAATCAAAAAATAATTTATTATAAATTAGAAAATTCTATTTATTTACTCGGGTACAATGAACGACCAGAAGAATTTTTAGAAACATTAGATATCTATATTCAACCGTCAACATTTGAAGGGATGTGTCTTGCTGCGCACGAGGCTATGGCAGCAAGCCTCCCTGTTGTGGCAACGCCAGTTGGTGAGTTGGCTTATAGTGTGATTGATAAAGAAACTGGGTTTCTAGTAACTGGTGATCTAAAATATAGTATTGCGCATGCATTGGAAAAATTTTTTGATGAACCAGATACAGTAACGCGTTATGGGAAAAAAGCGCGGGACTTTGTTTCACAAAAATATAGCCTTAAGAGTTTCGACGAAGCAAGTGGGCGCATAGTACAACACATAAAAAATATTTTAGTAAAAAGAAATAAAGATTAATTATTTTCTTTCCATGGTTGCTTTCGTAATTCAATGATATTAAGTCCCCTTTTTTCAAAGCGAGGGGCAAGGAAAGAATAAAAAAACCAATCTTTTAGCAAAAAAGGCGTATAACGGTAAATCAGCTTTTCTGTTTTGGTCCATGTAATTTTACTGCGATCGCAACGACGGCTAGAGACAATACACCACAAACCTAAAGGATAGACTATATCGCCGATTTTTAATAATCTTTGAACAATTTCATGGTCTTCAAACATATAAGGCCATATCTGATTATCAAAGCCGCCAACTTTTTTGTATAGTTCAGTATTGAAAGTTTCTGCATATCCACCAGCGTGACACTCGGAAGTATAAATGCGCGATAGAATTTGTATTTTTAAAATGCGGATAATATTTTTCAATGAAATTGACGAGTTTTTAAGGCTGGTAGCCATAACAGCTACAGGTTTTTTTGTTTTTTTAGAATAAGCCTCACTTGCCTTTTTTAAATAATTAGGAGGGTAGTGTGTGTCAGCATCCCAAACGGCAAAATAGGAGGTTTTAACACATTTCGAAGCCGTCATTAGTGCGAATATTTTTCCTAGTTTGTCTTCATTGAGTAAAATAACATCGAAGAAATTATCATACTTTTCCTTGAATTTATGTGCGATTTTTTCGGATGAGTCTGAAGAAGCATTGTTAATCAAAATAACCTGATCAGGTTTTTGGATTTGATGCGCGATACAAGCAAGAGTAGCTTCTAGATATTCCTTTTCATTGTAATAAGGAATCACAATGCTCCAAGTTTCCGTGGTCATAAAAGAACTCCTCAACAGTGGAAAAAATTTTTTTAGGGCAAAAAAAGTTTATCGTGGTCAATTTTTTTCTTTTGGATCCGGTTGCACGGATAAATATATATTGTTGTTTTGTTCTGTTTTTACAGACGCAACATACTGGTCAACTGAAATGGTATGTTTGATATAGAAATCGTTATAAACTTTCGAAACATGATATGTCTTGCCTTGCATAAAAGCATACAGATCAAATATCAGCATAAGAAATATTATAATGTTTTTCTTCATGATATATCAGGCCAGTGTCTTTAGTCCATGTATCCAAAAATATATTAATGTAATATGTAAACAAGCAAAAATAAAAAGCAATAGATAGCGATAGCTTTTCCTTACGCTTAAGGCAAAATAGATGAGGAACTCTATTACCAACGGGTTAGCAAAAACGAGTCTGCCTATTGACTTTACGCCAGTAGAGCACGCGAGTAGAAAGGTCAGAGCTATTAAAAATCCCTCCAATCGCCAGCCATAATTTATCATTGCACAGATTGTAATAATAGCAATTAAAGAAATGTAAGTTGCAGTAAGATGCTGATGTTCGTGTAGATTATCAAGAATATGAAGCGGAAATGGCTTTAATTCTCGCCCCCATGCAATTTGCACATGAGAGAAAGCAAATCCATCTCCCACTTTTCCTGAAAGGTAAAGTACAAAAAAAGAAAGACCAAGGCCACCTGAGACGACCAACAGTAAACTATCCTGAATAGAATTTTTGTTTTTGTTATAACATAGCCACCATAAAGCCAGACCGATTGCCATAACGAAACCTGTTGGGCGTGTCAAAGACATTCCACAGCGCGCCAGAGCAGAAAAAATTAACTTATTTTCCCTCAAAAAAACAATCGAAGAAAGTAATAGAACACCATATAAAGGTTCAGAGTATTGTGAAAAATACCATATATTAAAAGGGTATAATGTAAATAAAGCGATAAACCACGTTTTTTTGATTTGCAGGCTTTTAAGTGTTAAGTTTTTAAGCATAAAAATACTATTAACGGCCAAATAGCATAATTTAGAATTAAGCCACTTACATGATAATTAAAATTGCTTGTAGTCGAGATAATTCTAACTAAAATGGGATAGGCTGGGAAGAAAGCCCAATTGGCCTGGCCGAGCCTGTTTACTCCTTCAGTTATAGCACTCTCAGAATAACCATTTTTAGCGATTCCCACATACCATGCGCAATCCCAGCGGCATGCTGCTATGGTTGCAGATTCCACGCCGTGTGCCATAATGTTATAAGAAAGAAAATTTAATAATAACAAGGTAAAAATTAATAAAAACCGCTTCGTGAGTTGTTGGGAAAAAATTCTCATTTATTTTTTTCGTATAAAAAAGTGAATTTTTCGAGGAGATCAGTAATGTGTTGTGGTATTGCAATACGGTCTTGGCGGTAGTTAAGTTGCTTTAGTAAACTTTTTTGCACTAATTCATCGTGAAAATTTCCCATCATACCATTGATAGCACTCAAAAAACGAGACATTTTATAGTAGATTTCATCAGGATAGAGGGTCCGTAAGGTATCAAAAAACGAGACATGCCGACTGATAATTTTGCGCAATCCATGGAATTGAGCTGGTGTCACAGATTGTAGAGCCAAAAATTCAGGAATACGTTTTCCATCGTTTCTGAAGTGGTGTATGAATTTTTGAGTATCAAGCTGTGCGTTTTTCACATGTTCTCGAGTAAATTGAGAAAGGGGCCAAGCCGTAATGGCATTTAAAATGATCCCATTATATAGAGTCTTATTTTTTATCTGATTTCGGAATGCGTCTTGTGCTTCACCCATTAAAGTGGACGTCGCTTCGAAAAGAAGGGGTCTTTTATGAGAAGCGGTGTACAGTATAAATGCAAACCCCATATGTTTGTATTTTGCTCTTATATATTTATATAAAATTCTTTCTTCTGAATTAAGATCTTTATTTGTAATGATTTTTTTTGTAAGGTGACGCAATTGTGTGTTTGAGACGCCATCAAGCCAAAGTTGTTGGCAAAGATTTAAACATCGTAAGAGCTGTTCAGACGAAAATTTTGTTGGAAGATATGCGGGTAGTTCAATGTGTTCATCAATAACATCGTCGACGAGTATGGCAGCAAAGAGCTGGTCAAGCGTTTGCTGAGAAAAGCGCGTACGGACTGACATTGAGAGCCTTACAAAAACGTGGGAATAGTTTTGGAGGATAGGGAATGTGTTTGTTCTTTAGAATGTTGGCCTAAGTAAAGTCAAGTCATGAGATAAGTTATATTTATATCAAGAGCATATCATAAGGTATAAAAAATTAATTAATTGACGTTTTAAAATTGATTTTTCTTGAGCTATCATAATGCCTATGGCGTGTCGTTAGTTGATTTCAATGATAGCGGGAAATAAGTTGCACTCCTGTGAGGAGGGGTGATTTCAGCTTATCGCAGCGTGTTGCAATGCCTCTGAACTTTTTCAGTTTGGCGAAGAAGTGTTTAATGGTATTTCGTTTTATATAGAGCGAGAAAAGGATTTCCCGGGGGAACGCGTTGGGTTTTCTTTGAAGGGATAACCTATGTGTTTCCCTTATCTTCAAGCTTTTCAATGAGGGGAGCGGCGTCGTAAGCCTTGTCGGCGATGAAGGCCTTGGGATCGATTTCATTAAGCAATGACTCTGCTTCAATGATGTCTGCCTGTAGCCCAAGTGTCAGAGAAAGAGCCATAGCTTTTCCCGCAACATCGACAATAGCATGGGTTTTTGTGGTCAGTTTGCCACGAGACCGTCCGATGGCCTGATCCGCGCCCTTTTTTACCGACGCCCGCACTATGCTGGTGAGCACGGACAATCGTGCTTTCGAGCATCATGTATTCGTTGTCATGCTCAGCAGCCAGATGTCGCAAAATCCGTTCAATTACACCGTTTTCACACCAGCGACCCAGCCTTCCCACTGACCTGACCTTCGCGACCCGTAAGAAGGTCGTTTATCCACTGACCATCGCTAACACCATACCCGTCCCATTCACACTTTCTCCAAAAAACAGGGAGAAAACATCAGAGATCAGGTAGGAGTACAAGCTCATTCAAACCTTGCAACATAACTGACGACATATCCTGGTTTTACAACCAAGATAATATTAAAATCTGCTACGTGGACTATGTCAGGGATTGCATCGCAAGTCGGCAAGCGGCCAGATCCCACGCGGCACACCCGACACTTTTAAAAAACACCGGCTGGCTTTGAGCGGGTCTTTTCAGGAGAAAATCTGCAAGAGCACAGACGTCTGACCAATTTTTTCCGGCCTGCAGAATATCTCCTGCCTCATGGGGAGCGCCAATGGGATCATCGACGATGCAGAGACTATTCAGGACAATCTTGGGGCCTATTTCGATCATATCCGGGCGGTATGCCCCGACACCAATGACCAGTGTGTCCGGCGAAGCCTCTTGATTAAACAGGATTTCTCGACTGCTAGTGACAGAAATGACGGCATCATAGTGGTCTGGCGAATTACTCTCGGCTCTTACGCAGAGGGCGTGATAGCGGCTGTCAATTAGTGACTGGACATGCTCTGCGTTCCTGCCTCGTATCGTGACGGAAAGGCCTGGATAAAGCTCATTCAGTGCTTCAAGATGGACACGCGCCTGTGCGCCCGTCCCAATAAGCAGAACATGCTCAAGGCACGTTGGACGAAAACATGAGAGGCCGAGCATTGAAATTGCAGCCGTGCGTCGCTCGGTTGCGGTAATGCCGTCCATAGCGAATAGAAAACGTCCGTCTCTACCGTCGAGACAGGTAACCTGTCCCTGTAGCGTCGGCAAAGCTGTATTTCCTGGGAAAATGCTCAACAACTTGTGGGTGATAACGTCCGGCCCGCAGGCCACCATCGACAGCACTGTCCCGGTTCGGTCGGTAGACGGCACCACAAGACGTTCCGGACAGATGATGACTTGGTCCCGATATTCCTCAATGGCCGTCCTCAATGCTGCAATCAGCGGCTGGAAAGGAAGAACTTGTCGTGTCTCGTTCGCAGAAAGAAAGCGCATGGAAACTCCAGAAGGACGTCAAGAGCTTAGAATACTGCTTGAGGTCCAATTCGCATAGTCAGGACATGACGGCTGCTGCGCGGTGGACGACTGAAAATATAACGGTTGGGCGCTGTGCTGGGGCGTGTTGTCAGTTACCGGAGCAAGAGAACGGACAGGGTCAGCATTACGGTCAGCTTTTTGCTGGCGGATCATGGCTGGTTGAATTTCTGGCAGGCGTCACAGGAAGTTCTTGTTGCCCCTCCCAAACGGCATTTTTGACGATGTTGCAAATGTGTATTGCCTACGTACATCTGATTTCGAGGCATATGATCGATCTTTGTAAACCTCTGGTGGCCCTCGGCTTCCGGACACGCACATTTCGGCACTACAAGAAACAACACGTAGCTTTTGTATTAAGCAATCGGAATTTCACGAAGAAATTCCGAGCTATTTTTGGGCTGCGTCTCCTGGGAGATAATCTGCATTCCCACGTAATACCAGCTCGGGTTTTCATGGAAATAGAGTCCTCAGGAATGACGTGTGATTGCGCGATCAGGCCGGTTCAAGACTTTCTGACTGACGGCGCCAGACCGGAAAGGGATCGGGGAGGCGTGCGTAGCGTGAAGGCTCGAAAGGAGTATCTCCGAGATCCGGCACAAGACAGGCATCAAGGTTCCGGCGCAGTCCTGCTTCATCCATCTCCGCCGTGCCGATGAAGACGATTTCTTGCCGTCGGTCGCCATAGACGGCATCCCAGTTCCCCAGAACGAAATCCCGCCACTGATCGCTGTCCGGCCATTGGTTTTTCGGAATCGCGGCCCACCACAACCCCATTGCTTCGCTCCGCACAAGGGCTCCGGCTTGACTCATTTCTCCTACCCAGTCCGGGCGCGTGGCCAACCAGAAATGACCTTTGGCGCGCACGACACCCGGCCAGTCCCGGTCAAGAAAAGCTTGGAATTTTGCGGGCTCGAACGGACGCCGCGCCCGGTAGACGAAATTGCGGATGCCATATTCGTCCGTTTCAGGAACATGATTGGCAAACCCGTAAAGTTCCTTGAACCACAACGGATGCTGGTGCGCCTTGTCGTAATCGAAGCGACCAGTATTCAGGATCCGTTCAACAGGAAGCCGTCCCATATCGGTCTCAATAATGTCGGCGTCCGCATTCAGTGCGCGAATGATCTTCCGCGCCGCGTCCACCTGATCCGGCGTGCCGGTAGAGACTTTGTTGATGACCACGACATCGGCAAACTCGATCTGCTGGACAAGCAGATCGACCAGTGCGCGCTCGTCGTCTTCCCCGGCTGTTTCGCCTCGATCCTTCAGGAAGTCGCTGGAGGAATAGTCGCGCAGGAGGTTGACCGCGTCCACGACTGTCACCATCGTATCAAGCCGTGCGATATCGCTCAGGCTGACGTCATTCTCATCACGAAACTCAAACGTCGCAGCGACTGGTAGCGGCTCTGCGATGCCCGTGGATTCAATGAGCAGATAATCGAATTTCCCTTCCTCTGCGAGCCGCCGTACTTCCTGCAAAAGATCATCGCGCAGGGTGCAGCAGATGCAGCCATTGGTCATCTCGACCAGCTTTTCATCGGTGCGCGACAGATTGCTGCCGCCCTCGCGCACCAGATCGGCGTCGATATTGACCTCGCTCATGTCATTTACAATTACCGCGACCTTATAGCCCTGACGGTTATTCAGCACATGATTGAGGAGGGTCGTCTTGCCCGCGCCCAGAAAGCCGGACAGCACGGTGACGGGGAGTTTATTGTCCATGGGTGTGTTTCCTTCAAAGCTGTGTCGGGTTCGGGACGTCGCCATAGACGGCGACCGGATCAAAGGTTTTGTACGTTTCGCAAAAGACGAGTTCAGCCGATGACGCCGAAACAACTTCATCAGCAGGGAGATCGACACGCCGATAGAAACAGCTTCGATACCCCACATGGCAGTTCGCTCCTGCGCCTGCGGTCCGCACCCGCAACCATAGCGCGTCCTGATCGTCGTCGATCCGCATTTCGATGACATGCTGGATCAGACCGCTCGTGGCCCCTTTCCGCCAGAGGCACTGCCGGCTTCGGCTCCAGTAATGCGCTTCTCGGGTTTCGATGGTACGGGCGAGCGCCTCGGCGTTCATGACGCCGACCATCAAAACATCTCCGCTCTCCGCGTCTGTTGTGACCACGGTCAGCAGTCCCCTGACGTCAAAACGCGGAGCAAGATCGGTTCCTTCCTCGACCTGCTCGATAGAGACACGAGGTCGGAACTCTGTTGATGCAGAAGGTAGAGTTTCGCCCATCATACGCCTCCTATTCCCGCCATAGCGAAGAACTGGCGACGCAATGGTTCCGACGTCTCGAACTCGCCCAGCAGGCGGCTGGTAACCATGCTCACGCCCGGCTTGTGTACGCCACGCGTGGTCATGCACTGGTGCGCCGCGTCGATCACGACCGCGACGCCGCGTGGCTGAAGGACGCTCTGGATCGTGTCGGCGATCTGGGCTGTCAGTTTTTCCTGAATCTGAAGGCGATGGGCGAAGACGTCTACAAGACGCGCCAGCTTGCTGATGCCGACCACCCGCCTGTCGGGCAGATAGGCCACATGCGCCTTACCAATCAGCGGAATGACGTGATGTTCACAATGGGATTCCAGCCGGATATCGCGCAGTACCACCATTTCATTGTAGTTTCCGGTCTCTGCGAAGGTGCGCTCCAGAAGAGCAACCGGATCATCCTGGTACCCCTCGAAAAACTCCTCATAGGCCCGCACCACACGATCGGGCGTGCCGACCAGCCCCTCACGATCGGGATCATCGCCAGCCCAGGCGAGCAGGGTCCGCACGGCTTCTTCCGCCTGAGCTCGTGTCGGGCGTGGCCGGATTTTCCGGGGCGTTTCAGTCAGTGTGTTCATTCAGTCCTCGTTCCGGTATTGACTATGTTATGTTATACTATAACGCTAAGAGCCTCACTCATCATTCGTCAAGCTCCGGAGCCATGCCTTTTTCCACACAGCCCCGGTCTACGGCGGAAATTTCACGTTTCTCCTCACCGAAACTAGAAGCTCCATTCCGTAACCATCGGGGGCGTCCCGGTGCGATGCTGTTCATGGAAAGCTGGCCCGCGCCAAAAATCGACACGCCGCAAGAGGGCGCTCTGGGCTGTCCAGCACCGCACGTTGTCGCGTGTGCCCATGCGGCAGTCGTGATGGAGTTGCAAAGGCCGGACATCGATATGGTCGTATGGGGACGTAGAGTTCCCGCGGTATGGGAGACGCACCTCAAGGATTGGTCGGGTTCCCCATCTTCCCTCATTCTCTCCGGCAAGCCATCAGAGATCGCGAAGTCCCTTGCAGCCCCAACAGTGCTTCAGGATTGGCCTCCTGTCATTCTGACGGATGTCAGGGATCTGTCCTCTCTATTCGGTGCTTTGACGGGCGGCGTCAGACAGCACATCCGGCTGATGGCGTCCCCCAGTAGTGATGCAATATTCGAGTTTCCTCCTGATATCCTTAGGCTGATCTGCGCCTATGGGCGCACCGGGGCGGAATGGTGCAGTAATCAGGACCCGAAGAACGGCATCGTCCGCGCCCTGTCGCCTTTCGCTGTTGCATTCATCAGGGGCTTCAGCTGAAGGCCAGCCTGGCTGCCTCCATCGTCTCCCGACCAATGTCCCAAACGGCGAAAAGCTGGGGCCGATCCTCATGATCGATACAGTCTCCCCATGAAAGGCCGTGTCAAACAGCCTTCCCGCATCCGTCATGTTTCCAATACTCGGAATAGTAAAAGCATATCTTCACTGAGTGACGTACTCGACGCGCTGACGGAAACAGACACCCCGTTATCGGCTTACGATATCCTCCGGTGTGTCAGTCGTCCGGACCACCGCCGCTTTGTCCCGCCTACAATTTATCGGGCCTTAAAAAAAGCTCATCGCCAACGGGCTCGTTGGACGGCTCGAAAGTCGAAATGCCTTCATGCGGATACGGACAAGTGATCCGTCGCGCCTCGTCTACTGTATCTGCGACCGATGTGGCGCCGCGCAGGCGGTGGAAACAACGTCATCCTGTCAGCGGATCGACAGCGCAGCCGAGACCCTTGGATTCCAAGTCAGGCACCGGGTGATGGAGGTGCAGGGCGTCTGCGCACAGTGCAGTATCTATCCTTCTTTCTCGCCCGCATCGCAACACCCTCATCAGAACGGCCTTCCAACACGGCCCCCAAATGAGCCGCTGAACTGCCCCGGGTGTCAGTGGTCGGATTTCTGGGCCACGTTCGACGGCGCGATGCATGGTCTTCGTTTTCCCAAAAGACAAAGCGTGACGATTGAAGTCGATGTCGCGCCAACGCTTCTTCACGTCGGGTACCTTGTTCAATGGCAAATTGGACGAAAATTAGGTCATCTGGCCAGGGCGATGTTGCCATGGCTTCCAGCAGGCGGTCGTATTCATCACCAATGAGGCGACGGTTGCGCATCTTGTCTGCGTCAGCGGGCCGTTTCACTGCCGTTGCGGCGGCCGGGTTTTTTGAGAAAGGTAGGTCCCACTCTGCTATGGCGTGCTGGCAGATCGCAGCAAGCAGGTTGAGTCGTTTGACGACTGTGGCGGCACTGTATTTCTCAGCCAGTCGGTCCCGGAAGCTACGGACTGCAGTTGGTGTCAGATCGACCAATGGCAGTTGTGCGATCTCGTCCTGCAGAACGGAGGGGATGTGACCTTTACGATCATTGTCCCGTGCCTGCATTACCTCATGCACATAGCGGTCAACCAGTTCATGGACGGTCTGGCGTTCTAGTGGTCGCGCGTCTTCAAACTGTCCGAGTTCCAGTTTGGTGGACGTCGTGTCCAGCCAGCGGCGGGCGAGTTTGGCGGTGGAGAAGCTTTGATGGATCCGCTCGCCGCCCCTGATGCGCTTGCGGGCCCGATACTGGCCCTTGCCGCGATACTCCACGCCTGCGGGGAAGGGGCGGCCCGTTGCGGGGTCAATTTTAGCAGAAGAGATTTGGTCTTTCATGGTGAGCGTCGCTTGGGCCCAGCATAGCCTATTCATGGGCCCATTGGGACCATGTGCTTATCGTCTTTTTAGGCGATGGGCCCGAGGTGGGCCCAAAAGCAGTCAATCATTCCGGGACCACAACGCTAAGTCATTGAAAAGATTGGTATCCCGTACGGGATTCGAACCCGTGTTGCC
>NZ_BAMV01000029.1 GCF_000963925.1 Acetobacter cibinongensis
TCGATGGAAACATGATCTTGTACCGGGAGCGCAAGCGATTTTTGCGGTTTCAGGGAGTCTTTTCAATCCGATTGGAACGACGTCCTGCTCTGATGTTTTCTCCAACGGTATAGCGCTCCAGAATGATGGCTTTTGCTTCAGAGAGGGTGATGCTGTTTCCCTCCCTGTCGCGCACTTCGTAAGGCTTTCCTCGTTTGAGAACGCTGAAGATCCGGTTCACAATACGATTGGCAACGGCACATAAAGCCTGTTTGTGATGATGACCTTTCACTGTCATCAGCCTCCAATAAAGTTCTGCCAGTTCAGGATCTGTTTTTCGTGCCGTATCAGCAGCAAGATAAAGTGCATGTTTGATGCGGTTATTGCCACCCTGGGTCAGGGTCTGGCCCGCTCGCTCCACACCACCACTATCAGCCCTTCTGGGAAACAGGCCACAAAAACCCCGTAAATGTTTTTCAGAATGAAACCGCTCAATGTTCTGCAAGATACCAATCAGGGTCGGCGCGAGATGACGGCCGACACCCGGAATACTGAGCACAAGACCCTGTGGGTCGAGGTGTTTGTAGAGGTCAGCAATATGCCGCTCAAGATCTCCAACAGTCTGAATTGTCGCCAGAACATTCTTAATTTCCATCGCGATCTCGAACTGCAGTTCCGAAAAATCAATGTGTGTCCCATGAAGGTCCTGAGCGTATTGCGCCGCTTCACGCAACCCTGTGATCAGCGTTTCCACAAAGGGCCCACTGCGCGGATGGTTCCCTCCCGCATGGGCTGCAACATATTTGGCGAGTGTCGTACGACGCGCCTTCAAAACATCCGAGGGGTGAAACCATTTCTGCAACAGGGCCAAAGAGAGCCGCGTTCCTAAGTCGGGCAAGACTGCTTCAAGCCTGGGGGATGCCCAACGAATGAGATCAAGCAAACGCCGCCTGGCATCCGCGATCTCGTTCTGAAAGCGGCTTCTCTGTTTGGTCAGACGTTGAAGAGCGTGGCTTCGTGGATCCGGAATATGGACTGGATCAAGGCGTGGTCCACCAAATGATGGCATGGCCGCCAGGATCTGGGCATCAGCCATATCTGTTTTGGCGTGTTCGGAAAGGTAACGGCGTAGAGCCTTGACCCGCTTTCCCTTGACGCGGGCTACGGTGACGCCAGCATCCGCAAGGTGGTGGGCAACAGGAAACCAGCTCATACCGGTTGGCTCCATGATGGCCTGAATGTGGTCATCCGCCCTCAGCCCCATCACGGCAGTCCGAACAAAGGCGGCAAGTGATGGCTGATCATGCCTGAAACGAATTGCACGGCCATTAGGGCGGCCATCGTCATAGATCTGAGCGAGGTGATCTCCGCGAATGGCCAGATCAATACCAATGGTACGGAATGTCATGGTCGGTCCTTTCTGGTGAGGGAACCAACGCTGCGGTCACAGTCAGGTGTGTCATTCGTGGCCGATCAACTTCACTCAAAGCAGACGCCACAATCATGTTACTCTTGCCCCGTCAGCGCGGCCGGGCCGGGTTCATGCTTCACGGAGACGAGACGATCGGCGGATCTCTCAGGGATTTTAGCCCCGAACCGGCCTGGTTCATCCTGACAGTATAGACCCGGTTCCCGGCATGCCGGGAACCGGGTCTGATCCACAAGCACGTTTTCGAAGCCTGCGCTTCTCTGACTTTCTCCATGGCATCAAACCCGGCACCGCTATCGATACCTG
>NZ_BAMV01000028.1 GCF_000963925.1 Acetobacter cibinongensis
GTTTTCGATCTGCGTTTTGAGCAGATCGAGTGCTACCCCTCGCTTGATAGCTATGCTGTGGCGCTGATCCGCTCCAGGAAGAGAAAGCGGCGCATATTGTAGACGATATTGGCGAGCCCGATCCTCATGGTGGCTCGGCTGATACCGACAGTCCGGACAAACAGCCCCGTCTGTGACTTCTGATCGGCAAAGACATGCTCGACACGCGATCGGATGACCGACTTTCCAGCATTCGATTTCTGGATATGCCGGGGCATAGGCTTGAGATGCGGCTTTTTGCGATGAACCTTGGAGACAAAGCCCTGCTTTTCCATGAAATCTTCATTGGCTTTTGAGCGATACGCCGTGTCAGCCCAGACTGTTGATGCCGTATTGGTTTTATCCAGCAGCCCCTCTCTCAAGCGCGCGCCATCACTGGCGGCAGCATCCGTCGTCTTCCATTTCCGGATGAACCGGTATTTCCGATCGATGGAAACATGATCTTGTACCGGGAGCGCAA
>NZ_BAMV01000027.1 GCF_000963925.1 Acetobacter cibinongensis
CTTTTCCCCGCCATATCGGACGGACAAAAGGCGGCCTGAACTCAAAACTTCATGCCGTGTGCGATGATCAGGGCCGACCTGTCCGTCTTCATCTGACTGCAGGACAGGTCAGTGACTTCAGAGGAGCAGACGTGCTTCTGGCAGACCTCACCGATGAGACAGAAGAAGTCATCGGGGACAGAGGCTACGACAGCAACCAGATCAGGTTATCGCTTGCAGACCGGAATATCACAGCCTGTATTCCGCCGAAGAAGAACCGTAAATCAAAGCCGCCTTACAACTGGCATCTGTATAAAAAGCGCCACCTCATCGAGAACATGTTCGCAAAGCTGAAAGACTGGCGACGTGTTGCGACCCGATATGACCGCTGCGCTCATACATTCATGTCAGCTATCCACATCGCAGCAAGCTTCATCTTCTACC
>NZ_BAMV01000026.1 GCF_000963925.1 Acetobacter cibinongensis
GGCGGATTCAACCGGTCGTCGCAACACCTTAATATTGGAGGTGTAGACGATGACAGGGAAACGGAAATCGGATCGGTCCACAAGGCGCAAATTGTGCTCGCCAGGACGGCCGCCTGTCTGGCAGCGTGAGACCCTTTGTCGGTTCTGGCAGGGTATCGCGGCAGGTCTTTCCAGCGAAGAGGCTGGTATCGAAGCCGGTGTTTCTGCTCCAGTTGGAAGCCGTTGGTTTCGGAGTTCTGGCGGGATGCCACCCACACATTTAACCCCTTCGGCCTCTTGCCCACAGGGCCGTAGTCTTTCTTTTTCCGAGCGTGAAGAAATCGCCCTGGAATGCGCACGCAAGACCGGGGTGCGTGCTATTGCCCGCAAGCTGGGACGTTCGCCCAGCACGATATCTCGTGAGATCAGGCGCAATTCTGCGACCCGGAGCGGGGATTTCAATTATCGTGCCATTACAGCGCAATGGCATGCGGATCGTGCGGCCCAACGTCCCAAAGTGAGTAAGCTGGCACAGAATTCTACCTTGCACGATTATGTCCACGATCGCCTTGCAGGCCTGATCGCCACGCCGGATGGTGTCGCACTGAAAGGGCCTGTCGTGATATGGAAAAAGCGACGGGCAGTTCATCGTCAAAGTCGACGCTGGTCCCTTGCATGGAGCCCGGAACAGATCGCGCAACGGCTGAAGATGGATTTCCCAGAGGATCAGAGCATGCGCATCAGTCACGAAGCAATTTATCAAGCACTCTACATCCAGGGGCGCGGCGCTCTGAAACGCGAACTGTCCGCCTGCCTGCGCTCGGGGCGGGCACTCCGTCTTCCTCGGGAACGTGCGCGTAAGCGAGGCAGATCATTTGTCGAAGACGCCTTGATGATCAGTGATCGTCCGGCAGAGGTTGCGGACAGAGCTGTGCCGGGCCATTGGGAAGGCGACCTTATTCTCGGCCTTGGTAGTTCAGCGATCGGAACTTTGGTCGAGCGCACAACGCGCTTTACGATGTTGCTGCATCTGCCGCGGATGGAAGGGCATGGAAAAACCAGAGTGATCAGGAATGGTCCAGCCCTTGCCGGTCATGGGGCCCAGGCCGTTCGTAACGCGATTGCAGGGACCATCATGGAGCTACCTGCCAGTCTACGCAGATCCCTGACCTGGGATCAGGGAGCGGAGATGGCACAACACGCCCAACTCCAGATCGATACCGGTCTTGATATCTACTTCTGTGATCCAAAAAGCCCCTGGCAACGTGGCAGCAACGAAAACACCAATGGTCTGCTGCGCCAATACTTCCCCAAGGGAACGGATCTCACCCAGCATGATACCGATGCATTAAATGCGGTTGCTCATGCCCTGAATACACGGCCACGCAAAACACTCGGTTGGAAAACACCAGCAGAGGCACTCGACCAACTGCTCAAACAACATATAATCGAAGGTGTTGCGACGACCGGTTGAATCCGCC
>NZ_BAMV01000025.1 GCF_000963925.1 Acetobacter cibinongensis
GGCAACACGGGTTCGAATCCCGTACGGGATACCATTTTTTCAAGGTATCTTGGCGTTGTTCTCCAAAAAACATGAATTTTCGCACCAATTTTATACGATCGTGAGTAGCATTTACGCGTCTTACCATATTCGATGCCCCTCGTGCTGGTGATGTTATGCGCGAGCGCATTGATCCCATGAACTGGTAATGGCCCTGCTCCGCGGCGCACGCTCTCATAACCCCAAGTACTACGTGAACCGTAGCACAATGGTTAGTGGCTGGCCGATGGATTACAATTTTTTCTACTCAACAAAATTCAAACGTCATCTCCAGGAAATTTTCGCCATCATGTAGGGGAATGGACTTAGAACAGACAGGCATATAACGGCTTACCAAGACACTTCTGATTATCTTACGAAAAGCATCAAAAACGCACGGTCAGAGCTCCATTTTGCGGTAAGCTATCCCATTGTAGCGTAAGCTCACTGAGACGATCTCTGATCGCCTCCACGTCGTCTGCCGAAACTGTCGCAATAGAATGTCCTCGGGCCTCACATGCATGCTCATATGTTGAGATTAGATCTGCCGCCGAAGCGCGTTCACCCCACAGTTCGGCCTGAAACGTCTCCACCATCCGCTCTATTGCTTCGCTGCTATCCTCTCCGCCTGTTGTGAATGCTGCCGACTGCCCCTCCCTTATCAAGGAAAGAAAACCGCGATTAGAGAGTACGCTTTCAACAGCGTAATGCACCATTTCGTGCGGAATGATTCTTTGTTTGGGGCAAGCGATACTGTCTGTTGTACCATCATGCCGAACGATGGTTAGTCCGTCATATTTGCCACTGCATTTTACAAACGTTAGTTCCATGATTCGAGCATCCTCCGCCGACGAACTGCTAACTATCTATGCCAGATTGAAAGCCGAGCTTCCATTTTTCCTTGGAGCGCCCTATCCGCTCAGCAAGATGGAACCAGACGGACGGCACTCGCCTCTTTACGGTCATTTCAAGCTTGCTAACGCCACCCCAAAACCCAAACAAGATGTGTTGTGCGTGAATGAAGAAGAACTTCGCGCGTCTTCTAATGTGGCGGATGATATTCTGAGCCGGCGCATAACTCCGGCACGGTGTAAACTATCGTGGTGCCAAGCAATAATGAATTTGTAAAACGACCGATGACAGGCTGATACATTCTAGCCAAAGCTTACGGCCTTTGCCTACACGCCACATTCCGGCAGGCTACCCTCTCTACTAACAAAAAATAGATCTTAAGCCTCCTGTGATGTTCGCATCGTTTTGGATAGAAAAATCATAATCGGTATGCGTCGAGCTGGGTCTTAGTGCCTACAGAGAAATCTTCTTCCTTAGGATTTTTCCTGAGCGTGTTGTTGGTAACTGCGCCACAAAGTGTAAATCCTTAAGGCCTACCCACTTCCCTATTGCCTGGTTAACCTGCCCTATAATCTCAGAGCGCATTACACTCATATTGGCTGTGCACTGTGCCGTGGCAACAACGTAAGCAGCAGGCCGCTGCCCTCTTAGGGCATCAGAGATAGCGACAACCGCACAGGCGTAAACAGCTGGGTGGGACAAAATAATTTCTTCAATCTGCACACCTGAAATACGGCGTCCCGCCACCTTAATCACGTCGTCAGAACGGCCTAGCATATGAACTGCACGATCTGATGTGATCATCCCTTCGTCAAACGTACGGTAGTATTCGCCAGATTTGTCAAAATAGTTTTCAGGAACTTTGGTGGTCCCATTTTGCCAAATACCGGCGAGGCAACCCGGTGGCAGAGGCAGCCTCAGGACAACTTCCCCACACCGATCGTCTGGCATGGAGGAAAGAAGCGCTGGGGAAAACCCAGGTGCTGGTCGCCCAATATCATTCATGAGTGCTTTTGGTTCTTGTTCCGGCAGGCCGAAAAAATGGGCTGTGATGCTCCACCCGGTTTCTGTCTGCCACCAATGGTTGACCACGGCCCGTTGAAAGTACGAGCGCGCCCATTCTAACAACGTGGGCTCAGCATATTCGCCAGCAACAAAAATGCGGGCAAGTGCTGGTAAAAGCACGCCTGCAAGATTACGGCTTTCCTGACGTATAACCCGCAATTGAGTGGGTGTTGTGAACAGGCACTTTACTGCGTAATTCTGACACAGCATGCGCATAGCTGATGCTGAAACGCTACCTTCTACAATTACGCTGGTGCATCCACTCAACAACGGAGCGTAAACACCGTAAGAATGCCCAACTACCCAGCCAAAGTCAGACGTTGTAAAAAAGACATCACCCGGTTTGCAGCCATAAATTAACGGCATGGACAACGCCAAGGCAACCGCATGGCCACCATTCTCGCGCACAATGCCCTTGGGTTTACCAGTGGTGCCAGAAGTATGAAGAATGTAAAGCGGGTCTTCAGCATAGACGGGGACAGGCGCTACAGGAGAAGACTGTTCCAAGCTATAAAAATCATGATCGCGTACGGGCATCAAAGGCGCTGGGCAGGCCTCACGCTGTGCAATAACGCAAGCCTTGGGCTTATACGCAGCAATACGCAAAGCGTCATTTAAAATCGGCATGGCTGGAAGAGGCGTTTGCCCCTGAAAGCTGCAACTGGCGATGATAATAACCTTAGGAGCAACATCATCAATCCGGCGCGCCAGTTCTGCCGCTGCGTACCCGGCAAAAACCACAACATGCACAGCACCCAGACGAGCACAGGCCAACATGGCTATTGCAGTCTCAACCAGTGTGGGCATGGCGATCAGGACACGATCCCCCTTTCCCACACCAAGGGCACGCAGGCCGCCAGCAAACCGGGCTACCCTGTCCTGCAACTCTTTATACGTGACAACCTGCTGCTCTTTGCTGGCACAGGAATGCCAGATAAAAGCCGCCTGTGCCCCTCGCCCCTGCTCAACGTGCCGGTCTATCGCGTTGTAGCTGGTATTAAGGACCCCACCGGCAAACCAGTCATACCAGCCATCTGCGCGGTGCTGGCAGGCAATGGTAGGAGCCTGCTGCCATGTAATACGTTGTGCGGCTTCTAACCAGAACGCTTCTGGTTGATTTAGAGCCGCATCCGCCATTGCCTCGTATGTTGTCCATGGCAGCATAATGCTACGCTCCTTAAGCTACAGGCACATCTTTTCCGGTAATCTGGCTTGCCAGCCACGCAGCATCACGCGAGACACCGGAGAAACGCCCAGACCCCCATGTATGCAGCCAAGGCAGGCCGAGAAAATAGAAGCCCGGCATATCTGTCACACCCCGGTGCCACACGGGCTTATTTGCGCCATTGAACACAGGAACATCAATCCAGCGATAATCCGGACGGAAGCCGATACACCAGATGATTGACGTAATACCAGCCGCTTTTAAATCCAGTGGCATATTACTGCCGTCTGGTTTCCACACGGGAACATAAGGCTCTTCAACTGGTGCGCTTATGCCTTCACGCGCGATGTAAGCATCAATAGATTTTTTAATATCTGCGTTTGTTTTGTCAGCATCATCAAGGTTTTCTGTCAGGTCTGGCAGAAAATGTGCCACCTCATCCCTAATGGTTTGGAGTGTTCCGTGCAGGCCTACACCGTTTTTGGCAAAAAGGCGTAAGTCCAGATCATGTCCACCGTTTCGGCCTGTTACGTAATGGTTTGTTTTATCACGCGCACCATCACGCAAGGGGTGATTTTCTACCGTTAAATCATAAAACTTCATGTCTGCCAGCCAGTCTACAACGTCTTTCCCACGATAGAAGCGGGACACACGCGGCGCTGAGCCAACGCACAGATGTACTTTACGATTTTCTAAAAACAGATCTTCCACAATCTGCGCTCCAGACTGACCGCTACCTACAACCAGCACAGCGCCTTCTGGCAGTTGATCTGCATTACGGTAATCTTGTGAATGCACCTGATAAATAGAAGACTCGATTGCGCTGGCATAACCAGGAATAACCGCATCCTGATACGCACCAGAGGCAATTACAATGTGTTGCGCGATCCATACGGCACCGCCCGCCACAACACGATATCCACCACCCTCCTGCCGCGTGATAGACGTAACGGGCGTATGCTCATGCAAGGGTGGCGCAAAAGAATTTACGAAGCCTTTTACATACTCAATAATTTCCTGCTTCACCATAAACCCGTGCGGGTCTTTTCCTGTGTACGGGTGGCCTGGCAACTCACATTGCCAGTTGGGGGTTACAAGGCAAAAATTATCCCACCGTTCATCATCCCATGAATGACAGGCAGTTTTGGCTTCAAAAACGATATGCTCTATCTTTTCCCGGCAAAGGTACCAGCTCATGGAAAGGCCAGCCTGCCCACCGCCAACAATCACAACAGGAATGCTCTTTTCGGTCTGTGTCATAGTGAGATCCGTTTTTAGAAAGTGAAGGTTAGAACGCGCACTTGCGCGTCTGGTATGTTTACAAACTGCGCGCAGGCTTGTTTGATACTGTGCAACTGCCCGAGGGCGCGACTACAGGGAAAGCCATAACGCGCACGCACCCTCTCACTGGCTTCGGTTAATGCGTCATGCGCTTTTTGTAAGAAATCAGGCAGTGTGTAATCCTGATTTTGCGTAAAGTAGTCCTGAATAACCAAAGAAGGGGAGTAACACTCAGCCTCTTTTCCATCAGGCCAGCGAACACGAAATGTCATTTCAGGCATGGGTAGAAACTTCTTCATTTGAGGCATTGGCGTGAGAGAAAGCCGCCAGATGCCGGTAAACAGGAAGATGACGCGCTGCCACCGCTTGCCATGTAAAGCGACTGGCCGTTGCAGGGCCTTTCACGCTAAAGCGCTCTTGGCTTTGGGGTGTCAGGCCGTCATACAGTGCCAAAAGTAGAGTGTCGGGATGGCCTGAGCGGCACCACAGCACATCGTCTCGTGCAAAATGCTCCGTAAAGGGGGGCATGTCTGGCACAATAACGGGTGTGCCACAGGCCAAGGCCTCCAGCGGGCACAAACCAAACCCTTCTGTGCTGGACGGATAGGCCAGAACCGAAGCCTGCCGGTAAAAGGCGGGCATATCCTCCTCCGCCACGGGGCCGGTGAGCGTGACATGCGCGCTCTGACCACTCTCCTTCAGGCGGGTATCAAACAGTGTGCGGTAGGAAGAGTGATCCAGAAGGGATGCGCCACCTACCACAACCAGATGAAGGTCTGCGCCCTGTTGGCGTAGCCCGATAAAAGCATCCAGAAGCTGCACTGTGTTTTTACGGCGCTCTACCCCACCGACAGCCAAGATAAGGCGTTTACCTGAAGGTAAATGGTAGCGTGCGCGAAGAGTGGCATCTTGAATTGTGGGTAGTGCTGTAAAACTTACGGGGTCAACCCCATTACCCACTACGGGGGCTTTTAAACCATAGTGCACGTGCAGGTGTTTTTCCCACACAGCACTGACACTGAAAAGGCATGTCGCTGCTGTAAACCCACGCCCTTGCCGGGCAGCAAGAAGAGGGTTTGTAAAGCTATCCAGATGATGCACCGTGCGCGCAAAAGCTGTTATTTGACCTTCTTCTTGCAAATCGGCCAAAGCGTTGCTGCTTATGGGATCCTGGGCGTGCAGCACATCAAAAAATCTACCACGCAGGCCGTCTTTTATCTCGCCTATGCGGCGCTCTACCAGCGTAGCTAAATCGGGCTCTGGTACGGCAGGAATACATAAGCTGGCGCAACGCGGTGTGCGAAAAAAACCTTTGCCAGTATCATCCGGGGCAATAAGGGTAACATCATGCCCGGCATCATGCAGGGCTTCGGCTAGAGCCATGCCATGCACAACACCGCCACGCGGGTTGGTGGAGTGGGTGAGAATACCAACGGACAGTCTCATGCGCCCCACCCCATGAGCGGCGTTTGGGTCAGGTCCCAAAAAGTTTCCGCGTCATCGCCCCACCGTACGTCTAGGCGCTCTGTGGTGGTGCACTGTCCAATAGCCTGTGCGGCAATACCGCGCTCCTGAAAGCGATTAAGAATTTCAGAAACGTTTTCGGGCTGGGCCGTTAAAATATAACCATAGCTGGGAAACGCTGATAACCAGCGCTCCATAGGCACGCCGTCTGGTCGGGGCACGCTATCGAGCGTAATGTTCATACCAATACCCGAACATTCTGCCAGCATAAGGGCCGTCCCCAAAAGCCCTGCCATGCTAATGTCTTTAGCTGCATGGCTCAGGCCGTCTTCTGCAAGACGCGGTAGAACTTCCAGATCCCCCCGTAAACGGGCGCTCTCTTCTGTGCCGCATAGAGCCGAACTCGCATCCCAGAACGGATGCGGGTCATGCCAGTGGCCACGTAAATCTATCGCGGCAATCAGCACCTCACCGGGTTGCGCATCAAAGCTGGTCAGCAGGCGGCGTGCGCGGCCGAGTATGGCAACCGAGAGCGAATTGTGAGTGCTGCGCATATTGGTATGGCCGCCAACAACAGGCACACCATAAGTAGACGCAGCATCTTGCAGGCCCCGAACGACCAAGGCTGCGGCCTCAGAAGTCTCGCTCCACACTGCATCAACCACAGCTATGGGCCGCCCGCCCATAGCGGCAATGTCACTGGCATTGACCATGACACCGCAATACCCCGCAAACCATGGCATGGCCCGCACAAAGCTATCTTGAAAGCCCTCGCTGGCCAGCAACAAATAACCATCACCATCCGGAATAGCAGCGCAGTCATCTCCCAAACGGATTGCTGTGGTGTTTGCCTGTGGCAAAAGGGCTGCGACTGCCGCAATATCCTGCTTGGCAGTCAGGGCGCGGCTCTGCCTTAGCGTGCTCAGTAGTGCTTTCAAACCTTGTGCCATTACGCCACCTGCCGAGTGCGAGGTTGCGGGCGCAGCAGCCATGTCTGCTCCAGACCATGCGGCGGATAGCGTGACAAATCAGCCTGCATGTCATGATGTGGCAAGCCGTGCAGGGTGATGGCGCCCAGGCTTTTCCAGTGCAAACGGCGAAAGAACAGGACATTCTGCTCCTGCACCTGCGCCAGAAACTGCGTGGCTCCCAAGCCGTGCGCCGTGCTGACCGCCATACGGATCAGCTCTGCGCCAATACGCCCAAGTTTGCGATGATCCGCCTGCACGGCTAAACGGGAACCACGCCATACGCCGGGTTCTGGCTCGTGAATGCGCACCGCCCCCACAACCCGGTCTGGCATACCCGCCATACAACAGGCTGCAATGATGGGTATGGCGGTTTGGTCAATCCCGTCCCGGTCGTCTTGAGCAAACACCTTTTGCTCTTTACAGAAAACTTCCCGGCGCAAAGCATGGTAGCCTGCCCGCTCCCACGGTGTGCGGGCAAGGCGCACCACGTATTCGGTCGGGATAAAGGGGCGGCTTTCCAGACCTTCAATCAAGTCCTTCATTGTTCGTAAGCCGACAGAGAAGAACATGCCCCGCACCGCCCGCACCCCGCCCGGATGTCGGTGGACTTCATGTTTACGGCCCGCAACATCTGACCAAGGGGTGCCAACACTGATTTCATGAAGTCAGCCGATGGCGGTGTATGATTTTCGAGAGGTGTGCCGGAAATGGGGACAAACGGCACCACAAAGGGATAAACTCCGAGTGCGATTAGACGTTCAGCCAGAGACAGAATATCCTGAGCACTGTCCCCCAAGCCTGCCAAAATGTAGGTGTTTACCTGCCCACGACCAAAAATAGGCACCGCGCTGGCAAACGCATCCATATAACGGTCAACGCTGACAGTTGCTTTGCCCGGCATGATTTTTTCACGCACGGTCTGCGTTGCTGCTTCAAGGTGCATACCCAGACTATCGGCTCCGGCATCACGCAGCCGCTGGAACCACGTATGGTCACGCGGTGGCTCACACTGCACCTGCAAAGGCAGCGCGACCGCAGCCTTAATAGCACGGGCGGACTCAGCCAATACGGCTGCACCCCGGTCAATCACATTCGGCGTGCCGGTTGTGAGCACCATGTCACGCACACCATCCAGGTCCACCGCCGCCTTAGCGACCTCTGCCAGTTGCGCAGGTGTTTTATATGCAATGGTACGATCTGCTTCCAGCGACTGGCCGATGGCACAGAACTGGCAAGACGTACGCCTGTCAGCGTAGCGAATGCAGGTTTGGTGCACTGTCGTCGCCAAGGTATCCCGCCCATGCAGGAGGGCAATTTTCCAGTAAGGAATACCGTCCGCAGTGCTTAAGCCATAAAACCGTGGCGCGGCTGGAAAATGGATCGTGCCAAGAGCCTGCCCATCCTTAACCAAAACACTCGCCCCGCTGCTATTAGGCTTGCTGGCCTGAAAGGGAGAATGACGGGCACCTGAGGTATAGACCGGCACCATAATGGTCTGACCCGCAATGGTGATGGTTTTATGGTCGGAAGGACCAGCCCCACCTTTACGGGAAATACCCCCCGTTTCCTCACCAATTTGCAGGCCAAAAGACTGCAAATCTGTCACAAGTTTACGGCCAGACAGCGTGCCAAGGGTTGGAACTGTCATGGCGCGGCTCCTGTCTTGGCGAATGCCGTAGCACCTTCTTCGTCGCGTTCGCCAACATAGTGCACCGTGCGTGCAGGCTGTGTGTTGTGCAGCAAGCTCAGAAGTTCTGGCCTTGCATAATGCCCAACGGAATCCATCATGCGCTTGCGTTTGGTTATCAGGGCAAAATCAAGGTCAGCTATCACCATGCCTTCCCCTTCCATTAACGGATCCCCCAAAAACTTACCTTCTGGTGAGACAATGGCGGTGAAGCAGCCACCACGCAGCGGACCTTCCAATGCAGGGTCACGCGCGACTTCCTTGATCTGTTCTTCTGTCAGCCAACCTGTGGCGTTGACAACAAAACAGCCGGATTCCAACGCATGATGACGGATTGTTACGGACATCTGGTCTGCAAAAATCTGACCGACAAGAGACCCCGGGAACTGGGCGCAATGAATTTCTTCATGTTGCGTCATAAGTGCGTAGCGGGCCAATGGGTTATAGTGTTCCCAACAGGCCAGAGCGCCTACGCGGCCCACGGCAGTGTCCACCACCTTTAACCCTGCGCCATCTCCCTGCCCCCAGACCATCCGCTCATGATAGGTGGGCGTGATTTTCCGACGTTTGAGCAAAATTTCGCCAGTGGCATCAAAAATGATTTGCGTATTGTAAAGCGTGCCTACATCACGCTCGTTAACGCCCAACACAACAACCATGCCGGTTGCCCGTGCGGCTTCTGCCACCATATCCGTTACTGGACCGGGGATCACAACAGCGCGTTCATAAAGCGCCAAATGCTCCGCGCCAAAACGAAAAGCGGGCTGGATGAATGAGAAATATGGATAATAGGGAATAAAAGTTTCGGGAAAGACCGCCAACTTTACGCCTTTTTCGGCGGCATCGCGGATGGCCTGACAGACTTTCCGGGCTGTACCCAAACCATCATCACCCAACACAGGGCTAATTTGAATAGCAGCAGCGCGAACGATACGGGACATGATGGCAGCCCTCCCCTCTACTCTTAGAGCGTCCAGGTATTCAGAATAAAGGCGTTATCACGCCGGGCGAGGAGAATGACGTCCAGCACATCTTGCGGGTTAATAGGGGTAATACCCGGAATAAGGTTATGCTCACCGTAGCCATACAAAGCCTGAAGTGCGAACCGGCAAGCATAAACCTTACCGCCTTCTTCAATAATTTTTGCAATCTGCTTGTTGCAGTTCATATGACCGGGAAATGCTTCATCGCCCAGCCGTGGAAAACCGCGCTGCACGCCAAGGGTAACACCCGGCCCATAAAGCAGAACAGAGGTTTCAAACCCCTTACGAATAAGACGAGTTGCCTGAAGCAGGTTTACAAACCCGACTGACCCTTCGTTGGCAACGGTATGAAAGGTGATAAGTGCCTTTTCACCGGGTTTGGCCTTAACATCTTCGAAAACTTTGTTTTCATAGTTAACAAAGCAGTCACCATCTTTATGGGGTGCGTGTTCGATTTCTGGCATGATACGTTTCCATTTCGTTTCGAGAATACAGTCAAGCCTGCCTCGCACTCAAAAACATGACATGAACATTTTAAATTGTCGAACCACGAAATACATACATATCCATTCATTTACCCAGATATACTAAGTTTTCAGGCAAGCAAATAAAGACAATTAGCGGTGGGAATAAAGACAATTAGATAAGCGTTTGATATGATTTAGTTTTTATTCTCGAAATAAAATGCTTATATCTTCTATTTATCCGGCGCAGACCTCACCCGAGATGATCAGTGGCACCTTATATTATGGTAGGATTAACCTCCATAACGCCTTGAAACTGAATAAAAATTACGTTCGTTCTAAAAATGTATGCAACGATTTTCAGTATGTATGGATTTAATGGCAGACCTTCCTTCTCCCCTGTGCTAGAGAAGAACCGTAGCCGGGTTGTATGAGAAAAAAAATGAACACGCATGAACTAATAAAAATCATGAAATTTTTTATCGAGCATAATCCCGGCCCTATTTACCTCTCCATTCCTAATGCTCTTATAGAAGCCATCAATAAAGGTGTGATTGGAGAGGGCGATAAACTGCCACCACAGCGCAGTTTAGCGAAAGAATTAGGCACTGACCTGACAACAATTACACGTTCTTTTTCAGAAGCGCGTAAACAGGGTCTTATTGAAGCAACTGTAGGGCGCGGTACATTCATTAGAATCGGTGCATCAGAAACACGCTGGAAAAATACAAACCAGGCCGTGGTTGATCTTACAATGAATTTGCCACCAATTCCTGAAGACCCTTCCATAAAAAACCTCATCCAAACCGAACTTAGCAGCATATTGCGGCAACAAGATCTGCACGCCCTGCTCTCTTACCGCCTGACGGGCGGCACGACGGATGAAAGAAAGCAGGCCTGCCGCTGGGTGTCTCCCGTTATTGGGTCACGCAATGAGGACGACATTTTAATTGTACCCGGAGCACAAGCCGCGATTGCTGCAATTGTGACAACGCTATTGAAGGCGGGCGATGTGCTGGTAACTGACCGCTTTACCTATCCGGGCATACGGACCGTGTGTGCCCAATTTAATATTCTTATAAAAGGCATAGACAGCGATGCTGAGGGCATGGTGCCGGATCAACTGGAGGATGCGTGTTCGCGCCTCAAACCCCGTTTGATTTACTGCACGCCCACAATACAAAACCCAACCACATCCACCATGTCCATTGAGCGACGCAAACGGATCCTTTCTATCGCGAGAAAACATAATGCGTATATTCTGGAAGATGATCCTTACAGCTTGCTCTTGAAAAACCCTCTCCCCGCCTTGGCGCAATTAGACCCATATCGAGTTTTCTATGTTGCGTCTCTCTCCAAGGTTATTTCACCGTCTTTAAGGCTGGCATTTATGTGTGCCCCGGATGTAGAGCTTTCCACCCGAATAACAGCCGCCTTACGCGCCACCACCCTGACCAATTCCGGGTTAATGACGGCCCTTATAACCAGATGGATTGAAAAAGGGACTGCTACACAAATTCTTTCTGCTATACGCGAAGAGTTGTCAGAGCGTCAAAAAATTGCAAAGGATATTTTAGGAGATACGCACTGCACCCACCCCGAAGGCCCCCATATTTGGCTTAAGCTGCCTGAATGGTGGAGCAGTATAGATTTTGTCTCTTATGCCAGAAAGCAGGGGCTCGGCTTGGTTCCCAGTAGCGTATTTACCGTAGAGGGCGAACCGCCGCAAAGAATCCGCATTGCTTTGGGAAGTGCAACCAGCCGCGAAAATCTGACAAACTCTCTTAAAGGGATTGTAGATTTAATGAATCATAAAAAGACATTCGGGTTTGACAGCATTGTGTAGCACTTACCCCCCTGTAATGAGGCTATATTTTCATTCATTTAAGGTCCAGGGGCGCTTATCAATCCACTGATCTCCCCACCCACTTAAACTCTTCAGAATTGGTTTAAGGCTTTTTCCTTCTGAAGTGAGAGAGTATTCCACTTTTGGCGGCACGACGGCATAGACTTTCCGTTCAATAAGGCCGTCCTCTTCCAGTTCTCTCAACTGCTTAACGATAAGTCGAGGAGAGGCGCCCACAGCCAGCTTACTAAATTCATTATAACGCATTGTTCCATCCAGAAGGTGAAAAAGAAAAACTCCTTTCCATTTACCGCCAATAACATTCAAAGCGGCCTCTATAGAACAGCCAGGGATACGTTCCCACCTTTTGTCTTTTTTCATTCAGCCCTCCATCGCTATACAATAGTATAGTATATGGTTTTTTATACAGTATTTTATTTTCTAACTTAGAACGCTACTTTTCACGAGAGTAAATTTTTCACTTTACTACTACGAGGATTCTTGTGAAACTGTTTGAACCGCTGACACTTCGCAATGTTACACTCCGCAATCGTATCGTCATGTCACCAATGTGTATGCATTCAGCGCTTTCTGGCGGGTTTGTAAGCGATTTCCATCTTGTCCATTATGGGGCACGCGCTCTTGGCGGAGTGGGGCTTGTTTTTTTTGAAACATTGGCAACGCTTGAGAACGGTATGATTGGGCCAGGAGATCTTGGCATTTGGAGCGATGACCATATTGATGGTCTAAATCGCCTTGTGCAGGTTGTACAAAAAATGGGTGCTAAAGCCGGTGCACAAATTGGACATGCAGGACGACTGGAAGGTACGCAGGCCTACACGGCAATTGCACCATCTGCCATTGCTTTTTCAGAAAATACTCTGGTTCCTCACGAACTTACCAACGAAGAAATTTTGAACATTGTTCACAGCTTCAAAGCAGCGGCCAAACGGGTGCGGCTGGCAGGTTTCGATATTCTGGAAATCCACACAGCGCATGGGTATCTTCTGAATGAATTTTTATCGCCACTGGCCAACAAACGGACTGACAAGTGGGGAGGAAGTCACGAAAACCGCTACCGTATCGTGCGACATATTCTTGATGAAGTCCGGCAGGAATGGAATGGCCCGTTATTTGTCCGCATATCTTCTACAGATTATGCTCATGGTGGAAACACACCAGAGGACTTTGTTATCTATAGTCAGTGGATGAAGGAGCAGGGTGTGGACCTTATAGATTGTTCATCTGGCGGCATTGCGCCTGCTGACGTTAAGAGTTTTCCGGGGTATCAAGTCACTGCTGCAACGCTGCTCCGAGAAAAATTAGGCATTATGACAGGTGCCGTTGGGCTGATTGAAACCGGAGATCTGGCTGCCGACATTATTGGCAATATGCGAGCCGATCTGGTTTTTATTGGCCGGGCACTTCTACGAGACCCTTTCTGGCCAAGAACTGCGGCTGATGAATTACGGGTCAGCATCCCAGTGCCAGATCAATATACCCGCTATGGTGCGTGGTGGCTTAACACTCAGCCCCGCCCCACACCAGCACTTCCTCATACAACTGCCGGGTAAAATACGCTTACCGTGAGCCGTTACAACGGCCAAAGTTAGCTCCTATAAAAAGCTAACTCTGGCCGCAAAGGCTTTCAAAGTCGCAAGTCAGGCTTGCATACCCACAAGCTATGACCGAGCAGTGTTATCAGAACTCAGATACAACAGAGAAAAATGTTCCTCGCCGCTGGCCATACTGTGCCTGATAAATGCCTACACCGCTGCCATTTCTGAGCTGATAGCGTTTATCAAATAAATTGACGACATCAGCGCGTACCTTGATGGCGTGTCCGAAAGGTACCTTTGTAAAGCTGTGCTGGTAACCAATGTTGAACACGTCATATTGCGGTTGTTTCTCAAGGTTTGCAAAGCCGCTGCGCAGTCCATAGCCATACACGAAATCTACATAGGCCATATCGTGTTTTGTAGACCATGAAGCACCGGCTGTGGCGGTATATTCTCCCTGATGGTCAAGCTGGATGGCGTGATTTTTAATATAGGCCAGCTCCTCCATATCAAACTGGTACTGCGCGGAATTGATGTCCCGTGCAGACGTTTTTACATAAGAAAAATTCCCGAAGACTGACCAAGGGCCATGCTTCCATGAACTTCCAAACTCAGCACCATAAACACGGCCACGTTTGTAGCTGAACGGAGCCAGAATTACTGCACGGCCAAACTGCCCGAGATCCGTAAGGTCGTGCGCCCATTTGGCATAGGCATCAAGCGTGATCTGGAACTCTGGCGTAATGCGCTGGAGAATACCGCCATCCACATAGTTCGATTTTTCGACCTTCGTCGCGTCATTGATCATATTGGCGGCAGCATTGGTCGTGCCCACAAATTTGGCCAGTGTTGAGGGATAGACATACTGAGGCGAAGGCGGCGCGAAATAGCGAGAATAGCCGATGTGAAGGGTAGTGCTGCGTGTGGGCTTCCAGACCATGTTGGCGCGGGGGCTGAGCTGCCCCTCGTTACCAAATGAGGAGGCGAACCGGTCGTAGCGGATGCCGTAATTGAATGTGAGGTTCTTGGTAATTTTGTATTCATCCTGAATATACGCTCCGGCTTCAACAGACCAGTTTCCCGTATTATCAATCACGCGCACGGGCACATTTGATTTCTGGTTTCCCTGCGCATCGACAGGAAAGGCCAGCGTATTGGTATCCAGTCGTTCAGACGTGTACTGCCCCAAAAGACCGGCTCGCAACGTATGGTGCGGGGCGACCTCATACGACAGATCAAACTGCATGCCGCCGGTCGTGAAATCGTTGACCTCATGCTCGGACACACCTTGATAAATCAGGTCCCGGTCACGATCAGGGGTGTAATCAATCCGGCCATAGCGAAAATAGGGGGAGGCCTGGAAATTCAGTTTGTCCGTTGTACGCTGATAGGAGAGCACCGCGTAGTAGTTTTGCTCCGTCTGGCTGTCATTCATCTTGGCCCAGTTCATTGACGGATCATGCGGGTTCAAGCCAGCCACATCATAGATGGTGGAGTAGTCCGGGCTATTGGTATCGAACGTCTTAAATGAATTCGGAATTTCAAAATCCGCGTAGGAGGCGCTGGTCAGCAGCGTGACCCGACTGATATCGTCAATATGGTAGGACAGATAGGAGAAGGCTTTCTCCTGCTCTGTCACATCGTGCACGGCCCGGAATGTGTTGCTTGGGTTTTCAATGCCGATGGCATTGCGTGTGAACGATACGGTTGTGAAGTAGTCCAGCTTTCCATGCTGCCCGCCAAACTGCACGGATGGCACGAACGTATTGTAGCTCCCGCCATAAAGGGAGACCTGATTATGTTTCAGGCTGTTGCCGGTTTTGGTGGTAACGTCCACCACCCCGGCCGTGCGAAAGCCAAACTGAGCCGGGAGAGTGCCCGTTAACAGATCCACTGACTGGATGATGCGGCTATCAAGCTCCTGCCCGAAGCCGTTCAAGCCCTCAGGTAGCAATACGCCGTTGACCCGATAGGTGAGGCCGCCATGTTCACCGCGCACATGCACCTCTCCATAGCTATCCAGCACAACGCCCGGAACACGCAGAAGAATTTGGCTAAAAGCCGCGTTCTGTCCCCCAGGCGTCGTGGTGATTTGGCGCTGGTCTATGTGGTAATCGACTGCCCCTAACCCAGGAAAAATGCGCGTGCGCTCCTGATTGAGGTGGCCAACGACATTGATTTTCTCAGGAGCAGGTGCCTCATGCGTGCCGGGCGAAGTGGGGCGTTGTGTGGCCTTTGGGTTCTGGCGGTTTTCAGCCCCGACACTCCGTACCGCTGCTGCCGGGTTCTTAACGGCGGCCCGAGGAGCGTGGGGTACAGTCTCGTCAGCCTTTGCTGCATTTATGCTGCTCCAGCCTAATCCCACCACTACGCAGGAACATAGTGTGGCACGCAAACCCAAACTGGATGGAGCGCATTTATGGCTGGTGATCTTTTTAGAATACCTGTGCTTTAAGAAATAGCATTTGCTATATTGTTGGATAGGCATAACGAGCAACTTCTTCTGCGAAGGGTGAGTGTGTGCGAGTGACTCTAGAAAATCTTAGGGAAAGAAAATTTAAGACTCATGACGGCAGGGGGACGGACAGGGGAAGATAGTAGACTTGCAGTTCAATATATGCAATATGCTATACCATATAGTTTCTGCAAACGCTCTGTTGGTGCAATTTGCATGCAGCGCACCCTGCACTCTTCTGCTGGGTGTATTATTTCTGTAAATTGAGCGGAAAAGTCAGAGCGTGTGCGTGGCGAAGAGAAGGTGCAGCAATCTGGCATCTTTGACCTGTTCCTTAAGATCAAACGCCTGTTGCCGTGATACGAGCATATCATTGTCACCATTCACCACGGGTAAAGAACACTGAATATTTTTTACAGATGCGCCAGGATAAGAATTCTCATCACATCTGACCCACATAGAAATAGCTGGCTCAAATAACTTTTCAAAATCCGCTTAGGGAGTTTCCGCATTACGGGGTTGCGATTTGATTGCCAAACATGTCACGCCATTTTTCAAGGGTGATGGTTTTATAAATCTGCCGGGTGGGATCATTTACCGGCAATACCCAGTGCGCACAGATCACAATAACGAACTTCGGTTGGACAGCATGAGACGCAGCGCAACAACCCCGCCATCACTGTGTCCAATAATACCAAAGTTCTGTGGCCCTAACGTGGTAAAAACTGCGGTTACATCCTCCTGAAGCTGCCGATATCTCAGGGGATACGTCCCGATAACTAATCGCCCATGCCCGCGCGTATCAATAGCAATCAACCTGTAATCTGGGGAAATCAAAGAACCGCTGATTGATGTGCCTTTCTCTTGATTTTGGGCTTATGGCGTGCTGTTGACGGTCGCCTTGGTAATGTTCGCTTTGCGTTTATCGCAGATAGAGAGTTACCATCTTCCAGATTGCTACCTACATGTCGGCGCTCCTCAGCTCCAGAAAGAGGAAGCAGGGCATATTATAGACGATATTGGCCTTTGAGCGGTAGGCCGTGTCGGCCCAGACAGGTGAGGCCGTATTGGTTTTATCCAGAGGTTCTTCGCGCAGTCTGGTGCCCTCACTGGCGGCAGGCTCCGTCATCTTCCATTTGCGGACCAGCCGAACTTTCGGTCGATGGAAACATGCGATTTATAGCAAAAGAAAGGGGGAGCGAGATCCGTAGGCGGGGTCCTCCCGCCATCGTAAAGCTTTCCTTTTGTGAACTTCAGCTTCCATCACACATAACGATCTTTATGGGACATCTTGGACGGCTTGTCCTGCCGCTCCTGTGGAATATGTCCTTCACGCACACCGGCCTTCTCCCCATTGACATTGCGCTGCCTGCGAGCCAGACAGCCAGGATCTGCCTGACATCAGCAGTAACCAGCGTTCCGCATGGTGGTGACATTAGGGCGCTCTCACGGTGTTTCAATGGCACCCGCCTGGGTCAGGTAGTCAGTCCGTAGGACAAATTGTTCATCGTCTGGATCAAACGTGGAACACCGCCCGTGTTTCCGTCTGAATAGGCCAGTGCCTTTGTTCAGCTCCGAGCTGAGCACCTCAAAATCCTCAGTCCGGGAAAACGCTTCAAGTTGAGCACCGAGCCCACTCAACCGCGCCAGCCGCTCTTCAACATCAAAACAAAAGGCTGCGTCATGAGCAATTCCAAGTCACCACTCAAGAGATAAACGAATAGAGAACCCCGAAACCAGGGGGGCGACCCCTCCAACTGCCGTTCGTATAAAATACCTCATGCACAGGCCACTCTCCTTCAGTAAGCCTGTGAATTACAACGCCAACTCCGGCAATACCTTAATAGGGACGCCTATTTTTTCCTGATCAATATCTGAATCAACACCCATGCAAGCATATAGGCGCTTCCGCAAACAGCAAACAGAACGTAATAGCCAGCGTTAATGTTGTTCATTGACCTATAGTGGTCGAGAATAATCCCGATAAAAACCGGAAACAGCATTCCCCCTATAGACCCTGCCATACCGCCAATACCCTGCACAGAAGCGATCATGCTTTTGGGGAAATAGTCTGCTGGCATAGAATAGATATTTGCGGACCACCCCTGATGCGCGGCAGCAGCTACGCTCAACAGCGCAACCATGCCCCACATAGTACCAATCTGTGCAGAGAAGCAAAGAGGTATCACAAGCAACGCCATCATCAGCATAGTGAAGCGCCGTGCAGTTACAACTTTCCAGCCACGACCAATTAGAAAAGACGAAATCCAGCCACCGCCGACGCTCCCAACAGATGTTGAGCAATATACTGCAATCAATGGAAACCCAAGGTGCTGAAGATCAAGGTGGTAGCGATCAGAAAAATAAGATGGCAACCAGAAAAGAATGAAGAACCATATTGGGTCGGTCATGAACTTACCGAGTGCAAACGCCCATGTCTCCTTCATTTTCATGAGATCCAACCACCGGCCTTTAAATTCCGGCGTGTGGAGTATACCTGCGTCCTGCGCGATATGGTTTCGTTCCTCGGTGGACAGAGATGCTGTTTCTTCCGGCACACGGTAAATACGCAACCAGATGAGCAACCAGACAAACCCGGAAAGACCTGTAATAATAAAGGCAGCCTGCCAGCCATATGTAACGGCAAGCCACGGCACTGTTGCAGGCGCCATGATGGCACCAATACTTGTGCCAGCCGTGACAATTCCCACTGCAAGAGAACGCTCCGTAGACGGGAACCACTCTGAAACAGCCTTCAAAGCTGATGGAAAATTACCGGACTCTCCAAACCCAAGCAGGCCTCGCACGGCTGCAAAGGTTGCTGTCCCGCCAACAAAAGCGTGGCTGATGGACGCAATACTCCATACGAACATACAGAATGCGTAGCCGAGCCGTGTGCCAATTCTGTCAATCAACTTACCAAAAGAAATAAAGCCCAAGGCGTAGCAAGCCTGAAAGACAATAACCAGATAGCTATAATCTTTTTCAGTCCAATGAAATTTCTGCTCCAGCAAGGGCTTGAGCAAACTTAGAACCTGACGGTCAACATAGTTGATTGTTGTTGCTGCAAAGAGAAGTCCGCATATTATCCATCGATATTTACCAACCATTACAACCTCCGATTATTCTTTTTGTAGGAGATGCAAAATGTCTGAAGGCACGCACAGACTTCTCGCGCATTAAGGGTAAGACAAGCACTTGCTAGAACTGTGCAACAAACCGGAACCCGGCCAAGAGCGCATTAGGATAAACCTTATTCGCATCAGGATTAATAATATATTGCAGGTCTGGCAAAAGCTTCATGCCACGGGCAATAAAGGCTGTATATGTAAGCTCAAGAACCTGAAAGCTGGACTGAGGGGCGGCAACACCATTGAGCAGGGGCAAACCCATGTCTGCCTGCATTTCCTGCTGGCGTGTAATTTTTCTGTTCACTGTCTGCCGTGTCCAGAAAAAGGAGATGGCATCGGTTATTCTGCTTGGGAACATACCCTGTGAGATAATTCCGAGCGTATACTGGCTTTGATTAGGGAGTGACGCCCCCATGTTCCAGCCAGCAAGACCATAAAGAATAATCCCCTGGTTAGCCGCCGGACCATAACGATACACCATTTGATCTGCCCCAACATACCACGCACCTCTTTGCCGTTCCGTTTTCCCGGGCAGGTGAGACACAAGTTTGGGCCTGCCATCCACTGAGGTGAAAGGATCTGGGTGGTCTGATGTATCAATATATCCTCCCAGTTTATAATGTCCGTTCAATTTATTGCGGCCCAACGTTGGTTCCCAACCGAGCTCTACAGGAACAACAAACCCCTGCTGTGCAAATGAGAAGTTAAATCCGGCTCTTCCGCCTTCAGTCGGGGAAACTTCATAAAGGCCTGCCTGTGCATAGAGGTGATCACCCGGATTGACACGCGCCATTATACCCCACTGGGAAAAAGGCCAAGACCGCCATTTTGTGACATTTGAAAGGCCGGATGGATGGGCGCAGGTAATCATGTTCAGGGCATAACAGCCCAGATAGGACGTGCCGAATTTCATGTTAGCGGGCATACGCCCAAAATCAACAATCAGCTTTTTGTTAAAAAGAGACTGTTCCATATACATATAAACGAGCTTGTATAGAACATTCCCCCCTGCCCCGTAATCTTCCTGCGGTTGTGTCAGGGGTGTTACGCCCATATAATCGGTCGCAACATTCCGACCTGCACGCTGTATGCCGAGCATATGAAAAGATGTCCCTTTCCAGCCTAGCATTTTCTCAAAATCCAGATCTGTTCCCATCACAATCTGATGGGTATAGGTCACCCCCTGTTTTCTGCCCCCGGCAACATCGCCCAGAGTTTCTGTCAGATAGGTCAGGGTAAAAGCCACCCCGTGCCGCTCCATGTTGGTGCGGAACCCACCCAGATTACCGAGAATTCGGTCATCTTTGGGAACAATACGTACCTCGCGCCAGGCAGAGCCCAAGGCACTTGCCGACATGCCTGTTTGCTCTTTCTGTTGAGGAGACGCTGGCACCGTATCCTGCAAGAAAGCCGGCAGCCTGCTACTCTCCCAAAAGCTTTTGGGTGTAGGATTGACAATGACTGTTTCCGGCTTTTTTAGGGAGGCGTCCTGCCCCGCGGAAAGCGCCTGCGCATACGCCCAGGAGACAAGGTTTAGGTGTATGAGTATCAAGAACAGCAGGCTGGCTGCTTTGGAGCAAAAGATGGCCTTCATAATGAACACCAATCAGGAGCATAGTTATACCGCAAGCAGCACTACTTCCGTATAGGCTTACCTGTATAGCTTTGCGTTATTTCAAAGAAAAAGCGCTCCGGCCTTTTCATACAACCCGACAAAACGGTCTTCCCGTTTCAGTCAGCCGTTAACACGGTCATATCGTGGTTCGTTACAGTCATCTGGCCATCTTTCTTTTTTTGTTAACCAGTATTGGATCTGCATAAGCGAAGTAGATTTTACCTCGCCACTTATTAAGTAACTGGATAGAGCGTTAACAAAAGAACGTCAATCACGTTCATCCTTATTCGCATTTTTTTGACCGACGTCTTCTCGCCCTTTTTGACTCGGAAAGCTGGCCAAAAGGGAACGCTCTATCCTGACCTTAAGAAAAATACGGGTTAGCCGATTTTTTCTGTCAACTCCGGCAGAAGTTTAAACAAATCTCCTACAAGGCCATAATCTGCAACCTGAAAAATGGGGGCCTCTTCATCCTTGTTGATTGCAACGATCACTTTGGAGTCTTTTATCCCTGCAAGGTGTTGTATGGCACCAGAAATTCCGACCGCAACATAAAGTTCCGGTGCAACAATTTTGCCAGTTTGCCCAACCTGCCAGTCATTCGGTGCATATCCTGCATCCACAGCAGCGCGGCTGGCACCCACTGCGCCTCCCAGTTTATCGGCCAAAGCGGCGATCTGATGAAAATTTTCTTCAGACCCAAGCCCTCGACCACCTGAAACAACAATTTTTGCCGATGTCAGATCTGGTCTTTCAGAAACGATGGTTTTGTCTTCTACCCAGACTGACAACGCAGGGTCTACGGGAACCGGAACACTTTCAACAGGGGCAGCCTCTCCCTCCCTCTGCCCTGCTGGAGAAAAGGCGGCTGTGCGCACTGTAAAAATCTTTACCCTGTCATGCGATTGCACTGTCTGTATCGCATTCCCTGCATAGACTGGGCGCTCGAACGTCTCCGCATTTTTTACACAGGTCACATCAGCCAGTACCATCACGTCAAACATCATTGCCACACGGGGCAGAACATTCCGTGAAAAAGCTGTGGCGCCTGCCGCAATATGCTCATATGCCGCACCAACCGACTTAATGAGCGCAGCCAGTGGCTCGGCCTGACCATGCAGCAAGGACGCATCATCAGCAACACTTACCTTGGCAACGCCTTTCAGATGTCTTGCTTCCTCCGCGGCCTGGTTACAGTTTTGGCCTGCAAGAAGCACATCGACCTCTCCAAGTGGCGCAAGTGCTGTCAGGGCACGGGCCAGCATGTCTTTTTGAAGGTGGCCATTATGTATTTCAGCTAAAAGCAGAACAGACATCACAAAACTCCTGCTTCATTTTTCAGTTTGGAGATAAGGTCATCGACTGAGTGAAGTTTAACGCCAGCCTGTCTTTTGGGAGGCTCAACCGTGCTCAGCACAGTCAGGCGAGGCTGGATGTCCACTCCCAATGTTGCAAGCGCCACTTCTTCAAGGGGTTTTTTCTTGGCTTTCATAATGGCAGGCAGGGCAACATAGCGCGGCTGGTTTAGTCGCAAATCAGTCGTTACGACAGCCGGAAGTTTTAGACGCAGTGTTTGCAGGCCGCCATCAATTTCCCGGGTGACCAGCGCAGCGCCCTCACTCACCTCCAGTGCCGAGGCATAAGTGCCCTGCCCCCACCCTAACGCTGCCGCCAACATCTGGCCGGTTGCATTCATGTCATTATCAATGGCCTGTTTTCCGGCAATCACCAACTGAGGGTTTTCAGCCTCGACAATTTTCGCCAGAATTTTGGCAACGGCCAGCGGTTCTATATCCTGTTGCACATCATCGGTCGCATGCACCAATATGGCTCTATCTGCCCCCATAGCCAGCACCGTGCGTAATGTATCTTTGGCCTGAGGCACACCAATGGAGACCGCAACAATTTCCGTCGCCACCCCTTTTTCCTTAAGACGCACGGCTTCTTCCAGCGCAATTTCATCAAAAGGGTTCATTGACATTTTAACATTGGCAAGTTCTACGCCAGAGCCATCAGACCGCACTCTTACCCTGACGTTGTAGTCAAAAACACGTTTTACCGGAACAAGAATTTTCATAACACTCTCCAGCTCTCAGCATACTGAGTGGAAGCGTTCCACCATGACATCCAGCACGTCATTCGGGTCGCGTTTCCACCAGTTTTGTGCAGAAAAAATTTCAACTTCACAAAAACCTGCATAGCCGGCATTTTCTACCGCATTGCGCAGGCCTCTAAGGTCTGCCACACCATCCCCCATCATCCCGCGGTCAAGCAGGAAGTCTGTGGTGTGCCCCAGCCAGTCACATAAATGAAAGCCAAAAATACGACCTTGGGCACGCTTCAGTTGATTTGGCAGGTCTGTATCCCACCAGACGTGGTAAACATCTATCGCGACACCTAAATTCGATGCTGCGATCTGGTCACATAAGTCGAACGCGTCACGCGTGGTTGTCAGGCAGGATCTGTCTCCCCCATACATCGGGTGCAGAGGCTCCAGCGCAAGGCGGACACCACACTGGGCGGCGTAGTCGCACACAGCCGCCACCCGCTCCGCAACATGCTTCAGGCTCTCCTGAATACCTTTCGTTCCGGCTTCCACACCCCCCACAACAATTGTCAGAACGTCCCCACTCAAAGCGGCTGTCTCATCAATCGCTTTGTAGAAATCATCTTGAATGTCTTGAGGATTTTGAAGCGACAGGGGACCGGTTAAAAATGGGGAGCGACAGAGCCCCACCACTTTAACACCTGCTTGCCGGGCGTAACGCCCTATTACCGCTGCCTGCCCTGCTATTTCCGGCCGCCAGAAGACAATGCCACCAATGCCACGCTGGGCACAGGCATCCACAGTCTGTTCCGCAGACCAGCCCGCCCCGGCCCCTGGCATATTATGCCCCAAAGTGGCTGTGTTCAGGGCTAAGGCCGATCTGTTCTGGCTAAAATCACGCATGGTCAGTCTGCCCCGTACAGGGCCAGAAAACTACGCATCAGCTCAATGGCACGTTCAGGGTCACGCAATAGCCCACATGCATCCGCATGGCGAAAGATGCCGGTAAAATAGGGCAGTGCACGCATGGATTGTGCACCATTTAACATGATGAAGTGCTTTTGAAAGCCGTTCAGCCACGCAAGAAATACAACCCCGGTTTTGTAATACTGTGTGGGGGCCTGAAACATGAGGCGAGCCAGCGGCACTGTGGGGGCCAGCAGGGCATGGAACCCGGCTTTATCACCCTCTCCCAACCGTTTTACCGCAGACGCAGCCAGCGGGGCGATCGGGTCAAAAATTCCCAGCAGGGCATGACTATACCCCTGCTCATCTCCCGCAATAAGCTCGGGGTAATTGAAGTCATCACCTGTGTACATTTTCACGCCAGCAGGCAGACGCCGCCGCATGAGAATTTCCTTCTCTTTATCGAGAAGAGAAATTTTGATGCCGTCAACTTTGCTCTTGTTGTGTTCTATGACCTCAAGCGCAACCTCCAGAGCGTCCTCAAAGTGAGGCGCACCCCAATAGCCTTTTAAAGCGGGGTCAAACGCGCTGCCCAACCAGTGCAGCACAACGGGTTGATCACAGGCAGACAGAACTTTTGCATAGACTGCCTTATAGTCGTCAGGGCTTTTTGCCACACGCACTAGCGCTCTGCTGGCCATGAGGATAATACGCGCCCCTACCCCTTGTATGGCGTCTACCTGCTCCAGATATGCGTCACTCACATCATCCAGTGAGCGGGCGTCCTCCGGGGCCAGATGGTCTGTACCGCAGCCGTTAACCACGCGGGCGTGGGGCAGCTCTTCCCTCGTCCGCTTGATCAGTTCCAGCGCATTGCGCCAGTCCAGCCCCATGCCGCGCTGGGCGGTATCCATGGCTTCCGCAATACCTAACCCGAGACCATCAAGATACCGCCTGAAAGCCAGTGTGGTCTCCCAGTCGATTGCGGCGCGGCCGGAAGGGGCTGATGCACTGAATGGATCAGCAGTGACGTGTGCCGCTGAATACACAATGCGGGCTGGATCAGCGGGCAGCTTCTCTTGCGGGGCGGACTTGCCACTTAACTGATACGCTGTTTTCAGCCCTTCACTATCAGGGAGAAGTATTTTCATGGCTGATCTCAAAATCGTGGCACAAGCATTCCGGCGTCAGCCGCAATAACCTGTCCAGTTGTGTAAGGAAGGTCGCCCCGTGCAAGGGTGGCGACAATACGGCCTATTTCCACAGCGTTCCCCACACGGGGGAACAGTGTGAGACCATCGGCGGCCCGTTTCCGGTATTGCTCAATAACGGGTGCCGTCATTTCTGTCGCGATAAGGCCTGGCTGAACATCATAAACGGCAATATTTTCCGGGCCCAGCCTGACTGCCAGAGTTTTTGAAACCATGGCCGCTGCCGCTTTGGAGGCACAATATTCAGACCGGGCCGTAGCCACTGCGACGGCATTGGAAGACGTGATTGTGACAACGGCATAAAAAGCATCCGCCACGCGCGGCCGCGCAAGAACATAACGGGCAAAGGCTTGCGATAAAAAGAAAACAGCCTTTGCGTTTACGGCAAAGCAGCGGTCCCAACTTTCAGTGGTAACATCCAGCATGTCTCCACGCTGCATTACCCCCACGCCTGCATTATTGACCAAGGTTGTAACAGGCCCGAGTTCGTTTTCTATCTTTGCGAAAATATCACTATGATACTCCTGTTTTGCAACATCAAAAGGGAGTGGCATAACAGGCACGCCAAAAGAGGAGAGATGCCGGACGGCTGCCGCCAGTTCTTCATCATCATTGAGGTCGTTCACTGCAAGAGAAAACCCTTCTTTTGCCAGTACCTCGGCTACCGCCAGCCCGATACCTCTTGATGCCCCGGTCACAAGTGCAACCTGTGTCATGCAGTGGCACCTTTCCGCAGCAGTTCACGCGCAATAATCATGCGCTGGATCTGGTTTGTTCCTTCATAGATCTGCGTAATTTTTGCGTCACGGTACAGGCGCTCAACTTCAAAACCGCGAATATACCCTGAACCACCAAACACCTGCACGGCATCCGCCGTACGGGCAACGGCAATATCCCCGGCAAAGCATTTTGCCATTGAACAGGCGCGTGTGGCGTCAAGGCCACGATCAATTTTCATAGCAGCGGAATAAACCAGAAGACGCGCTGCCTCGATATCCTTCGCCATGTCAGCCAGAAGCCATTGCACGCCTTGGAATTCGGAAATATGTTTACCAAACTGCTTGCGTGTGCCTGCATAGTCCACAGCGGCTTCGAGGCCAGCCTGAGCAATACCAACTGCCAGAGACGCAATACCAACGCGACCTTTGTCCAGCACGCTCATCATCATGTGGAAACCGCGGTTCATGTCACCCAGCAGGGCATCCGGACCAAGGCGCACATCCTGAAAGTCCAGCGCCCCCACCTGGCTGGCACGTTGCCCCATTTTATGTTCCTTGGGCCCGCGCTCTACACCTTTGGCATGTAGGTCCACAATAAAAATGGACATACCCCTGTTGCCCGCTTCTTTGTCCGTGCGGGCCAGCACAAACCCTGTGTCAGCAACGGGTGCGTTATGAATCCAGATTTTACCACCATTCAGAACCCAGCCCTCGCCATCCCTGACAGCGGTTGTACGAATACCTGACACATCGGTTCCGGCTTCCGGTTCGGTAATGCAGTAGGCCACCTTGCGCTTCATGGACATGACGTCGGGCAGCATTTTCTGCTGCTCCGGGGTGCCATGACGCACGAGCAGTGTGGAAATAAGTTCGACCAGCCCGCACTGGTCCGCCACGCTGGCATAGCCACGGGAGAGTTCTTCCATCACCACGGCATAGGTCAGCGTATCAAAACCTGGGCCGCCCAGCTCTTCCGGCACGGCAATGCCAAACAGACCCAGCTTGCCCATTTCATCATAAATTTCAGTGGGGAAGCGTTCTTCGCGGTCCAAAGCTTCAGCTGCCGGACGTACAACGGCATTGACGAAAGAACGTGTTGTTGCCCGCACTTCTTCCTGTGTTTCATTAAGGAACATATCTGCCTTCCTCTTCTTATAACTAAATAGTTACTTTTCAGATAAATAAAAAACGAGTTTTCCCGAACATCACGCCAAACGGAATCACCGGCTTAAAGCGTCAAACCCATTGGAGCCTCTGTGAAGAGCGCAGCATCCATTTGTTTGAGGTCTGATGCCACATGCAGGGTGCCTGAAGCCTGATCCAGAATATCGCGCTGCACATCAATGCCGGGTGCAATTTCTGTAACAGTCAGTTTTCCATTCACAAGTTTGAGGACACAGCGTTCGGTGACGTAGGTAATGTCCTGCCCGTTCTCCGTTGCCTTACGGCCTGAAAAACTCACCTGCGCCACGTCAGGAACGATTTTTGCAATTTTACCTTCCTTATCAATCACAAGCCGACCATCTTCTATGTGCATTTTGGCACCGGCATTAAAATTACCTGAGAAAATGATGCGTTTTGCGCGACTAGTAATATCAACAAAACCACCTGCACCGGCTGTACGGTGGGGCGTTGCAGCCAGACGGCTCACATTGACTGAGCCGTCCTCCCCTATCTCCAAAAAGGAGAGGAGGGAGCAGTCAAACCCCCCGGCCTGAAAGTAGGAAAACTGGTGGGGCGATGCCACAAAGGCCTCCGCATTGCTCGCGCACCCAAACTTGAAGTCAAGCAGCGGCACGCCCCCCACGGCCCCTTGCTCAATCACCCACGTGACGGCACCATGTTGCCCTTCTTCAAGCACTATACGCGGGACATTTGCTGAAATTCCGAAACCGATATTAACAGCCCACCCTTTTTTTAATTCCTGCGCGACACGCCGCGCCATGACCTTGGATGGCCCAAAGTCAGGACTGGCAAAGCTGGACAGCGGCCGGAAAATTTCGCCGGAAATTGCAGGATCGTACAATGTGGCTGTTGTTTGCAGTTGTTCTGGCGCTTCCACCACAAAGTCCACCAAAATTCCAGGCACTTTTACATCATGCGGCTTCAGGGTTCCCTGCGCAGCAACACGCCTGACCTGTGCAATAACAAGGCCACCATTATTGTGCGCAGCCAAGGCCATTTCCATAGCCCCCAGGGTGGCACCTTCCTGCTCGAACGTCAGATTTCCTTTTTCATCCGCTGTGCTGGCGCGGATAATGGCTACATCCGGTTTCAGCGCAGGGAAATAAAGCCACTCTTCACCTTCAAACTCCGTAACGCGCACAACAGGCTTCTGCCTGGCTGTTTCATTCATGGCACAGCCCTCGCGCCGCGGGTCTGCAAAGGTATCCATACCCACCTTTGTCAGCACGCCGGGCCTTAAGGCCGCGCCTTCACGCAGCATATCAAAAATAACGCCAGAAGGTACGTTATAGGCTGCCAGATCCTCACCAAGAATGCGCTGCCAGATCAGTGGCGGTTCCGCATTGCTTGGGCCAGAGGGATAGGAGCCGCCGATAATACGGCTGATCATCCCTGGGAGTGCGAGATGATCCACCCCTTTTGTGCCAAACATATCCCCCGCGCAAATAGGGTGAATGGTTGTCAGGTTTCTGGGAGCACCTTCTGCGGCGTAACGCTGGCCCAGCGCTTCCAGCACGGCATCAGGGCACAACAGCCCGGAGGATGAATTGACCGCAATGGTGGCGCCATTTTTTATGAGGCTTACAGCTTCCGCGGCAGTTCTGACTTTACTCATGGAATCCGGTCCGTTTTTATTATTATCTAACCAGTTGGTTACTTAATGAAGTGAATACGAGAAACTGGCTCTATGCAAGAGCCAGTTTCAGGCATGTGGTAAATTTCTGGGCATCAGCCGGTATCAGGCTGATGCTCTAATAAACTCGGCGGCCCTTTCGGCAATCATAACCGTGGCCGTATTGGTGTTTGACCCCAGTAAAGACGGCATGGCTGAACTGTCACAAATCCGCAGTCCTTCTACACCATACACCTTCAAAAACGGGTCAACCACGGCATCCGGGCCGGACCCCATACGGCATGTACAGGTGGGGTGATAAGATGTGCGTCCATACTGTCTTACGTAGGCTTCACAGTCCTCCAAAGAAGGCTTGGTCGTGTTGAAAAAACAAATCTCGCGAATGTGTTTTTGAAGGGAGGGTTGAGAAAATATCTCATAACTGAGCATGACCCCTTTTGCAGCCAGCCGCAGGTCATCCGGGTGAGACAGAAAATTTGGATCAACCAGCGGTGCAATACGCGCATCTGCCGAGTTAAGCCGCACCGTCCCGCGCGATTTTGGCCGCAGAAGGTAACTGTTGAGCGTGATCCCTGCCTGCCCTTTGGGCACAGTCATAACCCCAGCCTCGGCTCCTGCTCCGGCCAGAAAATGGAGTTGAATATCCGGAACCTCTATCGTTGGGCTTGTGCGCCAAAAAGCCCCTGCCTCAACAATATTGGAGGCCGCTGGCCCGGTACCAAATACGGCATATTGCAAGCCGGACCATGCCATGTTGTGTAGTTTATTATATTTATCCAGACTTATATTTTTCTTGAGTTCTGCAACAATATCAACGCCATAATGGTCCTGTAAATTCTGCCCTACCCCCGGCAGATCCTGCACGACAGGAATACCATGCTGCTTGAGATGCTCCGCCGGACCAATGCCAGAGAGCATCAGCAGTTTTGGAGTACCAATCGCCCCGGATGTAACCAGAATTTCGCGCTCTGCTGCGACTACCTTGACTTTACCGCCCACACTATACTGAACGCCTGACGCCTTCCGCCCCTCAAAGAGCAGACGTAAAACAAACGCATTGGTCACAACTGTCAGATTTTTACGGGACAGAGCAGGCCGCAGGTAGCCAACTGCGGTTGAACACCGCTTCTGGTTACGCACTGTTAGCTGGTATGGCCCCGCCCCTTCCTGCTGTGGGCCGTTGAAGTCACAATTATACGGCAGCCCCCTCTCCTGACAGCTTTGCACAAAAGCCCGCGTGGTGACGTTGGGCTCTGCCAGGTTGGAAACACCTAGAGGCCCCGTGGTGCCGTGCCACAGCCCTGACAATATGCTGTTTCCTTCAGACCGCAGAAAGTATTTCTGAACGTCCTGAAAGGCCCAGCCTGTTGCGCCTTCCTGCTCCCATCTATCAAAATCTGACGGATGCCCGCGCGTAAAAACCTCTGCATTGATGGAGGAGCCACCCCCGAGCACACGCCCCTGAACATAAACAATGCTGCGGTTATTGGCATGTTTTTGCGGGACCGTGTGCAAACCCCAAGTCCACGGTCCTGCTGTCATTTTTGCAAAACCTGCAGGAATGTGAATGAAAGGGTGCACATCCCGCTTCCCGGCTTCAATCAGACAGACTGTTACCGTTGGGTCTTCAGACAGGCGGCTGGCCAAAACACATCCGGCAGACCCACCGCCTACAACAATATAGTCAAAGCGTGGTGTCATGATGCGATCCAGTGAGACCGTTTGTCGGTATCAATATGAACAGTCTTAAGCTGTGTATATTCTTCAACCCCGGCAAGGCCAGCTTCCCGCCCCCACCCGGACTGACGAAACCCGCCTATTGGCGTTTCCGGCCCACCACTCATGATGGTATTGACCCAGAAGCGCCCCGCCTTTACCCGCCGGGTTACACGGAAAGCCTTGCTGATATCCTGCGTCCAGACAGAGGCTGCAAGACCATAGACGGTATCATTCGCCAACTCGATTGCCTCTTCCACCGTTTTAAACCGAAAAGAAGACAGCACGGGACCAAAGATTTCATCACGCGCAATCGCCATATCGGGCGTTACATGTGTGAACAGGGTTGGGGCAATATAACGCCCTCTTTCACGCATAATCTGGTGTCCGCCACACAGCAAAACAGCGCCCTCTGCCTTTCCTTTATCAATATAGTCAAGAATGACTTTATATTGTGCATCGGTGGTAATAGCGCCAATCTGTGTTTCGGGATCAAACGGGTTACCAACCCGAATTTTGGCCATTTTTTCAGAAACGCGTTGCTCAAAGTCATCTGCTACAGACTGGTCAACAATCAAACGACTGGTAGAAACGCAGCATTGCCCCGTGTTAAAGCTTACACCAAAAGCGACCGCGTCTGCCGCATCATCCAAATTACTGTCAGCAAAAACAATAATCGGGTTTTTGCCACCAAGCTCCAATCCCAGTTTTTTGAGGTTGCTCTCGGCAGAAGCCTTAATGCAGGATCGGCCAACTTTGGTTGACCCCGTAAAAGACAGCATATCAATATCCGGGTGCTCCGCCATACCTTGGCCGATAACACTTCCGGACCCGGTCACAACATTATAAACGCCTTTTGGCAGCCCTCCCTCAGCCAAAATATCAGCCATAAGCAGGGTTGTCGCACTTGTTACCTCGGCAGGCTTCACAACAACCGTACACCCTGACGCCAGGATAAACGGCAGCCTTTCGCACAGGATCATAAAAGGGAAGTTCCATGGGGTAATAAGCCCCACCACTCCGATTGGCTCCCGCAGAACCATGCCAAAAAGTGAAGGCCCAAGCGTGTTGAATGTGGAACCATGCAGCAAACGGGCGGCCCCTGCCGCAGTTTCAAAACAGGCAATAGCATGGTCAACTTCGCCTTTGGCCTGACTCAGTGGTTTTCCGTTCTCCAATACCTCCCAATAGGCGATCTCGTCTTTGCGCTCACGAAGGAGTGTTGCCGTGCGCGATAGCACCTCAGCACGCTCTGCCCCCGGCTGTTGGGCCCAATTTCCCTGATCAAAAGCAATACGGGCTGCGGCTACCGCAGCATTGAGATCCTGCGTGGTGCAACAGGCAATGCGGGTAACGCTTTGGTTGTGGGAAGGTGAAGACCGTTCATACATCTCCCGCCCATGATGCCATGCCCCGTCTATAAAAAACCCGAAATCACGCGGTTTAACCGGCGCAGATAAACACTCTTTTGTCACAGTCATCCAGTTGAGCCTTCCATTCGTATCGCACTGATTTTTCTTCAAGAAAATGGTGGTCTTCCGAAGAAAAAGAGGGTGCGAGGGGGCATTCTGCCTCTCCGTTGTGGTTGCCTTGCCAGAACAAAGCAAAAAGGGTTCTCACTCTTAAACGAGAAATGAACCAGTTGGTTACTTAAATCTATTGCAAAAAAACCAGGAAACCTTCACCTTCTGTTGAGGGTAAGTTTTTTCCTTTTGAGTAAGCAGGCAGATTCAGTGACGCGCTCGACCAAAACCGTAAGCACTCCTCCCTCCCCCCGTATTCGGGATGCAGAGGCAACAAAGCTCCGTATTCTGGAGGCCGCCAAGAAGGAATTTGCTCAGAACGGGCTGGAAGGCGCACGCGTTGATGCCATTGCGCTTGAAGCACAGGCCAACAAGCGCATGATCTATCATTATTTTGAAAGCAAGGAGAATCTCTTCAAGGTTATTATAGAGCAAGCCTACCTTGATATTCGCTCTGAAGAAGCACTTCTGAATTTGGAGAGCCTCACGCCAAAAGACGCCATTACTGAGTTTGTAAAATTTACGTGGAATTATTATCTCAGAAACCCGGAATTTATTACTCTGGTTAATAACGAAAACCTTAACAAAGCCCGGCACATCAAAGATTCTTCCATACTCCGGGAGGTCAGTAAGAAATTTGTTGACCGTATTCAGGCCATACTGGACAAAGGCACACAGGATGGAACATTCCGCGCGGGACTGGATGCCGTTCAGGTCAATATTACCATTGCCTCAATTGGTTATTATTATCTGACAAACAGCCACACAGGCTCAGTCATATTCAATAGAGATTTCCTTTCAAAAAAGGCTCTACAAGAACGGCTGGCTTTTAATATAGACACCATCTTACGGCTTCTCTGCCTTTAAGTCTCCTGATTTTGAAACTAGTTTTATCCAGCGCATAGCACTGTCCATAATGGGTGTTTCTGTGTACCGCCCGATAAGAATTTACAGGTTGAGTCTGCCAATCGCTTACTTCGTGCAGAACTTACTCTCTCAACAGCATTTACAATTAATCTGGAAAAACAACTGTGCGATTTCCGTCGAGAATAACGCGCCTTTGTAAATGGTAATTCACCGCGCGCGACAGTACGCGTCTTTCAACGTCACGACCTTTGCGGATGAGGTCTTCCGGCGTATCCGCGTGAGATATACGCTCAACATCCTGTTCAATAATAGGCCCTTCATCCAGATCTGTGGTCACGTAATGTGCCGTTGCGCCAATAAGCTTGACGCCCCGGGTATAGGCCTGATGATAGGGACGAGCTCCTTTGAAACCCGGTAAGAAAGAGTGATGAATGTTAATGCATTTTCCAGAAATCCAATTAGACATTTCATCTGATAGAATTTGCATATAGCGTGCCAGTATCACCAGATCAGCACCTGTATTTTCTATAATGGTTTGAAGTTTCTTTTCCTGCTCTGGCTTCGTACTCTTTGTAATTGGTAAATGATAAAATGGTACGGACCCAATATCTGTCGCCTGTGTATCCGCTCTTGGATGGTTGGATACAATGGCTACTGGTGTGAGTGCCAATTCCCCAATGCGCCAGCGATAAAGAAGATCCGCAAGACAATGATCGAATTTTGAGACGAGAATAACCACTTTCTGCCGGACACCGGCTGGGTACAAATGCCATTGTGCATTAAAGCATCTGGCCAGCGTCTCCATTCCTGCAGAAGATGGCAAAGTGTCAGAAATAAAAGCAATTCTCATGAAAAATTTGTTGTTTTCTAAATCAGTATATTGATTAAGCTCTAGAATGTTTCCTCCTGCGGCAGAAAGGCATGTTGTCCATGCCGCTACTAACCCGGTCTGCGCATCGCATGTTACAATAAGAATATGCGTTGAGTTATGAGAAAACATTTATGGTCTCTTAAGGTTTAAGAAAAAACACGTACACCGACAGGTGATATGAAGTCTTCTTGGGAGGACTGCTTTTGGATAGCGTCACGGTAGCATTTGCTGGGGCTAATGCCGTAAACAAGCTTGAAATGGCGGGAAAAATGTGAACAGTCAGAAAAACCGGATTCAATAGCAACGTTTGTCACATTTGCCTGCCCGGATTCAAGAAGTGCGCGTGCATAGCGCAGACGAAGCATCCGGTAAAAATCCTGCGGCTTACGGCCAAGATTGTTATGAAAAAGCCGCTCAAGTTGACGGCTGGAAATACCAAGCTGGCTTGCCAACTGCGCCACAGACAGCGGGCGGTCCATATTTTGTTCCATGTGCAGAATTGCACGCTGAACATGCTGATTGGCAACGGTCATGGTTGCATCACTGACCGTGGGGGGCCGTGGTTGGAGACGGGCCTGTTTTTCCGGACGCAAATAGCGTTCCATCAACAGAATATGGCTTGCTTTCATACCGGCAGAACGGCCAAGGCTACGGTCTATTAAATGGAGGGCAACGTCCGCCGCACCACTGCCACCGGAACAGGTGATACGGTCACCATCATCCAGAAACATACGATCGCTCACAACGTCATGATCGGGAAATGCTTCAATAAAATCCTGACGATGGTACCAGCTTACGCACACAGGTCGATGCTTCATCAACCCGGCACGACACAGAATGAAGGTGCCCGTACATACCCCTATCAGGGGAATACCCTCTGCTGCGGCACGCTGTAGCCACTGGAGTGTTGCGGCGTCCACCTGCTGGTGCCCATGCAATAACCCGCCCACAACGACAATATAGTCAAATGCCCGTGGCTCACCCAACGGAGCATCCCGCATTACGCACACACCGCAGCTTGACCGTATGGCTTGAACACCGGATGCAACAATCTGCCACGTGCAATGGACAGGGCGGCTCCGGTCGTCTTTATCGGCAGCAAGGCGCAAGTGGTCAACGAACAGGGAAAAAGCTGACAACGTAAAATGTTCCGCAAGGACAAAACCTACACGCAACCGCGGTTTAGTAGCTCCAGCTATTCCTCTCATCGTTCTTCCCCATCGTGCAAAGGTTAGTTTGCCATCAAAAAATCAAACCTGCTTACATTCCGCCCTATCAACGATCATTAGAAAGCAAAAAAAGCTTTAATCAAGGCCAATTCCGACACTGATTTTGGATGTATCCGACATGGGCGTTGTTTTACATTTTTGTGAAAGTCGGGAATACGAGCCCTCTCCGGGTAAGAAAGAAAGGGCTTTGTGACGTCAGCACTCCGGGAAATTCACCGCCAATCCGCCCAACGATGTTTCTTTGTATCGGTTACTCATATCTCTGCCAGTTTCAGCCATTGTCCGAATAACGTGGTCGAGGGAGACATGATGTTTGCCATCCCCATGCATAGCGAGTGAGGCTGCGTTAATGGCTTTAATGGCGCCAAAGGCATTACGTTCAATACAGGGAATTTGCACCAGACCTGCAACCGGGTCACACGTCATGCCCAGATGGTGCTCCATCCCAATCTCAGCCGCGTTTTCAACTTGTGCTGGCGTGCCACCCAAGGCCGCGACCAGACCAGCGGCTGCCATGGAAGACGCAACCCCAACCTCGCCCTGACACCCCACCTCGGCACCTGAAATAGAGGCATTCAGTTTAAACAGCCCGCCAATAGCGGACGCCGTCAAAACAAAGTCATGCAGGCCCTGTCTGGTTGAATCTGACGGCGTATCTTCACAAAAATCTCGATAATATCGAATAACGGCTGGAATAATACCGGCTGCACCGTTAGTCGGTGCGGTGACCACCCGGCCGCCTGACGCATTTTCCTCATTCACGGCAATGGCAAAAAGGCTGATCCAGTCCATGATGCCGTGGGCGGATTTTGTATTGGCGCGCTCTCTCTCCTGCAGGCGTTGGCTCAAGGCCGCAGCGCGCCGCCTCACCTTTAAGCGGCCTGGTAACGTGCCTGTTTGGGTCATACCCCGCTCAATACAGGCCATCATCACGTCAATGACATGGTCAATATAGGCTTCCGTTTCCGCACGGGGGCGAAAAGCAGTTTCATTGCGCATGACAATTTCTGCAATGCTTAACTGGGTTTTTTCCGTAAGATCGAGTAGTTGTGCGGCACTGGTGAAAGGGAACGGAACATCAGGCTGGCTGTATCCTGCTTTTTCCGTCACCTCCTCATGAACAATAAAGCCCCCACCCACGGAGCAAAACCGTGCCAACTCAAGCACCTGACCGTCTGCATCAAGGGCCTCAAATTGTAGTGTGTTCGGGTGAACAGGAGGAACGGTGTCCTTGTCTAGAATAATATCTGTGTCAGGGTTGAACGGAATAACTTTGCCGCAGAAGGTCAGGCTATGCCGTGTGGCAACATCCGCCACCATGTGATCAGCCGCATCGGGATTGACCGTTTGCGGGCTTTCCCCGCACAGACCCAAAATAATGGCCTTGTCCGTTGCATGGCCTTGCGCTGTCCAGGCCAGCGAGCCGTAACATGTTACGCGTACCTGTGCGACATCGCTCCGGCCGGCAAGGGAGTCCGCAAAACGGTTAGCCGCCCGCATGGGGCCAACCGTATGCGAGGAAGACGGACCAATACCAACTTTAAAAAGGTCAAACAGGCTGATCATGTTGCTCTCGACAAAAGTGGCTTACGCGCCGGGATAAGCCACATTATAGATAGGGAAGCGGCGGCAGAGTTCCTGAACTTCTGCATGAACGCGCTGGCTGACTTCAGCTTCGGCGGGAGTATCATATGTTGTCAGCACTTCATCAATAAAACGACCGATTTCTTGAAATTCTTCAACACCAAACCCGCGCGCCGTGGCTGCCGGGCTGCCCAGACGGATACCGGAGGTCACGAAAGGAGATTCCGGATCAAAAGGCACAGCATTTTTGTTAGCTGTAATGCCTGCTTTTTCCAATGCGGCTTCTGCCACTTTGCCTGTCACTTTCTTGGGTCGTAAGTCCACCAGAATAAGGTGACTGTCCGTGCCGCCTGTAACAATATCAAACCCTCTCTTCAGCAGTTCTGCGCCCAAAACCTGAGAATTTTTTAAAACAGACTGCTGGTAGAGTTTAAATTCCGGCTTCAGTGCCTCCCCAAACGCGACGGCTTTTGCCGCGATCACATGCATGAGAGGCCCGCCCTGCAAGCCGGGGAAGACGGCAGAGTTTATCTTTTTCGACAGGTCTGCATCATTGGTCAGAATAACCCCGCCACGTGGCCCACGGAGTGTTTTGTGCGTTGTGCTGGTGACAATATGCGCGTGCGGCAACGGGTTAGGATAGAGACCCGCGGCAACTAGCCCCGCAAAATGAGCCATATCCACCATAAGGTAGGCACCAACCTCATCGGCTATGGCACGGAAGCGGGCAAAGTCAATAACGCGTGGGTAGGCTGAACTGCCTGCAACAATGATACGCGGCTTGTGGGCTTTTGCGAGCTGCTCAACTTCCTCATAGTTAATAAGCCCTGTATCGCGGTGCACGCCATACTGAACGGAATGAAACCATTTGCCAGAATAGTTTGGGGCAGCACCGTGCGTAAGGTGACCACCAGCCGCCAGACTTAGCCCCAGAATGGTATCACCCGGCTTGGCAAGCGCCATGAAAGCCGCCTGATTGGCATTTGCGCCAGAATGTGGCTGCACATTGGCGAACTGCGCTGAAAAAAGTTCCTTAAGCCGGGTGCGCGCCAGATCTTCCACCCGGTCTACCTCGACACAGCCACCATAATACCGTTTTCCGGGCAAGCCTTCTGCGTATTTATTGGTCAGAACAGAACCCTGCGCTTCCATAACGGCCAGAGATGCCATGTTTTCAGACGCAATGAGTTCAATACCATCCTGCTGGCGATGAAGTTCATCATTAAGAATGGCAGAAACTTCCGGGTCTATTTGCTGAAGAGAGTTATGAAAAAATGCGTTTTCTGCCTGACCCATTTTGCGCTCCGTAAGATAGATGCCTGCCCGTACCCCACAGCCAGTCGTCATCAGATAGTCTCTGATAGCAGCTTTAGTTAACGGTATTTTGCGGACAGAATTTGGATGTCTGATTGAGGCAGCGTAGAAGAAGTATCGGGTTTTAAAAGGCATGCACACGAAGGGTGATCGTAATTTTTACGACATCGCACTCAATCGTTTCTAAAAAATAACAGTTTTGCATTTTGACCCGACAAAAGTAGGCCCCACATGCAAAAAATATCGCTGCTTGAGCAGCATGAAAATGTATGATTCTGTTAGATAGTATATCAATTCATAGGTATTATTTTTAGTACTGCTTAGAGGTTCTGTAAAATCCACAGAGCGATGGCTTCCCCGACACCATGTGAAGTATCTTGTAGGGAGGTGATAACGTTATAGCACCCGCTACACTTCACCTCCCGGCTTCCCAAACGGGTTAAGCTTCCGTCTTCAAGACTTTGCCTTACCAGAACGTGCCAGCCCAGAGCGACCCCCTGCCCTGCCTTTGCCGCTGCCAGGACATCTGCATAATGGCTTAAGCTTAAGTCTGGCTCTGTCTTTTTAGTTTTGATACCTGCATCTATAAACCATTGCCGCCAGGAGTCCCATTCCCGGTTTGTGTTATCGTGTTCAATCAAATGTGCTGGAGCGGATAAAAAGGCGTCAGGATCAGGGACACGTGATAGGAAAGATGGCGAACACACAGCATACACCGTGTCCTTTCTGGTACCGACAACGTTTCCCTTTTCAAATGGGGGCAAACCGAACCATACGGCAACGTCTGTCCCATCCATGTTCAGTGCGGCACGGGAGTCCTGAGACGCAAGACGGATTTGTGTTGTGGGAAAAAGCGCATGCAAGGTGCCCAACCGGGGCAACAGCCAGAGTGTTGCAAACGCAGCACTTGTTCTGATGGTCACTGTCTGTTTTGCCTTGCGTTCAGACACCCTTACATAATCAACAACTTGCATAATATCAGAAAAACTTTTTGAAAGCGTTTCTACCAGAACCAGGCAATTGGGCGTGGGATCAATAGTACGGTAGCCCCTGATAAAAAGGGGAATACCCAAATCCTGCTCCAGAACGGTAATCTGGCGGCTCACGGCGGCTTGAGAGACCCCTAGCTCTCCAGCAGCCATAGTAAAACTCCGGTGCCGCACTACAGCCTCCAAGGTGACCAATGCATTCAGAGACGGAACATTTTTCCTGAAATTCTTCACCGTTCGGGCCTCAGGTAAATCAAGAGCGATAGGGATAATAAGGTAAGCACATTTTTGTCATAAGTTTTTGTTATGGGAAATTGAAATTTTTTATCGTTGAATTTTTCAATAAAACACACACCATTACAGTAGCTTAACGATACGCAATACCTCCAAAAAATGGGAGATGCCCCCTATGCAAATTTCCAAACCTTCAATCTCGGACCTGCTCAATAGCCGTAAGCCCGGCCATTCTCTCCCGGCTGGCCTCTACACGCGAGACGATGTGTTTGAGGCGGACATGGAGGTCTTTTTCAAGAACCAGTGGATTAACATTGCGCTTGACTGCGATGTGCCGGAACCTGGTGACACTTATGTTGTAGACGTTGGAAAAACCAGCCTTATCGTCCTGCGGGATGACGATAACCAGATTCGTGTTCTGCATAATGTGTGCCGTCACCGTGGCACTCGTATTCTGGATCCGGGGCAGCATATGGTGGCAAAACTGGTCTGCCCTTATCACCAGTGGACCTATGAACTGTCAGGGGACTTACTACACGCACCCCGTATGGGAAAAGATTTTGATACGTCGTGTAGAGGTTTGAAAACCGTCAATTTTGTTTCTGTGGGTGGCCTTATTTATGTGTGTCTGGGTGACAACCCACCTGCTGATATTACTAGCCTGATTAACGCCATGGAAGACCGCCTGGCCCCATACGATATTCGTAACGCAAAAATTGCTTACCAGATGGATATTATTGAGGACGGCAACTGGAAACTCACGATGGAAAATAATCGTGAATGCTACCATTGTGCTGGCAGCCATCCGGAACTGTGTGTGTCTTTTATCGACTTTCGTTTTGATACTGAATACGAAAATGACGAAGAGCGTGAAATTGCTCTTGAACAGCAAGCTCTTTACAATGAACGCACACAGGAATGGGAGAAAGCTGGTTATTCTTCCAACGTGGTTGCGCAGCTAGAGCACTGCAATACCAACTTTCGGACCCAGCGCCTCATTATTGGCGGGGCCGGAGAATCTCAGACACCAGACGCAACGGCGGCCAGTAAGAAGCTGATGGGCACAATGACCCGTAAAGACTTGGGCGATGTACATTTATGGGGGCATAACTGCTGGAACCACTTCATGGGGGACCATGCTGTAACCGCAACCGCCATTCCGCTGTCTTCCGGTAAAACATTGGTTCGTACCAAATGGTTGGTCAACAAAGATGCTGTTGAAGGCGTTGATTACGATCTGGACAAGTTGACCAGTGTCTGGATTGCCACAACCCAGCAGGATGCTGACCTGGTTGCGCGCTCTCAGGCAGGCGTGGAAGACCCCAGCTACATACCGGGTCCGTATTCAGACTACACAGAGAAAGAACTGGACAAGTTTGCTGTGTGGTATATCGACCTGATGAAAGCAAGCGGGTACTGAATGATGGACAACACTCTTTCATGCCATGCTTCTGGCCTGTATTGGGACAGAGATGAAGATACAGAACTTGTGTGCGTTGATGTCCGGGAGGAAACGCACGACATAAAAACATTCACGTTCAAAGCAAAAAATGGCCGTTATTTTTCTTTTGAAGCGGGACAGTATTTTGCTTTTGAAGTCCCCATGGGAGAGAGCTTGGAACAGCGCTGTTACAGTATTTCCTCCTCCCCGCTGCGGCCGCAAACCCTTTCCATCACAGTAAAACGTGTTGCGGGCGGCCTTGTCTCCAACTGGCTACACGACACCCTGAAACCAGGTATGACTCTGGCGGCCCAAGGCCCTGCCGGTACATTTACCCTCCCCAAAACTGGACCGGAGAAATACCTGTTCCTTTCTGGGGGATCTGGCATTACGCCTCTGGCCTCCATCAGTCAGGCGCTGGCAGATGCCGCACGGTATCCGGATGTTGTGTTCCTGCATGCAGCACGCACACCCAACGACTTTGCCTTTGCGCAGGAACTGGCGCTACTGGCAAAATATTCCCCAAATTTCAGGTTGTTTTTCCTACCTGAAAACCGCGGGAATGCCACATCCTATGCTGGTATGTTAGGACGTCTTTCCCAAGAGTTACTAACACTGGCTGTGCCAGACATTAAAGAGCGTCTGGTGATGTGTTGTGGTCCAGCCCCTTTTATGGCCGCAGCAAAAAGCCTGTGTAAAACAGTTGGTGTTCCATCTGACTGTTATCTGGAAGAAAGCTTTGATGCGGCTATTCTTCTGGAGGACGAAATTGAGAGCGCACCCGTTGATGACGTAACATCCTTTACCATTACCTTTGCAAAGCAGAACAAGACTATTCCCGGTCTGCCCGACCAATCTGTTCTGGCAGCCGCCAGAAAAAATGGGGTGCGCCTTCCGTCCTCCTGTGCCAATGGCATGTGTGGTACCTGCAAGTCTAAACTGGTAAGCGGAAGTGTGGATATGAAGCATGGTGGTGGCATCCGCCAGCGTGAAATTGATGCTGGCATGTTTCTACCTTGCTGCTCCAAACCTTTGAGCGATCTGGTTATTGATCGCTAATTAAACACCCTGTTCTTCTGCATAGGCTTTGCAGGAGAACAGGGTGTTTTTGTTTTATAAAGTTACGATTAAAACGCTGAGAAACTATTTAAAATAAACTCTCTTTAGCATTTTCCAAAAATCAGTCACATTGCCGTAACGATGAGCGCTGTCGTGTGTCTCATCGTTACGCAACATGTGTAGAAACTGTTTCAAAAGTTCAGTTCTGCGGGTTGGCAGGACATTAGTGTGACTAAACAGGTGCTCTTGCCGCCATGGTGTTGTAACGCCGGGCTAAAAAGACAATACGGTCTGGCGCACTAAGGCGCGCCAGACCGACTTAGATAACTTTTCAAACAGCCTCTTAGCTTGCTACTGTTTCTTCCGGCCATGAAAACACGACAGGTTCAATGTGCAGAGCGCCCAGAAAGTTCTGAAGATCTTTTTGCGGAATAACCCACGTTTGCGTATTATCAAGTGGATGACAGGTTATTTTTTCCGCAGCCAGCAAAGCGCTGTCTATGGCAAACGTGACCTGCTTGTCTTTATCCGCAATCAGGCTGAGCGGGCCTAATGACCCCGGCTCCGTGTCCAGAACAGAGCGCATAAGCTCTGCACTGGCAAAGGATAACCGCTTGGAGCCAATAAGCTGGGGAAGCGCCTTCATATCAAGGCGCTGCTCTGCCGGGACTGTGACAAGAAACAGCTTACCCTTGGCATCTTTCAGGAAAGCGTTTTTGGTGTGCACGCCTTCCAGACCGGCATAATACTGGTGAGCATCTTCAACTGTGTGCACAGGAGGGTGAGAGAGAGTATGGGGCTCAAACCCGATCTGGGCGAGAACAGCTTTCAGGTCATCACGCATTAAAATTCCACCACAGAACGGATACTTTCACCGCGGGCCATCATGTCAAAGCCCTCATTGATCTGATCCAGCCTTAAATGCTGGGTGATCAGGTCATCAATGTTAATCCGGCCTTCCATGTACATATCAACAATTTTTGGCACGTCTGTCCTGCCGCGTGCGCCACCAAAGGCGGACCCAATCCAACGACGGCCCGTAACAAGCTGGAAGGGCCGTGTGCTGATTTCCTGCCCGGCACCCGCAACACCAATAACGCAGGAGACACCCCAGCCACGATGGGCACATTCCAGTGCCTGACGCATCAGCTTGACATTGCCGACACATTCAAAGGTGTAGTCCGCACCGCCGCCGGTCAATTCCACAAGATGACCGACCAGATCGCCATTCGGGCCGAGGTCTGAGGGGTTAACAAAATCTGTCATGCCGAACTTGCGGCCCATCGCCTCACGCGCAGGGTTAAGATCCACGCCAATAATCTGGCGTGCACCCACCATTTTGGCCCCTTGAATGACGTTCAGCCCGATACCGCCAAGCCCGAAGACAACAACCGTGGAATCAGGTTCCACTTTTGCCGTAAACATGACCGCACCGATCCCTGTTGTCACACCGCAGCCAATGTAACAAACCTTATCAAATGGGGCATCATCACGGATTTTTGCCAAAGCGATTTCCGGCAGAACCGTATAATTGGCAAAGGTGGAGCAGCCCATATAATGATGGACCATCTGCCCTTTGTAAGAAAAGCGCGATGTGCCGTCAGGCATAAGCCCTTTACCCTGCGTGGACCGGATGGATGTGCACAGGTTGGTCTTGCGGGACAGGCAGGACTTACATTCCCGGCACTCAGGCGTGTAGAGGGGAATAACGTGGTCACCCGGTTTTAGGGATGTAACGCCCGGCCCCACTTCCCTGACAATCCCAGCGCCTTCATGACCCAGAATTGCGGGAAAAAGCCCCTCCGGGTCTGCACCGGAGAGGGTGAATTTGTCGGTATGGCAGAGGCCGGTTGCCTTGATTTCAACCAGAACCTCCCCCGCCTGCGGGCCTTCAAGTTGCACTGTTTCAACAACAAGAGGTTGACCGGCTTCTAGAGCCAGAGCTGCCATAACGTCCATTCTGTGTCCTTCCCAGCGACTTTGGGTTTAGTGTTGCACCGTCAGAATATTGTATGAAATGCTCTTTGCAACCTCATGCAACTGTCCTTCAACATATGGTGCGAACGAACGCCAGACTTCAATATGAAAAGTCTGGTCTGCTGTTCTCCAGATCAATGCGCCAGCCTTGTCCAAAATACTGCGCGTTGCCATCCCCACAGGGAAAGCCGCCAGAGAGAAGTCCAGCGGGCATAGGGCAGCCAGAATATCCGCAGCCTGCCAGCCCTGAAGCGTGTAGGACACGTTTCTGTTGCTCACCTCCACCAGGCTGTGGGGAACAGAGGCCAATGCGGCCTCAAGCGGTGCAAGCCCATCACCTGTTGGCTGAAGGGCCAGCTCAAATGGCCCCACACGCAAGGCATGCCCGCCTGCCCCCTCAGCGGTACACAGCATTTCTGGCACTGTTTCCACCCCCAAAGCACCGCACGCCGCTTGCAGGGCCGGTTGGCGGCCCTGCAAGATCAAACGGGTTGATGCCGGAAGACGGGAAAGAACACAGCCTTCGGTAATCTCAACCATTTACTCGCGCTCCTTCAGGATCATAAAAGACAGGGTCAACCAGTGTTACGCGCACAGCCGCTGCATCCAGACGCGGGGCATACAGGGTTGCTCCCATACGGCTCCGCCCGCCTTTAACCATGGCAATGGCAATGGAGCGGTTAAGCGCCGGGCTGAAGTAGGAGGACGTAATGTGCCCGTCAGCCGAGGCCGGAGCCTGCATTTGAGGGGCTGCCACCAGTTGCATGCCCTCTTCCAGCACATAGTGCGGGTCATCGGTTAACACGCCAACCATCTGCAAACGGTCAGGTGCGTTGAGTGCAGGCAGAGCCAAGGCTTTCTTGCCTATGAAATCCGGCTTGATCTTGCTGATAGCCCAGCCACAGCCTACGTCACCCGGCGTTGCTGTGCCGTCAGTTTCCTGACCCACAATCAGATAGCCTTTTTCAGCCCGCAGAACATGCATGGATTCCGTGCCATACGGCGTTAGCCCATGTGGTTGCCCCGCAGCCCATACCCGGTCCCATACTTCCCGCATCCGACCGGATGGAACGTTGATTTCGTACCCCAGCTCACCGGTAAAGCTGACACGGAAAAGGCGCATGGGAATACCGCCTATTGTACCTTCTTTGAGGAACATATGCGGCATGGCTTCAGCAGAAATATCAAGACCATCAACCAAGGGTGCCAGGATTTCGCGTGCTTTGGGGCCCTGGAGGGCGATAACGCCCCATTCCTCGGTAATGGAGGTCAGCCAGACGTCCAGATCTGCCCATTCTGTCTGGAGGTAGTCCTCCATCATGTTCAGAACGCCAGCAGCACCGCCTGTTGTGGTGGTGACGTGAAAGCGGTCTTTTGCCACACGCCCCACCACACCATCGTCATAAACAAACCCGTTATCACGGCACACCAAGCCGTAGCGGCATTTGCCAACCCCAAGCTTGGTCCAACCATTAATGTAAAAACGGTTCATGAACTCGGCGGCATCTGGCCCTACGACTTCAATTTTACCCAGTGTGGACGCGTCAAAAATACCCGCCGTCTTACGAACCATACGGCATTCACGCGTAACGGCGGCCAGCATATCCTCCCCCGCCCGCGGGAAGTACCGGGCGCGGCGCCATAGGCCGACATCTTCAAACACAGCGCCATGCGCCCGTGCCCAGCCATCTGCTGGGGCAAGGCGCAGCGGGTCAAACTGATCACCCCGTGCATGGCTTGCAAAGGCACCAAACGTCACAGGCGTGTAAGGTGGGCGGTATGTTGTCAGCCCCACTTTCTGCGGTGCGCGTTGCAAGGTTTTGGACACAATGGCCAGAGCATTGACGTTGGAACTCTTGCCCTGATCGGTCGCCATGCCGGTCGTGGTGTAACGCTTGACATGCTCGATAGACTGGAAGCCCTCACGCACGGCCAGTTTGACGTCTTTTGCCGTCACATCGTTCTGGAAATCAACAAAGGCCAGTGCCAGATGGCCGGGGCCACGCCGGGGCAGAGCCCCTGCAAACCCGCCCTCTCCGGGCTGATCCTGCCGGGTTACAGTCCAGACTGGCAGGTCACCTTCACCGCCCGCAGCGTTTAATCCTGCTTCCGCACCATCACGCAGCACGGCATCCAGAGCATACACACCACGGCAGGAGCCTGCGGAACGCACATGTTCCACGCTGTCACCCGGCAGATAAACACCCAGCTTATCATCATAGGTCAGGGCACCCCGTGCCTGACAGTGCAGGTGCAGGCTGGGCGTAAAGCCGCCGGACATCAGCACAAGGTCACAGGAGACGGTGCGCCCTTTCCCCACAGCACCATCAGCACTAACGGGAGCCAGTTCCACAGCACCCACACGGTAATGACCATGCGCACGCTGAATGGTGGTTGAGGGCAGAACCTTGATGCCCCGCGCCCGTGCTTCTGCCACAACCGCGCTGTCGGGGTTTGCACGCAGGTCTGCCACAGCAACAATTTTCAGCCCTGCTTCAGCCATTTCAATGGCGACACGGTAGGCTGCGTCATCAGCGGTCATGACAACGGCCTTACGGCCACACAGCACGCCATAGCGTTGCAGGTAGGTACGGGCTGCGCTGGCCAGCAGAATGCCGGGACGGTCATTGCCTTCAAACACCAGAGGCCGCTCAAGGGAGCCAGCAGCCAACACCACTTCCTTGGCGCGGACCTGCCAGATGCGCTCTCTTGGCATGCCAACGGGCGCTGACGCCAGATGGTCTGTCAGGCGCTGGTTCAACGCCACCATGTTATGGGGGCCGTAATTAAAGGCAGAGCAGCGTGTCAGAAGCTGGACGTTGGGAAGTTTTTCCAACTCCGCCACTGTTCGTGCCACCCATTGGGCAGCGGCCACGCCATCAATAAGGCTGTGAGAGTCACTGAGCAGAGCCCCCCCAAATTCCGGGTTTTCATCACACAGAATAACCCGCACGCCGGTTTTCCCGGCGGCCAGAGCCGCAGCCAGACCGGCTGGGCCTGCGCCTGCCACCAGCACATCGCAATGTGCATAATGCAGGCCGTATTCATCCGGGTCGGGCGCGGTTGGGGCTTTGCCCAGACCAGAGGCTCGGCGGATAAGAGGTTCGTAAACCTTGTCCCAGAACCCATGCGGCCACATGAAGGTCTTGTAGTAAAAACCTGCTGGCAGAAATGGGGAAGCCAGCGTGTTCACAATACCCACATCAAACCGCAAGCTGGGCAGACGGTTCTGGCTGATGGCAACTAGGCCTTCATGCACTTCAACCTGTGTTGCACGCAGGTTTGGCGTGTGACGTGCCCCCTCACCAACGCCAATCAGAGCGTTTGGTTCGTCCGACCCGGCGGACACCGGACCACGCGGCCGGTGATATTTGAAGGAACGCCCCATAAGGTGGCGACCATCCGCCAACAGGGCAGAGGCGACTGTATCCCCGGCATAGCCTTTGACTGGCTTGCCATCGAACAGGAATGTAACCGGGCGAGAGCGGTCAACACGCCCATACCCGCTAAGCCGGAAGGTCTTGCTCATGCGCCTTCCCCTTCCTTTTTCTCTGCATCAGGGCGTTTTTCGCCCATCTCGTAAAAGGCCTTGAATTCATCTGTCCGCGTGTCACGCAGGGCATTGAAGAAGCGGCCACAGCCATGCGCGTGGCGCCACCGTTCAGCCAACACACCTTTTGTGTTTTCACGCAGGTAGAGGAAGCTTGCCCATTCCTCTTCGCTCACCTCTGGTCCGGGGCGGTCAATATGGGCCTCGCCCCCATAGGAAAATTCAATCTCGGCCCGAGGGCCACAATATGGGCATTCGATCAGCAACATGATCTTTCTCCGGCTCTCAGGGCTTAATGGGCAACCGCGGCTGCCGCAGCTTCATCAATGAGCGCGCCGTCACGGAAACGCTCAATGGTAAACGGAGCATTGATGGGGTGCGGTTCATCACGCGCAATGGTCCATGCAAACAGGTTGGCAGCACCCGGTGTTGCCTTGAACCCGCCCGTGCCCCAGCCACAGTTGACGTAAAGGCCCGGCACGGAAGTTTTGGCTGTGATGGGGGAGCGGTCTGGCGTGTTGTCCGTAATACCACCCCATGAGCGCAGCATACGCAGGCGGCGGAAATCTGGCACCAGTTCGCAAATTGCCTCCAGTGTGTGGGCGGGCACGTGCATACCGCCGCGCTGGGTGTAGGACACATACGAGTCCGTACCAGCACCAATTACCATTTCGCCCTTATCAGACTGGCTGATATAGGCGTGAATGGTGTTGGACATCACAACGCAGGGAAAAGCAGGCTTAACCGGCTCAGACACCAGAGCCTGAAGTGGGTTGACCTGCAACGGCAGACGAATACCCGCCATACCCAGCACGACAGAGCTATGACCCGCCGCAGACACACCAACCTTTTTGGAGCGGATAGGCCCACGGGTTGTTTGCACGCCTGTCACATTGCCTGCGGCATCGCGGTCAATACCCGTGACTTCACAGTTTTCGATAATATCCACGCCCATATCGCTCGCGGCACGGGCAAAGCCCCAGGCCACGGCATCATGACGGGCGGTGCCGGCACGGCGCTGCAGGGACGCCCCAAGCACAGGATAACGAATATTGGGGGAAATATTCAGCGGGGGGCAAAATGCCTTTGCCTCTTCCGGTGTCATCCATTCGTTATCAATACCGTTAAGCCGGTTGGCGTAAACATGGCGCTTGAAAACCTGCACGTCATGCACGGTATGTGCAATCATAAGGCAGCCGCGCTGACTGAACATGACGTTATAGTTCAGCTCTTCAGAGAGGGTTTCCCACAATTTAAGCGCGTGTTCATAATAAGATGAACTCTGCTCAAACAAGTAGTTAGACCGGATAATAGTGGTATTACGCGCGGTATTACCGCCCGCCAACCAGCCTTTTTCAACAACGGCGATATTACGCAAGCCGTGTTGTTTGGCCAGGTAATAGGCAGTGCCAAGGCCATGGCCACCACCACCTACAATAATGGCATCATAACTTGGCTTAGGCGCAACGGAGCGCCATTGGGGGGTCCATCCCAGATGACGCCCCAGCGCCTGACGGGCCAAGGAAAACGCGGAGAATTTCTGCATATCAATCCCTATCAGGTCTTATAACTTGCAGCGCACAACAGGAGGATGATGCTATTGTTTCTTGCAGGATACTCCGCCAAACCGGACATCTCTTCGGTATAAAAGCGCCATTGTTTTAATACCGGAATGTTTTGAACGCTGTTTTAGCGAAAAATCATGCCCATGACCGGATACATATTAAGAGGAAATTGATCAGAACCTTTTGTAGAAAAAAGCCTCAATAATCCCTGATGCATTATGAACCCGAGACACAGATTCTCCCGCAGGCACACTCCCTGCCAAAATTGCACGCTGTGCTGGGCCTGCCCATGCTACGCCGCCCACCAATGCCCCGGAAGTTTGGGAGTCAAGAGCGTATTCGGTCGTAAAATCCACCTCATCGGAAATATGGTTTCCTGACGGGGAATGATACCCCAACCCAGAAGCGTGCACGAAAGAGAGATCGTAAAAATGCGCTCCAATCTTTAGCTGGTCAGTTTTGCTGAAAAGATGCAAAGGTGTAACAGCCGTTATGTCAAACTGATGGATGATAAGATTAGAAAGCGAAACCAGATATAACTCAACTTCACCAGGCCAGTAGCCTCCGTAAAAAGCGCGTTTGCCATCCATCAGGAAGAAAGGGTCATAGTTTCTTTTAACTTTGCTCTTTTGATCTTTATTGCCACTGAATTTTGTGTAGCGGTAAAAAATATGGGGCGACCAAGGAAGCTTGGAAAAAGTGTATCCTGGTTCAACATAAAAGCCATAGGCTTCTACAGATTGATAACCATTTCCTGAATGGTTACTTTTTTCCCCAACAAAATTTCCGTAGAACGTTACATCTTTTGAAATATTATATTTTTTGATGGGGATAATATTTCCTCCCCAGCTTAAAGAGAGAACATTCTCGCCCGTCCGGTTTCCCCTCGTATTATAGTCATAATGAGATGAGGTATCGGACTCAAGCACATGGAAGTAGGTTAACGTGACATAAGCTGAACGGTCACCGTAGTCAGCACCACCATGTCCGCCTTTCTTACTACGAAACCAACTTACATCAAATCCTGCAAACTTTGTTTTAGGTCTATCAAATTGTCTATTAGCATCATTATCGCTATCGCTTTCCAACATAAAAATGTCGGACCTGATAGATTTTCCCTCAAATCTTATTGTGCCAGGCCCCGCAAATGCATACCGAGACGCATACCACCAGACACCGCGATTACCGGAGCTATACGCACCGCGGCCTATTAAAAATCCATCATCAATAACAAACTTCTGCCGTCCACCATCTACAATAATATTTCCCTCTTGCTGAGAAAACTGCACAGGTATTTCAACACCCCCATGCAGATCTTCCAACGTGACCATACGGGGCGTACCGGATGTCTGAGAGATAACCTCAGCATCCCCATGTCCTAACTCTGTAGACCCAACAGCAGATGCTTCCGCAAATACAGTATAGCCCAAAGGTGTTCTCCAACGGGCTGTAAGAATTGGTTTTCCGTAAAGTTCACCAAAACTTGTATTTTTATCGCTTTTATAGCGGGTTTTAGAGTGGGAATAAGATCCAACACCGAAATTGGTATCGGGGAGGTAAAAACCAGCTCCCCCCACTTCCAGCGCACCCTTTATACTGAAATTATTATACGAAAAAATATTCTGATCAGCATAAATACTGTTAGAAACATAAATTTCTGAAAACATTGATAACAACAAGATACAAAAAAAATTATATCTTAACATTTTTTTCTCTTTCGTTATCTACGCACAAACTGTCGCTTTTCTGCTCACAACACGGTTAATTTAGAAAAATGAGATAAAAAATTTCTATTTTAAGGATGATGCTTGATCAAGATTAAGCCGATGTGTTTCCGGCGCTAGGTAATATGACAACAAAAAACCCAGAAAACAAAGAAATCCCGCAATAAACATGGTGTATGTACCACCAAACTGTTCCAGGGAAAGTGGCGCAAGCCATGTTCCCGCAGCAGCGCCTAACCTTGATAAGGATGCTGCCATTCCGGATGCTAACGGACGGAATTCTGTTGGAAATAATTCTTGTGAATATACTATGGAAAGAACCTGCGCTCCCCCAATGGATACGGCATATGCCGCCAAACACCCCAGTATGAGCCACTTTGACTGTGCTGAGAAAAAGCCCACTGCTACGAGAGAAAGCCCTGACCACAAAAAACTATGAATGAGCATGGGGCGTCTGCCCATAACATTAATTAGCCATGTTGCAATAACGCACCCTACAACAAACATGATTGTAATTAAGATGGCACCGTAACGCCCCCAGCTTCCGCCAAAATTTAAAGACATAAGCACCTGAGGTGCAAAGGCATATACAGCAAAGACCGGAATAATAGACAATGTCCAGAACAGTGAAACAAACAGGAGCCGCACACCATATCCAGCTTTGAGGAACGACGTTATGGAGACCTTCTGCTCACTATTGCCTTCTGGTATGCTGAGAACAGAAAAATTAGGGCCATATATACTTTTAATAATGGTATCTGCTTTATTATTATGACCTTTTTTAATAAGCCAGCGTGGTGATTCTGGCGTACCCAATCTCAGGACAAACAGTAACGCACCGAGGACGGCCGGACTTGCCAATATCAAACGCCATGAAGACGGACCCGCATAATCAATGACAACCGTTCCTAAAATATAGGAAACTGCAGCACCAATAAACCAAAGTATTGTCAACATAGACAAGCGGGGGCCTCGGTTTTCACGCGGCAGGAATTCAACCAGCAAAGAGCCTGCAACGGGATATTCTATACCTACACCAAACCCTATTAGAAATCGTAATGAAAAAAAATCAAATACCGATACTGAAAATAATTGCAATAATGAGCAAATACAAAAAATGATGGGGGGAACGAAATAAAGTCTTCTACGCCCCAGATAATCTGTTAATTTCCCACCCACAAACCCACCGAAAAACATACCAAACAATGCCGCAGCGGCTATAGACCCCTGGGCTTCACTTGAGAGATGTAATGAGTCCGACATAGGAATCATAGTAATTCCTATAATACTAAGAATATAACCATCCAAAAACCATCCCCCTCCTGAACGAAGGGTTAGAAGTTGATGGAACCTGTTGATCGGCACGTCTTCGATTGACATTGCGTTATGCGTCATAGCCTACCTCTCTCTAGTGTTTGTTTTTCTTGTGTGATTTTACATGAAAGACTCAGGCTTCTTTTCCTGCCTTGAATTCGCCCCAGCGGAGCGTTGCATTGACCCCCAAAGACAAAAATGGCTCTGAAGGCACTTTTGATGGCCCCGGAGAGGCCAGAAGATATGCAGTGAGATCATTTGTCTCACCAGCCAACCAGTCTGCCAGCAGCTTTCCTGTCGCTGTGCCACGGGTTACGCCAAGACCGTTACAGCCGAAAGCACCGTAAACATTTGGAGCCAACTGACCGAAAAATCCTTCATGGTTCTGCGCCATAGCCAGACACCCACTCCAGCTATAGTCAAACCCTACGCCGTCCAGCATGGGGAAGCGCCTTGAAAAGGATAGTCTGTGATGTTTCAAAGCACGCTTGAAATGCTTTGGGTTACTCTGCCCGTTTGGGTTAAAACTGAATGTATTGCGAACAAAAATCCGGTCATCATGCGTACGGCGGAGCGTTGTGCCAAATGTATCTGCGGGAATAACCCCCCAGAACTCTTTCCCACCCAGCTTACTTTTTTCGTCTTCTGTAAGGGGGCGCGTCAGACTTCCATACAGGAATATTGGCAGTAACGTGCGTTGTAAAAATCCAAACTGAGGGCCGAAGACGTTATTGGCTAAAATGAGTTTGTCTGTAACGATTGAACCATTTTCATGAAAAAGAGTTGTTTTTTCTCCGTAATCTACACCGCTAATGACTGTATGCTCATATAAAGTGACATTCTCAGGCAACGTGTCAGCAAGCCCCTTTACCAAGGCTGATGGCTGAACCAGAATGGTACCCGGTGTAAAAAGTGCTTTTCTATAAAATGATGTTCCGATGTGATCTGGCAAATCCTCACCATCAATCACTGTGTATGGCTGCCCCAGTTTATCCAGCCCGCGCTGATAAGCCTCAAGAACAGCCATACCTCTATTTTCTATAGCGGCTTGATATTTTCCTGATTGCCGCAAGTGACAGTCAATATTGTTATTTTCGACCTCAGTTTTTAAGGTCGTCTGCCCAAGATGATTGAGCTTCATGGCCAAGTTAGCGGTCGCAAGATCCCCAATATAGTCTTCGGCACCAATATCGTGCGGGAGATCTATGGCAAAGCCGGCATTACGGCCAGATGCGCCAAAACCTACTTCCTGTGCTTCGACCAATACAATTTTATCGTTTGGGAAATTGCGCGCCAACTGGCGCGCTGCGGCAAGACCTGTGAAGCCCGCGCCAATAATGGTCCAGCGTGTTTTGCACACACCTGATGCACTGGCCGTGACCTGCCGTTTTCTGCTGGTATGGTACCATCCACACTCAGCATCATCATTGGGGAGGAAGTTTACTTTCAGCATTCCGACCTCACAGACCCTGCTAAACAGCAGTGAATACTTTTCAAATTTCCCCCGGCAAGGTGTTTCACACACCTCACCCGAGGAAACTCATTATTTTTTATGGACTCTTAGCGTTTATACTTATTTTTAGTTTTTACACGCTAAACCAGATCGTTTTTATTTCAGTATATTGGTCATGGGCAAAAATGGACTTATCACGCCCACCAAAGCCAGATTGTTTATAGCCGCCAAATGGGGTACTGGCATCCCCCTCACCAAAGCAATTTACTGTTACGCATCCTGCCCGAATAGCACGAGAAACTTTAATTGCATTACTTAAGCTTTCTGTATAAACAGATGCTGCCAGACCGTAAGATGTGTCATTGGCAAGTCTAATTGCCTCTTCCACAGTCTCAAACGTTGTCACAGTCAGGACTGGTCCGAAGATTTCCTCCCGGAAAAGTTTACTCTCAGGTGTGACGTTATCAATAATAGTGGGTTCAACATAAACGCCTTCTTGTGTCTTGCCCCCGGTCAGGACAGTAAGTCCTTCCTGTTTGGCAATATCAAGATAGGACGATACTTTTTCAAAGTGAGCTTTATTGACAAGTGCACCCAACTGATTTGAGGGGTCAAGTGGATCCCCCATTTTCCAGGAGGAGATTTGTTCAATAACATGTTTAAGCAATTCATCTTTAAGAGATGCATGTACAATCAAACGGGATGTCGCTGAGCAATTTTCGCCCATATTCCAGAATGCGCCGTTGACAATATGACCCGCGACAACACTAAGGTCTGGTGCATCCTTTAGAACAACTGCCGGGTTTTTCCCGCCGCACTCCAGCACGACACGCTTGAGGTTTGAATCTGCCGCATAGCGCAGGAAGCGTTTGCCGGTTTGCGTGGACCCGGTAAAGGTGACCATATCCACATCATTATGGAGGCCCAGTGCTGCACCAGCCTCGGCCCCGAGCCCTGGCACGACATTAAAGACCCCTGCGGGGATACCTGCCTGATAAGCCAACTCAGCAACACGAAGTGCTGTTAAAGATGTATCCTCAGCGGGCTTAACAATAAGAGAACAACCAGCCGCAAGAGCAGGGCCAATTTTCCACCCAATCATCATGAGGGGAAAATTCCAGGGTAGCACGCACCCGACAACACCAATCGGCTCACGCACAACTAACGTCATGGCATCAGACCCAGAAGGAGCTGTGCTGTCATAAATTTTGTCTATGAGCTCTGCATGCCAGCGAATGGTATTAATGGTGTCTGGTACGTCCAGTGCCAGACACTCACCCACGGGCTTGCCACTATCCAGACTTTCCAGAACCGCCAGAGACGCTGCTTCCGCTTCCAGCAAGGCAGCGAACTTCAGCAATACCGTTTTGCGCTCGCTTGGGGAACGCTTACTCCACACGCCATCTTCAAAGGATTTGCGGGCGTGAAGAACTGCACGGTCGATATCAGCGGTATCTCCACCAGCGACTTCAGTAATGACCGCACCAGTTGCCGGGTTGGTTGTGGTGTAAGTACGGCCTGATGCAGCCGGTGTAAACTCACCATTGATAAAGGCCTGATTACGCACTGTACCGGCTAGTTTTTCTGCTAAGGCTTTACACTCAGAAGCCGTTAAAGAGTCAGCCATTTTTTGTATCTTTCAAAATATCGGAAATTTCTGCTTTGACGGTACGAACAATTTCTTTCAATTTTTCCTGCTCTTCCCCAGTGAGGGGCTGAAGTGGCGCACGCGGGGGGCCGGCATCCAAGCCAACAAGGCTCACACCGAACTTGATAGACTGCACAAATTTCCCGGCATCCAGAAAGTTCATAAAAGGCAGAAATGCCGACATAATACGGCGACCCTTGTCAAAATTCTTTTCGACAACACAGGCCTCGTAGAGGGCAATATGTTCGGACGGCAGGAAGTTGGACCCTGCGCAGACCCAGCTTGTTGCCCCCCAGGCAAAGAATTCCAAAGCCTGATCATCCCACCCACAAGACAGAGCAATATTTGGAAACTGGCGTGCCAGCATATGCACGCTTTCCATGCTACCAGTACTTTCCTTGATAGCCTGAACATTAGGTGATTTGCTGACGCGGGTGAAATAATCTTCACCCATAGTAACACCCATACGACCGGGATAATTATAAAGCATGATTGGCAAACCAGTTGCTTCATCAACACGAAGCGCATGGATTGCGTTTTCTTCTTCTGTAGGCAGGGCGTAGGGTGGTGTTGTGATTAAAATGGCGTCTGCGCCAGCAGCTTTAGCCGCTTTACCATATTCTATGGAGTCTTCTGTTCGAATAGCACCAGTGCCAACAATAAGGCTGGTTGTGGATTTGATGATATCTTTGGCGCGGGTGTTGAGGTCATAGCGTTCCTGCGCGGTTTGGGCGTAGTATTCGCCAGTGGACCCACCAAGAATAATGCCATGCACACCCGACGCGGCAAGATGCTCAATACAGTCCGAAAATCCTTTCCAGTTTATGCTTCCATCATCATGGTAGGGGGTTACTGCCGGGGTGTATATTCCATGAAATTTCATAAGACGCTCACTCCTTAAAATATTAGATTGCGAAAAAGCATTCCGGTCCACCAGTAGGTTCAGGATGATTTGTGCTCACACTAGGCAAGCACCTACCAGTCAAGTTACACGGTTTTATATAACGCCTTTCCGAAACATATCTCGTGTGTTTGTCCCTCATCATGTTGATTTCGTAACAAGTAAGTCAATACAAATTTTCGTTCATACTTTATATTTTTAATTTTGTCGGATCTATTCAAATAGAATGTCTTAGTTGTGCAATCTATTATTTTATTTTTTGTTTTTGCGGCCAATATTCTTGTGCCAAAGAGAAATAGAACTAAATTTTAGGTTTATTGAAGCTTTCTCTCCACACTAGGCTCAGAACTCATTCTTTAAAATAGACGATGAAGCTTGCTGCGATATAGATTGCGGACATGAATGTGTGAGTTCAGCGGTCATATCGTGTTGCCAGTCTTTCAGCTTTGCGAACATGTTTTCGATCAGATGGCATTTTTTTACAGATGCCAATTATAAGGTGGCTTTGATTTCCTGTATTTCTTTGGTGGAATACAGGCGGTGATGTTCCGGCCTGCGAAAGACTGTCTGATTTTATCGCTGTCTCACCACCATCACTTCCTCTGCCTTATCTGACAGGTGCGCCAGCAGCACAGCAGCACAGCAGCACCTTTGAAATCACTAACCTGTCCAGCAGTCAGGTGAAGGCGGACAAGCAGGCCCTGATCATAGCACACGGATGAAGTTTCGAGTTCATACCGCCTTTTGTCCGTCCGATATGGCGGGGAAAAG
>NZ_BAMV01000024.1 GCF_000963925.1 Acetobacter cibinongensis
GGTAGAAGATGAAGCTTGCTGCGATGTGGATAGCGGACATAAAAGTGTGTGCGCAGCGGTCATATCGTGTTGCCACCAGCCGCCAGTCTTTGAGCTTTGCGAACATGTTTTCGATGAGGTGGTGATTTTTATACAGATGCCAGTTGTAAGGCGGCTTTGATTTACGGTTCTTCTTCGGAGGAATACAGGGAATTATATTCCGTTCTGCAAGCGTTAATCTGATCCGGTTGCTGTCATAGCCTCTGTCCCCGATGACTTCTTTTGTCTCGTCGGGGAGATCTGCCAGAAGTAAGTCTGCGCCTTTGAAATCACTGACCTGACCTGCGGTCAGATGCAGCCTGACAGGCCGGTCCTGGCCATGGCACACGGCATGAAGTTTTGAGTTCAGGTCGCCTTTTGTCCGTCCGATATGGCGGGAAAAGCCCCTTTTTGAGCAGAGAGGCCGCTGTCCGGTGTGCTTTGAGGTGTGTGGAGTCAATCATCAAACGCTTCGACCTTCCTGATTGCTCAGCCAGGGTAGTGAAAATCCGGTCAAAGACACCCAGGCGGCTTCAGCGGATAAAGCGATTGTATAAAGTCTTGTGCGGCCCATACGCTTTCTGGGCGTCTTTCCATTGCAGCCAGTTGCGGATCACGTAAACGATCCCGCTCAGAACACGACAGTCATCCACGCGGGGCACTCCGTGTACCAGAGGGAAAAATGGCTCAATCCGTCTTATCTGGCTCTCAGATGGCAAAAACACGTCACTCACAGCCTCACCTCCATCGGTAAGCCTGTGAATTACAACACACAGCTCAATTCAATAAATTAATAGGTCCTGAGCCGTAGCAGTTTATCTGTCCGGTCCCCTTCGCGCATGGTCAGGCCATCTTCGGCCAGTGCTGTACGGAATGCTTCATGTCCCAGAACTGTATCGATGTAGATTTCCCGAATGAGCGCTTCTTGTTTTTTGAGCTTCGTGCTGACGGTATGGCGCAAAGAGTGAAATGTCACATTTTCCGCGATACCAAAACGTTTTTTATATTTTGAGAAAGCCCACGCAAAACTATTTCCTCGTATACCTGTATTCGAAAGAGCAGGTCTACAAATGATGCGAGTGCCTGCGGTGCCCGTTGGTGACCATCTATTTTCGGAGTGAAAATGCACATGGAAACAAGGCACATACTCAATGACGGTAATATCTTAACGTTTAAGGTTGCAGATTTCACCTAATGGCATACCAGTGAACATATCGATAATGATGATACCAGCCCATGTTGGATGAGAGACTGCTGTTCATGCAGGAGGTTTCCGGCCTACTGGGGGAGTGTCTGACTGCTACGAATGTTGACAATCATGGCGGCTAGCCTGTTCGCTCTCTTCGCAGCATATCTTTCTCTTTGACGCTTACTTACGACGGCGTCTATTTGAGACGCCAGTTCGAGGCTTCCAGTTGTCTTTGTATGGCAGCAAGGTAATCGTGGCTTTGCTGAAGAAAGGTAATTTCTTTTTGGATCCGTGCCAGCTTCTTCAGTGAGTGGCACTCTTCTACGAGAGAGTCGTTTTCTAACCCCGGATTATCAGAGTTTGTAACGTTAGAAGCTTTTGCAGAAAGGGGGAAAATTATATTCCCGCGATTAGAAAAAATAGTGATCATAGGCTTTCGTCCTAAACTTATGTCATCCTCTCTCGGCGATAATTGTGCGCTGACATGCGCTTGCGACGTAGACACAAAAAACACGGGAGCGAGTAATGGGCCGTTGCAAGCGGCATTTAACAACCTGGAAGAGTTTCTACGCCGAAACCAACAGTAGGCAAGCCGGACTTCCGTCGTTAAAAGGATTTTTGCATCGGTGAAAGGTGCCTAATTTGGCACCTTTGTCCGTTCAAAGATCAGACGGGCAACCTTGTCCACTTGATACCGAGATCAAGCGGAAGACCTCTGCATTTTGATCAAAACGAACAGCTTGTTGTTTTGATCTATATATTATCTTTTTCCAGGTAACTCGTTCCGGAACTTTCACTCCGTTACTTGCCCTGTAAATTTCTTGTAAGTTACATCCAAGCTGTTTCATCAAACATTTTTTATATAATAAAAACAACACCATGATAGATAGAAATTTGCCTGATTTCTCACGATTCCTCGATTTATTTGAGTTTCTTGTCAGTTGCTGAACGCCAACGATAGGAGAATATGGCAGAAAAGAGCCTTGCTATAAGGTCGTTTAACAGCCCGTCAAAGGCGTTTTAATGGCTGTTTAGAGCTATTTTATACGTATTTATGAAACACGTAAAAGGTATCAGTTTCTGAGAGATACTATGCGTTCCAAACTAAATGGCTAAAAGTCCATTTCTGGTATTTGGTTCAAGACATGAAACATTCAAGTAAAATGAAACTTGACAAGAAAGTTATCTAAGTCAAAAAGACACAAGTCACTGACACATAAAAATTTTTATAGCGCTAAATCCCGTATACTCTCTTACGATTGCCCTAATATGGTATTTGTCGGTAAGTTGCATTCTTCATGATAGGTAACAGCCTAGTTCAGTTCAACTCAATGGATGAACGAGTCCTGAACTGAAACAGTGATATGTCCAAACTGTTTACAGCGGCGATCCGAAGGACGTGTACGCTAGCCTTCGTCAGCCTCTTGATGATCAAAGTAGTAGCCTGTTCGAGTATGCGGATGAAAAAAATTAAACTGTTACTGCTCAGGGTGATATGAGGAAATATGTATTGCCATTTATATGTTCCTTGTTTTGAAAATGTGGAATATCCACATATTCAAAACTCATAATAGCCAAAAAGCTTCCACTACGAAGTATTTTATCAATTATATTAGAGAAAAATTAAGTATTTCTTTTATAAAAATCAAAAAAACAACAAGTATAAGATGATAATTTTTTAAATTCAAACACGTAAACTATCGAAAGCCTGTTCAACGTAAAAATGAACAATTAGTAATTTTTTGTCACTTTTGACAAATTCGTAAACCTGCTAGAGGCGGTGATTATAATAATTAATCGCATTTCGCGCTTTGGTAGGATCCTGATGTGATACCCCGTCCCGTAATATCTTTCCAAATGACCTGCTTGTTGGCATCGACATTCTTCTCTTTAGTAGAGATATTTCCTGCGCAGGCCAACAATGTGACACATGATAAGAATAAAAATATTACGTCTAACGAGGTGGTGAGAAAGGCGGCACAGGACCGTAAAACCTCATCAGTGACGGTGGGTCACAATAATAAAACCATAGTTAATGTTGCATCTCGGGCAGACGAAAACATTCTGGTTAAGGCCCACAGATGGGACCGTGGTAGTTATACAGCACCGGAAACCAGCGCATCCACCGGTCTGCCGTTAAGTCTACGGGAAACACCCCAGACCGTTACCGTTCTAACCCGGCAGGTGATGGACGACCAGCAGATCAATACTCTTGATGATGTTCTGAACACCACCCCTGGTGTAACGTCTTATGCCAATGATAATGCAGGGCGCACAACGTATCGTGCGCGTGGCTTTGATATTACCAACTACAAGATTGATGGTATGCAGATTGATGCCTCAACCAGTTTTGGTGGGGTGGGGTCATCCATGAACATGGATCTGTACGACAACGTGCAAATTGTCCGGGGCGCGAATGGTCTGCTAGGCGGAACGGGGGATCCTTCAGCAACAATTTATATGCAGCGCAAGGCACCACAGCGCGAATTTTCAGCGAATGGCCTGCTAAGGCTTGGGGGCTGGAACGAGCACCGTGTTATGGCTGACCTGAATGCACCACTTAATCATTCCGGTACAATTCGCAGCCGGTATATTTTCTCATGGGATGATACGGATACTTTTCGTGTACATGAACACGTTAACCGTATTGGTGCGCTTGCGAACTTTACGGCAGATCTCTCTGAGCGTGATACGTTAAATTTTGGTTTCCAGTATGAGAGAACCCAAAATGATGGCGCATCGTGGGGAACGAACGTTCCGATCTGGTATGCCGATGGAACAAAGGCAAATCTGCCTAGGCGAACAAACCCTGTAGCCGACTGGAGCCAGGCAACCCGCGATCAGTATACAGCGTTTATTAACTATGATCATAACTTTTCAGGTGGCTGGCATCTGAAAGCTGGCTATATGCGCACCCAGGGAAGTTCTTATAATAACCTGGGGGTTGCAAAAATTAATAATGCATCCAGGGGTAAGTATGGCGGCTTCTGGAATCAGGATGGTACAGGCGGTTATCTGAATGCGCTTCATGCTGAGTATCAAGACGGGCGCGATAATGCAGACGTTCATGTGTCTGGCCCTGTTCATTTTCTGGGGAATGAGCATCAGCTTGTTTTCGGTTTTAACGGCTATAATGACGAAACCACGCAATATACCTTTAGCAAGGCTTTAGGGAACTGTTCTATTGCGGGTGTTACACCGTACTCAGGATGCCAATATCGTGCTATAGGACTGCCTATCGAAAATTGGCAAACGTGGGACGGCTCATACCCTAATTTTGTGACCCATCGCACCCGTGCTCGTGAGGTCGATGTAACACGAAATTACGGGGCATATGCTTCCGGACATTTTGTGTTGGCCAAAGGGTTATCTCTTATTCTTGGTGGTCGTATGAGCAGTTATCAGGCTTATACAGGCACTTACAATAAAGCGAACCAATATTCAGGCTCTTCCAGCACAGGTCAGCAGAATGCAGTTCTGACGCCCTATGCTGGTATGGTTTATGATTTTACTAAAACTATGTCTATTTATGGAAGCTATACGAATATCTTTACACCTCAGTCCAACCTCAGAGATGCTAACAATAAACCACTAAACCCAGTTCTGGGGAAAAGTTATGAAACCGGTTTAAAAGGAGCGTTCTTCAAACAGCGTCTGAATACATCCCTAGCTTTTTATCTAAACCGTCAAAGTAATGTAGCACAGGCAACCGGGTCTACAAATGCCAACACGGGTGAAGCAATTTATGAGTCAATTAACGGCGTAAAGACAGAAGGGATCGATTTTGACGCTTCAGGTGAACTGCTACCAGGCTGGAATGTCTTTTTCGGATATAGTTATCTTTACGAAAAAGGTCTGAACTATCGTCAGGATCCGCATCATCTGGTGCGTTTGACAACAAGTTATACATTCCCTGGCAAATTACACCATCTTACGATTGGTGGCGGTATATCCAGTCAGTCCAATACAGAATGGTCTACCAATCCGGGACGCCCCCTTGGTAATGGTCGGTATGATGCCTCAAACCTTCGCGTCAGAGGGTATACGTTGATCAATCTCATGGCACGTTACAGAGTTGCAAACTGGCTTGATGTTGCGGGCAATATCACTAATCTTACTGACCGTAGCTATGTGCGGCAGGCTGGATTTTATGATGGTATGATCTACGGTGAACCCCGTACGTTTAGTTTTACCTTGCGTGGTCATTATTGAATTTTTGATACAAGTTGAGCCAAGAGAAAAATTAACGTTATTGGCAGCAGGAAAGGAAATCTTTCCTGCAATTCTGTGCTAATGAAATATTCAGGAATAGTGCGGATTGGGATATCTATCCTATATTTACTATTGTAAGTATATATTGGATTGCGCTTTGTAAAAGGTATTAGGAGTCACAAAAAATTATCTTCTTTTATCGAATTCGTTATTATCAATATCACTTAGGCGAGCGTTTAGGCGCTGTATAAGAGCAATCAAGGCTTTCTCTTCTTCTTCGGTGAGAATATTGAAGAGATCAGCGGCAAAACTATCACGAATGGGCGCGAACTCGGCGAGGATGGTTTTTCCGACGGGCGTGAGAGAGACGCGCTTGACCCTGCGGTCTTCAGGGTCTGGCGTACGGTGTGCCAACCCATCTTTTTCCAACGCATCTATGGCTTCTGTGACTGTGCGGGGAGCAAGGCTGAAAGCCCCGATCATGTCGGCGGACCGGGTCCATCCTCGGGTTTCAATGAACATCATGAGACGGATTTTTGTAAACGAGACTCCGCGTGTTTCACAGAGTTTCTCCATGATACGCTGGGAATTCGTATAAAATCCACGCAATGCATCCTGAAGGGCGGCATGTGTTGTTTTTTTCATATAATGTCACTACCATATCATATTATGTTGATTCAATCGATGCGCATAACATAGTTCATATCCTGCGGACTCAAAAAACCGGAAGCTTTCAATGGTAGATGACCAACAGAGTAGCGATGAATCCGTAGTGGTTGACAAGCAGGCCTCAACGCCTGCTGCAGGCGATGGGAAGAAATTGTCTTCCAAAGCTAAAACTCTACTGCTGATTGTTGGTGCAAGCGTCATAATAGCTATGATCGCATGGTTACTCTGGCATCAGTTCCACGGGAAATATCTGGAGAGTACGAATAATGCCTACATAGAGGCTGATATTGTCACAGCCTCGCCCAGAATTTCAGGGTATGTCGATCAGGTCTATGTGCATGACAACGAAGATGTAAAAGCCGGCCAGCCGCTTGTCCATATAGATGTGCAGGCCTATCAGGCAAAAGCCCGTCAGGCGCAGGCCCGTATTGAGGTTGCCAGAACGCAGGCTGCCAGTGCGCGGGCTTCCATTGATGAGCAGGAGGCAGCCATTGAACAATCTCATGCACAGTTTATGGCGGCTGAAAGTGATGCCCGAGCCGCCCGTGAAGAGGTCACGCGTTATCAACCGCTAGCCAAAACAGGCGCGGAAACTCAGGAAAAACTGACATCTCTTCGGACAAAAGCGGCAAAATATGAAGCCGATGCAAAAGCCGCGCGTGCCACCTGGGTTCAGAGTCAGCGCCACATAGCGACCTTGCAAACACAGGTGGAGCAGGCACTGGCGCAGGAGCACGGGGCGCAGGCGGAACTGGATGCTGAAAGTGTGAGCGTTCATGCTGCAATTGTTCGCGCGGGTATTGCGGGCAGAGTAGGGGACAGGAGTGTCTGTCTGGGTCAGTATGTTCAGCCTGGAACACGCCTGCTTTCCATTGTGCCCTTGGACAGACTCTACATCACCGCCAATTTCAAGGAAACGCAGGTTCGCCGTATGCAGGTTGGACAACCGGTGTCGGTCAGTCTGGATGCACGCCCGGATATCATGTTACATGGACGGGTGGAGAGCCTGTCACCCGCAACTGGTTCGCTGTTTTCTCTGCTTCCTCCACAAAATGCGACAGGAAATTTTACAAAGGTTGTGCAGCGTGTCCCGGTGAGGATCGGGTTTTCGGTTCCACCAGAACTACAGGGACAACTGGTCGCCGGATTATCGGTTGAGGTGGAAGTAGATACGAAAAAAACTGTCGCACATCCGCAGGAGGGTGTAACGACCCCAACCGGAGTCGGGACACTATGACCCTCTCAAGACCCACACAAGTTGTCGCCCGTGACCGGGCCAGCCTGTCGGACTGGCTGGCTGTTGTCGCGGGCACGTTGGGGGCGTTGATGGCAACGCTGGATATTTCCATTGTGAACTCCGCATTGCCAGTGGTTCAGGGTGAAATCGGCGCCAGTGGCACCGAGGGCACTTGGATTGGTACAGCCTATCTGGTGGCAGAAATTATTATTATCCCGCTGTCCGCATGGCTTACGCGGTTGCTGGGACTGCGTACTCTTCTGCTGGGTGTCACCTGTCTTTTTATGGTTTTTTCCATTGTCTGCGGTCTGTCTACCAGTCTGGGCATGATGATAGTGGGACGTTTGGGGCAGGGCATGACCGGGGGTGCCCTTATCCCGACGGCCATGACCATTATCGCAACCCGGCTGCCGCTGGCACAGCAGGCCGTTGGCAATGCCTGTTTTGGCGCAACGGCTCTGATCGGGCCGGTATTGGGCCCGCTTCTCGGGGGCTGGCTGACAGAAACGATGTCCTAGCACTATATCTTTTTTGTCAATTTACCGCTCAGTTTTGTTCTGGTCGTCCTTCTTCTCACCACCATGTCACATGAACAGCATCGGCTTGATCTGATCACACAGGCAGACTGGCTAGGAATTGCCGGGCTGGCGCTCGGCCTTGGTGGTCTGACGATTGTGCTGGAAGAAGGCGAGCGGGAATTATGGTTTGAATCAGTGCTGATCCGCGAACTTGCCTGTGTATCCTTTATAGGGTTTGTTCTGTTGTTTGCCGGACAGATCTATGCGGCCAGACCTGTTATCAGGCTTCGGCTCCTGCTGCGGCGGCAATTTGGAAGCGTCATTATCATGTCGATGGTCGTGTCCATGGTCAGCTATGGCACGGCCTATGCCATTCCGCAATTTCTGGCAGGTGTTGCCAGTTATAACGCGCTTCAGTCCGGGGTTATCGTCATGTTGTCAGGTGTGCCGATCATCCTGATGATGCCGATTACACCGCTGATGATCAGAATACTGGATATCCGGGTCGCTGTGGGAGCCGGTATGCTGTTGCTTGCTGGCAGCGCTTTTCTGGAAACAGATATCAGCCCTCTTTCGGCAGGCAGCGCTTTTGGGTTGTCGCAGATTTTGCGTGGGATTGGCACGACTTTTACCGGACTGTTTCTTAATCAGGCCGCTATCCGTTCTGTCACGCGCGAGCACGCGGCAGATGCGGCAGGGGTGTATAATGCTGCCAGAAATCTTGGCGGGTCATTGGCGCTTGCAGCCATCGCCATTCTGCAGGACCGGCGGGAGTGGTTGCACAGCCGCCGGATTGAGGAAACACTCAGTGCCAACTCACCCTTGGTGCAATCATGGCTGGGGGCACAGGGCGGTTTCCTCACCGAGCCCAATGCGGCTTTGAGCATGCTGGAGAATATCATCCGGATTCAGGCCATGACGATGACGTATGCTGACCTGTTCTGGCTCCTTACCGTTACGATCATGCTTGTGACACCCCTGGTTCTTATTTTGCAGCCGCTGCAAACCGCCGACACTCCCATAAGAGAATAAGTCATGCGCAGTGTGTCCTTTTTCCTGCCCGCAGTGTTTCTCCTCGCAGCCTGTTCCGTCGGTCCGGATTACAAAGGGCCTCCTCTCATGCCGGGCGGGGAAAATCAGTTTTCCCGACTTGATAGCCAGCAGGTAGTCTCTCACCCAACTATGGTCGCGTGGTGGAAAACTCTGGGAGATCCTCAACTCGATGATCTTGTCCGGCGCGCCAGAAACGCCAATCCTGATGTGGCGATTGCCATCGCACGCATCCGGCAGGGGCATGCGGAAACACGTTTGCAGAGTGCTAATTTTTTCCCTGATCTGTCCTCGAATACTTCTTATGCACGTGCGCGTTTTCCCTCGGGGGGAAATGGTGGGCCGGTCAGCAATGTAGAAGCTTATTTTCAGGGGTTTGATGCCAGTTGGGAAATCGATATTTTGGGAGAGAAAAGACGCGCTCTTGAGGCAGCGAAGGCGAACCGGCAAAGTGCGGAAGCCGGACTGGACGATGTGTATGTCACGCTTGCTGCCGAGGTGGCGCGAACCTATACCACGTTACGCGATCAGCAGCAGCGGGTGATACTTTACAGGCAGTCCATCGCCTCTCTGGAGCAGGCGGTTGCTCTCACCCGCCAGCGCTTTCAGCGAGGCACGGCGTCCGCCGCAGATGTCTCGCGTCTTGATGAACAGACGCAACAAACCAAGGCAGAATCTCAGGCGTTGATCGCTGAAAGGGATGCGTCTCTGGATAAAATGGCAATCTTGCTGGGTATCAGGCCTGGTGCACTTGATGCTGAATTAGGGCGGCCGACCCCAATACCGTTGTCTCCTCTTCGGCTTGCCCTGGATGACCCGGCAGCCATGTTGAAACGCCGTCCTGATGTTCGGCAGGCTGAACGTCATCTGGCGGCAGAGACGGCAAAAGTTGGTCAGGCACAGGCGGCGCGGTTTCCCAAAGTGAAATTTTCTGGTCTGATTGGTACAGGCGGCCTGAAATCTTCTGACCTGACCCGATTTGACGATTTTACCGCATTTCTTGCGCCACAGATAAGTTGGGACTTCCTGGATTTCGGGCGTAATGCAGCGCGTGTGCAATCCGCTAAAGGGATGCGGGATGAGGCGCTGGCCCGGTATCAAAAAACTGTTTTAATAGCATTGCAGGAAACTGATGATGCTCTTTCAAGATTTAAGAATGATCGTATTCGCGTTGCAATGCTTGCGCGGTCTCGGAATGATGCGGCTGTTGCTGTTGATCTGACCCGCCAGCGGTACCAGAGGGGCACGGCAACACTGATTGATCTTCTGGACACTGAACGACACGATATCGCGACGAGACAATCACTGTCACAGGCGGTAGCGGCTTTGACAATTGATTATATTGCTATCCACAAAGCCATGGGCGTCGGAGCGTCAGAAGAAAAATGAACTGAGTGTTGGCAGATGAGATACAGTTTGGATTATGATTTTCTTTTTCGGTTTAAATGGAATATTTTCATAACATATCATGAAATTTCAGAATGAAGTTTGGAAAAGTAACCGCAGATCATGTCGGCCATGGCTTCGGAATACAGATTAACATCTTCGGTATCAGCTCTATCGCAGATACTCTCAGCGATCTTTTCAAAAAAAATCGCCAGAATTCCTACAGCTAAGCGGTGTTTTTCGGATGGTGTGTTGGGGAGCATTTCTTCCACGAAGCTGCCGACCATGGCATGACCATCGGCAAGGAGTTGCCGAGCTTCTGCTGTGTCTTCATAGAGTGGCGCGGCCTGACACAAAGCCTTGCGTAAATCAGTTTCCGCTTTTTCTGAGCGCACAAATGTCTGGATCGCTGTGCGTAGCCGGTCCAGAGGCGGTTGTGTCGGGTCTTGCAGAATAGAGCGGAGCACTGTGGATGTTTGCATCCATTCGTCGGATTGCAGACGGAAGAGCAGGGCGTGCTTGTTGGGAAAATACTGGTAAACTGATCCAATACTCACACCGGCTCTTTCTGCTACGCGTGCAGTTGTAAAACGGTGTGCACCTTGTTCTCTTAAAACGTGAGCAGCAGCTGTCAGGATGTCCTCGACCAACTGAGTCGAGCGTGCCTGTTTTGGTCGCCTACGCTTTGAAAGAACGGTATTTTTTTCGTCTGGCATGGTCCTGCTTTCAAACGCGATTAGAAAACATGAATGTTTCATCATATTATTCTGGTCGGGACCAGAAAGCCAATCAGGAAAAGAGAGATGCCGGAACCGATCCTTTATAGCGCACCCTTCGCTGCACTGCTCAACACCCTATACGAACAGGCTGACCGGTCGGCCCAAAGCCTACGAGAGCGGAGTGAAGAACTGTCCAAGCAGGAGTTCGCGCGGCTTATGATGAGTAAGGCGGATTACAAAGAGGTTTATCAGAGCCTTGAAAATGATCCGTTACCCGTTTCGGCGGATGCTGGACGGCTGCTATATATGCTGGTCGTGACATCGTGGGCGCGTGAAATTGTGGAATTTGGCACTTCTTTTGGCGTGTCTACCCTCCATCTTGCCGCAGCGGTGCGTGATATCGGCGGAGGGCGGATTATTTCTGCTGAGTATCTTCCCTCTAAAGCCGCGATAGCGCGGGGCAATCTGGAACAGGTGGGGTTGTCTGACCTTGTCGAAATTCGGGAAGGTGATGCCCTTCAGACCCTTGCCACCGGTTTGCCAGACGAGGTGGATCTGCTGGTTCTGGATGGCGCCAAAGGACTTTATCTTGATATTTTTGGACTTGTGGAAAGCCGGTTACGGCCAGGTGCATTGATTGTCGCGGATAATGCTGAATGGTGTCCTGAGTATCTGGCGCACGTACGGTCTCAGGCCAATGGGTACACGTCCCTTCCGTGTCTGCCTGGTCTTGAACTGAGCATGAAGCTCCCCTGATCCGTTGCAAAATGTAGAATCAACTCCGGGAAATGGAAAACGTATCATGACGTGTAAAGTGCAGGAAAAAACGACGATTGTTATTGTTGGGGCTGGAGTGGCTGGTCTGACAGCCGGCACTCTGCTTAAGCGTTGCGGCATAGATTGTATCGTCCTTGAGCGGCGCACTCAGGAGTATGTTTTGCAGCGTCAGCGGGCCGGCAATATCGAAGCGCGCGCCGTGCGGATGTTCGAAAAATGGGGACTTGCTGAGCGCGTGGTCGGCGGTTGGCCCTATGAAGGGATTGTTACGTTACGGATTGATGGTACGCCGCATCTGCTGCGTGAACAGATGGATGACAAGGCACCGGGCAGATTATGTCCGCAACAGGTGCTCGTCCGCAACCTCATGGCGGCTTACACAGAAGATGGTGGTGACCTGCGTTTTGAAGCATCTGATGTCACGTTGCATGCTCTTGATGACAAAAAACCTGTGGTCCGGTATCGCGATAGCCAGGGGGTCGCACACGAAATTAGCTGTGATTTTATTGCCGGGTGTGACGGTGATCATGGGGTTAGTCGGGCTTCAATTCCGCAGGGTGTTCTGAGTAAGGCTGAACACCGTTATGGCGTGTCCTGGGTGGTGGTTCTGACGGATGTACCGACAGGGCGTTATCCGCTGATGAGCGTGGGTGATCGTGGTTTTGCCGCGCAATTTCCACGTGGGCGGGATGTCAGCCGCTTTTACCTGCAATGTGCTGAGACAGATACGGTAGAAGATTGGTCTGATGCGCGGGTTGCTGCCGAAATTAAAGCGCGCTGTGGTGAAATTGAGATCACCGAGAAAGACATCGTGAACAAAAGCATCATGCCACTGTACAGCGTTGTGTATGCGCCTATGTGCTACGGAAAGCTTTTTCTTTGCGGGGATGCTGCCCATCTTGTTCCCCCAACCAGTGCACGCGGCATGAATCTGGCAATCAGCGATGCAGAAACCTTTGTCTGTGCTGTGCGTGATTTTGTGCAGGACGGAAATGCTGCAGGTCTTGCTGCCTATTCTGATACCTGTCTAGAGCGGGTCTGGAATTATCAGGATTATGCAATCTGGGTAACTGAAATGCTGCACGATGCAGGAGATGCCTCAATCGTTGGCCCCTTCCGCCGCGAAGCAGCACGTAGTAGATTGAACCGCCTCCTTAAGCCTTCCACCACCAATCGACTCTTTAGTGATTTTATGGCGGGTAAGGTCTGATAGTAAAACTTTTGTAGACTGTTAGTCTAACTCACAACTCCGACTAAGGGAAACCTATAACTCTATCTTTAGAAGTGTGGCAGCATATTACTGTTCATGGAACGTGATGAAAAATAGCATCGATCCGGAGAACTTTGGCTGACACACTCCAAAGAGCATATTTACCTTCTAAAATCAGTTCTCAGTCACCTTTTCTTAACGCCTAACTCACCCGTCAGAAACTGTGCACGTCCATGACCAAAAGACCAGTGTGGATCGTCATTCTCCACGACAGATATCATGAGATCTGATCCCTCAATACCGCATTCTGTCTTCAACATATCAGCTAATGTCTTATAAAATTTTGTTGTCGCTTCGGCTCCTCTCGGACGAGTAAAAACCTGAAGCAATATAAATTTTTCGCTTCTCTCAATACCTAAACCTGTATCCTCCATAATCATGTGAGATGGCTTATATTCGGACACTAACTGATAACGGTCACGATAGGGGACCTTAAACACCTCAAACATAGCTTCGTGCGAAACATCGAGTATTTTTCGAATCTCATCTTCATTACGACCCTGGAAAATGTGAAAATGTAGAAGAGGCATGTTGTTTTCCTTTTATTGAGTTACTACTAAACCTAGTATTATATTTTTTAAATCTGGAATTTATTTGCTGCGTCTGTCGCGACGGTATCATCCAGATCATCTGTAGAGCCACTCACACCAACAGCACCAATAACATGCTGATCAACAATAACTGGTGCAGAACCTGGTACAGCAGCAACGCCAGGCAAAGTCATAAGAAATGCCTGATTTTGGCTCACTCGTTCAGCTAGAACTTTTCCGCGAGAACTATAGAGTGCTGCTGTTTTTGCTTTTTTAATAGCAGTATCATCAGTTCCCGTCTGAGCATCGTCCATTCGTATAAACGCCAACAACCTCCCAGATGCATCGACAACTGCTATGCTTACCTTCATGCCATGTTTTCTGGCATCAGATTCAGCTGTATTTAATAAACTTTTTGCCCCGGCGCTGCTAAGCAGGACACGTTTCAGCACTCTATCCTCGTCAGCTTTTGCCGCACTCGCCGCCGTAAAGCAGAAGAGAACCGCCAAAGCGCCTAAAAACTTGTGTTTCATATGATGTTTCACCTGGAACTATATCGAAGACGTTTCACCAAAATGTTTCCGTGCGTGAAGCCGATAGTTATTAACGAAAATGTTTTGCTGTATCTATAACAAGTGCCTGCTCGGCTTCATTTGTGTCACCACTTGTTCCGATACTTCCAACTATTGCATCGCCCTGTTTGAAAACGGCTCCCCCTGCTGCGGGCAAAATACCAGGCACAAACCCGATCGGCAGACTCTGGGTGCGAACGGCCTCAAAAAACTCGATAGTATTTCGACCAAAACGGGCCGCAGATGTAGCCTTTGCAATTGATGCATCAACGCAGCCTGCGTATGCGCCCTGCATTCTAATAAATGCAACCAGATTCCCGTCTGTGTCTTCAATAGCTACACATACTTTGAGATGGCGTTTTTCCGCCAATCCGATCGCATAATTCGCCATATTAAGTGCAGCTTCTGTTGTGATGTTTAGCTGTGGCGCAGTGGACGCAGACTCTGCATATGCGCTTGAAGCGCATATGATGGTCGATGCGAAAGCGATAAGTATCTTTTTCATCGTGACGGGCACCTTATTACTGATATTGTTATTAACTCAGAAGTGACGTTTACACCTCCCCTCCACCAAGATTGCAGAAGTATAAACGCCACGCCTTAATAGTGTGATGCAACCACATCACACCAAGAGAAACTTTAAAGTAATAATTTACACGATACTATTATTTATTTCAAAAATAACATAATTTTTATTTTTATTACTTCTTTTTATGTAATTTTATTAATTCCAGTATATTCTATCGAATGAATTTTGAAATTATACTTGAATCCCATATCCGCATAAGTGCGCTCAACTTTCCGATGTTTCACTCGGCGTGGAAACACAAAAACGTCGTAAGGCTCGAGGCAGTCGATTACGTTCGATAAGCCATTCATCAATTGAGAACCTTCCTGCACCAGCAATAGCAAATGAAGCAAAAAACACAATCATCAGCATCGGATATTCCCATCCACCTACGGGCGCATTGTTCCAGGTGAAACCGTCTTCAAAATGGCGACCATAATGATTGGCTATTAAATAGTAGAGCGCTGCGCCAACGCCAGCCAATCTGGTCAAAAAGCCCATGCCAATACCTATCGCTATAGCAAGCTCACATAAGCCCGCAACAATGACTGCAAGCCCCCCGGAAGAAAGACCAAAACCTACAAAAACCTGAGACATATGAGCAAAAGAATCGCTTCCTGCGAATATTTTTTCTGCGAAATGCCCCACCATATTAAAGCCAAAATAGATACGAACTGTCGCCACCTGCCATTGTAACCGGGCACTTTGTCCTGCATAACGAACATGTATAGAATCGGCAGTTACGCAGTCAATATAGAGAAGGATATACAATATGAACACGACTGTAGAGCTAGCCATACCAAAAAAGGAATCATGAATCGCCGCAACACGCCAGCTAATGACAAAGGGTAGAAGCGATAGCAAAAATCCTACAGAAAAATTCTTAGGCATTACAAAAATTGCAATGAATAAGGAGAGACTATCTAATCCTATTGTAGATAAGCGAGCAAAGTCTGGGATGGTAGGCAGAATGAAAGATGAATAAACCATCGCTCCGGTAGCGACAGCTAAAGCAAGCCATAAAGGCCAGAGTGGTATATAGCGGGGTTTTACTGCCGAAAGCGACGAAACAAGATTATTTCGTGTGTTTATCATTATTTTTCTTCTTTTTATGATTCAGAGAAAAATCACTCAGTTTTGTGATATTTTATTTCCATATAAAATTAAAGATATTTCGGGTTGCATGTCATTTTTTGTTGTTGTCTTTTTGCAACTGAACATCTTATTTACCTCTTTATCCTTGATCTACATCCAGAGATTTTGAGTGGAATTCGCAACACGATTAGTAATAAGTGTAGTCTATTAGAAAGTTAAAAAATAAAAATAGTGAAAGAAACTGTATCTTAATGTGTTTCCAATAGGCATCATTTTCTAAATCCTTCTCCCGACATATCGCACTGTACGGTATAGATGCGAACGGTTTGTGATTAACATACGTCAATATGACGCTCTGGATTTACATCCACCTGATAACTCTTCCTCGACAAAAGATAGGTCTGACGAAATAAGTCGACGTACATCAGCAACGCTTTGCTGTGCAGCCTGCGTAAGAAGTCGGACATCGTTCGACACGGTGACAAGATCACATCCCCATGTGAGCGCTTTGGCCGCGTAGTCTGCCGAACCATTATGCAACCCCATGCGAATACCCGCTGCGTGCGCTACAGTTTTGATATGCTGAATAGCGTGAAGCATCTCCGGCTCTTCGCGATCAAAACCGGTGCGGTACCGTCTTCCTGTGAGCCCAAGCGTAAGATCTGCTGGACCTACATAAACACCGTCAAGACCTGGAGTGCGAACAATCTCTTCTAGATTGCTCATAGCCTGGGCTGTTTCTATCATCGCGAAACACAGCACCTCATCATCAGCAACAGTCGCGTAGTCTGCTCCAATCGCGAAATTGGCCCGCGTAGGACCGAAACTTCTATTGCCGTGTGGAGGATAACGAACGTAAGAGACCAGTCGCTCCGCATCTGCCCGGCTATTCACCATCGGACAAATTACCCCCCACGCACCACCATCAAGTACTTTCATGATAGCGCCGGGCTCAAGCCAAGGAACACGAACCATCGGGGCTACACCAGATGCCCGTATGGCCTGCAACATCACTAGCATACTTTCGTAACCAATGGCACCATGCTGCATGTCTACTGTTATGGAATCATATCCGCAGGATGCCATGATTTCAGCCGAGAAAGGGTTTCCGATGGAAAGCCAGCCGTTGATAACGCCAGCACCCTCTGACCAAATCTTTCTTATTGGATTTTTCGGCATGTTTGTTTCCTTGCCTGTTCCTGTCTTATGCAAGAAGCTCAATAAATAACGGGTTCTGAAACAGGACTACCAAAATCTGTCTGAAGAAAATCGAAATCACATCCTTCATTGGCCTGCCGCATGTGGTGGGCTGCCATCCAGCCATAGCCCCGCTCATAACGAGGCTTGGGGGCAACCCAAGCTGCGCGACGCCGCTCCAACTCCTCGTCTGGAACTTCCATGGATATCGACCGTTTCTCGACATCAATTGATATCAAATCGCCCGTTTTCAAAAGTGCGAGTGGACCACCCACATAACTCTCTGGTGCCACATGCAGCACACATGCACCGTAACTTGTTCCGCTCATTCGGGCATCGGAAAGGCGTAGCATGTCCCTTACACCTTGCTTAACCAGCTTTTTGGGGATGGGAAGCATTCCCCATTCGGGCATGCCAGGTCCCCCTAGCGGGCCCGCATTGCGTAACACAAGAACATGATCAGGCGTGACATCAAGATTTTCGTCCTCAATCGCTTTCTTCATGCTGGGATAATCATCAAAAACTAGAGCTGGCCCACTATGTTTATGGAATTTCGGATCACAGCATGCAGGTTTCATCACGCAACCGTCTGGCGCAAGGTTGCCTCTTAGGACGGTAAGAGCACCTCCGTCTTTCCCCGTAAACATTGGTTTATCGAGAGGGCGGATCACATCATCGTTGTAAACCTCAGCTTTTTCAATGTTTTCACCAACAGTTTTGCCCGTTACCGTCAGACAGGACAGTGTCAAAAAACCTGAAATCCGGTTCATTAACGCGGCTATACCACCTGCGTAATAGAAATCTTCCATTAAATAGGTCTGGCCTGTGGGCCGTACGTTGGCGATAACTGGCACAACACGGCTGGCCCTATCGAAATCATCTAGCCCGATATCAACTGCTGCGCGCCGCGCCATGGCAATCACATGGATAATAGCATTTGTTGAACACCCCATAGCCATAGCAACGGCTATTGCGTTCAAAAAAGCCTCTTTTGTCTGGATTTTTGAGGGTTTGAGATCTTCACGAACCATTTCAACGATGCGTCGACCAGAACTTTTAGCCATTCGAATGTGATTGGAGTCAACGGCTGGAATCGAACTGGCACCGGGTAACGAGAGACCAATTGCTTCAGCAATAGCCGTCATTGTACTCGCTGTGCCCATTGTCATACAGGTCCCAGCACTCCGGGCAATTCCGACTTCAACCCCAGCCCAGTCTTCCGGGGTAATTTTACCCGCTCGCAACTCGTCCCAGTATTTCCATGAGTCTGCACCTGAACCAAGTGTTTTCCCATGCCAGTTTCCCCGCAACATTGGTCCTGCTGGCACGTAGATTGAGGGAATTTCCATGCTGGTGGCGCCTAATATAAGGCCGGGAGTTGTTTTGTCACATCCTCCCATCAGCACTGCACCATCGACCGGATAAGCCCGTAGTAGCTCCTCTGCCTCCATCGCCAGCATGTTGCGATACAGCATGGTGGTGGGCTTCATAAAATTTTCAGAAAGAGAAATTGCTGGCAGTTCAAGCGGGAAACCACCCGCCTCCAAGATGCCTCTCTTCACATCTTCAGAACGCTGCCGGAAATGCATGTGACAGGGGTTAATGTCTGACCATGTGTTAAGGATGGCAATGACAGGTTTACCAGCCCAGTCTTCCTGATCGTACCCCATTTGCATGGCACGTGAACGGTGTCCAAAACTACGTAAATCAGCCGGACCAAACCATCTTTCACTCCGCAGTCTTTGCGTTTGGGGAGCATCGGCAGCCGTATCGGGCTGAGCTCCGGCGTCTTTCGTCATACGTGCGCTCTCCTTGCCTGAACCCTCTTATGGAAAAAAGAGAGGGCCAGTGTTTGTGAGGCCAGTTAGGACGTGACAGAGAAAGAGTGTCCAACTTAGATACTGCATTGATCAAGATAGGATTGATATCAATGCTACAGCTTACCCAGATTCGTTGTTTTGTGGCCGTTGCAGAAGAGCTTCATTTTGGGCGGGCGGCATTACGCCTGAACATGACGCAACCACCTCTTAGCCGGCAGATTCAACTTCTGGAGCATACGCTTGGTCTCGCACTGCTCGAACGTACCAGCCGCCACGTCCGCCTTACTCAAGCCGGAATAGTCTTCCTGCCGGAAGCCAGACGCCTTCTCAGGGGAGCTGAAGATGCTGTCTTAGCCGCACGACGCGCGGGTCGTGGCGCGCTGGGGCAAATTGCCATCGGGTTCACGCCCTCCAGCAGCTATGACTTCCTGCCACGGCTAATTTCCGCCCTTCAAGCTAAGTATCCAGATATTGAGCTCATTCTTGAGGAAATGATCACGCGGGATCAAATTGCCGCACTCACATCAAATCGACTTGATCTGGCGTTTGTCCGACCGCCTTTTGCTGCAACAGGCGTCACATTTCAGCCCGTTCGGTTTGAACGTATTGTAGCAGCTTTGCCATGCCATCATCCTCTTGCACACCAAGACGTCCTTACCGCCATGGATCTGGAAGGGCAGGATCTCATTATGTATTCCGTGCTAGGAGGGGGTTATTTTCACGACCTTGTGCAACGCCTTCTTGTCAGCGCAAACATTCAACCACGACTGATTCATCACCTCACACAAATCCATGCCCTTCTCTCGCTTGTCAGAAGTGGTGTGGGCGTGGCCCTCATTCCCGAATCTGCATCACGGCTCGATATCGGAAATGTTATCTGCCGTCCCCTAGCCTTTGGCGATGACATTCTGGCCGAGCTTTATATGGCGCATCGATCACAGGACAACAGCCCTCTGCTTGGCAGTGTGCTGGCGGTTGTCAGCCAGATTACGAAAGAGACCGCACTCGCTCCCGCATCCCTATTGTAACAGCACCAACAGCGGCTTCTCCCTATTTCCCGACACCAATACTCATTCTGCATTGATCCATGCGAAGTTTAATTTTGACGTAAGAAGAAGCATGGTTGCCTGTTATCTGAAAGATCGCGTGAAGTCCCAGCACAACACGCACAAAGGAGAAAACAGGGTGACCAGAACAAGAGAGCCAACAGGTTCCACCGTCACACATGGCACAGGAACGTCCGACACAGTACGGGTTGGGCAGCGCAGTGCCGTACGCTACAGTGTTCTTGCGTTTCTATTTACGATCACCGCCATCAACTACGGAGATCGCGCCACACTGGGCATAGCAGGCACCAGCATCTCTCAGGATCTTGGCCTCACTCCCATTTCCATGGGCTATATCTTTTCTGCCTTTGGATGGGCTTACGTGCTTAATCAGGTTCCTGGCGGCTGGTTACTGGACCGTTTCGGATCAATTCGTGTCTATGGTGTCAGCCTCTTTGCCTGGTCTGCCTGTACTCTCGCCATTGCGGGCATTTCCCATGTGCCCCATGCGTTTGTTTTCCCTACGCTGTTCTTGCTTTGGGCCGCTCTTGGGCTTGTAGAAGCTCCAACGTTCCCCGCCAACAGCCGTATTGTATCAAGCTGGTTTCCCACATCAGAACGTGGCTTGGCCACGTCTATTTTCAATTCTGCACAGTATGTGGCAGTCGCCTTTTTTGCACCGTTAATGGGCTGGATTACGCAGACATATGGCTGGAAATACATTTTCAGCCTGATGGGCGCGCTGGGTATGGTGCTGGCTATTGTATGGTTGACCAAAATGCAACCGCCTGCTCGGCATCCTGGTGTTAACGCGGCGGAACTTGCCTATCTGCGTGAAGGCGGGGCATTGGTCGATATTGATGACCGTGCCTTGCAGGTAAAACAGCCACTCACCAGAAAACAGCTTCGGTTTATGCTGAGCAATAGAACGCTGCTAGGTGTGTATGGTGGCCAGTACTGCATTACAGCGCTGCTATATTTCTTCCTGACATGGTTTCCACTTTATTTGCACCAGTCACGTGGGTTTTCACTGACGGCAACAGGGTTCGCCGCCAGCATTCCGGCCTTATGCGGCCTTGTTGGCGCAATCTTTGGCGGGGCTCTCTCGGACAAGCTGCTGCGCGCAGGGCGGTCTGAAAATGTGGCCCGCAAGACACCCTATGTGCTGGGGATGGCGGCGGCATCCTCCATTTGTCTTTGCAACTTCATACAATCAGGGTGGCTGATTGTTGCCGTGATGTCCTTTGCCTTCTTCGGAAAGGGCGTTGCGGCTATTGGTTGGGCTGTTATTTCCGATATCGCACCGAAAGAAACACCAGGCCTTGCTGCTGGCATCTTCAACGGGATCGGGAATATTGCTGGCATCGTCACGCCCATAGTGATTGGCTATATTGTTGCACTCACAAAATCTTATGATGGAGCAATTATTTTCGTAGCTGCACACTGCGTTGTGGCAATTGCACTCTATCTCTTTGTCGTGGGGAAAATACGACGACTCTCTCTTCCCACATAACAGAATAACACTGTCTTACTAAAACCTTCTGAAATAATAAAAACAAAGAGACTAAGATGTTCACTGCTCATCCACTGTTGAATTATGATCTCTCCCGGCGTTCGGCGCTCAAGCGTCTTGCGGGCGGTGTGGCAGTAGGGGCCTTTAGTGCAACAGGCATTTCACGTGCACTGGGCGCTGACCAGCCCCCCCATCTTCCAGCAACCGTTGTCGCATCTTCTCCGCGTTTCCTGTGTAACGCTATTGCCGCAACACGAAATGGCACCCTCTTTCTCGGCTCACCCCGCTGGGAAACCATGGATAATACGCCAGGCATTTTCCGTGTATCTTCTGATGGCGCGCTGCACCCTTTCCCCGGTGGCACATGGAACCAGTGGACACCTAGCATAGACCCCTCTACGGCGTTTCTGATGGTCAACGGTCTGCATATTTTCAGTGATGATACGTTGTGGGTTGTCGATCAGGGCATAGACCCCGCCACAAACACCGCAGTCCCCGGCGGTCAGAAGCTAGTTCAGTTTGATCCGCAAAGTGGCAAAGTGATGCAGACTCTACAGTGGGGAGAAGATATCCTTCCTCCCGGAGCCACTATGAACGACCTGCGCATTGCAGGGGATCTAATGTTAGTGACAGATTCCGGACTTGGCGGAATTATAATCCATAATATGCGCAGCGGACACACAGTCCGGCGGCTCTCCGAGCATCCTCTGTTGCGGGCAACTTACGCCAAACCAATGATAGGGCGTGATGGACATATATTCCGAGATAAAAATGGAAAAAGACCTCTTGTACACTCGGATATGCTGGAAATTACGACTGACAGAAAATGGCTCTATTTTTCCACCCCCATCGGCCCGCTACGGCGTGTGCCCACTAAAGTTCTGCTAGACGACACCCTGACGGACGCACAACGCGCAGAAAAAATTGAAACGGTAACAGATATGCCCACCATGATGGGAACTGCTATCGATACGCTGGACAATTTCTATTTTGCCGATGCAGAACGCGGCCGTATTATGGTGCTCACACCAGACAAAAAGAAGCTCGTTCTGTTTGAAGACCCACGTCTCGTGGACGGTGACGCGCTGTTTATTACGGCCGATCGTCAGATGTTGGTGCCGATTCCGCAGACAGAACGCCTACCTACTAACAACGCGGGCGTAAACGCCTTAAAGCCTCCCTTCATAAGCCTATCTTTCCCACTACCGGAAACTCTACATGGCCACCGTTTAGGCAATGCGAGCACAAGTCTTTAAAACCCAACATGTTAACAACACTACGTTAAATAATCTGTTATTTTTTATAGAAATAAAAATATACAGATCATAAGTAAACAGGTGACAAAAATGGACCTCTTAGTAGTTAGCTACATACCTAGCCGTAGCCTGACGGACATGCATCTTTACGCGCCACAACTATAAATAGAACTATAGAAACTCACTGAGTATCAAAGGGCTTAGAATAATGTCCTGCAACACCAATCCCACACAAAAAAGTTCCACGTTCCTGTCTAAAACCTATACTGAAATTTTGGACCGCCGAACCTTTCTCAGGTCAGCGCTTATTGCTGGAGTGACTGTATCTGTTATACGCGGAACGGGTTCTCTTGCCAGAGCGGATGATATACTTTTACAGGCCGGCCCTAAACTGCCTCCCGTAGCTTTTGGCCGTGTCTCTGCCATCCTGACAGATAAAAACAATCTGAATTCAACAATAGCTCAACGGGCCTATACCGCATTGGTTGCCACAGATAGCCATTTTCCGGAGAAATTGGCTGCCCTGAATCATGCTCTTGAGTCTTCAAATATTAAGAACTCAGAAGACTTTATGAAAAGTGAATCCTATAGGGATCAGGCTTTGCTCGACACGGCAAAAGCAATAACCAAAGCATGGTATCTTGGTCATTCTGGTATACCAGACTCACATGATATACACGATAATGCCCATTACATCGCCTTTTCACAGGCCTTGATGTACCAGCCAACCCTTGATGCAACAATCGTGCCTAGTTACGCACGCGCAGGCTTGAACTACTGGGTTAATCCACCCTTGACTATTGCGACCGATTAAAAAACGCCTGAACTAAGAGGCGATAGTGCCATAATAATAAATAAACAGGATAAAAAATGGCTGAAACATATGATGCTGATGTGGTCGTTATCGGATCTGGTGCAATCGGTGCCAATGCTGCTTATGAGCTAGCACGACTTGGAAAATCCGTCATTATTCTGGAAGCAGGAAGCCATATTCCACGCTGGAAAATTCTAGAAAATTTTCGAAATTCACCACGGAAAAATAACTTTAACGATCCATTTCCCAATGCCCGTTGGGCCGGGACCTCCATGGATCATTCGTATCTGGAGAATACCGGCTCGTTCGATTACCGGCCCGGAATGGTCAAGGTTGTCGGTGGAACAACATGGCACTGGGTTTCTGCATGTTGGCGTTTTCTTCCAAATGATATGAAAATGGCTTCAGTTTACGGAAGAGGACGAGACTGGCCTATCTCATACGATGATTTGGAACCATGGTATTGCCGTGCCGAGGAAGCACTTGGTGTGGTGGGAGATAATGAGAGCGATCAAAGCGGCGCTGGAGGGGACAAACCTTTCCCGCCGAGATCGAAGCCCTATCCTCTTCAGCCTGAAGGAACCATGTATTTTACGCAGCGCACACGCAAACGGTTAGAAGCAGCAGGTTTTAATTTTGTTCACGAACCTAATGCGCGCGTTACTGCGCCTTATGATGGCAGACCACAGTGTTGCGGCAATAATAACTGTATGCCTGTATGCCCAATTGGCGCCATGTATAGTGGTATTTTCCATGTTGATCATGCTGTTAACGCCGGAGCCAAACTTCTGACGGAATCCACTGCATATAAACTGGAAAAAGGCGAAGGTAACAAAATTGTAGCAGTACACTACCGTAAACCCGATGGGTCCGACCATCGTATTACAGCCCGTTATTTTATTGTGGCTGCTCATGCCTTTGAAACACCCAAACTACTGCTGATGTCAGATGTCGCCAATTCGTCTGACCAAGTAGGTCGTAACCTTATGGACCATACGGGTATGGGCATGTTTTACTTGGCTGACGAACCCCTATGGCCTGGGCGCGGTGCACAGCAGCAGGGGGGATTTGCCAATTTTCGGGATGGCCCCCATAGAATGCACCATTCGGCATTCCGTCACCAATCGTCTACATGGGTGCCAAACTATTCCGTGGCAGAAAACCTTATTTCTCAAGGCATATTTGGTAAAGAACTTGATAGACGTATCCGTCATGATGCGGCGCGATGGGTCGAAGTCGTAACTTATCTTGAAGAATTACCCAATCCTGCCAATACGGTTCGTCCCCATACGACACGCCGTGACGGGCTTGGCCTGCCAACACTTACCGTCAATTATAACGTAAGTAATTATATTCACGATGCCGCCCCTCATGTTCTGTCTGATTACGACAAAATGGTCCAGACTATGGGCGGAACCTATATTCGTCGCGACAACGGCCTTCAGAACCGTGACCATGTCATGGGGTCGGTCATTATGGGTGAAAATTCTAAAGATTCTGTCGTCAACAGCGATTGCAGAACCTTTGATCATCACAATCTCTTTCTTGCGACAACAGGTGTAATTCCGGCAGCGGCAACGGTGAACCCAACATTAACTGGGGTCAGTGACGTGCCCCCCGAAAATGTAACCATTTAAAA
>NZ_BAMV01000023.1 GCF_000963925.1 Acetobacter cibinongensis
AGCCAAAGCCGCCTTCTGAACCTTCTTCCAGCGTAATCAGCACGGCATGGTTGCGGGCCAGATTTTCCACAAGCTCCACATCGAACGGTTTGGCAAAGCGGGCATCCGCCACCGTGGGGGGCAGGCCGTGAGCAGCCAGAATATCGGCGGCCTTCTGCGCTTCAGCAAGCCTTGGGCCAAGGGACA
>NZ_BAMV01000022.1 GCF_000963925.1 Acetobacter cibinongensis
CTGGTGCCGGGATAACTTCTGAATCCACCATATGCAGTTTACGGCGCGGGGCCTCTGTCAAGGCTTACCTGTGCGTGGCTGGCACCCAACGTGCCTTCTCATGCCGGGGAGCGATGATTTTGGCTCTTGATTGTGGCCGGTCTGGTTTCAAAACTGTATGTTCAGCACGGCTCCAATTAAAATACGCTACCTTGCTTTCAAGCCATGGGGAATGGTCCTGCCGCAGTTCTGTCATTCCTGATACGCGGCAGCCCACTATCTTACCTTGGTTTTTTACGTATACTCAAGGTGTAAGTGCGTCAATAAAAAGGCTATACCTAAAAAGGAGGCCGACCGGTAACAGGGAAAGACTGGATGTTGGCAGGCCGGGTTCTTGCTGAAATGATTGAAGCGGTAGACAAATGGGCTGTACATTACGATTTAACTCGTTCAGAAGCAATTTTCCGACTTATTCAGTTGTGTCTTGAATATAAGCATGAATTACCATGAATTGGACATCCTTAATAAATTTTGATTTGCTAACCTTTATCCTGTCTAGCATTGTGAGTGCTGGATTTAGTTGTGCTGTGTGGCTGCTAAAAACGCATAGTGAAAAGAAAATCACAGCGAAAATTGAGCATGAGTTCAATCAAAAATTAGAAGATCACAAAGCTAAACTTAAAAAAATATAGCCCTTTATCAGGGTGATCTTCAGACTGAATTTGAAGTCTTTAAACTAACCACTTCCCAAGCGCAGGATAGAAGGACGCGCTCTAATGAGAAAGAGTACAACGCGTGCATTGAGTGCTGGAGCCATTTGAATAGCGCATTTGCTATGGTAAGATCTCTAGTTTCAAATTTTAGGTTAGCGCCACAATTAAACGGATTAAATCGAGAAAATTTCAATCTTTACATAGAAGAATTTGATTTACCAGAAGTTGATAGGAACCATATATTTTGTTCAGAAGATAGACAAAAAGCATTTTTAGATACAATGCATTATAGGGATTTAAATCATACTAAAAAAGAAATAGAACAAGCCAAGAACTCACTCAATGAAAGTGGTATTTTTTTTGATGAAAAATTATATATAACCTTCTCTCGCCTTCTATCTCATCTAAGTAAAGTGTGGCAGGAGCAGTATAATGTATCAGTTTTGCAGCAAAATACCAGATTAGTATATACAAATAATTTTATTGAGGTGGGAGACAGAGATGTGAAAATCATCAGAAATATACTACGTGATAACCTACATATAAAAGCCGTAGGTTTTATTAATAAATCTGAGATTGAAGCACACAATAATTAGACATGCCACAGTATTAACTATTTGAGTAAATCATACCACAATAAGCATTGTCAGCCAAAGCAGAACACCAGCCAGTCGCTCTTTATGTCGATGTAACTAAATTCTAGATTTAGGTATTTTTATTAGAAAATTGACTATTCAAAAAAACCTAGAGTTTTTTGTAATATACTCTGGGGATATTATTTAGAGTGCTTTTATAAACTGATTAGCCTATAATGGTAGGAAGGCGTTGCCAACGAGGTTGCAACGCCGATCAATACGCCACCCAAAAGCAAAACCGTTCCCATTTCGAGAACTGGCCCACCAGACTGATTTTAAAGTTTTTGCTGTGCAGGAGTATCGTGTTCCTTCTCTTTTCAAGGGTGAATAAAAGGAGCCCCCATGCTATTTCCACAATCGGGGGGTTCGTCATTTTCAGCCTTGCCTCTGGTAGCTTCACTGCTTGCAACTCCAGCGGAATGTAGGTGCTGTTACCAATACGATATTGCCCTCCCCTGAATTGGCGGTCCGTTACTCATTTCCTGCGCCGTGACCTGTGCCGGCTTTAAAGGGTCCATGAACAGCAGGCCTTCCCGGTCAAACTCCACAAACGAGGAGCAAGGTGAAAAGAGTTAGATATTCAGTTTCGCCTCAGTCAGTTTCAGGTCTACATCTAGCGTGAAAATTAGGTAGACCAGTTGCCACGGGGCATCTGTAATAATGCCAGTTAGGCAAAGCGCACACAGAGCCCGGACTAACGAAAGCGCATTTATGGCGGCTGTCCCTTCTACTCTTCAGCGTAAACTTCCGTTCCCGCAGCTTGCAGCCCGATCACTTCTCTTCTGCTGCCTCGAGGGTATACGTCTGTGTTCCAGTCCCTTATGAAGCTTGAACCAGCATCCTACGAAAAGGCGTTTTACATTTCTGCAGAATGTAAGCCATGCTGTTTGAGTCTACTGTCGGGACTACCTTACCAAGCATAATCGTTTATTTGCGTAGTTTTTACACTTGAGTAAGCAGATACGAACTCTTCTCATTGTGAGCTATTCATGCGAGGCTTTCCCCAAGCAGGATGGTCTCTGCCCGTTCTGCGCCTTTGGAAACATTGAAGCAAAGAACTGACAATGAAACTCTACTATTCCTCTGGTGCTTGTTCTCTGGCAGCCCATATCCTTCTGAATGAGACAAACCTTCCTCACACGCTTGTAAAAGTCGATCTTAAAGAAAAGCGGACAGCCGAAAACCAAGACTACAAGGCAATCAATCCAAGAGGGGCTGTTCCAGCACTTGAAGTGACTACAGGAGAGGTTCTGACGCAAAATGTAGCTGTGCTGACCTATATTGGCCGACAATCAGACAACACAGCATTTAGCCCAAAAGAGGATAGCCTTGAGTTCTTCAGGCTTCTGGAAATGCTTGGCTTTTGTGAAGACGTGCATAGTGCGATTGGGGGGCTCTTTGCTCCCAATCTTCCTGAGGCAACACGTGACCTGTTGACACATCTTATAACGCGCCGCTTGTCACAGGTAGAAGCGCTGCTTGAGAATAGCAAAAATGGCTATCTGTTGCCTATAGGGTTCACTCAAGCAGACGCGCTGATGGCTGTCATTCTAAGCTGGACAACGCCTTTGAAAATTGATCTTTCAGCTTATCCCAAAGCTACCGCATTACGCGATAAGGTCTTTGCCCGGCCCGCTGCTCAGAAAGCTTTAAAAGAAGAAGGTTTAATCTAACGGCAGGCTCTGTTCTGCCTGCTTCTTCACGTGAGATTGCGTAATATCGATAGTAAGGAAGCTACAAGCGAAAATAGTCACTTGTAGCTTCTTTGTTCAATAATTTTTCATCTGGAAAGTTACATGGTATAAAAATACACAGCACAATTTAATAATTTTTCTTCAAAACTAAAATACGGCTTAAAAAGGTGATCTCGGTTTTTTCGTGCCTAGATTTTAATCTTATATCCACAAATAAAATACGTTTCGCAAAGAACATTTTATAAATTTCGATGCTACCTAATCAATATTGTATTTTTATGAAATCTGCTGTTGAGAGCCTGAAGAACGGTGCTTTGGTCTCGAAAGTATGCCATTTTTCCCATGAAATCCGACTATCGTGAGTTGGAAACATAATGCACAGGTCGCCAGACTATGACAGAAAATAAAGATAGATTTTCACCCGCTGAACTAGAGCGCATTCGCATTCGGCAGGAAATTATAGATGACCTCGACGAAGAATTTGAGCTTGAGCTCGAAGCTGGATCTGGCGGTGAAAACTCAGAATATTCTACTGCTTTCCGGAAAGTCTATTTTAGTGAACTTGTCCGTTTGCAAGGAGAGCTCATAAAATTACAGGACTGGGTAAAGGAAACAGGTTCCCGCGTTGTCGTGCTTTTCGAGGGGCGTGACGCTGCTGGGAAAGGCGGGGTAATCAAGCGAATTACTCAGCGTCTAAACCCGCGCATTTGCCGTGTGGCGGCCCTACCCGCCCCTACAGAGCGTGAACGTACACAATGGTATTTTCAACGCTATGTCGCCAATCTACCCGCTGCCGGAGAAATCGTTCTCTTTGATCGCAGTTGGTATAATCGCGCTGGTGTAGAGCGCGTCATGAATTTCTGTTCAGACGACGAATACGAAGAGTTTTTTCGCTCGGTTCCTGAGTTCGAGCGTATGCTGGTGAGAAGCGGCATCAAACTGATTAAATACTGGTTTTCAATTACAGATGATGAACAAGAAGCGCGTTTTGAAGCGCGAATTTCCGACCCACTAAAGCAGTGGAAGCTTAGCCCGATGGACCTGGAAAGCCGGAAACGTTGGGAAGCCTATACAAAAGCCAAGGAAATCATGCTGGAGCGTTCCAGTATTCCTGAAGCGCCGTGGTGGGTTGTTCAGGCTGTAGACAAAAAACGGGCACGTCTAAACTGTATCAATCACCTTTTAACCCAAATACCCTATCAGGATATTACAAAGCCGGAAGTAGTATTACCGCCCCGCGTCTATCATCCAGATTACGAACGCCAGCCAACTCCTGAAAATATGATCATACCGGAAATTTACTAGATCGCGTTGACGAAATATCTGATTTACGGCGGCGAGATTAAGGAAACTCATGAGTGACAAGGCACTCTTGTCGTAGTGGGTGGTGATGCAGCGCATCTACTTGAGCTTGTTGACCTCCTCTCGCTGCCGTTGTGGTCCCTATAATGCCACCAATCTGTCTTCTGTAAGCGCAGCAGCCTTTGCAGGATGCAATACCGTCAGTATCTCGTGAGCCAGCGGATCCTGACGGAAATTGTCGCTGTCATATCCCCGATCGGCCAGCATGGCTCAGGGGTTTGAAGTAGGCAGGTTCGCTAGGGACCTAACGCCTTGTAATCAGAGACCTATCCTCCGGTGGAACAAAGCCGAGAGGGCGTCTCTGATTGTAGTACCGGGCATAGACGAGGTTTGTAAAGCCTCCGAGTGAGTCCTTCTTTTTACGCTATGGTTTCCCATTTGCTTCTTTATATAGCACATTGCATATTTCTCAAAGGTGGAGTTTAGTATTCCACTATGTCTGATACTCAAGTCCCTCACCCTTCCACAGAGCCTTCCTCTTCTAAAGCCCCATGGCGCTTTGCGCGGTCCGGCGGCGCGGATGCCCGAAGCTTGCCAGAGGTTTTTGCGAGTATTCCGCTACCTGAAGGCAATGCTTCCTGGTGGCGACGCTTTTTGGCGTTTGTCGGGCCGGGTTACATGGTCTCTGTCGGATATATGGACCCGGGAAATTGGGCGACGGACTTACAAGGCGGGGCGCAGTTTGGCTACACGCTACTGTCCGTTATTATGCTCTCCAACCTCATGGCTATTTTGCTACAAGCGCTTGCTGCCAGGCTGGGCATTGCTACCGGGCGAGATCTTGCACAAGCTTGTCGTGAGCATTTTCATCCAGTTGTCTCCATTGTCCTCTGGCTTGCCTGCGAACTTGCCATTATTGCCTGCGACCTTGCAGAGGTAATTGGGACAGCTGTTGCTCTACAGTTACTGTTTGGGATGCCACTCCTGATGGGGGCTGCGGTTTCAGTACTAGATGCTTTTCTTGTCTTATGCTTAATGAATCGCGGCTTCCGATATCTGGAGGCTTTTATCATTGGGCTTCTCAGTATAATCGCGGGCTGTTTTGCCGTGCAAATGTTCGCCGCAGCGCCACCCATTGCGGCACTTCTTAAAGGCTTTGTGCCTGCCCCAGAAATTCTGACCAACAGTCAAATGCTTTATGTAGCTATCGGTATTATTGGGGCAACGGTGATGCCTCATAACCTGTATTTGCACTCCTCTATTGTCCAGACCCGCGCATTTGAGCGTACCGTCGCAGGCAGAAAAGAAGCTATCCGGTGGGCAACGTGGGACAGTACCATAGCCCTCATGTTGGCTCTTTTTATAAACGCCGCCATTCTTATCGTTGCTGCTGCGGCTTTTCATACCACAGGCCATCAGGATGTAGCAGAAATAGAAGATGCGTATCGCCTGTTATCACCCATTCTTGGTTTGGGGGTTGCCTCCACTTTATTTGCAGTTGCGCTGCTAGCTGCCGGCACAAACTCAACCGTCACCGGCACCCTGGCTGGCCAGATTATTATGGAAGGTTTTCTACGCCTCACCATTCCGCATTGGGCAAGGCGTTTACTAACGCGCGGACTCGCCATTATTCCAGTTATTATCGTGACCCTGCTGTATGGGAATGCCGGTGTGGGCAAGTTGTTGTTGCTGAGCCAGGTTATCCTGTCGATGCAACTGCCCTTCGCGGTCATCCCGCTTGTATTATTTGTATCTGACAGAAAAAAAATGGGTGAGTTCGTTATTTCGAAAAAAATAAAAGTTCTATCGTGGTTGGTTTCAGGCCTTATTCTGATCCTTAATTTCAAGCTGCTCTTCGATACTCTTTCCTGATATTTTTGAATTCTCGTGACAAAATATTATTCAGGCGGTTCGTCAGAAGTGCAGTCGTGACAAACAGGTATTTGTCGGCAAGAATCATGAAAATAAAGGTAGGCTGTTAAACTATCAAAGCTTACAATAAGCTGAGTGTGGAAGGGTGGAAGTTTAAAGACTCAAAGATCCGTGGACTACTAACCCTTTGATTCCTTAAGCCGGTTAGTCGGCAATTTTTCGTTTGCGCGTGGCCATTTTGAGTGCTGCATGCAAAGCCTCAGTGGTGCTTTTTTCGCTAAACGTTTTTGTCACGTATGCCTGCAATTTCTTACTTATATCCTGGCAGCGTTTGGGGTCTGCATATAGTTTGAGAATGCAGTTCTTCAGTCCTTTATCATCTTTCGTAGCAAGACTAGCCAGCGCACGCGGAAGTTTCAGCCCTTCAGCCGCCGTTTGTGTCATCACGCAAGGAACACCGGCAGCAAAGCTTTCCAGCACTTTCCCTTTAATTCCGGCACCAAACCTCAACGGTGCAACGGTCAGACGCACCCGGTCAAGAACCTCTTTGTCTAGGTTCTCCACATGTCCCATCACTCGTACGCCCTCTGGCCAGCACAAATGCGGGGGTAGATCTGCCCCGACCAGCCAGAATGTGAGCGCGGGATAGTGTGCGCGTAAGTCTGGCAAAATAGTTTCTACAAACCAGCGTGCTGCATCAAGGTTGGGCGCATGAGAGTAATTGCCGATAAAGGCGATATCACGCCGTTCCTCAAAATTATTTACCGGGGATCTCACAGGAATAGCCCAAGGAACACAGGCAATGCGGGCCTGCGGAACAGCCTTGGTCAGCCACTCTTCTTCTTCTGGTGAATGGGTTACTACGCCGTCTGCCTGCCAGGCGGCAGTGCATTCCTGCAACCGGACAGACCTGCTCAGTGCGAGCAACTCGGGCCGTTTTTCAAGCGCAGCCTGCCCGTTCATGCGCCGATGGTGTAGGTCGGCCACGCTATAGAGCACTGTAGCGGCGGGTTGATAATGTCGGGCCAGAGCAAGATAGCGTGTCGCGACACCAATACGGTGCAGATACACCACATCAAACGTTCCGGACTGACGACGTAAAATATCCTCCACACACGCGTAATGGGGTGCACGCCACACAGTCAGACCCAACTGTTCCAGACGCCCGCAGGCCGAACGGTCTGGGTCCATATCCCTCGCAGCGACGAAACTGACATCATAGCCAAGTTCTTTCAGGCTTCTCGCATGTGATGAAATGGCTTGCGAGCCTGCATCCCGGCCTGACATTGGCAGGTTTTCATCAATAATCAGTGCACGCAGCGTTCTGGCTTTCTGCGGGAAAGCTGGCCCGAACCGGCGTGCAAGGCGGTTGTAACGCTCCCTCTGCTCCTGCCCGCTTTCCGTCCGTGCATGTGCTACAAGTAACTTGTCAGCAACGTCAGCCAGAAAGGCGAGAATATCCTCTCGTTCGGTATGTGTTTGCGCTCCCTGGGCGACCTGACGGACAAGGCGCTGCAAATCTTCATCCAGAGCTTTGGCAGCTTCAATCACCACCGGAGACCCGTTTAGTTCCGAGCCATCACTTTCCCGACGCACCTGAATAACATGCCGCTCATGTACAGGCAGGGGAGCCGGGATAAGCAGGTCAAATCCACACCGGGATTCACCAAAGCCTGCCCGTGCCACATCGGGCCTGGCCTGATTGGCGATAATCCGGGCAAGTGGTTTCCCATTGTCCAGGATTTGCAGAGCAGCAGGCTCCCCCCCCTGCTTGGGTTGTGCCCAACCCACAATGCGGGTGCGCGTTGCCAGATCCAGATATCCCGGCAACACCGAGGGGTGTGCCGGAACAACATAGGGTTCAGTCATGCCAGTCCGGCCTTACGTTATGCTACAGCGCGCGACGCCGGAATAACGTCCACCACTGTGAAAGACAGGTTTGCAATTTGTGCTTCTGTCAAACCACAAACCAGATTGACCTCAAAGGCATGAAAACCATTGCCTTTCCCGGAAGCTTTCAAATCTGCACGGTACTGGTCTGCCGTGGCGTAGCAGAGCACAACTCCATTGGCAGAAATTTTCAGACGCAGCTTGCCGTCCGGCTGAGTAGGGTCCCAGCCCCAGCCTGTAATGTGGCTACGGCTCACTTTGTCCACATAAAATTCTGCGGCAGTTGTGGCGGATTGTGCTGCAGGAGCAAGATAACGGCGGACAATCTCAAGCGCCTCACCGTCTTCTACACGTGGCGCACAATAACGTGGAGCAATCTGTTCCGCGTCTGGGTAAAGCTCCGCAAATTCATGCGCATTATGGAACATGCCTCGGCTGTCATCATCCACAAATGTTTCAGACGGAGCACCTTCCGCAAATATAATGTCGTGCGTTTCCAGTTCTATATGGATGTATTCAATGACACTGCTGTTTTCTGCCTGTGTAATGGTCTGCCCATTAACCAGTGCGTGAGCTGGCACCAGAACACCCAGCAGGAACATGGCATGCAGCGGGGAGACGATCAGATCCCGTCTTGGCAGATCATTTGCCAGCGCACCCGCCGCAATTCTGACGGGCATAATATCCGTACGTCCGGCAGCAAAACGGCCATCATAGGCCCGACGGCCAATCCAGCGGATCGGGCGCAGGCTGCCATCATGCGTTACAAGACGGTCCCCTATTTCCAACGTCTCCACCGGGCGCTCCCCTGCTTCCGTCAGGATGAGAGTGCCGGGGCAGTAACAGGGTGTGCCTTCTTCCAGTGTAAGAAGCGTGCCGCCATGCCCGTCATCTGAAAGAACAAAGAAGTCGTTACTGTAATCACCTTCAAGCGTTGCAATAGGGCTAGAGTTCGCACCGTTGGAGAGGTCAAGCGCCTGACCAGCATCAATACTAGCTGTGGTGCTGCTGTCATAAGCAACCCAGCCGAGGTCCAGAGATGCACCTGCATTCAAATGCACACCCGTTAGCGAGCCGCCAGATTGAACCTGCACACTGCCACCACTGCTGACGACCATACCGGCAATGGTTGCAGTAGAGGAGACAGACAATGCGGCACCATTTTCCACCGTTACGCTGGAGACAACTCCAGAAGCCTCGATCTTGCCACCGCTCTGCACCGTCACGCCGGTGGCCGTGCTGCCCGCCTCCACATCCAACTTTCCACCGGCATTCACGACAGTATTGGTGGCTGTCGCGCTCTCGACCAGAG
>NZ_BAMV01000021.1 GCF_000963925.1 Acetobacter cibinongensis
CTACACACCCGGAGCAACAAGAGCACTTCTCTGGTTTGTAAAAGCAGGGGAGGGAAGGCCAAATCTTTGCACGGATTGCACCCGTGCAAAGGGGCAAAA
>NZ_BAMV01000020.1 GCF_000963925.1 Acetobacter cibinongensis
AATCCACAGTCCGGGAAAACGCTTCGAGCTGATCACCGAGCCCGCTCAGCCGAGCAAGCCGCTCTTCAACGTCAAAAAATCCCGCCTGCTTCATAGCGCCATTCCCTCAGTCAGAACCGGACGAATGGAATCACAGAGCTGGTTTCAAAACTAGGGGGTTTTTCGAACCCTCCACCTGATTCTGGCCTATTCGACGAGCGGACGGAATACCTGACCTTAATACGCGAAAAAGATCTGTTAAGTTTTTGCTGTTTTAGTCGATGTTTTTGTTGTGCAAACAATTTTTCTATGAAATAAAATCTGATAGAATTTTATTGGCCGGTAGATCTTACTCTACTTATGTAAGTCAGGAATTACGAAAATGGCAACGACATATACAAAAACCGTTAATGGCTTAACGTATACCATTATAGATAATGGTCCAGTAGCACTCGGTGCGCTGGGTCACAGTTATACAGCAAGTATAAAAGATAGTAGTGGCAATTCTATTTTATCGTCTACAGATATCAATACTGGAGTACTTGGTACGGGGCTTTTGGGTAGTGGTGGTGTCGTAACAGGTTCTAATGGTTATACAGAGTTACTTGGTCTTTTGGGAGGAACATTTGTTACTCTTCCAGGCTCAACAGGCGATATTTCCATTACAGTTTCCTTGTTAAATGGGAATACATTTTGGATTGGTGGCGATACAACAATAACTACCCTTGTAAGTGCGTTAAGTGGCCAAACAATTAATGTATACGGCGGTAGCGCGTCGTTTAGCGGTAATGTTCTTGCTTCGGCGTTAGCTGGCTCGACGGTTAATATCGGGTATGGCGGAAAATTCGCCGGTAGCTATGGTCTTATTAATCTGATTACTGGCTCTACCATTAATTTCACAAAAGGTGGTGGAACTCTAGTTGTAAACGCGGGCGGTACTGTAATTGATCTGAGTTCAACGAAAATTACAAATTATAATCCACAATATGACACAATAGAATTCCAAAACACAATTGCTCCAGTTTCTAAATATACTATCAGCACTACCACTAGTGGTCAAAATAGCACAAGCACTGTAATTCTTTACGGTAAAAATGGTGCTAGAATAGGTGCTTATACAGCGCAGTTGGCACCAGGAGTTACTCTTGCAACTGGTACTTATTACACAGATGGATCAACATCTAATCCATTGATTATCAGTTATGACAGCCAAAACACGTATGTGGGGGCTTGTTTCTTAGTAGGCAGCATGATTCGTACTATCAATGGAGACGTTGCAGTCGAAGATGTTTGTATTGGCGACGAAGTCATCACTTTTGACTGGAAAAATAACCAGTATGTGGTGCATGCGATCGTGTGGGTTGGTAAGGCTCATACAGTTGTACGACCTGAACTTAATGACGATGAAGCCGGTTGGCCTGTCCGTATCCTTAAAGACGCTATTGCCGATGGTGTTCCTTATAAGGACATGTTGATTACAGCCGAACATTGCCTCTTCTTCAAAGACCGGTTTGTGCCAGTCCGGATGCTGGTCAATGGTGTTTCTATTTTCTACGATAAATCCATCTCGTCTTATGATTACTACCATGTGGAAACAGAACAGCATACCGTAATCACGGCTGATGGTATGCTGACCGAAAGCTATCTAGACACTGGTAACCGGTCTGCTTTCCGGCAGGCAGGCAAGATTGCGACCCTTTTTGGCGCTGTCAAAAGCTGGGAAGATGAAGCTGGTGCGCCGCTGGACGTCGAGCGTTCTTTTGTCGAGCCTTTGTTCCGTGCTATCGAATTGCGCCAAGGCAAGGTCTCAAAAGAACAGGCACCACCTGCTCCTGAGCAAACTAATGATACAGATCTGCATCTGGTCATTGAAACAGGTGCGGTCATTCGTCCCATGCGCTGCATCAACAATGAGTATAGCTTCATGCTGCCGCCAGGCACTCAGTCCGTCCACATTGTTTCAAGGGCCAGCCGTCCTAGTGATGTGATTGGCCCCTTTGTTGATGATCGCCGTTATATGGGGGTTGCCGTAGGAGCTACTCTTTTGCTGAGTGCAAAACGCTCTGTTGAAATCACATCACATTTGACCACGGAAAAGCCTCCTGGTTGGCACTCTGACATGGGGTGGCAGGGGGTTGCCTGGACCGACGGTAATGCGATTCTACCACTGGGAGATCATCTGAAGCACGACAAGATGGGGATCCTATCAGTTAGCATTCTTGCTGCAGGGCCTTATCTTAAAAACGAGAAAAAAGCAGTGACCCTAACCGTTCGCTCTGCCTGAACTATCATGTTGTAACGAATGATGCGAGCCAGACTCTTTTTTTGCAAGAAGGGTCTGGTTTTCTCTTTTGTCAATAATTCAATATAGTTATGGCTTTTAAATGAGCGGAAAAACATTACAGGAAACGCACCTGCCGCTCACAACAGCCCAGCGCGGCGTCTGGATGGGAGCCCTGCTGCGCGCGCAGGGCGGCACGTTCAACATTGCGGAAGCAGTCGAAATTCTTGGCCCGGTTGATCCCGGCCTGTTCCGTGCTGCTCTTGTTCAGGTGGCGCTGGAGGCAGAAACTACACGGGTAAGCATCCGCATGAGGGCGGATGGCCCGTATCAGGTCATTCTGCCCACATTACGCTGCTCCTTGCCGCTTGTGGATTTTTCCCCCCGGCCCGATGCCGCAGCGCAGGCGCAACACTGGATGATGGCACGCATCAGTCAGCCGGTTGATCTGGCGGAAGATCCGTTATGGACCTGTGCGCTAATCAAGCTTTCTGATGATAGTTTCATCTGGTTTCATTGTTGTCATCATATCGTGCTTGATGGCTTTTCCGGTGGCCTGATTGTGGCGCGCGTGGCCGAACTGTACAATGCCTTGGTGGAAGGGCGCGAACCCGCTCCTTGCACGTTCCTGCCCCTTGAACGGCTTGTCGCGCAGGAATCCGCTTACCGCATCAGCCCCCGGCGCGAGAAAGATCAGGCTTACTGGCAACACCAGCTTGCTGCCCCGCCAGAGGCAGTAACATTGGCCTCTCCTCTCCCCCCCAGGGTACCGGAAGCGCCTTTGCAACGGCTGGGGTTTGTGGAACGCAATGTGCTTGTACCGCCCGCCATGGTGGAGCAGATGCAGGGTCTGGCACAGCAGGCTGGCGTGACGTTGCCGCAAATGCTCACGGCCCTTCTGAGCACCTACATCTTTCGCATGACAGGGCAGGAAGACCTCACGCTCGGCATGCCCGTTACCGGCCGCACAGACCGGGAGATGCGGCGTGTGCCAGGCATGGCAGCAAATGCCGTAGTGTTGCGTTTTGCCATGGCCTACACTCTGGTTTTTTCAGAAATCCTGCTTCAAGTGCGCCGCGCTCTGCACGGGGCACTCCGGCATCAGGCTTTCCGGTATGAGGATCTGCGGCGCGTTCTGGGTTTTTATGATACACAACAGCATCTCTCACGCATCGGCATTAATATAGAGCCGTTTGATTACCATCTCTCCTTCGGCGACAGCCCGGCACGCAGCCGGAACCTTAGCAATGGGGTGATGGAAGATCTGACATTTTTTGTGTTTGACCGTCAGGATGGACAGGGGCTGGCGCTGTGCCTTTACGCCAACCCAACCTTATATGATGGCCCGGCGCTGGAGCGCCATCTGCGACACGTAATGCATTTGATAAAGGCCATTCTGGCAGATCCTGCCCAGCCCATCGGCGCTTATCCACTTCTTGACGCTGCCGAATGTAGGGCTTTACTGGCGGATGAAACCGCAACGGCTTGCAACTGGGGCCCACGCGCTCTTGTGGCTGATCTGGCGCGGCATGCCGCCTACGCCCCCACGGCAACGGCGTTGACGGATGGGCAAGGCCCTGTGTCCTACGCGGCTCTTCTCCATGCTGCGCAAGGTCTAGCGGAGCATCTGATGGCGTGCGGCATTGGTCCCGGTGATGTTGTCGGCCTGATGCTGCCCAGAGACAGACGACAGGTGATCAGTATGCTGGCCACAATGGCCGCCGGGGCGGCGTGGCTCACGCTGGACGGTTGCGGCCCGCGTGAGCGCAATGCCGTCATTATCGCCAATGCGAGGCCCGCCCTGTTTCTGACAGAAGATACCCTGCCAACTGGCCTGCCAGATGGCTCGTCCGTTCTGGGGCTGGCGGAAGAGGGCACGCCCGCAACTATGTTTTCCCCCCCGGACACCCACCGTGCGCCTGTAGTGCCGCAGGATACGGCCTATGTCATCTATACTTCCGGCACCACCGGCACACCCAAAGGCGTGGTGGTGCCATGGACCGCCCTGACCAACCTTTTGTGCACCATGCAGGATAAACTGGGGTTGGGCGTGCAGGAATGCTGGTTATCCGTTACGTCTGTCACATTTGATATTTCCATTCTGGAACTGCTGTTGCCGCTTCAGGCCGGTGCGCATCTGGTGCTTGCCAGACGTGAAACCGTGACAGACCCCACCCTGCTGTCCGCCATCGTGCAACACTATGGTGTCACCCTCATGCAGGCCACGCCAACCTTGTGGCAGATGCTAGTGGGGGCCGGGCAGGGCCGGTGTCTGGCGCAGGTGCGCGTGCTTTCTGGTGGGGAACCCCTGCCAGTGCCCCTAGCGCGCACGCTTCAGAAACATGCTCGCGCCGTCTATAATGTTTATGGCCCGACCGAGACCACAATCTGGTCCACCTTCCATGCCGTCACTGCGGAAGATAGTTCACACGGCCAGCCCATCCCGGCGGGCCGGCCATTGGCCAATACTCAATGTTATGTTCTGGACCCCGCAGGTGGCCTGCTGCCGGTGGGTACACCGGGGCAACTGGCTATTGCGGGCGCTGGCGTTGCCACGGGCTATCTGGACCGCCAAGATCTGACACAGGCGGTTTTCTGGCCAGACCAATTCAGCAAAATACCGCATGCACGCCTGTATCTTACCGGAGATCGTGCCGTCAGGCAGCCTGATGGTACCATCACCGTGCTTGGCCGCACGGATGCGCAGATCAAGATAAAAGGTGTGCGGGCAGAACCGGCGGAAATTGAAGCCGCATTGCTTACTTTGCCCGGCATTGTACAGGCTGCGGTGCGGGTGTGGCCAAAGGCGCAGGGGCCGCTTCTGGTGGCGTATCTGGTGCCTGCTGCTGCCGCACAGGCGGAGACCATCACGCCAGAGGAAGAAGCGCAGAATTTTGCATTGTTCCGCACCCATTTGCAGGGGCTTCTGCCAGCCCAGATGGTGCCCTCGCGCTTTGTGGTGCTGGCTGCCCTGCCGCTTACGGCATCGGGCAAACTGAATAGAAAAATGCTGCCAGAACCGGAGGACGCCGAGCATATCCCCCAGCATGAAAGTCCGAAAACAGCGCAGGAGCAGCTTTTGTTTACCCTGTGGTCTGATATTCTGGAGCGAAAAGATTTCGGCATAAACGAGAATTTTTTCGATCTTGGCGGAGACAGCCTCGCCGCCGTGCAGGTTGCCACAGCCCTGACTGAACAGGGGTATGAACTCCCCGTCGCTTCCCTATTCGGTGCGCCCACCATCGCCCGGCTGGCCCTGCTTTTACAGCACCAGCATGGCGTGCCAGATATGTTCGAGGAAACGGTTGTGCCCTTGCGCGCCGAAGGCACAGGCCAGCCGATATTCTGTTTTCCGCCCATTCTGGGGGTGTCTCTCGGTTTTACGGCGCTACTGCCGCATCTTCCGGCAGAACGGCCTGTTTATGGCTTGCAGGATATGGGGCTGCTGCACGGCCCCCACCGGCCGCAGACCATTCAGCAACTGGCAGAACTCTATCTGGAGCAGATCCGTGCGCTTCAGCCGCATGGGCCGTACAGTTTTGTAGGCTGGTCCATGGGCGGGTTGGTGGCCCATGCTGTGGCGGTACGTCTGATGGCGGAAGGCGAGCCTCTTTCCGCACTGGTCATGCTGGATACATACCCGCTGCATGATCTAGCAGCGCTGGAGGCTGGTCAGGATCTGGCTCGGATGGATGATACGTGGCTGGTAAAAAACGCCATTGCCATGCTGGGGATCGATTTTTCTGAAAACATGCCGGAAACACTGGACGATCTGGCTGATCGGATTGTAGAGATCATGCTGCCGGAAGCACAGGCTTTTGTGCAGGATGAAGCCGCCTTTTCGACCCTTTTGCAAACCATACGGCAGGGTGTCAGCCATAATCTGGAAATGATGCGTAACTGGCAGCCGCAGCGTGTGCAGGCAGACCTGCTGTTTCTGCGCGCCACGCAGCGGGGCACGGAAGATGTAGGGGATAACCCCGCTTTCTGGCAGAATTACATAACGGGAAAACTGATGGTGACAGATATCAACTGCACCCATATGGAAATGCTGGACCCAGAAAATGCACCCGTTATTGCAGACCAGTTCATGGAATTTGAGCGGAGAAAACCTGACAGACTCAAAGACTGCCTGAATAGCCAGCAATAGAAAGACATCGGGGCAGCAGAGCGACGCCTGAGAGCAGAAACAGGTCATAGGACAATATGACCTGTTTTCTCAAACACTGTGCAGATCAATCAGCTATTTCTTTTTACGCTTGAAAGCGTTGCCTTTTCGCCCATGGCACCCCACCCGCACAGCATCGCGTCAGCGGCGACGGGCCGTTTTGTCTGTCATGAAAATACCCACCCAGCCTCATACGTCCACAGTGTTGAAACAGGCTTTTGAGAAGAAGTCAGCCTCTTTTCAGCGTGTGACTACGCGGTTGGAAATCTTGGGCGTTCAAGCTTGTCTGTGCAGAAGCCCCCAGCGTTCAAGCTGTGTTATGGCATTTGCCGTGCCATCTTCCGCCCGGACCAAGCTGCCCAGCCGGTCCGCATTGGCCACCATATGCGGGGATGTCGCTTGAAGCATGGCATCGGCCAGTGTCTGTGCGGTTAAGGTGCGCAGGCTCTGTGTGGGTGTGGCAACACCAATGCGATGCAACTGCCAACCCCAGAAATACTGGTCTCCCACAAAGGGTACCGGCACGGTGGGTATCCCGGCGCGCACGGCAGCAGCAGCGGTGCCCGCGCCACAATGGTGTACCGCTAGGCGCATTTTTGAAAAAAGCCATTCATGCGGCACATGATCTACCACATGAATGCGCGCGGAAGTGGGCAGAAACTGTCCAAGCTTGGACCACCCACTTCCTACAACGGCCCGCAGGCCCGCATGCTGCACGGCTGCCTGCACGGTGGCTGCCAGGGCTGCGGCTTCTCCGCTCACCATGCTGCCAAAGCCGATATAGGCTGGCTTGTCTCCCGCCTGCAAAAAGTGGGCCAGATCAGCATCCGGTGTGTAGGCCGCATTTTTTGCAGACACAAAATAGCCTGGCATGGCAATGCGTGCGGGCCATTCCGGCTGGCGGGGCACCACATGCTGGCTGAACCCGAACAGAATATGGCCGCCTGTTGCCTTGGGGTTATGCCACGGTCCCTTTAAAGGATAGAGTGGTAAATCCAGCGCGCGGCGCATGCGGTTTGCCGTGTCCCGCATCAGCAACCATGCTGTCTGGCGCAGGGTGCGATGGAGCGCAAAATTGACAGACGCAGGCAACGGGCGGGGTCTGAACCATACGGGCGGCAGCGCATGGCTGGCCTCCAGCGGTTGCAACTGGGTCTGCACAAACGGCACCTGCAACCGCTCTGCCAGACTGGCTGCCAATAACGAGACATTGCCAGACCCAATCAGCAATGTTGCGCCTTCTGCCGCTTTCAGCCCCTGTGCGGGCCAGTCCTGTGCCATGCGGCGTGTTTCCGCTACCACCACGCGGGCTGCCGCCATGCCGTTGCTGCCATCCAACGCCTGTGGGTTATGACGCATCATTCCGGAAAAATCAGCGGTTAGAGGAGAAAATTTCAGTCCGGCTCTGGTAATGGCGGTTTCAAAACAGGGGTCTGCCGCCAGCCTTACAGCGTGTCCTCGGGCCAGAAGTCCTTCACCAAGGGCAATGTGGGGGCGCACATCCCCTTCCGTGCCAACGGTCATGATAACAATTTTCATAATTTTTATTATCACCCGCAGTTTCCTGTTTCTTATTATTTTGCATAGTCTAATTTTTCTACTCAGTATAGCTAGTCGCATAATTTGGAATCAAAAAATACTGAGTGGAGCCTAACGCAAAATACAGCTCGAACGACTCTTAACTGACGTTTGAAGCAGGACTAATTGTAGCTTTGCAACCTCTACCAGAAATGGGTATCCAGTCAGATGTGGTCACAAGACCATGACTGCGCGCGACATGGTCCCAGAGTATCAGTTCGCCGGGTGAAGCATGGACGGAAAGACGGGAAGTTGAGGTATAAGTATAAAAAAGTTCTCCTAAAAGAGGAGGTTAAGGGGCGGAGATTTCTCCCATTTACCAGCAGTGCTCCATGGCTACCCAAATGGTGCATGGATTATTGCTGCCTCCTCTTAAAAATGATCTATCGAGATGTCCGATTTGCTGCTTTTGTTTTGTGTGTTTTTTAAATGACGATGATCTATTGGAATAGATCAAAAGTGTTGTTTGTAAACCTTATGCTTCTTAAAGGTCTGGCTCTGTCTTCGTAGGAAAGACAAAGCCAGAAGGAAATGTATTTAGGGTATGACTTTTTTAGGACGCAGCTTGTTCGTATAGATCGGCAACACGTTCCCAATCGACCAGATCAGCCAGAAAGGCATCCACATATTTGGGGCGCATATTACGGTAGTCGATGTAATAAGCGTGCTCCCAGACATCACAGGTCAGAAGAGCAGTATGTCCATGGACAAGGGGAGTGTCTGCATTTGCCGTTTTAGTTATGGCCAGTTTTTCGCCATCATGAACCAGCCATCCCCAGCCACTCCCAAATTGGGAAACACAGGCTGTTTTGAAGTCGCTTTTAAATTGGTTTAGAGAACCAAAGTCTGCAATCAGTTGTTTTTCGAGAGAGCCGGGAATGGAGCCTCCGCCCTTGGCTTTCATGCTTTCCCAGAAAAACGAATGGTTCCAGTGCTGGCCAGCCTGATTGAACAGCACTTTTTGCGTCTGGTCCTGAGCGGAACGACGAATAATGTCTTCAAGGGATAGCCCTTTGAATTCCTCGCTTGTCGTCAGTTCATTCAGTTTGTCGACATAGGCCTTATGATGTTTCCCATGATGATATTCGAGTGTTTCTGCTGACATATAAGGGGCAAGAGCATCCATGGCATAGGGGAGCTCTGGTAACTGAAACATACTTGTTTGCTCTTTCTATTGGCCCGCATCTTATGCGTTGTAGCTTTTTACAGGTTCTGATGTCGGGCTTGTGGGGGGCATGTAACCTGCAATCTGAGACACCCTGAGCGCAGTGGCTCTGGCGTGCGTAATGAGATCGTCTCTGTCGTGATGAAGCTCAAAGAGAGCATCTGGATAGTCAGTCAGAAGGCTGACGATGGATGGTAGTTGTTCGACGCAGGCCAAGCGGGCTTCCAAAGGTAATGTCGGTAGAGACGATGACTGAATAAGTGCTGTGCAGGCTTTTTCTAGGAAGGAGAGGGACTTTTTTAAGTCACCCTGATTTTTGAAAAAATCTACACAATTAAGGTAGGAAATGGTCAAGATCACAGGTGAAGAAAGATTCTGCCCTGATACTTTGAATGTATCAAAAAGTGTTGTTGCTGTGGTGAGGGACGCCTCATAGCCTTGTTCGGCTTTCTTCAGATGGCCAAGGGTGAAGGCGTGATTGGCCTGCCGTGTGTCTTCTTGCCACATGCGTTCAGATGGGGTGGTCGGGCCGATGGAGAGCACCCTTTTCTCGCCTTATCTGTTACCGTATCGCGAAGAAAATAGCATAAACGTCATAGTATGCAATATGCTATATAGTGGAATGTGTTCACATTGCGGGGCTCATGGGCAGATCACCGAGGGTACGGTGATCTGCTTTTTAATGATGGAGATGATTGTTTGGATATTGATCCTGCCTCATCAAACAGATTGAATGCATTCTTTAGGCTCAGGACCTATTAATTTATTGAACTGAG
>NZ_BAMV01000019.1 GCF_000963925.1 Acetobacter cibinongensis
TCCACCAGTCATGCAGGCTGTCGCCCGAGCAGCCAAGCTTGCCACCAATCTCGCGACAGGCCGCTGATAGGCTCGGGTAATCCGATCGATGCTCTTCCAGAAGGCGCACCGCGCGCTCACGGAACTCAGGCGAATAACGTGATGTTTTCTTCTTCTCTACCATGGGGCTCATCCTCCGAGAGTTTTACTCTCCGGTAAACCCCGGGCAGTTCAATACGCCGCACGGAACGGTCCAGCGCCATTGGGAAGGAGGTATCCTGCTGCGGGGGTGGCGGGCCGGGGGCTTCCGCCTTGCGGGGAATATTGGGTGTGTGCACGGGCAGTTTTCCCAAAAAATGGTGTCAGGCTGTGGCGGGGGCTGGCGGTGAGTGGATGCCCGCATACTGGCTGGTGGTGTCGTGCGCTGCGCGCGACCGGGCCTCCTGCGGGGTGAGCACGCCGGAGCGGATGTTCTGGGCATCTATTTCCGTGCGGGTTTTGGCCACGCTAGCCTGTGTGGGTTCATCCATTTGCCACAGGGTGCGGAAGGTGAAGGAGATGTCCGGGTCGATCTCGCCCCACAGGTTGAGCATGGCCATGTGCAGGATAGCGGTAAGCGGTGTGCGGAACACGCTTTCCTGAAACGCGCTGATACGGTCATAAAAAACCCGGATTTCACTATCCGCGGACGCATTCAGGCCACTTGGCGTAATACCGGTAAACTTGACCAATGGTTCCTGCGCGACACTGCACAAATGCTCCTGCGCCTGTGCCTGAAGCCGGTCCAGCCCGGAGAGAGGGGCTGCGAGGAGTTCCAGTTTCTCGCGGTCCTTGTCCAGCACGAAGGTGCCACGGTTGGAGCGGAAGCGGTTGAAGGCTTCCACACGCCCCAACAACCCTTCCGGGTCCTGCGCGTAAGCCGCCATGTCTGTGGACAGGGCAACAATGGAAAAGGCGTTAAGCAGGTCAGACACGGACTGGCGGGTGCGGAGCCAGTTTTTAACATAAGGCTGGGCCATCTGGCACAGGGACAAACCGCCGAAATTATAAGCAGGTTTCAGTAAATCTGGCACGGTACGGGACACAAACCGCAGCAGGCGGGTCTGGTGGATGCGGCTACCCTGCACCCACCAATGCGTGGGGGTGTAAAAGTCCGGGCTTAAGGGGTCTGTTGTGCCGTAACTGTCTGGCGTGCTCCAGACGGGTTCAACCGCTGTCAGGGCACGGAGCGAGCCTTTGCGGAAGGTTTCGGGCTTAAGCAGTAATGGGGTATCCCGCCCGCCTGTTGTGGCGGTCTGCCCCGTATCCACATACAGCAGGCCCATACCGTAATAGCCATCATACTCCGCCATGCGGCGCAGGACATCCCGCACATGCAAACGGTCAAATTCGGCTTCCAACGCGGCAAGGCGGGCCTGTTTGCAGGCCGTGCCACGGGCGCGAAAGGTGATCCATTCCCGCGTGGCTTCGGTGGCAATGACCTCCACCATATGCCGGTATTCCGCCCGCTGGGCCAGCTCGGCCAGATGGGGGTAGCCTGGAAAGACCATGCCCTCCGCTATGGCAGTATGAAAAGCGGTTTGCGAGACGACCGGGCTGGCCGCCGCATCACACGCCAGAGGAGTTGCTGCCTTACCCCGCACCCCTTCTGGCGGCTGGTAGGGGCGGAAGGCCGCTGACAGTCTGGCAGGGGTCAGGCCCTCGGCTGCCGCATTGGGGAACGGAGCCGCCGGAACCACCCCTGCCCGCGTGGACAAATGCACCGGGGGCTGTGCCGTAAGAGTAGGCTCACGCCGGGCCGGAGGTGCCGTAGAGCCCCATAAGCCTGCCAGACGGGAGCGCCACGGAGCACGGGCGGATGAGGGGGAAACAGATGAGGGCATGGGCCACTCCGCAACAGGATAAGGACTGAAGGAGACCGATTACAACCATAGGTTTTTGGTAAAAGGCCGTGCCGGACTAAAGTTTGTAGCTGCGGCAATGCTTGGGCATGCCACGGCATTGTGTGAACAGGCGGTTCAATATGGGATGCTGTGTCGTAAAGAAATCACATGCATTGTTGTGTTAATTCGGATAACAAACGCCTCTATAAAACTATGAGTAATTAAGGAGACGATACATTATGGCATTCAAACTTAGGCTTCCGGCTTTTATAGTAGCACTCGCACTTCCCATGACGGCTTGCAGCACTCCGTCTTGTCTCGATAAATATTACACATGGGATTATGGTCGTATGCCGCTTGATCAGGCTGTGCAGAAAGTGTCTGAACGGTCGAACTGCCCTATCCAGATTGACCCCAGCCTTACACAAGACAAAACCTCTCATGGTATCCATCTGAACAGGCAGCCCTATCAGGCCATGCGGCACATGCTCTGGGGGACTGGACTGAAAGTTTCCAGAACGGACACGGGTTTGAAAATTGTTGCGCGTCACCCAGGCGAGGCGGCAGAGGCTCCGCCGGCAGCGTCTAACCCCGACAACTAAAACAAACCCAACCAGCCGCAGGCCCGGCAGGCACTATAAAACCTGAAAGAGTGAGCACCATGCAGGAAACACCAGAAACACGCAGGGTAACACAGGGTATAAGGGGCAAGGCCCGCCTGCTGGGTATTGCTGTAGCGGCCGGTTTGGTGTTTCCCCAGACTGGCTTGGCGGCGCCGCCCGCAACGGGGCCTGCGGTGCAAAGTGACATCAGCGCCCCCGGCCCGCTTGGGGCGCTGAAAGGCACCCTGCTGGCCGCTGCCAATGCAGGCCCGCACACGCCGGTGGTGTTGATACTCCCCGGCTCAGGCCCGACAGACCGTGATGGCAATAACAGCAGGGGGTTAAAAGCGGGGACTTACCGGCTTTTGGCGGAAGGGTTGGCCGCACAGGGCATTAGCAGTGTGCGCATAGACAAGCGCGGCCTGCTGGCCAGTGCCGGGGCTGTAGCAGATGGAAATGCCGTTACCATAAGTGATTATGTGCGGGACACACAGGCCTGGACCAAAACCATACAAAGCCGCACAGGGGCTGGATGCGTCTGGCTGTTGGGCCATAGTGAAGGCGGGCTGGTAGCGCTGGCCAGTGCCGTGCAGAAGCCGGAGGCCCTGTGTGGGCTGATTTTAGCGTCTACTCCCGGCCGCTCCGTGGCCGAGGTGCTGCGCACTCAGCTTGCCAGCACCCCTTACGCTACACAGGGCAATACTGCGATAAACACCCTGCTGGCAGGCAAAGCCGTTGACCCCGCTACGCTGCCAGATGCGCTAAAACCTATTTTTAACCCCGCAGTGCAGGGGTTTTTAAAAGACATGTTCCGCTACGTCCCCACACAGTTGATTGCACAACTGTATAAGCCTGTGCTGATTATACAGGGTGCACGGGACATGCAGGTATCCGTACAGGATGCGCAGGCTCTGGCAACTTCAGACCCCGGTGCTATTTTGAAACTGTTAGCCGATACAAACCATTTTTTGAAAAAACAGACACAGGATGGCAAGCTTGCCATGCTGGCGACGGCCACAGACCCCGCCCTGCCCCTTGCCCCGGATGTGGTGGAGACTGTGAGCCAGTTTATCACGCACGCTACACAGGCGGGCGCGGCACAATAGGGCAGGACAAGCTGTCGTCATTTTGCTAAGCTAACAGAATGGTTAAGATGATGACTTATTCAAAACTGTTCTGCTCTCTCACCCCGGTTTTGGCCTGCTCGGCCAGTCTGGCTGTGGCCTGCGCTTTGCCGGTCAAGGCCGCCCCCGCCCCTACGCTGGGGAGCGCAGCGCTGGCTGTGCAGAAAGACGTGGCACAGGTGGGGGAAGCCCGCTTTACCGCACCGGATTATAAACCCGGCACTGTGCGCCATATGGTGATGTTTCAGTTCAAGCCCTCCGTCACACAGGCGCAGCGCGCGGAAGTGACAAAGCGCTTTATGGCGCTGGCTCAGCTTTCCCGCAGGCCAGATGGCACGCCGGTTATTGCTGCACTGGAAGCAGGCCCACAGAATAGCGGCGAAAATGCAGACCTTGGGCTGGACTATGGGTATCTGGTCAGCTTCAAATCCGCCGGGGACCGCAATTATTATGTGGGCCGCCCTATTGTGCAAAAGGCCGAATATTTTGACCCGGCGCATGATGCGTTCAAGACCTTTGCTGGCCCCTACCTGCAAAAAGTGGTTGTGTTTGACTTTCCCGTAACACCCTGAAAGATCTCTGCCCGTGTCTGACCCTGACGCACCGCCTCCACCCCTGATATCCTTTGGGATAAAAGCCTTCATTTTTGCAGCGCTTATGGCATTGGGGGCAGGCGTTGTGGGCATGGCCGTGCTGCGCCCAAACCGGCCCGTGGCGCAGTGTGACATGAGCGAGCCTGATGACGAGGGCTGCACACCCGCCACCGCAGACCAGTACGCCCACAGCCATACAGGCGGGAGTGGGGTCTTCTTTTATCCGGGCTTCCGGTCTTCCCGGTTTGGGGCATCACGATATGGCGGGGATGGACGGAGCAGTAGTGGGGCAGAAGAAAGCGTAGGCCATGCCGGATTTGGCAAGGGTGCTGGCGCACATGGAGCCGGGGGCGAATAACCCACCATGCCACCCGGCCTGAGGCGGCAGCCAAGCCCTGCCCGCCCAACATGGCGGGAGACGGCTTATAAGCTGGACTACCGCTATTTTGTGAACGAAGACAAAACCGAAGCATGGCGTGAGGACGCCTGTTATGTTTTTACCCCCGCAACCGTAAGCAAACTGGCGGCCATAGCTGAAGACCTGCACCGCAAGGCCTTGGCCGTGGTGCGGGATGCTGTGGAGGCTCCTGATGGGCTGACAGCGTTTCATGTACCCCAAGACTTGCAGAATTTTGTTCGGGCGTCATGGCGGCTAAACGAGCCGTTTATGATAGGTCGGTTTGACTTTGCCTGGCACAACGGCCAGCCCAAGCTGATTGAATATAATGCGGACACCCCGGCCACGCTGCCAGAAAGCAGCCAGATGCAGCAGCAGTGGCACCGGGAGGTGGCACCGCATACCGGACAGTTCCCTCTTGATGAAGCGCGCCTGATACACCGCCTGCGCATTTTGGCTCAATGCAAGTGGCTGGGACGCACGGTGCATGTGGTGCCCTACCCCGACAACCTGGAAGACGCGACCCACGCCCGCTATTACCAGCGCTGGCTGGCCCTTGCCGGGCTTGACGGGGTGCTGTGTGAACTGCGCGACCTTGAGATAAGCAGGCAGGGGCGTTTGCTCCACCGGGGGCGTGTGGTGGACAGCATGATCCGCATGTATCCGTGGGAGTTGATGCTGCGGGATGAAGGGGCCAGACATCTGGCAGGCTGTGGCTGCCTGTTTTTGAACCCGCCGTGGGTCTCGGTTCTGTCCAACAAGGTGTTGCTGCCTGCTTTATGGCAGCGCTACCCGCACCACCCTGCCCTGTTGCCTGCCAGTTGGGACGCACGGGCTGTCTGCCCCACACCGGAGAGCCTATGTGTGGAAAAGCCTATTCATGCGCGCGGGGGTGAGAATATTCGTATTTTGCAAGGGAACGCTGTGCTGCACCAGCAGGCGGGCACCTATGGCAGCTACCCTAAAATCTATCAGGCCTATGCAGACCAGACGGTAGATGGTGTGACAGCCAGCATTGGCGTGTGGATAATTGGCGGGCGGTTTGCGGGGCTAACCATGCGGGAGAGCCATGACCCGATTATTCGCCATAGTTCTGCTATTGTGCCGCACTGTGTGCAACCGGCACCGGGGCTGAGGCACCGTGTGGCGCAGGCAATGCGGGGCCTGCCACTGGCACGGTAGAGGGGTGCACCACCGGCTGCGGGCCAGTGGTGCGGGAAGCCCTCAGGCTTCTTCTTCGTCGTCCCATTCTTCGTCTTCATCAGCTTCAAAGACGATTTCTACGGTAATTGTGGCGTCATCCCCTTCCTGAAGGGATTTGGCGTCAGCGTTGGCTTCCTCTTCATTTTCGTAGAGTTTGCCTTCGTTGGGGTCTTCCTGCCATTCGTTGCGGGGTTCCCAGAAGGAGACATCGCCGTCGGCTGTTTCGCGCTGAACGAGGTAGCCTACGACAACTTCGTTTTCTTCCGGTGTGTTGTGGTCTTGGTCTTGCACGGCGGTCATCCTTTTCTGCCTAAGCTCTTTCATATGGACTATGCTGCAAAAAAGGGAAGAGGCAAGCGTGACAAGTTCATGACAAAACCGGCACGCGCAGCGGCCCGTGTATGGTGTTTGCTCTTGTCCTGCCTGTATGCGGGGGAGTAAGCCTGTGGGGCCTGAGTAAAGGCGTGATGAGACGATACCCGTAATTGCGGCGGGGCTGGCGTGCGGCCATGCCCGAACTGGCCTGCAATTGCCCCAACTGGATGGTTGTTGCCGTGACTGAGATGAAGACCGCCCCTGCCCCCCAAGCCGAGACCACGCAGGATTTGCCGTTTTGCGTAGCCGCACTGTACCGCTTTACCCCGTTTGAAAACTTTGAAGCCCTGCGTGCACCCCTGCGTGCCGTGTGTGAGGCCAACGGGGTGAAGGGGATTCTGCTGCTGGCGCATGAGGGCATTAACGGCACCATTGCAGGAACGGATAACGGCATTGCCGCTGTGCTGGCGCATATTCGCGCCCTGCCCGGCTGTGCAGACATTGAGGTCAAGTTCTCCCGCGCGCCCACCATGCCCTTCCTGCGTATGAAAGTGCGGCTGAAGAAGGAAATTGTGACCATGGGCGTACCGGGGCTGGACCCGCGCTCAGACGTTGGGACTTACGTACCACCTGCTGAGTGGAACGCCCTGCTGGAAGACCCCAACACCATTCTGATTGACACCCGCAATGACTATGAAGTTGTGGCAGGCACCTTTAAAGGGGCGATTGACCCCCGCACCAAGAGCTTTCGTGAGTTTCCCGACTGGTTCCGCCAGCACCGGGCGGAGCTGATTGCTGAGGGCCGCACGCCACGTATTGCCATGTTCTGCACAGGTGGCATCCGGTGTGAAAAAGCCACCGCCTTTGTGAAGGCCGAGGGGCTGGATGACGTGTACCATCTGCAAGGTGGTATTCTGAAGTATCTGGAAACCGTACCGGAAGAAAAAAGCCTGTGGGAAGGTGAATGTTTTGTGTTTGACCAGCGCGTTACAGTCAAGCACGGGCTGGAACCAGGCTCCCTGACGCTCTGCCACGCCTGCCGCGCCCCGCTGACGGAGGAAGACCTCGCCTCCCCGCTTTATGAGGAAGGTATTAGCTGCCCGCACTGCCATGCCGAGCGTACGGACAAGCAGCGTGCCCGCTACGCGGAGCGTGAGCGCCAGTCCCTGCTGGCTGAAGAACGCGGCGAAGTGCATCTGGGTGCAAAAATGGATGAAGTGCGCGCCCGTAAACATCAGGAACGCAGGGCCGAAGCCGCACGGCAGAAGATTTTGCGTGAGGCTGAAGAACAGCGGGTGCAGGAAGTGCTCTCCCGTTTGCAGGACTAGATCCTGCTAAGAAACGCAGGGGCGAAGCTGGGCATGGGGGTTGCTTCCACCAATGCCATGAAGGCCCCTGCGGCGGCATCGACCTGATCATCATGGCTGGCGGCGGGAAAGGCTGCCAGTTCTTCCAGAAAATTCTGTGTCCAGTGGCTACGCTGGAGCACGACCATGCCCGCGTTGACCTGTGCGGCAAATGGGGCTGCGCGTGTGGCTTTGCTGCCCGTCTCCCGCACGGTGCGGACGCGGTAGCCTGCCAGCCGCCCCACAAGGTAACGCGCCTGCGCGACCCCTGCCTGTCCAGGGTCCTGGGGGAGAATGATCTCCGTTTGCGGGCCGTCCTGTGCGGCGGTGGCTAGAAGGGCGGCCTCCACCTGTGCGGGGTCTCCGCGCAGGCGGGTGACATCCTGCACGGCAAAGCGCCCATCCGTCAGACGCGCCATTTTGACACCGACCGTCCAGTCCGCCGTGCGGCTGGTGGTTGCGGCAAGGTCCCACCTGCGGACGCTTTGCTGCGCCATGGGCAGGGCATCCTGCACGGGAAGCATGGCGGTTTTGAACAGCATGCCCTCGGTAGCAACAGGGTTTTGCTGATAGAGCGCACTCCATTCCCGCTGGCCAATGGCTAGGCGGATCTGCTCAAGGTCTGGGCCGGAAAAGGCCTCTGGCCACAGGGGGGCACCTAACGCGCGACCCAGCGGGTCTGGCTGCTGCTCCGCCAGTGCTGGCAGGGAAAGCGTGTGCCAGACCTCGCCTGTCTGGTTGTGCATGTCCGCTAGCAAGCGGCCTGCAAGGTCATCGGGGGACCAGCGGGTCATGACAAGAATAATGGCCCCGCCGGGCATGAGGCGGGTGCGTAGTACGGAGCGATACCAGTCCCACACCGCAAGGCGGCGGGTTGGGCTTTCTGCCTCCTGCCGGTCCTTTACGGGATCATCTATCACGGCGAGATGGGCCCCTTTGCCTGTCAGGCCGCCACCTACGCCAGCGGCGGTATAGCCACCGCCCTGTGCAGTATGCCAGATGTCCCGCGCGCTGCTATCCGGCGCAAGGCCGGTGTTGGGGAACAGGGCGCGAAAACGCTGGGTTGTCACAAGGTTTCTGACAGAGCGCCCGAAGTCCTGCGCCAAGGTAGCGCCGTAAGAGGCGGCAATAACATGACGTGTGGGGTGCTGCCCCAGATACCATGCTGGAAAACGCCTGCTGACAAGCTCGGATTTTCCGTGGCGGGGGGCATGAAGACCATAAGGCGGGCTATGTGGCCCTGAGCCACGGCATCCAGCTTCTGGCACAAAAGCGCGTGGTGGGCCCCGCACTGGTAAGTTGGCATGGTGTAGCGGGTAAAACCAAGCAGCCCGTTGCGGGCCTGCTGGCGCTGGGCAAGTTCAGTCCGGGCTGCTGTGCTGGCCTGAGTGCGCAAGTGCTGCAAGTTCTTCATCCGAATACTCATCCAGCCCTTTACGCACTACGGCATTCATGGACAGGCCGGATAGTTTGGGGTGCAGATAGGGGGCGGCCACCTTGGCGGCGTCAAACTGACGGTCTGTTATGGTGTCATCACCCTGCATAACCCGTGTAAAAATATCGAGCGGTGTTATCGGGTTTTTCCGGCGATACCGTTTTTTTGGCATTGGCTGGGGAGAAGGAGTGGTCCCGCCGCTTTGCGCCATTGTTCTGAACCGCTTTGTTGTGATGATGCCCTAGGGATAGGGATGACCACGCGCACTGGCAAAGCTTTTTTGAAAAAGAAAAAAGACTTAGCGGTGCAGAAAGTCTTGAAGGTCTTGCCTGTAGGCGGTGCCGTATTGGCCAATGACCGCACCGTTACGTGGGTCATGCCGGTCATCCCCATTGCCGAGATGGACGGTGATTTTACCTAAGCCTGGCAGCGTGATCTTCCGCCCGTTGGGGTAGGTATCATCTTGATCAGGGGCGAGCGTGAGGAATTTTTTGCCGTGCACGGTTATGGCTTCAGCCGATGCTGGCGTAGTGCTGCCACCAGCCGAACTGAAATCCAGAGGAATCTGATTTTTGGGCGAGAAGCTGGAGAGTAGCGAAGACGGCGTTTTAACTGCGTGCGGGCCGGTTGTAACCGCAGGCGGCGCGGGAGGGGCTGCCCGCGCCGCCACAGGCAGCGCCAGAACGCACCCGAAAAAACCCGCACGGAAAAAGATGGTGTGACACATCAGTGGCGATACTCTTGACTACCTGAAGGCTGAGCATCGCGCTATTTAGGTGCAACTATGAAATGACAAAATGTTTCACGCTGATGCAGGCTGGCTTTTATTTTTACGCGCCTGTTTGGCTGCTTTACGGGCGAAGGCCTCAAAAGCTTCAAGCTGTTCCAGCACCAGAGCGCACTGGGCGGCAATTTTACGCTGGGCGGAACTGGCAGACAAAGTGGGAAACAGGGCGACCCCCATGGCGCGGAAAGAGAGTTCATCCACCAGCATCATACGCAGGCGCTGGTGGGCGCACAGGCCAAGCGCCTGCTGCACATCCGTAATACGGGCCATGGCTTTGCCACGCACTATCTGCCAGGACACGGCATCGTGCCGGGTGAGTGTGCTGGGACGGTGCTCTGGTGAAAATTCCTTATACCCACAATAACCAAATACATAATCCTGATACCATCGCTCTGCGGCATCTGCGGCTGTCTGGGGAATGTCTCCTGAATTGAGCAAGGCCTGAACGGTGCGCAAGACACGTGCGGGCTTGCTGCCTACAAACTGCGAGTGGGTGCGCCGCTCCGGGGTAGGCTGGCACTCTGTTTCTACCAAAACAGGCTTTACCACTTTGGATTTTTTACGAACGGTAGGCAGGGACGAGACGGACATGGCGCTATGACCTTTGCTGAGACGTGAACGGGATGTGAAGGCGGGTCATGAGTTTTTGGCAGGCGGCGGCATCCCGCCAGATGGTGTTGGCAAATGGCAGCAGAATGGTGCGAAGTTCGTTCGGGCTGGGCCAGCGTGCGCCAACGGGGTACCCCTGACGCGGTGGCTGGCGCACCCATGCTAGCCGGGCGGGTTTGCCCCATGCCCCATGCCCCGGCGGGAATGTCCTCACATACATCAAAAATGGCACGGCACTGTGCTGCGGCGGCGCTAGGACCGGGGGGATTGGTGACAAGTTGCGCCAGTTTTTTGAGCCATGCTGCCACGTGACCCTCCGTAACCGGCTGTTGCGCCACCTGAAGCTGTGCCCAGCATTGGGGGATATGCGCCACAAGGTCTGGTGGCAGGTCCCGTGACAGAAGCGGAATACCCGCAGCCTGTGTGGCAAACACCGCGCGCAGCGCTGGGTCCGGCGGACTGTAGGCACTGCCTGCCGGTACTGTGAGAACAGGTGCCGGACCCGGTAGGAGAGCAAGGGACACAGAGGGCATGGGTCATACCCCTTCCAGATCCGGGATGGCGTGCCATGCGGCCAGTTTGTCCGGCGGCGGGGTGCTGGCTGGTGGGGCAGCCAGATATTTGCGTAAGGCGGCCTCCACCCATGATACGGGTTCTGCTGGGCGAAAGGCCTCGCACTCAGCCAGAACCGCGCAAAGGGTGGCGGCATCATCGTGCAGCATTTTGAGCCATTTCCCCAGAAGCACACGGGCTGAGCGCTCTGGCCGCCCGGTGGCCGCTTGCAAAAAAGCCAACCCCCGCCGGAATAAAACAGTTCGGGCATCCATCGTTTGGCCGAACGGAGTGAGGGACAGTTCTGCTTCTGCCTCTGCTTCTTGGGGGGATGGGGGTGGGGTTAACCCCTGCCCTGCCACAGTGGGACCAGCAGGCTGACTGGTATGCAGGCTGGGGTTGCCACCCGTGCGGCCCCACGCGGCCCCTTGGTCAGACGCAGCGCGGTCCCGCACCAGACGGCGGCTGAAAATACACCCTGACGGGGTGGTGCTGAACACATTGGCCTGCCGAAGTTCCTGCACCAGACGAACGACCTGCCGGTCCGACACACCCACCATAAGACCGATCTGGCGAGCGCTCAGGGCTTGGCCGTTCAGGCATAAATGGCCGTATGGCTCGGCCTCGTGCATCAGGCACAGCAGGCGCACCCATAACCCCTGCGCGGCGAGGGAGCAGAGGCGTAAGGCGGCATCCTGCTCATGGTCCTGCCACCAGAATTTGGACCAGCGGCGCTTGCTCATACCAGACCCCGCCACTGTTCCAGCCCGCGCCAGAGGCCACGCATGGCAATGGGATGGCCGGGCGGCAGAGGCTCGGGGTCACGCAGCGGGTCAGACCAAGGGTCATCAGCAATGGAAGTGGTGCCGGGGGAATCCTGACACGCGGCTTCATACCGCATGAGGGCCTGCCGCACGCCTTCCATGCATCGGCCCATTCTACGGCCAATCTGACGAAGGGACAGGCCGGAGCGGCGAAGTGCCACCATCTGCTCCAGCATTTCTGCCGAGGTCTGGGCGCGTGCGGCGGCAAGGCAGGCAGGGTCTGTTGCCAGACGCTGAGGGGGAACGATCTGTACGGAACCAAGGGTGGGATTTATCACACCCTCTAGACACAGAACAGGCAGTGGTGGTGTGTGTAGCACCCTCCGGCTGGGGCGAGTGTGTGCCGATGTGACGGGACGGCACACTGGGAGAAAGTGGTTGGCAGCGTGCAGCGGCGGAGACCATCACGCTTGGAAAAAATGAGGCTTTATGGGCGGAAAACGGAGCATTGGGCTGCGTTTTGGGCTGCAATGCAAGAGCTGAATAGGAAACAGACATGGCGGACTTTTCCGGTAAAAAACAAAATGAGCCGCCCCGTTTTATGCTGGAGGGCTTAAGGGGAAGGCTAGTGTGACCAGTCACACTTTGTCAAGCGGAAAATGTGTGATATATCCCTTTGTGTCTTGGTTCGTTTCCCGTGGGATATTTTCCGTCATGATACGCTCTGTCGTTGCTGATGAACTTGAACGCCGCATGACGCTGCTGGGCTTTACCCAGAAGGCGCTGGCCCGCAATGCCGGGGTGGGTGACACCTATGTGCGGGATATTCTGAAAGGCAAATCCCGCAATCCGGGCGGTGAGAAGCTGGAGCGGATTGCGGCCATTCTGGGCTGTACGGCGCGGGACCTGCTGTTTCCGGCACAAACACGGGACACCAGCCGTGCCGAGCGTGCTGAGCCCTACAGCCCCCCGGCTGACCAGCCGGAAGTGACCGTGGAGCTTAACCCCCCCGGTTATGTGGCCGTACCCTTTTTGTCCCTTAAGGCCGGTATGGGCGGGTGCGGATATGTAGAAGATCGCCTGCTGGGCCGCCCCAAATTTTTTGAAGAAGACTTTGTACGCGGCACCCTGCGGGCAAGCCCCTCTGACCTGCGGGTGATTGAGGTTGAAGGCCAGTCCATGGAGCCGATGCTGCAAAATGGGGACATGGTGCTGGTGGATACACGCCGGACCTCCATTATCGAACCGGGGATTTTTGTGCTGTTTGATGGGGATGGTGTGGTGTGCAAATGGGTGGAACGTGCCCATGACGCCACGGAACCCACGGTGCGCATAAAGTCCGAAAATCCGCGCTTTTCCGCTTATTGTGTGCCCGCAGAGCAGGTACAGATTGTAGGGCGCGTGGTCTGGTTTGCCCGTAAATTATGACGAATCCGGCCTGCCTTGCTAAAGAGCGGCAGGCCAGTGCGGTTTTTTAAAGAAAACGTTGCCGGAATATGTATATCCGGTCATGTTGTAACATATTTCACACAAATGTGACGTATAATTAATATATTCTTCAGACCTATTGATATCATTCATTAATTTTTAATTTGTTTTTTTAATTTTAACATTATTGAGGACCATTTCACTCCTCTTTCCATTTTTTTTGCTATGAGGCCTGCAATCACAACCTTTTGACTTAAGGCCCTCACCTCATGGCAACATGGATTGGTACACACACTACAGCAGACAAATCCTGGTCTAATTCGGCCAACTGGACAGACCTGAAAGGCTATCAGGCAACCGAACCGACGACTTATGAAGCCGTCACATTTAATGATGATGCTGATGTCATTCTGCCCTCATCTTTCTCTACTTCTGGGCAGCTTACCGTCAATGGTAACGTTACGTTTGAGCCAACATCTGGCGGCAGCAAAATCACCTTCGGGTCTGCCAGTTTTGGAAGTGGTGCAAACCTGACGCTGAATGCTGTGACGCTGGATGTACCAAAATATTCGTCCAACACAGGTGTGGGGACTATTACGCTCGAGAACGGCGCGAACCTGGTAAGCCATAACAGCGGCGTGATTGCCCCAACCGTTGCGTTCAAGCAGAACACGGACTCTACAGGCGCGGTTATTGGGAACACCATAACCATTGACTTCAATGGCAGCACGGAATTGCAGCTTCCTGCGCTCCAGAACCTCAGCACCTATGACCGCATTGTTGTAGCTGGCACGAACGGCACCAACGTAGAGCTGAGCCTGAAAGCAAACGCTGACGGCAAGACCTACTCCCTGATTGAGACAATCCCAAGCTGGGGCAACAAAACCACCGTGCTGTCTTCCAACGTCACGCTGGCTGGCAAACTGACGGAAAAGGACTTCAACTTCACGACGGAAAACGGCAACACCATTCTGACCTGCTTCCTGACGGGCAGCATGATCCGCACCACGCGTGGCGATGTTGCTGTTGAAGATGTGCAGGTAGGGGACATGGTTGTGGCCTTTGAACAGGGCACACCGGTTGAACGCGCAGTAGTATGGGTTGGCCGCAAACATGCAGTTGTGCGCTCTGGCCTGCCAGACGATGAAGCGGGCTACCCTGTCCGCATCAGCCAAGGTGCGCTTGCGGAGAACGTGCCTTACAAGGACATGCTGGTAACACCCGAACACTGCCTGTTCCTGAACGGTGCGTTCGTGCCTGCCCGTATGTTGGTGAATGGTAGCAACATTACCTATGACTACAGCCTGACCAGCTATGACTACTACCATGTAGAAACCGAGCGGCACTCTGTGATTATGGCTGACGGTGCCCTGACGGAAAGCTACCTGAACACAGGCAACCGCAACAGCTTTGAGCAGACGGGTAACGCACCAACCCGCCTGACCCGCACGCTGAACTGGGAAGAGGATGCCGCAGCGCGACTGGAAGTCCGTACGGACGAAGTCAAACCGCTGTTTGACGCCATTGCAGCACGTGCGAACACCATTGCAGCCCGCACCCGTGCGTTGACCAGTGACCCGGAACTGCACCTGATAACGGAAACAGGGGCTCTGCTGCGCCGCGTCCGTACCAAGGGCAACATGGTGTCCTTCGTGCTACCGGCCTCTGTAAAGTCTGTGCGGATTGTCTCCCGCAATGGCCGTCCGGCTGACACGATTGGCCCGTTTGTAGATGACCGCCGTACCTTAGGCGTGTTGGTGGGCAAAGTGATGGTGCAGGATGCCAGAAACCTTCAGGACGTCACCAGCCACCTGACCACCCAGACCCTGCATGGCTGGCACGGTGTAGAAGCCGCCCCCATGCGCTGGACCAACGGTAACGCCAGCCTGCCGCTGGATATGGTTTCCCTGACCGGGCTTGCACACCTGACGCTGGAAATCGTCAGTGCTGGCCCGTATCTTCTGGACACGGAAACAGACACGGCTGAGGCTCTGAGAGCCTGATTTTTCTTTCCGTCCTGTTACAAAAAAGCCTGCTCCTGACCGGGGGCAGGCTTTTTTTGTAGGCTTTCTTTTAAATGAGGGGTTCTATGGACAGGACGCTAACGGGAACATACCCTGCTGCACTACATAGGATCAGTCCATAAAGAGCACGGTAGTCAGATGTATAAGAATAAGGTCTCTCCCTTTTTCTTATCAAAAGGTCTTTCCATGCTGCCCTGTGCACCACCCCGCTTTTATAGTGCGGTCCCTCCCCTGTGCGGTTCAGTTGAAGACTGGCAGAGGCAGTGTGACGCAGACTGCCGTGACATTGGGGCTATTGCACAACAGCTCCGCCGGACAGCTCTGACCATTCATCCGCTCGTGCAACGGCTCTCCTGCAAGAACCAGCCTCTGGCTGTACTGGAATGTTGCACAACCCTGGCGGCTTTGGCTGAAGAGCTAGAGCAGGATGATATTCCCGCCATCCAAGACAAAAGCCCGTATTAACCGCCATTTTCTGACCTTAGACGCACCATAGAGCTGCTTGGCAGCAGATATGCGGGGTGTTTTGTGTCCTGAACAGAGTGTTTTGGGTACAGAATGAAAACTCATCGGGGGACCTACGGTTGTTTTGTTGCTTGTTTGCAACAGATAGGCTGCATTTCATTTCGGATGCGATTTTTATAATGGATTCGTAACGAGACTGAGGCACTATCTGTTTATCGCTTGGGCGCACGGCCTGGGCCAAAACGGAGGCAGTGGCAAACTATGAGACTGAAACGGCGCTTTTCCTTACTTGCTACTACGCTATGTACCGTTGCGCCTTACATGGCAGCATCTGCTGCAACCCCGACATCCTCCACCCACACTGCCCCGCGTGGTAGCCACGCTGCCGTGCACCGCACCCCTGCTGCCAAAACCACCAAGGCCGCGCCAGTTGCTGTAGCCCCCGTGCGGCAGCGCAAAAAGAACACTGGCCCCGTACTGGCTGGCGATGCAGAAACCATTAACGTGACCACCGGCACGCACTCCTCCAACCGCAAGGCGCGCCAGAGTTCCTCCCCTGTTACCGTGGTTTCTGCCGCAACGCTGCGCCGCTCCGGCATGGTCAACCTTGCAGATGCGCTGACCCGCACCTATGCCTCCATCAACGTGGTGGCCATGGGCGCTGACTCCGCTGCTCTGACCTCCTCCATTCAGATGCGCGGCCTTGGGCCGAACGAAGTGCTGGTACTGGTAGATGGCAAGCGCCGCCACACCACAGCCAACATTGTAGCAGACGCCGGGCCACAGTTTGGCTCCACTGGCGCTGACCTGAACACCATTCCCGCAAATGCCATTGACCATATTGAAGTTTTGGAAGACGGTGCTGCCGCCATGTATGGCTCTGACGCCATTTCCGGCGTGGTGAATATTATTACCAAAAAGCAGGACCACGGCTTTCATGCCTCTGCCCAGACGGGTGCCAACGCCTATAATGGTGATGGCTGGCAGTATCAGTTGAATGCTGATGGCGGCTTTAAAATGGGTAATGATGGCTACATGCACATCAGTGGCCAGATGTACCATACCGACCACATGGTCGTTGGCTCCAAAGACCACCGCCTGCTGGGCAGTTGGCCCGCAAATGCTACGACCACAGGCTATTATAATGGCGTTGTGCCCAATGCCATGAATGTGCCGCTCGATTCCAACAAGATCATGAGCACAGGAGAAGAAACCCGTGAGAGTCTTGCTATTGATTTTGGTAAGAAGGTTTCAGAAAAAATAGATTTCTACGGGCTGATTACCTATATGCACCGGCATGGGGAAACCTATCAGAACTACCGCACGCCATCTATTGCGCCCACCATGTACCCCTCCGGCTTTTCTCCGCTGGAGACAATGGAAGAAAACGACTACGCCGCAACCCTTGGCCTGAAAGGACATAGCTTCTGGGGCTTTGACTGGGACCTGAGCACAACCTACGGCGCAGACGGCAACAAGATTGGCAACAAGAACACCGCCAATACCGGTATGCTGGCCAGCACCTGCTCTACGGACTCCTCCTCGGCCTATTACTCCGCAGATGGGTGTGGCTGGTCCCCCAGCAGCACACGGGCGGAAACATACCGTATGGCGCAATGGACAAACAATCTGGATTTCCGGCGTAATTTCAACATTGCCCATGCCGTGCCCATGACACTGGCCTTTGGCGGTGAGCACCGGCTGGAGACTTACCAAATTATTGAAGGCACACCTGCATCCTACCAATTGGGTGGCACGCAGGGCTATGCAGGGCTTGGGCCAAACAGCGCAGGCAACTGGAGCCGTGACATCTGGGCCGGGTATGTGGATGGAGACTTCCACCCCCTTAAACACTGGGATCTGGATTTTGCAGGCCGGTTTGAGCACTACACGGACGTTGGCAACAGCGAAAACGGCAAGATTTCAACCCGCTATGACATAAGCCCACGCATTGCGGTGCGTGCGACCATCAGCACGGGTTTCCGTGCGCCTACTCTGGCTGAGCAGCATTACAGCGCCATGAACGTGGACCCCAACGGCGCATCCGGCCTGTTGCCTGTCAGCTCAAGTGCTGCGCAAATTCTGGGTGCCAGCAAGCTGAAACCTGAACGCTCCCTGAGTGAGAGCGGTGGCATTGTGGTTGAACCCATCAAGGGCCTGCATGTTGAAGCAGACGTCTACCAGATCAACCTGCGGGACCGCATTGTGGGGGGTGGTACGGTTAACGGGGCACCGGCCATTGCCGCTATTGAAGCCATGGGCTACACGCTGCCGCTGAACAGCATTATTCCTGAAAACGTCTCAGCTTATTACATGACCAATGGTGCAAGCACCCGTACACAGGGGCTTGATATCAAGGCGGACTACACCTTCCATATGGGTAATGCGGGCAACCTTGCGCTGAGCATGGCGCTGGACCTCAACCGCACCCGCCTGCACCATAACGGCCGGGACCAGAACGGCAACCAGTTGCTGAACGACCAGAACATTGGCTACATTACAACCGCTTACCCACGCAGCAAGATTATCCTGAACGCCTTTTACACCTGGAAGAGCTGGGATGTGAACATTCGCCAGACACGGTATGGTGAAACAACCTCCATGCTGAGCTACGCTGACTGGACCGACAAAACCCTGACCTGCCCTAAAGACGGAAAGGCCCTTGCTTACTCCAACTCCTGCTTCAGCCAGTTTAAAAACACTCCACGGTGGCTGACAGATCTGGAAATTGGTTATCGTTTCAACCAGCATTGGCACATGGCTATTGGTGCTAACAACATCTTCAACATCCGCCCGCGGCGTAAAAACCCGATCACCAACTCCCGCGGGGCACAGATTTATGACCAGTTCTCGCTTCAGGTGCCTATCACCGGCGGGTACTACTATGGCCGCCTGAACGTTGACTTCTAAACGGTTTTGACAAGAGCATGAGGAAACGACACGGGGTGAAAGCCCCGTGTTGCTTTTTGTAGCCAAGCAGATGAGGTGCAGAGTGGACGTAAAACGCAGGCATCTGGTTGCCGGGTCTTTTGCGCTGGGGGCGCTGGCCGCCCGCCCAGGCTGGGGCACCACCCCGGACAAACCAGCAGACACGCCCCCCAGCCACCCGGCAGGACCACGCCCCAAACTTGTGCCCATACGCGCACAGCTAGACCAGTTGACGGATATAAAGGTCTGCCTGCGCCCCTTCCGTGCCACTGGGCCACGGCTGGATGTTGAAAAAATTGGCGATAAGACGGTTATCCATAACTACGGGCATGGGGGCAGCGGGTGGTCTCTCTCCTGGGGGTCTGCTGAGATTGTGGTGGGCAAGGCGGCCTCTACGCTCACCAACTCCGTAGCCGTTATTGGCTGCGGTGTTATTGGCCTGACATCTGCCCTGACGGCGCAGCGGGCGGGCATGAACGTGACCATTTACACCAAGGCGTTGCTGCCCCACACGCGCTCCGTAAGGGCCAATGGTAGCTGGACACCAGACTCCCGCATTGCCCTGACAAAACCGGCGGGCGACAGTTTTCCTGCCCTGTGGGAACAGATGGCACGATATAGTTGGAAAACGTACCGCGATTATCTGGGCTTGCCGGGAAACCCTATTGACTTCCGGGACCATTATATTCTGTCTGACCATCCGTTTGGTGAGCATACCGCCCCACCACCCGACCCTGCGGCTGGGGATTATGCCTCAACCGGTAAGCCGCAAAATACTGCCGAGTTTGCAGATTATGGTGACTTGATAAAAGACATTATCCCTCAATCAGTTTTACTGAGTGATGCGGAAAACCCCTTCCCTGTGCCCCACGCCAAACGGCGGGCCACCATGATGTTCAACTTTGGGGCTTATGGGCATTTGCTGCTTTCCGAATTTTATCAGGCAGGGGGCAAGATTGTCATAAAGGAATTTCATGGCCCGGCTGATTTAAAGACGCTGAAAGAGGATGTTATCATCAACTGTCCCGGTTATGCGGCCCATGACTGGTGGCAGGATAAAACCCTTATTCCCGTGCGCGGGCAGACAAACTGGCTGCCACCGCAGCACGATGCACTATATGGGGTGAACTACCGGGGCGCATCCCTACTTAGCAAAACAGACGGGGTAATGGTACAGGCGCTTGATTTTACCGGCATTGGAGAAATGGTAGGCGTAGGCAACAGCTTTGAACATGCAGACCGGGCGGAAGCTGCTAAGGCCATTGGTATTTTTGAAGAGCTTTTTGCAAGAATGGGAGGGTAAGGGCATGGCGAGACAGAGTGTGTCTTCTATTCTGCAAACGGTTGTGTTGGGTGGCCTGTTACTGGTTGCCGTAACACCGGTCCATGCTGCCCCGCGTGCAGGGCTTGCCACGGCCAGCTACACACAGGAGCAGGCAGCGCGTGGCGCTGAAACATATAAGGAAGCCTGCGCCCTATGCCACGGAGCCAGTTTGGGGGGCGCTTTTGATACCCCCGCCCTGAAAGGCCGGTTTGTGGCCAACTGGGCAGGGGCACCGTTGCGGGACCTGTTTGACTATATGCAGCGCGCCATGCCTCTTTCTGCCCCCGGCACGCTCTCAGCGGAAGATAATGCGGATATTCTGGCGTTTCTGCTTCAGGAAAACGGCGTAAAACCCGGCAAGAAGCCCTTACCTGCGGAGAGTGCTGCGCTGACGCATGTGCAACTGCCGAAGACAAAGCTGTGAACAGGACTCCGAGCTAGAGTAGAGGACGCGGCCTGATGCCTGACCCATTGTGTCAGGCTACGGCGGGGGTAGCTTTTCGTCTGTCTGGTAGTTGCTGTGGCGGCAAGACGGCCGCGCACTTTGGCTCAGACGGGTAGGCGACTGACTAGATTCTTAGCCCACCATAGGGGTTAATCTAGACGATTTATAAGTATATATCTCTATTTTATTTGATTTTTCTATGAAAGACATCGGAAATTAGCCTGAGTTTCCGAAATAAAGACGCTGCAATTTTTAGTTGATTGCCAGACCAGACCACAAACCCTACAAAAATGTCATCTTATCTATAGCATATTTGTGAGTAGCCATGACCACTTCAGCGTCCACCGTTACCGTCTCCAGCGGCCAGAATGTGTCTGGTCTGGTGGTGGGAGTGAACCAGACGCTTGTTGTGCAGGCAGGCGGCGTGGCTACGAGCACCCAGATAGACCCCACCAGTGCGTGGGCTCAGGTTGACGATGAGACAACATCCACCCCAACCGAAGCTGTGTATGGCAGCAGCATCGGGACGCAAATTAATGATGGCGAGCAGGATGTCTATGCCAATGGCCATAGTCTGAGCGCCGTTGTGGGTGAGGACGGGACGCTTTGGGTAAGCGGCGGTGGCTTTGCCAGCAATAGTATTGTGCAAAATGGCGGTTCACTTTGGCTGGGGAATGACGAAGGCAACCCCACCCCCCAAAGTGGCGCAGCCTCCGGCACGCAGGTGAGTGTTGAAACCGGCGGTCAGGTTTATGCAGGTGAAAGTGCAACATTGGCAGGCGGTACCATAGCCTCTGGCGGTATTGTCATGTTGACCCACAACACGACCGTGGCGTCTGACATCACTGTGCAGAACGGGGGTGTGCTGCTGGTGGAAAGCGGGGCATCCGCTTCACATATTCACCTGGACAGCGGCGGTTTTCTATTTACGAAACCAGGCGCTGTGCTGGGCGCAGACACAAGTGCCACCCCTGGCTACCTGCTGACAGATGACGATAACAATGTTGTCTCTGCGGGGACAAGCGCATACCGGCTTGTCTTTTCCAATCTGCCATCAGGAGGAGACGGTTTTCTGGATTTGCTTGTTACCTCTGGTGGCCGCGTAGAAAATATTGAGGCAAATACTGGCCTGACGGGGCAGATCACTATTGAAGATTATGGCACTCTCGGCACTCTTTCCAACACAGTCAGCAACGGCTACGGCGGTAACGTTTTTCTGAACATTGGCTCCGGTGGAGTTTTGAGCGGCGGGGTAACAGGCCGCAGCTTGAGCAGCAACACGTGGAGCCCTGCTGTTCAGATTCAGACAGAGAGCGGCGCTATACTCTCCGGGGTCACGCTGACATCCTCTGTGCAGGCCTTTCTGGGCTCTGGAACAGTCATTTCTGGCAGCCTGCAGCTTACTGATACCGCGCAGATACGGGGCGGCGTTATCTCGCATGCGCAGCAACTGAATGTCCTGAACAGCGTAATTGCTAATACAACCATTGAACAATGTGGTTATAATAGTTTTGCAAATGCGGTTATTAGCAATTGTGTTATTTCAAACAATTCAACTTTCTTTCTTGAAAGCGAGATAGGCAGCAACCTGCAAAGCGCCGCCTTCACCAGCAATACTGTCACCAATACCAAAATCGGGTTGGCAGATAGCAGTACAACACTGGCTTACAACCATTTCTACGGTTCCAATACCTCAGTTGAAACCTATACCAATGTTGTGTGCGCAACGAACTTGCATAATAATGTGTATGAGGACGGCGCAACATTGACGCTGGGTGGGCCACAGGCAAAAACCGCTGATGATACCTTCATAAATGCAGGCAGTGTTTCGTTAACCAACTCCGCCCATGCCAGCCGTGAAAACCTACAAAACACGTCTATTTTCATAGCCGATGGCGCGCAGGTGGACACACTCGTGCTGAGTGGCGCGACCGTGACAGTGACGCAAAGCGGCAGCCTGAGTAATACGGAAATTACATCCGGCTCCACTCTGGCTTTTGGCAACGGAACCTTAACCAATGTGAGTATTGATGTGGGGGCTATCCTGCTCCCCGAATATGGCTCCCCCTCCATACAAGGTGACAACCTTGTCTTTACTGACTGGACCGGCACGGCAACCTCCACGCTGCACATCAATGGTGCTGGCAAGGAGTACCAGCTTGCCGTATGGGGCGATGAGGAAGATGGGGAGTACGTTGTAGAAGACGGTACGCCCTGTTATTGCCGGGGTACGCTGATAAGCACGGCAACAGGCCAGCGCCCGGTTGAAACACTGGCCATTGGGGATAAGGTTGCAACGCTACATAACGGCCTGCGCCCTATTAAATGGATAGGCCGCCGGGCTTATTCCGGCCAGTTTGCCGCTGGCAACAAGGATGTGCTGCCGGTTGTTATTCGGGCCGGGGCTTTGGGGCAGGGCCTGCCAGAGCAGGATCTTTCCGTCTCCCCGCTCCATGCCATGTATCTGAACGATGTTCTGGTACCAGCCGTACAGTTGGTGAACGGAACCTCCATTGTGCAGGCTGAAGCCATGGATGAAGTGGCGTATTTCCATATTGAACTGGACAGCCACGATATTATTTTTGCCAATGGCGCTGCCTCTGAAACATTTGTGGACGACCAGTCCCGCGGCATGTTCCATAATGCGGCAGACTATGCCGTGCTGTACCCCAACGCCGCCAGCACCCCCGCACGCTATTGCGCCCCCCGCCTGGAGGAAGGCCGCCTGCTGGAGCAGATCCGCCAACGGATTATAGCAGGGGATGCCCCCACAGCCACAACACCACTTGAAGGGTTTATTGATACCGTAAGCCGCACCACCATAAGCGGCTGGGCGTATGACCCTACAAACCCGAACCCTGTTACCCTGCGTATTCTCAACAAAGGGGTGGTACTGGGTGAGGTGGTGGCTGATGCTGCCCGCCCGGACGTGGGCCGGGCCTGCGGGTTCAGTTTTGATGTGCCTGCCGGGCTGAGCATGCAGGAGCGGCATGTGATTGAAGTGCAACGGGTGACAGACGCCACCCCGCTGGGGCACAGCCCATGGGTGCTGGATCTGGCCGAACAACCCGTTTTACGCGCCATTGCCGTAACGCCGCCACGCACCCCGCTGACTGGGTTTGTAGATTGCGTAAGCCACGACCGGATTTCTGGCTGGGCCTATAGTCCGGACACGCCAGACACCCCCGTTGCCTTGCAGGTGCTGGATAACGGACACCTTATTGCCAACCTTGTGGCCAACGCCCAACGGCCAGACGTACAGCAATCCGGCGCATGCCCTACAATGCAGTGTGGTTTTACGGTTCTGCTGCCCGGCATACTTTCCCCCATGACCCGGCATGTGATTGAAGTGCGCCGGGAAGAAGATGGGGCTTTGCTTGGCGAACCACACGTACTGGCACCCGCCACAGCGTTTGATGCCACTTTGGAAAAAACGCTGGCGCAGGCTGTCAGTGCTGCACAGGGCCAGCCCCAGCAGGAGGACGTTCTGCTCTTCCTGATGGCGCAGGTGGAGCGCCTGAAAAAAGCCAAAGCCGAGAGCCAGACGGGGGCCGAGGCCCGCCAGACCGCCAAGGCGCGCCAACGCCGTGGGCAAGCAGCCCCTCTGCCTGCCCCCCGCAAGCGCGCCCTGTTTATTGACACGCAGACCCCGGATATAAACCGCGATGCCGGGTCCTGCGCCATTCTGTCCCACATGCGGGCCTGCATGGCCCTTGGCTATGATGTGAGCTTTGTTGCGGCGGACCAGATGGCCGTACAGCCAGACAAGGCAGCATTGGCAGGCATTGATGTGCTTGGGGCACCCTTCTATGCCTCGGTTGAGGACGTGCTGCGCCGTCAGGCTGGGTGCTTTGATGTTGTGTATCTACACCGCGTAACAACCGCCACGCGTTATAGTCCGCTCGTACGGCAATACATGCCCCGCAGCAGGGTGCTGTATAGCGTAGCGGACCTGCACCATGTGCGGCTGGCACGGCAGGCGCAGATACACGCCCGGCCCGAACTTCTGGCGCAGGCAAAACGTGTGCAGACGGCAGAATATGCCGCCATGCAGCAGGGGGATGCCGTGCTGACCCACTCAACGGAGGAAGCCGCCCTCATAGCGCGCCATGCCCCCCGTACTACCGTGCATGTTGTGCCATGGGCTTTTGAGCCCGCTACAGGCCTGCTGCCCAGTTTTGCAAAACGTTCCGGTATTGTGTTTGTCGGGAATTATACCCATGCCCCCAACCATGACGCCGCACGCTGGCTGGCAACGGAGGTCATGCCGCGCGTTTGGCAGAAGGCCCCGCATATTGTGTGTACGCTGGCTGGTGCTGCCATGCCGGAAAGCTTGTTTGCCCTTGCGCAGGACCGCCTGCGGGTGGTTGGTCATGTGCCAGACCTGACCAGCCTGTACGATACCGCCCGCCTGAGTGTGGCCCCCCTGCGCTTTGGTGCTGGCATTAAAGGCAAAGTGCTGGAAAGTTTTGCGGCGGGTCTCCCCTGCGTCATGACCGCGATTGCAGCAGAAGGGCTCATGCTCCCTTCCACTTTGGAGCGCCTGATTGGCTATGATGCCCAAAGCGTGGCGGACCGGATTGTTGAGTTGCATGAGCGCGAGGACCTGCACCACCTTGCCGTGCAGGAAGGCCGCAGCATGATTGCCCGGCATTACACCGCACAGCCAGTTCAGGCTGCCTTAGCGGAGGCTCTGCCCCCGGCACACTACCAACTGCAACGCACGATGTGAGCAAACTGGTGCTGGTTCCAGCACCTTTTGCATCCTACCGCCGGTAAGGTGGCAGGTTGAGGCCATGCCGGATGGCGGCACCACGGAGCATGAAGCCTGCTGCAAACGCAAGGGTTGTAGCGGGCACCAGCCCCATGCCGCAGGCCGTGAGCAACACATAACTGCCTGCGGACAGGGCGGCTGGGGTCACATAAAGTTCTGGCCGGATGACAATGGACGGCACATTAGCCAGAACATCGCGGAAGATACCGCCCATGCAGGCTGTTACCACCCCCATAACGGCGCAGGGCAACAACGGAATACCGTAAGCCTGCGCCTTGGCGGCCCCATACACACTGTACGCGGCAAGACCCATGCCATCAAACCAGTCTATGGCGTGGTGGGGCCAGGAGCGGGCTGGCATAAACCAGACAAACAGGGCAGCCACCAGACAGACGGCCAGAGGCATTGTGGCGTGCATCCAGAACACGGGCGCACCGATCAACAGGTCGCGCACCGTGCCACCGCCCACCCCGGTAACAGCCGCAAAAAAGCAAAAAGTTACAATATTCTGGCGGGCTTTTGCGGCCTGCAAGGCACCGGATATGGCAAATACCCCCGTTGCCGCGACATCCAGCCGTGGCAGAGCGGAACGGGAGAACTGCTCAAAGGCCTCAAAGTGAGAGAGGATCATGCACAGGCCGCACGAATGTCTGCTGCCAAAGCATCAACCTGCTCTGGCTGGGCATCCCAGGCGAACATGAAGCGTGCGCCGCCCCCTATGAAGGTGTAGAACCGCCAGCCCTTGGCGCGCAGGCGGTCAAGAAAGCCCTCCGGCCCCTGCACAAAAACCGCGTTGGCCTGAACGGGAAACATGAGGGTAATACCGGGCACCTGCGCAATGGCGCGTTCCAGTTGCCGGGCACAGCCATTGGCATGAGCGGCATTTTTCAGCCACGCCCCACTTTCCAGCATGCCGACCCACGGTGCGGAGAGAAAGCGCATTTTGGAAGCCAGTTGCCCGGCCTGTTTGCACCGGTAGTCAAACCCTTCCGCCAGTGTTTTATCAAAAAACACTATGGCCTCCCCTACCGCCATGCCGTTTTTGGTACCGCCAAAACACAGCACATCCACCCCGGCCTTCCACGTCATGTCAGCAGGGCTACAGCCAAGGGCCGCGCAGGCATTGGCAAAACGGGCACCATCCATATGCAGGCGCAGGCCAAGGCTGCGGCATGTGGTGGAAATGGCCTGAATTTCCGCCAGTGTGTATAGTTCACCCGTTTCGGTAGGCTGGGTAATGGTGACGGCGCGTGGCTTGGGGTAATGGATGTCCCCCCGGCATGTGGCCAGTGCGTGAATGACATCCGGAGTCAGTTTGGCGCTGTTGTTCCGGGCGGCAAGAAGTTTGGAGCCGTTGGAAAAAAACTCTGGTGCACCGCATTCATCCGTCTCCACATGGGCACAGGAGGAGCAGATGACGCTGTTATAGGACTGGCACAAGGCTGCCAGAGCTAATGAATTGGCAGCGGTACCGTTAAACGCGAAAAAGACCTCGCAATCTGTCCCGAACAGGGTGCGGAAGGCGTTGGCGGCGCGGGTTGTCCATTCGTCCTCACCATACGCAGCGACGGACCCTGCGTTAGCCTGCTGCATGGCCGCCCAGGCTTCCGGGCAGGTGCCTGCATAATTATCACTGGCGAACTGTTGGGTCATGGTGGCGGGCTTTCTCACAATAGGGTCCAGAACAACAAGGCTGGTACTGTGGCGAAACCCGTTATTGCCGGTCTGGGCCACATCCCCTTACCTGATAAGTAAAGGTACCACCTTGCCGGGAGCAGGTTGGTGTCAGGCAATGCCCTGACTCTTGATGCATGACCCGTGCAGTAGCAGAGCCGTTGGCACAGCGCAATACGCGGCTGTATGCCCTTATGCCAGCACGGGCAGAAGCTGCTGGCATTTTACAAAGGATGTTTTGTCCTTGAAGAGAAAAAGCAGGTAATAATCCAGCGAGCGGCTACGCCGACGGGAGGTGTGGGTATAAAATGGGAAAACATCCAGCGGGCCGTCATAGCCCTGCGGCAGGGGCTCACTGGCCAGAACGGTCTGCACCCGGAAGAGCGGCATATAAATATGCGTAGGCCCTGCATTTTTACGCACATGCCACAGGTTTTTACGGAACTTTCTGAACCGGTCCGGTAAAATGAAGATCATGTTTTCTTCAATAAACCGTTCATCAGGCTTGGCTGCGCGCAGGTAACGGGTGTCATCAGGCATATCGCAGAAAAAGTTATAGCCTTGTACAATCATACGCTTTGAAAAAACCGTTTTTTCGTTCAGAGTTATCCGCCATCTGGCGATGGGCTGCATAGTATCATTTCTGTAGCACAGAGGCCATCTTTGCCGGGGCATGGCGGACAGGCCGGGGGAGCAGCCACGATCAATGCCGAAGAAACATACGCTGGTGGCCATGTGCTTGGGGGCTGCACTGGTGGGGGGCGGCGGTATCTATGCCACCCTGCACTCTCCGCTCTGGCGTGGACATACTGCCATGAGTGCTGAGGACCATGCCGCTAACCAGAAACTGATGGCGCAGGCCATAACGCTCATCCGCCAGCATGCGCTACAGGCTGGGCGCATTGAGTGGGCCACGCAGGAGCCAAAGCTGATGGCGCTTGCGGCACAGGGCAACCGTCATCAGGTGCATAGAGCCATACACTTGCTTCTTCGGTCTTTAGAAGATGGGCACAGTTTTCTGATGCCCCCGATCCTGCAACAGACCATGACACAAAAGGCTGTAGCCCTGCCACAGGCCCGTATGGTGGCACCGGGCATTGGGGTGCTGACCCTGCCGGGTCTAATGACCGGAAATACCGAGACCATGACCCATTATGTGCACAATGCGCTGGCCGCCATGACGGCCCTCCCCACCGTGCATGCGTGGGTAATTGATCTGCGCGGCAATACGGGCGGCACCATGTGGCCCATGCTGACAGCGTTGCAACCGTTCTTGGGGGTGGGGCCGTTGGGCTATTTCAGTAAAGCTAATGGCTCACCCCCTACGCCGTGGCACACCAAGCCTGACCTGTATGCACCCGGCACCATCCTACCGGACTGGACGGCCCTGCCCGTTGCCGTGTTGCAGGATGCGCGCACAGCCAGCGCAGCGGAAGCAACAGCTATTGCCCTGAAGGGCCGCGCCGCCACCCGGTTTTTCGGGACACCCACCCACGGCCAGACTACCGCCAACCGTACCTTCCGGCTGATGGATGGCAGCCTGTTAATGGTAGCCGCGTCTTACGAACAGGACCGCACACACAAAACGTACACAGGCCCGCTGCAACCCGATGTGCTGACCACCAACCAGACAGACCCGCTGCCGCTGGCTGTGGCATGGTTGCAGGCGTTGCCGCCAGTCCCGGCCCCTTCTGCCGCCACTACTCTTCCCGCAACGGAAGTGGGCCGGTAGGCTGCTCCCACTTTGTTTATGACAGCGGAGACCGGCCATGCGGATAGGCCCACAGGATGCATTGATTATTGTTGATGTGCAGAACGACTTTCTGCCGCCCTCTGGCGCTTTGGCCGTACCGGGAGGCGATACTATTCTGCCAGCCGTCAACACCTTAACGAACCTGCCCTTTGGCGTGCGTGTAGCAACACAGGACTGGCACCCGGCGGACCATTGCTCCTTCACTGCACAGAATGGCCCTTGGCCGGACCATTGTGTGCAGGGCACGGAGGGGGCCGAGCTTTCAGCCCTTTTACGCACAAATGGCTTAGCGGCCATTATGCGGAAAGGCATGATGCAACCTGTTGATAGTTACTCGGCCTTTACAGACAATAACGGCCAGAACCCCACAGGGCTGGAAGGCTATTTACACACACGCAGCATAAAGCGGGTGTGGGTATGCGGGCTTGCCTATGATGTTTGTGTGGCGGACACCGCACAGGATGCCGCGCGCCTTGGTTTTACAACCTACGTTGTGGAGGATGCCTGCGCCAGCGTTAAAACCCCGCCTGCACAGGTTGCCGAACGATTGCAGGCGCACGGCGTTACCATAGTGCGGGTACAGGACATGACCCCATAAAAATGACCGGAGCAGCACAGCCCGCACGCGCTCGGCCATGACAGGAGCAGACAGAAGACCATGCAACGTTTCCGGCTTTCTTCAGGCCTTTCCGACGCAACACCCCGCAGCGGGAGCCGCCGCCTGACACCCACTCTGGCAGCGTTGTGCCTGCCTGGCCTGCTGGCGGCCTGCTCGCCCTCCGAGCATCAGGACACCACCCCGGCAGCCGCCGCCACGCAAACAAGTGCTGCCGTGTATCAGGCATCCGGTACGGAGCCGTCCTGGCATTTGACACTGGCAGGGTCCGTACTGACGTTTGAACCCATGGGGGCGGCCAAGGTGGTGCGTACAATAACCCCTGCGCAGGCCTCAACCGGTGCGCGCCAGTATAAGGCACAGGATATGACGGTGGATATTACCCCCAAAGCCTGTACTGACCGCATGAGCGGCCAGCGCTTTACAGAAACCGTTAGCGTAACAACCCAAGGTCGCACGGTAACCGGCTGTGGGGGAGACGCCGCTGCCCTGACCAGCCTGAACAACACAAGCTGGATTGTCACAGCGCTAAACGGCAAGACCCTGCCTGATGGCAACCGCCCACCAAACGGCATGGACCGCACGACGGACGTTACCACTCCCGCTGCCAAGCCAACGGGTATGGCCCCTACGCTTGATATTAATGCCTCGGGCAAGGCTTCTGGGTCCGATGGCTGCAACCGTTATGTTGGCGGTCTGGAATTTGGGCCGGACGGTAAGGTCAAGAGCAGCCAGCAGGGCGGCATGAGCACCTTGATGGCGTGCCTTGGCCCAAATGGTGCAGTGTCCAGCCAGTTTAATACGCTCAAACGGGCCGTAAGCCACTGGCGCACGGAGGGCACGACACTGGTGCTGGAGACAAGCGATAAACGCAGCATCACGCTACGAAAAGTTCTGTGAGCGCATAAAAAAAGCCCTTTCCAGAGAAAGGGCTTTGCACCGGGGGCACACCCCCAATGAAAAAAGCTCCGGCACCAGAAATGGGCCGGAGCTTTTTGTATTAGAAGGTCATGCCTGCCTGCAGCAGGAAGGTACGGCCTGCATACCAGCCACCATAGGTGGAGTCGTTACTGTTGCTGGACGTGTTGACCAGGAACGGAGGTGTCTTGTCCATCAGGTTCTGAACTTCGAACTGGAAGTTCCAACGCTTCAGGTTGTAGTTGAACGTCAGGTCCTGAAGGATCATGGCTGGAGTTTTGTCACGGCCATATCCATCAGATTTGTAGATACGGTTGGTGCCATCGTTCCAGTGCATGCCGCTCATGTACTGCATCATGTAGGTCATGCTGAAGTTGTTGTGGTGCCAAGTAAGGGTTGCATAGTCACGCACAGTTGGGTTGGACGTACCCTGAGACTTATAAGTGATGGAACCCAGATAGTTGTAGTGCGGGCCACCTGGAACCATCTGCTGCTTGTAGCTCACCAGACGCTGGAAGTTGTTTTCCACCTGGAACCAGTCTTCATCCGTAACACGGAAGCGGTAGCTCAGATCCCAGTCCACGCCGCTGGTGGTCAGGCTGCCGAGGTTTGCGTTGAGTGCAGAAACGGTGTTGATCTGACCGTTGGCAAGACGTGTTACATTCTGACACATACCAGGGCTGGAGCCGGTGTAGCAGCCATCAAGCACATACTGTGTAGACAGAGAACTGATGGTGTCAGACACGCGATAGTGCCAGAAGGACGCACTGGTGGACAGACCACGGACCCAGTGCGGTGTAAAGGTTGCACCGAATGTGTAGGTGCGGCCAATTTCAGGGCGCAATTTGGAGCTGCCGCCAATGAGGGTTGGCACCTGGCCGGAACCGCTGGCCTGGAATGTATTGGCGTTGATGCCCTGCTTCATGCAGTTAGCTACCACTGTCGCCTGACGTGCACCGTAGGTAGTAACTTGGCTCATGTCGCACGGATCACTGGCGCCGACATAGCTCATCAGAGTGCCACCATACATTTCAGACACACTTGGCTGACGGTAGGATGTACCCAGTGTGCCACGGAAAGCAACATCACGCGTGGGTGCCCAGTTGATACCGGCTTTCCAGTTATAGGTGTTGCCAAAGGTGTTGTAGCTGGAGAAGCGACCCTGACCGTCAATAGATAGGTTTTTGGCAAATGGCACGTTGTGCAGCAGCGTCAGGTTACCTTCCAGATACGCTTCAGACACATCGAAACCACCGCTGGTTGGCAGTACGGTGTTGGTAAGAGAGCCACCCTGCGCAATCAGTGGGTCCGGACGGTAGCTCAGCTGCTCGCCACGATGTTCCATACCAAGAGCAATACCCAGATCCCCCCCGCCTTTGTAAGGCATGTGCACAACGTGGTCGTTGTGGATACGTGCGTTGAAGTCACGCATCATGTAGTGAGAGTTATCGTGCTCGGTGTAGTTTGCGTATTCAGCCGCATCACCAGAAAGAGGGCTCAGAACGCTAGACTGCACGCAACCCGTGTAACCCAAGCAAGAGGTTGGGTTATAGTAAAGGGCAGACCCAGAGTCACCGGGCGTAACCGCGCTCAGCCCCCACTCACGCAGCAACTTGCTATAGTCACCCACGCCAGATGTCTGGAAGCTGGCCATGGTAGAACCGTATGTGAAGGATGCGTCATACATCCAACCAGCAACAATTTCACCGCTCGCACCGACTTTTGCGGTCAAGCTGTCAATTGCAGTTTCGGATTTACGGTTACCAAACTCACCCATACGGCGATACATTTGGAGTTCTTCACCGCTGGTGTTACCCGGGTAATCCGTTGGGATCAGAATAGCACTTGGAAGGGTGGACGGCGCAACGCTACCGGTTGCTGGCATGGGAGCCATCTGCGTCCAGGATGTTTTGTGGCTGTACATGACGTTTGAATACAGCGTGAAATGCTTGCTGAAGTCATAATGGGCATCGCCCATCAGGCTTGCATTCTGCGTGTTATTCAGCAGCGATGTGTCTTTGTTGTAGTTATAACGGTTTGCTGCCGCGTACGGAACAAGGCCCCCGTTATTGTTACTGTTATAAGTATTTTCAGAACCGAAAAATGTACCACTGGTAGAAATGATGGACCCATAGCTTGGGTTCATACCATTTGTGGCCTGTGCAACACGGGACCAAGCACGGTCCTTCATCATCACGCCGCCCTGAGTATCATACTGGCCGGTCAGGGTGATGTTGCCACGATCATGGTCAAAATTCCAGCCTTTGTAAGCAGAAATCAGGCCTGTGCGGTTGTCGCCACGCTGCGTGATGTTACCACGCATGTTGATGCCACCAGTGTTGATGTTGTGGCGCAGTTTAATGTTGATAACGCCAGATACGGCATCCGCACCATACAGTTCAGACCCACCATCTTTCAGAATTTCGATGGACTGGATGGCCATGACCGGAATGGTGTTCATGTCAACGCAGGAACTGGTGCTGTCACCGCTCTGGGTCAGACGCTTACCATCAATCAACACCAGTGCGCGTGAGCTACCAAGGTTACGGATGTCTGTGCAGGAAATACCAGCACCACCGTTGGTGTCCGCATTGCCACGGCCGCTGGAACCGATGGAGGGCATACGCTGCAGGAAGTCACCTACGTTGGTAACGCCCGTCTGCTGAATGTCTTTTGCGCTGATGATCTGGACAGGGTTGGGGCTGGTGTTACGACCCTGACGTAGGAAAGAGCCTGTGACTGTCACAGCTTCCGTACCGCCTTCAGCCGTCTGGGCCGCACGGGCCTGACGGATTGTGCGGTTTGCTACGGTGTTGGACACGGGTGTTGCTGCAACCGGAGCGGCAACGGCTGGGGCAACCGTTGCAGGGCGTGTTACGACACGGCCTGTGTGCTTTTTGGCAGCAGCTTTTGCTGGTGTAGCATGAGCATGGCTGGCTGAGGTGCTGGCAGCTGTTGCAGCATCAGCAATGGCAGGCACACCAGCGGCAAAAACCGGCAGCGCGTAGAGCAGCTTAAATGAAAGCGGCATACGCTGTTTGAGGCGGTCTGTCTGAGACATTTTAAGGTAAGGCCCCCGGAAACTGTGAAAGATTTATGAATACGTTCTGTCAGTTTCGCTTACGGAATCACTCGGGGTGTTGTCGATGCCTAAACTTCAGGCATACAGCCTTTAGACGGGGAGTGCTGCATTTTCGTCACACCGGATATGCTGTAACAGGTCTGATACATGCCACTTTCGTAATCATGTGCCTTGTTTTTGTGCCAGCCACCTTATTGTTGCGGGCTCGTATCGGTATATTTGCGGAGTTTTGAGAGAGTGCTGTGCAGTAAATTGCCCAGAGTCTCTCCCCTCTTTGCACCGTGACAACGCCGCCACCCGAGGAAAAGCGTGGCAATTATGTAACGGAAGCCGCCCCTGACACAGCAGGAGCAGAAGGCTGCGCTCTCTCCTCACCCACCGTGCGGGGCGTATCGCCCTAAAAATGAGCATTTTCTTGACAGCCTCAAATCTGCCCCATAACCGGGAAACACCCGCGCCCGTCCGGTTTTGTCCGGAACGTAAGCCTGCCCGCAGGAATACGGGGCCACTGAGGAGTTGACACGATGACCCACCGTTCCTGGCTGTATGCCGTGACAGCCGCCACCTGCCTTGCAGGCTGGGGCACCGCAGCCCATGCCGCAGGCCTTCCGGCATCCAACCCATTTGCCACAGAAAGCACCCTGCCCTACCACGCACCGCGCTTTGACCTGATAAAGGACGGCGACTACCAGCCCGCGTTTGAGCAGGGCATGGCCGAGCAGGACGCCGAAGTAAAACACATTGCGGAAAACCCTGAAGCCGCAACATTTGAGAACACCATTTCAGCCCTTGAACGCTCCGGCCGCCTGCTGGACCGCGTGGCAGAAACCTTTAACGGTGTGTATTCCGCCAACACCAACCCGACCCTTGATAAGGTGCAGGAAATTGTTGGCCCTAAACTGTCTGCACACTCAGACAGCATTTACATGAACCCCAAACTGTTTGCGCGTGTACAGTTTTTGCATGCACGGCAGGACGGGCTGGGCCTGACGGCTGAGCAGAAACAGGTTCTGGATGTTTACTATCTGGCTTTTGTGAATTCCGGCGCTCAGCTTTCTGATAGCGATAAAGCCAAACTGCGTGACCTGAACGGCCGCATTTCCAAACTGGAAACACTGTTCCAGCAGAAACTTCTGGCTGGCACGAAGGCTGCCGCTCTGGTTGTTGACAGCAAAGACAAGCTGGCTGGTCTGGACACGGCTGAACTGACCAACGCGCTCAATGCCGCCAAAGACCGCAAGCTGGACGGCAAATGGGTTCTGCCCCTGCAAAACACCACGCAGCAGCCAGCCCTCTCCAGCCTGACCGAGCGTGAAACACGGCAGGCTCTGTTTGAAGAAAGCTGGACCCGCTCTGAAAAAGGTGGTGAGAACGACACGCGCGACACCATTGCCACACTGGCTCAGCTGCGTGCGCAGAAAGCGGCTTTGTTTGGGTACCCCAACTATGCCAGCTATGTTCTGTCTGACCAGATGGCAAAAACACCTGAGCAGGTCCATAGCTTTATTGCCAAGCTGGTACCCGCCCTTGCCGCCGAGCAGAAGCGTGAAGTGGCTGATCTGCAAAATCTGATTGAACGTGAAGCCAAAAAAGACGGCAAGAGCAGCTTCCCGCTCAAACCGTGGGACTGGACCTACTACGCAGACAAACTGCGTAAGGAAAAGTTCAATTTTGATGAAAGCCAGGTCAAACCTTACTTTGAGCTGAACCGCGTCTTGCAGGATGGCGTATTCTTTGCCGCCAACAAGCTGTATGGCATCAGCTTCAAGCGCCGCACTGATATTCCGACCTACAACCCGGATGTCATGACGTTTGAAGTGTTTGATAAGGACGGCTCAACCCTTGGGCTGATCTATTTTGACTACTTCCAGCGGGACAACAAAAACGGTGGTGCCTGGATGTCCAACTTTGTTGGCCAGTCCAAACTGCTGGGCACCAAGCCAGTTGTTTATAACGTTGGCAACTTTGCCAAACCAGCTGCAGGTGAACCTGCTCTGGTCACGTTTGATGACGTGACAACAATGTTCCATGAATTTGGCCACGCTTTGCACGGCCTGTTTGCCAACCAGACCTACCCGATTGTTTCCGGCACAAGCGTTGCACGGGACTTTGTTGAATTCCCCTCTCAGTTCAACGAACACTGGGCGCTGGATGCAACTGTGCTGGCCCATTACGCCCGCCATTACAAAACCAACGCCTCCATGCCTGCAAACCTTGTGGCGCAGTTGAAAAAGGCTGCAAAATTCAACCAGGGTTACAAGCTGGGTGAAGTTGTAGCCGCAGCAGAGCTGGATATGGACTGGCACAGCCTTGCCGCGTCTGCCCCCAAGCAAAATGTGGATGAATTTGAAAAATCCGCATTGGGCAAAATGGGTCTGGATACGGAAAACGTGCCGCCACGCTACCGCTCAAGCTATTTCCTGCATATTTGGGCAAACGGCTATTCAGCTGGATACTACGCCTATCTTTGGACAGAAATGCTCGACGACGACACCTTTGCCTGGTTTGAGAAAAATGGTGGCCTGACAAGCAAGAATGGTCAGCGTTTCCGTGATATGATCCTGTCTCAGGGCCATACACAGGACTATGCGCCGATGTTCCGCGCTTTTTATGGTCAGGACCCGGATATCCAGCCTATGCTGGCGTCCCGCGGCCTGGCTGACAGCAAGTAAGACCAAGTCAACACTGGGCAGGGTTATCCCTGCCCACGCTCTAGGCGCGTTCAGGGAGCATCAAAGGCCGCACCGTGTATAACGGCCTGCCCCGTGAACGGCCCTGAGCAAAACCGAACTTCTCCAAGAGTTATAGCGCATTTTTGGTACAGCCCACGTGCTTCCCGCGTAATGGCCGCACCAGTATACGGCCCTTGGCAAAATGAGACGCGCCCGGCTGTAACAAGGCAGGAGCGATAGAAGCCTTGCTCTTGCAGAACTGCGTGCCCGGTAAAGGGAACCCCACACCAAACCGCCCGCCCAGCCGTGATATGGCACGCGGCAATAGGTATATTCTGCACGGTATATAGAACACCACTTTCCTGCGCAGACACGCGCAGTGGAGTGTTACTGAGCGCGACAACCGCGCACACCCATGCTCCGCTGTTCCGCAAAATGTTCTGCCACGCCATCTGCCTTCCTTGCCTCCCTGCCTGGATTCTTCCCTGAAAGAGGTCAAAGCGAAAGAGTAAGAATACTGTTTGCAAGTGCTCTATGGCCAAAAAGAGCTGATTTAAAAAAAAGTGACACTTCCTGCTTGACGCCCCACCGAAACCCCTCTAGATGAGGCGTCAACAACGCCTCTGTCCCGTTCGTCTAGAGGCCTAGGACACTGCCC
>NZ_BAMV01000018.1 GCF_000963925.1 Acetobacter cibinongensis
AGGGATTGAACCTGTGACCCCCGCCGTGTGAAGGCGATGCTCTACCGCTGAGCTACGCGCCCGGTTGTTGGTGTGCGTGATAGCCAACTTTAAGAGGGTTGGCAACCCAATTTTTACTGTTATTTCGTGGTGTTAGCGAGTTCCTCTCGCTTCATTTCCAGCTCCAGCCATCGTTCTTCAGCCAAAGCAAGCGCCTGCTCAACCTCTTCCAAGTCTTTTGTGAACTTAGAATACGCTTTTGGGTCTTTTGCATACAAACCTGTATCTTCGAGCTTGCCGCGAAGACTTTGCGCTTTGCTCTCCAGCTTTGCCATTTCTTTTGGCAAATTGTCCAAAGCAAACTGATCTTTATAGCTCAACTTTTTCGCAGGAGTTTTTGCTGCCGTGGCAGGTTGCGCCACGCTGATAACAGGAATGCCGGTTTTGATTTCTTCTGAAATCCCGCCTTTTTTCTGCACCAGCATATCACTGTAGCCGCCTGCATATTCTATCCAGGTGCCGGCACTCTCTGTTGCGAGTACGGATGTAGCAACTCGATCGAGAAAATCTCGATCATGGCTCACAAGCAAGACTGTCCCATCATAAGAAGACAGCATATCCTGCAACAGGTCGAGCGTCTCCAAATCGAGGTCGTTGGTTGGCTCATCCAGAACCAGAAGGTTAGATGGCCTAGCAAGTGCGCATGCAAGCATAAGCCGCCCACGCTCACCGCCTGAAAGTGCACTTACAGGTGTACGAGCTTGCTCCGGACGGAAGAGAAAGTCTTTCATGTAACCGATGACATGCCGCTTCTCATCACCAATCTGAACCATATCACCACCACCGCCTGTAAGAGTGTCGGCTAAGGTCTGATCCGGATTAAGCGTTTTGCGTTGCTGATCAAGTGAGACCATTGCGAGAGAAGGGCCAAGAGCAATATGGCCGCTATCTGGGCAATCCTGACCTATAAGAAGGCGCAGCAACGTTGTTTTGCCTGCACCGTTAGCACCAACAATGGCAAGCCGGTCACCACGCAGTATCCTGAGATTGAGGTCTTTGACAATTGTCCTGTCACCCCAAGCTTTATTGACATGCTCCGCAACAGCAACAAGCTTACTAGACGTACCGGCAGACTGTGCAACCAGGGTGACAGTGCCCGTAGCGCGCACAGCATCTCGGCGCGCCTGCCTTAATGCGGCTAACTCACCGACACGGCGTACATTCCGCTTGCGGCGCGCAGTCACCCCGTAGCGCATCCAATCTTCTTCGCGGGCTATTTGCCTATCAAGCTTATGTGCATCGCGTTCTTCCTGCTCAAGAACTTCTTCGCGCCACTCCTCAAAGCGTTCAAATCCTTGCTCCAGGCGACGCGTAATACCTCGATCAAGCCAGACAACGGCACGGGATAACGTTGAAAGCATACGTCTGTCATGGCTGATAATCACCATGGCGCAATTTAGGCTTAAAAGTTCTTTTTCGAGCCACTCAATGGTTGGCATATCAAGATGGTTGGTCGGCTCATCAAGAAGCAGGACATCCGGTGCGGCAGCCAGAATACCGGCTATTGCACACCGGCGTGTCTCCCCCCCGGACAAATGAGCCGTTTTTTTCGAACCGTCCAAATCGAGCGCGTCAAGCAGGGCTTCCGCCCGCCATGTGTTTTCCGGTTCATCAATGCAGCTTTGCACGTAATCCGATGCCGTTGCGAAACCTGAAAGGTCCGGCTCTTGGCGCAAATAACGCAGCTTTGCTCCAGGTTGCACAAAAACACTACCAGAGTCTGGCTGGATAACGCCTGCCGCAATTTTCAGGAGCGTGGATTTACCCGAGCCATTGCGGCCCACCAGGCAAACGCGCTCACCCCGCGCAACAGCAAGGTTGCTTTTGTCGAGTAACGGCCGTCCCCCTAGAGTAAGAGAGACATCTTGAAGGTGCAAAAGGGGAGGAAGTGCCATACCGCACTTCTGTGTCATGATTCCAAGTTATGCAAGATATGGACGAAAAATCCGCGATTAAAAATGTTTCGGCTGTAATTGGGACCCGGGTTTAAGAATGTGCCAACTCAAATTTGCTGACCGCCTGATACGTCGCAACTGCTAGTGTCAAAGGTTCAAATGGCTTGGTAATCACAAAACTAGGTTCTGATGTTTCACCGGTTAACAGGCGCTCGGGGTAAGCGGTTACGTAAATGACTGGAGCATTGTGCGTTTTCGTAATCTCAGCCACCGCACGCATTCCATCGCCGCCAGCCCCCAGATTGATATCTGCCAAAATCAGACCCGGCCGTGTTTTTTGGGCAATGTGAATAGCATCTGCCTGCGTATGAGCCACTCCAGCCACCTTGTGGCCGCATTGGAGAACCAGTTCCTCTATATCCATTGCGATAATGGGTTCATCTTCAATAATCAGGACAGAGGTCTGGATGCCGGTTTTTAGGTAAGCATAAGCCTTATCTGCTTCTTCTTTGGTTTGTTGCGGTGTCAGATCTAATATTTTTGCAACCATATCCGGTGACACTTCTTCCAGAGTCAGGAGAAGGAGGATCTGTCGCTGCACCACGGTTAATTCATTTTTGGAGGCATCAACATGAACATGGTTTACGAAGTGCCGCGAAATTTCACGGTAGAGGCGGCATAAGGCTGGAAGATCGTCCCCAGAGTGATTGGTTGTAAGGCTGCGCAAACTTTGGGCAACCAGCAGATCTCCCCGTGATTGACTCCGCGTCAAGGCACGCGCGTATCGTCTGCCATAAGGAAGAGCTTGAATTAAAGCATCGCGCTGTGACTCTGGCATGACAAATCTCCTTAGCGTGGAGTAAGAACGTTAAAACCCGCGGGGACATAACGATGACACGCACAACCGCCTACAGGAAGAGGTAAGTGTTCTGAAAAGCAATAATTTACAGGACAGTAGCGCCTCTGCATCACATTTCAGGAAAGAGCTGCTCTCCATTATTCCATCATTGCGGGCTTTTGCACGGTTTTTGGCACGTAACCCGTCCACAGCAGATGATTTGGTGCAGGAGACGATCCTACGAGCATTAGCCAAATCAGAGCAATATCAGGAAGACACAAATCTGAAAGCATGGGCGTTCTCGATATTACGCAACATGTTCCTTGAGCAGACACGGCGCCGAAAAAAAGAACAGGAAGTGCTAGAATGTTATGCATCTAACGCCTCCCTGCAGGCAGCCAGTCAACCGAGTGGGCCCGATCGACAAGCCCTACACGACCTCGATGAGATGTTGTGGAAAATTTCCCCACTTCTCCGGGAGGCGCTGGTTTTGATTGGTGCACAAGGCATGAGCTATGAGGAAGCTGCTTTAGTGTGCAATGCATCTGTAGGAACAATGAAAACGCGCGTCTCACGCGCCCGATCCGAATTAATGAAGCTTTCATCTTAGCCTCTAAAGCACTGTAATATATAATTTTTATTCACGAAAATATTTTTCTGAAAATTCTTTGTAACCTTTTCACCCTCTCGTTCATTCCCTTTGTAAGAACGCATTAAAAGCAAAGGGTATCCCGATGACGACTTCATTCCATGACCAAGTGATCGCCATTCTGCCTAAGCTGCGTGTGCAAGCTCTGGCTCTCACACGCAACCGCGCAGCGGCAGAAGATCTGGTGCAGGATGCTGTCTGCAATGCCCTTGCTGCACAGAACAGCTTTGCCCCTGGCACAAATTTTCCAGCATGGATGCATCGTATTCTGAGAAATCGATTCATTTCTGATTTGCGCAAAAAGCGGGAAACAACGGATGTGGACGATATGCCCGCTTCTTTCCTTGCAACCAACGCGCCCCATGAAGACCGCATTATTCTGAAAGACCTTGATGCTGCTCTGGCCCGCCTGCCAGATGATCAGCGTGAAGCGCTCGTTTTGGGCGTGCTGGAAGGTATGAGCTATCAGGAACTGGCTGAAATTGCCGGTTGCGCCGTTGGCACGGCAAAAAGTCGAGTGTTCCGTGCACGCCGTCAGCTAGAAGTATGGATGACAGGTGAGGAACATGTTGGTAATGAACGTCTGAAATCTCAGGCTGCGGCGCTCCGTCGTAAACTTGATCGCGATGCAGAGGAACGTCCGGCAGCGCGTAGGGTTTGAGGGCGCAGCCTCATTAGGCAACTTATAGGGCGAACTAGCGGGTTTAGGCATGTCAGATGTTTGCTATTCGGACAGAAAACATGACTTTTCCGTTAGGCGGGCCATGGTCGTACCGCCGCATGGAAAAATCTATGGATGAAGACAAGGCCGGAGCGCCTTCAAAAACGTCTGACCAGGCGTTTGATCTCTGGCTCAAACGTGGACTTCACCAGCTTTTCGATGACGTGGCAAATGAACCCATACCAGAAGAACTGTTGAAGCTCATTGAAGAAGACCGTCGGGACGAGGCCTGAGACATCCAAGCATGAAAGGCTCCCGCATTCCCTGCGGGGTGTCTTTAATTATGTCTTGTTTGGATTAGGCCGAACGTTCAGCACAACCAGTGCGCGAATGCGCCTGATCATAGGCTTATCTGCGGTGCCAGTGGTGTGCATTGGCTCCGCAATGGCTATTCATAACTATCATGAATTGATGGTTGGTAGCGCTCAACGCGCCTCCACAGCCATTACACGGCTAGATTTGCAGTTTCGTCATGATACAGACCGCCTTCGCAGCGCTCTGGAAACCATTGGCAGCATGGGCTTGACGCCTGACCAAATAGGTCATGCACTTTCTCTTGCAGAGACAATGAGCGGGCAAAGATACTGCTACCTCGGCGTTTTGGACGCTGACGGTGAACAGCTTCACGCTGTATCCCCAGTGGGTGGCAAGTGCGCATCGGTCGGCAGGCCAGATCCTCTCCCATCATTTGATGCGACTCTGTTAGAAGCCGTTCAGACCGACGATGGCACAGAGGAGCAGGGCTCTTTTTTACGCATCACCGTACCAGCCGTCTTTTTATCCATTCCCGAGACGCATGGATATCTGATTGGTGTCTTAAAGCTGTCCCGAAAATCCTCTTTTCTATCCAGCGCCGCTGGCTGGCAGGCTTTTTCGGACGAAAGCAACCCCCTGCGGGCGTGGCTGGTTGACGAGAATAATCACCTCAAAGCTGTTTGCACTGATTGCAAATGGACGGCTCCTCCTACTCACATCGTTACGCAGCTTAGAAAGCAGCTAAATGACGGAAGCGGTACAATCGCATCATTTTCTACAGCCGAGGGTGGCTATGCGCTCGGAGCCATAGCCGGGGGGACCGACATCCTTGTTGCAACACCACGCACCCCGCATGAAAGTAGCGCTTTGAGAACCATGGTTCTGGAAATTTCAGGCCTTGTTTTTCTTCTGGTCATTGGTTTGGGTGGCGTAACTCTTGCCGCGAATGTCGTTCTGGTATGGCCACTGCGCCGGCTTACCTACTCTGTGCAAAAATGGCAGATGGAGGGCGTGTTTGATGGTCGGATCACACGAGCTATGCCTCTGGAACTACAACGTTTAGGCCAGGCCTTCACCAGAGCAACACGAAGGCTCTCCCGCCATGAAGCTCGGCTTAAAGAGGCGATGGCGCATCAAGAACTGCTCATGCGCGAGATTCACCATCGTGTAAAAAACAATCTGCAAATCGTTGCGTCACTTCTAAATTTGCAGGCAGGTCGCATTTCCAACCCAGAATTTCGGGCAGAATTTGCCCTAGCCCGGGATAGAGTGAGGGCTCTCGCCACCCTGCATCGTAGTCTGTACGCCGAGGACAGGCTGGACAGCCTTAATATGTCCAGCTTTTTGAAAGAATTATGCGGGCAGACCCTGCATATTGCCGGGGAATATGAGACTGGCAGAATTGACATGGAAATAAGCTGTGACGACTTTTCCATGAACCCGGACCAAGCCGTGCCACTGGCCTTGATTGTTACCGAATTGGTAACAAACGCCATAAAATATGCGTTTCCAGACGGCCGTTCTGGCATAATATCTGTTTCATTGACCCATGCGGACAAGATGGTGACCCTGAATATAGGGGATAACGGGATTGGATGCACACCGGACCAATGCGACATAAGTGGCCAACAGGGGATTGGCCTTAAACTTATTAAAGGCTTTGCACGTCAGCTTAACGCAACATTTGTTCAAAACTGCCAGAATGGGACTCATTACAGTTTTGTTTTTCCATTAGAGCAGAAATAGCGGCCACTCTTTGTGGCAGAAACTGGGGGAGACGAGCCGATATGCCATGCTTGCAGCCGGGCCGCGCGTGGTTAACTATTTGCGTTACGCGCCGTCCGGTATAAACGGCTATCCCCATGAGCGGTGAAAAAGCAGCAGTACGAGCCTGGACGCGGAAACAGTCGCTATTAGGGCGACGGGCAGCACGGCCAGTTATTCTCCTAGGTCTACTCTCTCCTCTGTGTGGGGTAGGGCAGGCATGGTGTATTGCGACCCTACTTGGCTGTGCACTCATGAGCTTGAGCGATGGCCCGGTGACCGCTTGTCCATCGTGGCCTTTGTACGGCTTCATACTTTTCGCACTCATCCGCGCCATCTGTATGATGGGCAGCGATGTGGCTGCGGCGAAGTCTGGCATTAATGCAAGACAGCGGTTACGCAACTCCGTTCTCCACTCCATTCTTACCGGCGGGCCAGCCCTTCTCCGCAACACACATAGCGGTGTTCTGGCGACGACTGCGGTCGACCGGATTGAAGCGCTGGATGGTTTCTTTGCACGCTGGATTCCTGCCTCCGTATTATGGATGGCAGCCCCCCTTATTATCCTCATTCCTGTTTACGTGGTGAGCCCCCAGGCCGCGCTCGTACTTGGCTTATGCGGTTTGACCGTGCCTTTCTGCCAAGCCATTTTTGGTATTGGCGCCGCAGTTGCGTCTCGCAATCAGTTCCTTGCCATGACACGCTTGCAGGCGCGCTTCCTAGACCGCGTAAAAGGCATAGCCACTATTGTGCTTGCTGGCCGCACCGAAGATGAAACCCGCCGCCTTGCTGGTGCGGCAGAAGAATTACGCCTCCGCACCATGAAAGTGCTGCGGGTAGCCTTTCTTTCCTCTGCTTCGATAGATTGCGCAATGGTGGTTGCATTAATTGTGCTTGCCACTCTTACTGGAGCACATGCACTAGCTCAAAAAGAGGCGGGGGCGCACAGCCTGCTTGAGCCAATGTTGCGGAACGGCCTGTTTGTTCTGATTGTCATCCCTGAGTTTTTTGCCCCTCTGAGATCCATGGCGCTCGCATATCAAGATCGCGCTCATGCACAGGGCGCCGCTACCGCAATACTGGACTTGCCGGACCCAGTTGTTCCTGCCGTCCTACCTGAGGGCACACGAACCGTCACCGCGAACGGCGTTACTGTTGCTTTAGATGATGTCTGCTTTACATGGGACCCGGCCCGTGGACCCGCCCTGCAAAATATAAGTTTTACAGTCCCTGCGGGAGAGACGCTTATTCTGGCAGGTGAGTCTGGTTCCGGCAAATCAACAATCATGGAGCTACTGCTCGGATTTATAACGCCAGATTCAGGTCGTGTACTCCTAAACGGTGCTCCTCTGGAAACACTGGTGCCGGATTCACTCTGCCGCATGATCTCCTGGATTGGGCAGAAACCCGTTCTGTTTGCAGGCTCACTCCGGGATAATGTACTTTTTGCCAGCCCGGATGCTGACGAAGAAAGTTTGCAGGCTGCTTTGAAAGCAGCCGCCGTTGATGAATTCTTGCCTCTTTTGCCAAACGGACTTGAAACCATGATTGGGGAAGGCGGATTTGGCCTCTCCGGCGGCCAGGCCCAACGTATTGCTATCGCCCGTGCTTATTTAAAAAATGCACCCGTACTGCTTTTGGATGAGCCAACTGCGCATCTTGATCCGTTAACCGAGAAAAGCGTTTTTCTGAGCCTGCAGCGCTTAGCTGCACAAAAAACCGTAATTCTGGCAACGCACTCTGCTGCCGCACATATGCTCAACGGGCGTCGCATAGACTTGCAGCGGGGCGTTATTGTAAGCCGGCAAGGAGCTGCCTGAACTATGGATCAGTCCAGTCAGAACAAGAACCATACCAAATACATGCTGACACCATGGCAAGCAGTACGCCACATTCTAGCATTGTGGCATGCTCAAGCAGCACGGCTTGTTATCGGTGTGGTTTTAGCACTCTTGGCTCTGTGCCTCGGTTTTGCACTTATGCAAACCTCTGGACTACGCGTTGCGGGTACCGTACTCGGCTCTGTTCTGGTTACAACCAGTTTACTGCGCTGGGTAGGCGCTGGCCGGGTTATACTCCGGTATGCTGAACGCTTGTTTGCACACGATGCCATGTTTCGTGCCTTGGCAAGCTTACGCGTCTGGTTTTTTCGCTCCCTTGCCGATGGCGCGGCGGCAGGTCTGGGCTTCAAGCGTGCAGGGGATATGCTGTCCCGCTTGGTGTCGGACATTGGCACGCTGGATGGGCTTTATCTGCGCATCCTGCTGCCTTTTGCCTGCGCCTGTCTGACAGTTCCCACATTGCTACTGGTTTTAGGCAAGCACAACATGCTTCTCGGAGGAGGGGTTGCCGTTTTATTTGGCTGTTCTGCCTTTCTGATTCCTTATCTCATCGCAGTGTCGGGCAGGAAAGAAGCCGAAAAATTAACACGTGACCTCGCAGATTTACGGATCGGCGTTCTGGATCTCGTGAGCGGATTACGTGAAATACGTGCTTTTGGCGCAGATAAACGCGTTCTTGCCCACATCCGAGCCACAGATACCGTCCTGCTTGACGGACAGATGCGGTTGGCAAAGCGTGCTGCAAAGGCGAATGCCCTCGCTTATCTTTTGGGGCAAAGTGCCATTTTTCTGGTTCTTGCTGCAGTCTCTGGGAAACTATTTTTAAATATTACACCTTTGGCTGGTGTCGGATGCCTCTTTCTCGTCACCGCTGCTTTCGAGAGCGCATCAACGCTGACACGGGCAGGCCTACAGGCTGGCGCAATGGGTGCAGCAGCCCAGCGCGTTATGGATATTGCAACCAGCGAGCCCCACTCACATACGACAGGCACTGTGCTGCAAGAAGCACCGTTGCACCCCTCCATCCATATTGAAAATCTTTATTTCCGTTGGTCAGAAGACCGACCGTATGTCTTTAAAGGTCTGACCCTGAATATCGCAGCAGGGAGCCGCGTTGCACTTCTTGGGCCGTCTGGAGTTGGAAAATCCAGTCTTGCCGCACTTCTCCTCAAGGCTGCACGACCGGAATATGGCCAGATCACCTTTGACGGGATAGATCTGGCAACTATTGAGACCTCGTCTCTACGCCAACGGATTGCGTGGCTCTCTCAAGCCACGCATCTCTTTGACGACAGTATTCGTGCCAATCTGTTACTCGGCCGTCCTGATGCCACTGAGGACGACTTGTGGCGCGCGTTGGAAGATGCTGCCGTGGCAGATGTTGTCCGCAATCTGCCTGAAGGGTTGGATACATGGCTGGGTGAGGGAGGCATCAAGCTTTCAGGCGGGCAGGGACGCCGGATTGCCTTGGCCCGTACATTACTGACACAGGCCCCCGTTCTTATTCTTGATGAACCGGCAACAGGGTTGGATGCACAAACGGAACACGACTTCTTGGAAACCTTGAACAAGGTTACGGAAGGAAGAACCGTTATTTTGATCGCCCATCGCCTGACAGGTGTTGAAAAACTGGATTGCATTTGGCGTTTGTCGGGCGGAACTGCCGCCGTTTCGCTGACATAATATTGACGAAAAGCTCACTAACGGGCACCAAATAGGCCATCTGTTCATTTTTTGCAGAGGCAGACTATGGCAGATGGCTACACGATAACCATACCTCTGGGGAAACCATTGCATGCGCCGCCTGCTGACTGTTCTAGGTCTTTCACTCCTTGCCGGATGTGCCAGTGAGCCACCCCGCAAATATGTTGTGTTTTTTGCCAACAGTTCTGTTGAGCTTGACGATGCATCACGTAACGTCATTGCTGAAGCCTCTGCTCAGGCACAGAAACATTCTTCTCATGTTGTGCAGGTCGAAGGTTATGCCGGTGCAGGGAATGACCTGTCCGCCGATGCTCTTCTGGCGGTTCAGCGCGCAAAACTGGTAGCGCAGCAATTGCATGATGATGGGGTCTCCGGCGACCGCATTCGTCAGACCCCACGCGCACCGTCCAGCACGGAAGCCTCAACCGTCGGATCTCGCCGCGTGGAAATTGAACTGGTTAGCCCCTAATTCGGTAATGGCTGACTCTCAAACCGAACCTGCTCCTGATAATCACGGTGCACAAGGGCGGGATCGGTTTGTGGGCAGCACCCCGCAAGAGGTGCTACTCTCCGTTTTTGGCTACCCTGACTTCCGGAGCCTTCAGGCACAAGCTGTAGAGCGTGTCATGGCAGGACAGGAGACCCTTGTCCTGATGCCGACTGGCGGCGGCAAGAGCATTTGTTATCAAGTGCCTGCCTTATGCCGCCCCGGCATGGGGCTTGTGGTTTCCCCTCTTATCGCACTGATGGATGATCAGGTAGCAGGCCTACGTCAGGTTGGAATCAATGCCGCCGCCCTCCATTCAGAGCTGGAAAGCGACGAGGCTGCGAAAATCCGGAATGACTTGGCAGCCGGTGCTCTCGACATCCTGTATGTCTCCCCTGAGCGACTTTTATCGCCCGGAACACTAGAGCGGCTCTCCCGGCAAAAAATTTCTCTCATTGCTATTGATGAAGCGCATTGTATCTCTGCCTGGGGCCATGAATTTCGGCCTGAATACCGCGCACTGGCAGCCCTGCCACGGCACTTTCCCGGTGTTCCACGCATTGCCCTGACAGCCACAGCAGACCAACGTACTCGAGACGATATTCTGGCGGCATTAGACATGCCGCAGGCAAGCGTCTTGGTTTCCAGCTTTCACAGGCCCAATCTCAATATTACGGCTCTCCCTAAGGGTTCGGAAACGAAACAGCTAGTTTCCGCGCTGGAACGTCATAAAAACGAGGCCTGTATTGTCTATTGTGGCAGCCGTGCCAGAACTGAGCGGATAGCGGCTTCCTTACGGGAAAAAGGATGGACGGCTCTTGCTTTTCATGCGGGTCTTTCGCCCTTGGAAAAGCGGGCCGCTCTGCTTCGCTTTCGCGCCGGCGAGCCTCTTGTTATTGTGGCAACGATTGCTTTTGGCATGGGGATTGACCGGCCAGACGTGCGTGCGGTCATTCATATGGATATGCCTGCATCACCAGAAGGGTACTATCAACAGATTGGCCGAGCAGGGCGTGATGGACTGCCCTCTGACACAGTGCTTCTTTATGGTGGTGATGACATGGCGCGTGCCCGCCACTGGCTGGAGCTTTCCAATGCACCGGACACGGAAAAACGGGTGATGCGCTCCCGTCTGGAGGCAATGATTGCTCTTACAGAAACCACTGGTTGCCGTACTGCGGCGCTGTTGCATTGTTTTGGTGAAACGCTTTCCGAACCATGTGGCCATTGCGATAACTGCAGGCATCCGGTTGTAACTTTTGACGGTACAGAGGCAGCACGTAAGTTTCTCTCAACAATTTACCGAACCGGGCAAAAATACGGTGCTCTGCACATCATTAATGTTTTGCGCGGCAAACGAACCGATATGGTTGAGCGCAACCAACATGATAGTCTTTCGGTCTGGGGTATTGGTAAGGATAAACCGGAAAGCTTCTGGCGTAGCGTAACCCGCCAGTTGATTGCCCACGGTGCATTGCGGAGCGAGGGGCAATATGGTGGCCTAGCCCTGAATGCTAACATTGCACGCCCGATCTTGCGCGGGGAGCAGAGTCTACAACTCAGGGCTGATGCCACTGCCGAGCTTGAAAATGCTGCCACGCTCCGCGGGAGGACCCAGAGCAGCCCAGAAGCACTCCCCGAAGACAAACAGCCTATTTTTGACGCTCTCCGTAAATGGCGTCTGGATGAAGCCAGGGAGCAGGAAATTCCCCCTTATGTGATTTTTCATGATGCTGCACTTCGAGATATTGCGCTCTCCGGTCCGCTTTCTCTGGATGAACTAGCCCTGATCAAAGGGGTAGGGCGCTCCAAGCTTGAGCGCTATGGTGCCGCTGTTTTGGCCGTTCTCGCTGCAAAGGTATAGTTGCATGGCATCCATACAGGAAAGACGCGCCCAGATTTTGCAACTCGTGCAGCGACAAGGCTATGCCGCGAACGAAGATCTGGCGAAAGCACTGCATGTAACAGTGCAGACGGTACGCCGGGACGTGAATAGCATGGCAGCAGAGGGCATGATTGCACGCCACCACGGCGGAGCCTCAGCTTTATCTTCCAACGAAAACATTGCCTATTCTGAACGACAGATTCTTAATCCCAAGGCCAAGGATGCCATTGGCCATGCGGCGGCAAGCATTATTCCTGACGGAGCATCGCTTTTTATCAATATAGGGACGACAACCGAAGCCTTTGCCCGTTCATTGCGGAACCATCGGGCTTTACGGGTTATTACCAACAATATTCATGTAGCCTCTCTGCTGGCACCGGCCCCAGAATGCACGCTGATCATTACTGGCGGAACTGTCCGCCTAAGAGACGGCGGCATTGTCGGCCCAGCAGCCGCAGCCATGATTGAGCAATATAGGGCGGATTACGGTGTGATTGGCATCAGCGGTATTGATGAAGACGGGACGCTTCTTGATTTTGACGCTGATGAAATCAATGCCGCACAGGCTATCATCCGCAACTCTCGCACAACTATTCTTCTGGCTGACCATACGAAGTTTAAACGGCGCCCCATGGCGCGCGTTGGGCATTTGTCCGAAATCACTTCCTTTTATACGGACCAGCCTTTGCCAGCTGCATTAGCCGGAATTGTAGCCGAGGCGGGTGTAGATTTGCATGTCATACAGAGCTAAATTTTCGGAAAAGAAAAATAAACTTCAGAAAGCGGCTTCAATGTCATAATTGAGCCATTGTATTTTCCTTTTGTTTTCGGATACGAAGGAAAACATAGTTTCAGATGTAGGATCGGATAGAAAATGGCAGACACTTCGGCTCCCGTAGATCGTCCTTACGACCTGCTTATTGTGGGTGGCGGCGTAAATGGCGCAGGCATAGCGCGTGATGCCGTTGGCCGCGGGGCGTCTGTTCTGATGGTCGAGCAGGATGACCTTGCGAGCTACACCTCATCTGCCAGCACAAAGCTGATTCACGGTGGCCTGCGCTATCTGGAATATTATGAGTTCCGCCTTGTGCGTGAGGCTCTGACCGAGCGCGAACGGCTGCTGAAAATGGCACCTCACATTATATGGCCCATGCGTTTTGTGCTGCCGCATTCCAAACTGGTGCGGCCCGCCTGGATGCTCAAAGCGGGGCTCTTCCTGTATGATCACCTTGCGTCCAACATGACGCTCCCCAAGTCTCGTGCTGTTGACTTCCGCACGCATTCGTCCGGGCGGCCGCTCAAAGACGACTACACCAAAGGCTTCGTTTATTCGGATGGCTGGGTACAGGATAGTCGCCTTGTTGTCCTGAATGCTCTGGATGCCGCAGAACGTGGGGCAGATATCCGGACCCGCACCCGTCTTATAAAAGCAACGCGTAGCAATGGCCTCTGGCAGGCTGAACTGGAAGATCGAGTTACTGGGAAAACAACACAGGTGCAGGCACGCGCTCTTGTAAACGCCGCTGGCCCATGGGTTGCCCGTCTACTTGCTGAAACCCTCAATATTCCCAATTCTAAGTCTGTCCGTCTGGTCAAGGGCAGCCATATCATTGTCCCGCGTGTTTTTGACGGCCCTCAGGCCTATATTTTCCAGAACCCGGACAAACGAATTGTTTTTGCCATTCCATACGAGCAGAATTTCACCCTCATTGGCACAACGGATATTCCGTGGAACGAAGCTCCGGGAAAAGTCGGCATTGCTCCTGACGAAATTAAGTATCTTTGCGAAAGCGTGAACCGCTATTTCAAAAAAGATGTTAGGGAAAGCGATGTCGTCTGGACTTATGCAGGCCTGCGTCCGCTGTATGATGATGCATCAGCCAACGCCTCTGCGGTAACGCGGGACTATGTTCTGGACCTCGACACGCAAGACGGCGCGCCCCTGCTGTCCATTTTTGGCGGGAAAATAACCACATACCGCAAACTGGCTGAACATGCGTTGGAGAAGTTGGCTCCTGTCTTGCCCGCAGTAGCTGGTGCAAGCTGGACGGCGACCGAAGTTCTGCCGGGTGGTGATATTGGAGAAGGGGGCTTTGATGCGGCCCTTGCCCGTTTGGGCCGTGCCGCGCCTTGGTTGCCTGCCGCAACGGCATGGCGTCTGCTCCGCAATTATGGCAGCCGTGTTTATGAAATTATTGGGGAAGCTACCAGTCTGAAGGACTTGGGAGAAGTTCTGGGCGGGGATTTGACTACCCGTGAAGTTGACTATCTGATACAGCGCGAATGGGCACGGACAGGAGAGGATATTCTGTGGCGCCGGAGCAAGCTGGGCTTACACCTGAGTGAAGCAGAAAGACAGAAAGTCTCTGATTATGTGCAACAGAAGGCTGCCTGACACTCAAGAGTGAGGTCAGGTAGTTATTTCCCAGAATAATAAAGAATAAAGAGGGAAGTATGACGACTAAAGCCCGGGCTTATGTTGGTGAACTGATTGCAGAATGTATTGCTGTATTCATCATCATTGTTTTTGGGGATTCCGTAGCGGCGATGTATTCGCTCTACGATCCCAGCCCTTATAAGCAGGCTTATTGGGGGGTCTGCATTGTGTGGGGACTGGGCGTGACCATAGCCATCTATGTCACGGGTGCCGTGTCCGGCACGCACGCCAACCCCGCAGTCACACTTGCATTGGCCTGTTTCCGGAATTTTTCCTGGAAGAAGGTACTGCCTTATTGCGCCGCGCAGATACTTGGAGGGTTCTTAGGGGCTATCATTGTATATGCGTTGTTTTCTCCAGTGATTGACCACTACGCTGCCGTCAACCAACTTGACAGGCTGCATGATGGGGCAGGGGCGGGCGTATTTTTCACACATCCTGGTGAGTTCATCTCCCCCATGCATGCCTTCATGGACGAGATTATTCTGACGGCCATACTGGTGCTGGGTATTTTTGCAATCACGTGTGAATATAACACCCAAGCGCCACAGGCGAACTCCAGCGCTCTCATCATCGGGCTTCTGGTGGCTATTATTGGGGCGTCAGCTGGCTATCTTGAGGCATGGGCTATAAATCCGGCCCGAGATCTGGGGCCAAGGCTCTTTTGTTACTTCGCTGGGTGGGGGCCAAGCGCACTTCCATCCCCGCAGAATTACTGGTGGGTGCCTATCGCAGGGCCCCTTATTGGAGGAGTGGTGGGCGGTGGCCTGTACCAAGCTGTTTTAAGGCCATTTATGCCTTCTTCAAACCAGTCTTCTTCTCACATCGCTCACGACTGAACGACGTCAATCAAAAAGGATAACCCTCGATGAGCAAGCAAGATCATGTCCTCGCTATTGATCAGGGAACGACCTCTACCCGAACCATCGTTTTTGATCGAAATGCCCTCGAGGTTGCCAGTGCGCGAAGTGAGTTCGCGCAGCATTATCCTGATGCCGGTTGGGTAGAACATTGCCCTGAAGACATCTGGAATGACGTTCTCAAGACGTCCCGTGCTGCGTTGGAAAAATCCGGCATGCTGGACCGCATTGCGGGCATAGGCATTACCAATCAGCGCGAAACAATTGTGGTGTGGGAGCGCGCAACCGGCAAGCCTATTCACCGCGCCATTGTCTGGCAGGACCGCCGGACAGCCGCCACCTGCCAGAAACTGCGCGAAGAAGGCGCAGAAACGCTTGTACGTGAACGGACAGGTTTGCTGATTGATCCGTATTTTTCAGCCACGAAACTGGCATGGATACTCGATAACGTATCTGATGCCCGAACCCGTGCAGAGAAAGGCGAGTTGGCCTTTGGGACCATTGATTCCTTCATTCTCTGGCGTCTGACCGGCGGAAAAGTTCATGCAACCGACATCACTAACGCATCCCGTACACTGCTGTTCGATATTCATCGCCAACAATGGGATGATGACCTTCTGCGTCTTTTCCGCATTCCGGCCGCTTTGCTGCCAGAAGTAAAAGACAACAGTACTATTTTTGGCGAAACTGATCCCTCGCTTTACGGGCGCGCCATTCCCATCGCTGGCATGGCAGGCGATCAGCAGGCCGCCGTGGTTGGTCAGGCCTGCTTTACGCCCGGCATGGCAAAGGCGACTTATGGCACCGGATGCTTTGTTCTTCTCAACACAGGTGAGAAGCCTGTTGCGTCCAAAAACCGTATGCTCACCACCATTGCCTACCGCATGGGTGGCAAAACCACGTATGCTCTGGAAGGCTCCATTTTTGTGGCCGGGGCTGCCATTAAATGGCTCCGTGATGGCCTGCACTTGATTACGCATGCATCGCAAACCGATGATATGGCAACCCGTATCCCGCATAGCCACGGGGTCTATATGGTGCCCGGGTTTGTCGGTCTTGGTGCACCACATTGGGACCCTGATGCACGGGGACTTATTTGTGGTCTCACACTTGACGCAACTGCGGCCCATATCGCTCGTGCGGCCTTGGAATCCGTTGCTTATCAGACATTAGATCTCATAACCGCCATGACGCAGGATGGTGGTGGCACCACTGACGCACTACGTGTTGATGGTGGAATGTCCGCTAATGACTGGTTCTGTAACTTCCTGGCAGACATGCTTCAGGTCAAAGTGGAGCGCCCCAAGCATATTGAAACGACAGCCTTGGGCGCAGGCTTCCTTGCAGGCTTGGCCACTGGTGTGTGGGACAATGAAAAGGAACTGGCCGCCACATGGCAGCACGGCGCAACATTTGAGGCATCCATGCCCAATGAACAAAGACGCAGCATGATTGCAGGCTGGCATCAGGCTGTGCGACGTACCTTGTCTCAAAATAACCCACTCTAATTTTCTGTTTTACGCGTAGTCCCGAAGAGATATTTTACGTCTGCGGGGCTACGCCTTAATTTTTGAGTCTAACAATCTAAGATTTACGTATTTTGACCGTAACGTCTTTAGTGGCTCCGCCCATGAATGAAAATTTAACGGAGACGTCCTGCCCGACCTGAATCGGCTGGTCAGAATTCATACATAATAAATGGTACCCCCCATGCGGAAATACGAGGGTTGTATGGGCAGGCAGGGGCAAATGTGTGAAGAGATTTATAGTGCCTGGAGTACTTTCCTGATCAGAATGATGCCCGATTAGGGTGGGGCACGATGGAGACGTAACACTCGTTAAAAGATGAGGCTCATCGCCATTGTTTTTCAGTGTGAAATAGAGAGAGTAAATATTGGGCGTTTCATCACTGCTCTCCATAATCACGTCAGAAATAACCATATCTTGCTGGACATTTGACTGGCCGGGCATGGAATGTCCCACGTCCTGATTGGCTGCATAAGCAGAACCAACACCGACACTGCCCAAAAAAAGGCTGGTCATAAGGCTTAAAGCCGGTCGTACAGTCATAAGAACTCCCGCATTGGCCCGCTCTCTCTTGTCATAAGAGGCAGGGTGGACCTATTTATAGAGGCATCACTATACCGCACTGTTTTCTATAAAGGGCAAGGCTGTCATTTTTTGTTCTAAACCGTGCCGGCAGTAAGAAATGAAGGTAATCTATGCGTTGTCCCTTTTGTGATAATCCGGATAGCCAGGTAAAGGACAGCCGCCCTAATGAAGAAGGGTCTGCCATAAGGCGGCGCAGAGCCTGCCTATCGTGCGGACAACGCTTTACAACGGTGGAGCGCGTTCAACTCAGAGATCTTGTTGTCGTAAAGGCGGATGGTCGTCGTGCGCCGTTTGAGCGGGAGAAACTGGCTCGTTCCATCCGGATTGCCTTACGCAAGAGACCTGTACCCGACAGCCGAATCGAACAGATCGTTTCTGGTCTAGTCCGGCAGCTTGAAGCATCTGGTGAAACAGAAGTCCCATCCGTACGGATTGGCGCTCTGGCCATGGATGTGCTGCGTGAGGTAGATACAGTGGGGTACGTACGCTTTGCCAGCGTGTATAGAGATTTTACCGAGGCAAAAGACTTTTCAGAAATTTTGACGTCTATGGACCGTCTGGGCCCTGAAAATCAGGAAAAAGACTAGACCTTGAGCCATAAAGGCGTCATGTAGCCCCGCTGACTCATAGTACACGGGTAGGCAGGAGATAGGGATGACTGAGCTGCACAATCAAACAGAACTTAAGGGTGCACAACGCCCGCGCACCGCTGCGCGCGTTGCAGCAGTTCAGGCCTTGTTCCAAATCGAACAGAATAATGACAGGGCTGAAAGTGTTGTTCAGCAGTTTCTGGTCCATCGGTTCGGGACAACCTTGGATAACGCCTCTTATGAAGAGGGATACGTTCCCGAGCCTGATACCCGCCTGTTCATTGCCGTTGTCAAGCAGGCAACTGCTCATCATAACGCCATTCTGGAACAGCTAAACGAGACCCTTCCGGCCACATGGCCGGTATCGCGCTTGGACCCCGTATTACGCGCACTCTTTCAAGCTGCCATTGGTGAGGCGCTGGAGCGGGATTTGCCCTCTGCAATTCTCATTAATGAGTATATGGATATTGCACACGGGTTCTTCTCTGGCGATGAACCCAAGTTGGTAAATGGGGTGCTGGACACAGTGACAAAGCGCCTGAATGGACAGACGGATAGTACTGATGTCGGGCTTGCTGAGGACACCTCCACAGACTGATCTGCCTGCGGAATTTGTATTTATAAAGCAACACTTCGCTAAACTGGCTGGCCCAGCGGCATTAGACCTCAGTGATGATGCCGCCGTCTATACTCCGCCACCGGGGAAAGACCTAGTCATAGCGGCTGATGCCATGGTGGAAAATGTACATTTTCTACCAACGGATCCGCCGGAGACAGTTGGGCGCAAGCTCCTACGCTGCAATCTTTCTGATTTGGCTGCAATGGGAGCAAAGCCTGAAGGCTGGCTTCTTACTTTGGCACGCCCCAAGACTTTACCTGACACTTGGTTTGCGCAGTTCTGTAACGGGCTAGAACAAGACCAGAAAATTTTTTCTCTCAGCCTCATGGGTGGAGACACGACATCCACCAAGGGACCACTGGTTCTCTCTCTTACTATTTTAGGTTCGGTCATACCGGGTCAGGCCATAAAACGCAGGGGCGCCAGAGAAGGTGACGGTCTCTGGGTTACAGGTATGATAGGGGATGGCGCGCTTGGCTTACAGGCATTGCTTGGCAAACTTACAGACGCCTCTGGCCATCTGGCCGATCGTTACCGTTTGCCGCAGCCGCGTGTTGGCCTACCTCTTTCTGGTATAGCCTCCGCAGCAATGGATATCTCCGATGGCCTGATACAAGACGCGGGACATCTGGCACGTGAAAATGGTTTAGGCGTAGTCTTGCATGCTTCTCAAATTCCACTGTCTTCAGCAGCAAAAGCCTGCGGGGACAAATGGTTTGAAACATGTTTGACAGGGGGCGATGACTACGAAATCCTTTTTAGTGTTCCGCCTGAACATGAAGCAACACTCTTACAGAACCCTGTCATGGCCACTGTAGCAGGGCCTGTCCCAGTCACCCGCATTGGACATTTTTGCAAACAGCAGTTAGGCGTCACTGTCCTGGGACGCGATGGAGCAGAAATGACTTTTGCACACCATGGATGGAGCCATCTCTAGCTCCATTTTTTAATGACCAGAGGTTTCGAGTGTTTTTTCGTACATTCTGTGAGTTTTGTAGGGCTCAGGCACAATGCGCTCTATAAGATTTCGGATGCCGGTATTGGTCTCCAATACCCATCCCAACTCAATTGTTCGATAGGGAAGATGCCGCCCACGCTGCATCAGTTCGTCAATGAGCAACGCGGGAATAATGGCGCTTAAAGCCGTTCCTGCGAGTTTCTTTTTGACGCCCAACAAGATTACCCGCGCTGAACGAAAATCGTGGCGGAGTATGCGTGTGGCAAGCTTGACCCAACCCAAGGGAGAAGGCGCTCCGTTAAGATCTCCACTGACATCGTAAACATTTGGAACAACCAGAGCAATTGCGACTGGCTCTTTATCAAATTCAACCAAAACATATTGTTCAGGCTTCAAAATAGGCTTCATGGTTTTTAAAAGAGACTGAACTTCATGACTGGTCAGCGGCACATTTCCCCATGTACCAGCCCACGCGTCATTATAAATATCTTTCAGAATTTCAGCGTCTTCCGGAATATGGTTGGTCCTTAGCCCCCGTACCGTAACAGAACCAAGCCGTTGCCGAAGGTTGGCTGGCACCTGATTTGCCTGCTCAGCCTCCTTACTCACTTCCATTTTGTAGGAAAACAGATCCACGGCCTTCTCGAAGCCAGCGGCCTCAATGGCCGGACCAAGCATCTTCGGGTGCCATCCCATGCCGACCATGGGTGCTTCGTTCTGCCCCGCGATCATGGTGCCAGATTCGCCATTACTATTCAGGGTCCAAGGCCCCCGAATACGCTCTATGTCGAACTGCCTTAACCAATTTTCAGCAGCATCAAGAAGCGGCTTCACGCACGCTGTATCCAGCGCATCCAACGCACCAAAAAAACCTGTTCTTGGCTCGGTCGTCTTTTCTAAGGCTAGAAAATCTATTTGTGCAGATATTCTTCCGATGGGCTTGTTACCGCGCCATGCAAGGAAATAGCAGGCTTTACCATGCGCAAAAAAAGGAGACTGCTTGGGATTAAGCATTCCCTTTTGCTCCATGTCCAATGGAGGCACATAATCAGGCAAACCACTATACAAGAGTCGAGGGAGGCGGATAAAAAGGGCAAGCTGACGGGCACCCACAACTGGGGATACGACAATCTGGTCAGGCTTGGTCATTTGCGCTCCGTCAACTACAACTCTAAACCGCAAGGTGATGCATCATTCCTGTCGAATGGGGAAGGAAAAAGTGTGAGGGAAATACCTACAAACAACGCGGCCACGCGTTCTATCCTGATCACAGGTGCCACAGGTGGAATTGGGGCAGAGCTAGCGAAACGATATGCAAGACCAGGCCGCACTCTTGTTCTCTGGGGGCGCAACGCGGAACGGCTGACGCAGGTGGCAACTCTCTGCTGCGCGCGCGGGGCTGCTGTCATCACGCGCCAGATAGACTTGACGGATGGGCAAGTAGCACTTGATGCGCTTCTTGAAGACGACAAACGCGCTTCGCTGGATTTGTTGATTCTTGGAGCTGGTTTATCCGATATCAAGCCAGCCAATGCCACTACGGAAGATCCCAAAAAAGTACTTCAACTAGCTCTCGTAAACTATACCCTCCCAGTAACCCTCGCCACTGCTGCAGCACAGCGCATGATTTCAAGAGGGCAGGGGAAGATTGTGTTTATCGGGTCTGTTGCTGGCTTTTACGAGCTTCCCTTTGCGGCCTCTTATAGCAGCTCAAAATCCGGACTGGCTTGCTTTGCCGAGGCCGCACGACTGGACTGGGGCCGACACAATATCAAGGTCACCCTTATCGTCCCTGGGTTCGTTGATACGCCAATGAGCCAACGCCTTAAAGGAGCACGCCCCTTCCTTGTGTCAGCAGGCAGCGCAGCACGGCAAATTATGCAGGCTGTAGCCATTGGCCAAGCTGAATATGTTTTCCCGTGGCAATTCAGGGTTTTAAGAATTGTAGAGAGGCTAGTGCCCCAATTTCTGCGTAAGAAAATCCTGCTATCTTTGAAAGCAGACCAAGATTAACCCACGCAGATTAAGTCACCTCGATAAGAGGTGCATTTTCAAAAAATTTTGGGGATAAAGTTTTCCACAAAATGTGGAGGTCCGGGCGGGAATCGAACCCACGTACGCGGATTTGCAGTCCGCTACATCACCATTCTGCCACCGGACCGATGACGTGAGGGCCTTATGCATGAATTTAGATGTAGGGTCAAGAGCCACTTTCCCATACGACAGCCAAAAAATATTATCCTAAGCACTATAACCCCACACGGAATGGCCATAAATTCCGCTTTGCCGCGAGGTTAAATTATTAAGAAATAAAATACGTAAACTCCTATTAAAAAATATCCGTGTTCATCGAGTATTCTCAGAGGCTTTTATCGACTAAACTGAGGCCTCTAGTCCTTTCGTGTCGTCAATTCATGATGTATAAAGTGCCAAATCGTGGTGAGGAGCGTGTTATGAAGCGTATTTATGGGGTAGGTTTGGCTGCAGCCTTGTGCAGCACAACTGCGTGGGCCCAGAAATATGATGGAAGCGGCTCTCCTGCTTTTGTGCCCCACACGCTTCAAGAAGCTCTTGCTTCTGCTTATTTGACCAATCCCACATTACAGGAAGCCCGCGCCACGCTTCGCGCCGCGGACGAACAAGTTCCTACCGCCTTGGCAGGGTGGCGCCCGACGGTAACAGGTAATGTCGGCTTATCCTACTATAAAGGTATGAATGATTACCAAGGGGGCAGTGGATCAGGTTCTTACAACCGGCGCTACGACACTCCCGGGTACACAGCTGGCGTCACTATAAACCAGCCTCTTTACACAGGCGGCAAAACAACGGCTGCGACACACCAAGCCGTTAATCAGGTAATGGCTGCGCGCGCCAACTTAATCTCGTCAGAACAAAAAGTTTTTATGGATGTCGTAAACGCTTATGTCGGCGTAATTCAGGACGAACAACTTCTCCAGTTGAATATCAATAACGAACGCGTATTGCAGCAGCAGCTGCGTGCGACTAACGAGCGTTTTAAAGTTGGCGAAATTACCCGCACGGACGTTGCTCAGGCCGAATCCGCCTACGCCACAGCTAAAGCGACCAGGCAGCAATCTGAAGGTACTCTACAAACTGCACAGGCAACCTACATGCAAGTTGTAGGGATGGCACCCCCGCCTAATCTAGTGCCTCCACAGCCTTTGGTACTGCCTGTTAACTCATCCCAATCAGCCGTCAACCTTGCTGTGCGTAATAATCCTGATGTCATAAGCGCCCTTTTTACTGAAGCATCCAAAAAAGATAGTGTGGCTGTAGCTATAGCTGCGATCATGCCCAAAATTTCCGCAACGGCAGCGTACCAGAAACAACTGAATCAGAGTCTCAATCATCAAATTAATGAAAATAAATATGCAATGCTGAATTTTGAAATTCCTGTTTACCAAGGTGGGTCGGAATATGCAGCCGTAAGGCAGGCAAAGCAGCAGCAACAAGAATCCCATCGTGAAGTGGATGTTCAGAGACGGACCGCAGCACAAAGTGCCGCTTCAAACTGGCAAAGATTGGTTTCCTATCAGGCTGCCATATCGAGTAATCGTGCAGCAATACGCGCCGGGACCGTGGCCTTGGATGGCGTTGAAAGACAGGCCATTGTAGGCACAAGCACTACCCTTGAAGTTTTGCAGCAACAGGAAACTCTGTTGCAGGCACAGGTCGCTTTGGTTCAAAGTCTTAGCAACCTTGTTTTGACGTCCTATAACGTAGCCTCAGCCATAGGACGTCTGACAGCGGCCGACCTTAAACTGAACGTGCCTTTATATGATGAAAAAGCTTACTATCAGGCTGTAAAAGACAGGTTGTGGGGCATTAACGACTATGCCCTTAATCAACCCGGCCGATAATAACCACGTCCTTGTCCGGAACATTGTCTTATGACTTCAGATCCACACCCTAAAGAAGCAAACCAGTCTATAGAAGACGTCTTGGCATCCATCCGCAATACATTGCAGCAAGAACGCGCAGTTGATGGAGCCCAAGAACCAAGTCATGATGACGATGAAGATGATATGTTGGTTCTGTCTCCCGCCATGCAGGAGGAAGTTGCTCAGCAGCCACAGTCTTCCATGCCTGATATCGGACAGAAACAGATATCTGGACACGGCACCCATTTAGGCTCAATAAATCAGCAACAAGGTAGCCCCGCAGAAACATTGGGCCATAGCGCTGCTGTTGCGCATCAAAATTCTGCTTCTGCGCCTTCTGATGACCAAGATGATGAAACCGAACCAAATTTTCCTGTGGTTCATGCTAAACAAACAGACTTGACCAAGAAGGCAAAACCCATGTCTGATTCCTTGCCTATCCCACTGAGCGAAGAAGCAATTTCTGATACCAGCAGCTCATTTGCCGTGCTGCAGAAAACCCTTCAGGAAAAATACCTGAAAGACTACGAGGAGAGAAAAGTGGCTGTTACCAATGAAGGGTCTCTGACCGTTGAAGATATCGTCCGTCAGGAAGTTCGCGCTTTCCTGAAGAAATGGCTGAATGCCAATCTGCCAACCATCGTACAGGCTGCTGTACGTGAAGAAGTGGAACGCCTAACACAGCGTGGAATTTAACAAAGAGCTTTCACCTCAATTAGCGGTGCACGGCGGCTTGTTGGGGTGCTGTTCATAGTGTTTGGCAAAGATGTTCTTTGCTAGGGCGGGGGTGGCAATACCTTCCGCCTTTTTTATGTTTTCTGGTTGGATATGATGCTGAACAAGACTTTTGAGCCCGCTGAAACAGAAAAACGCCTCTACAGTCTGTGGGAGAGCCGGCAGGCTTTTTCCGCTCAGCCTGACTGCGACAAAAAACCTTTCACCATCATGATCCCGCCACCCAATGTCACTGGTACGCTCCATATGGGGCATGCTCTGACCATGACGCTACAAGACACCCTTGTCCGTTGGAAACGGATGCAGGGATACGATACCTTGTGGCAGCCAGGAACAGATCACGCCGGCATTGCAACACAAATGGTTGTAGAGCGCTCCTTGGCTGCGGAAAAGACAACCCGTCAGGAGCTTGGCCGCGATGAATTCATAAAGCGTACCTGGAAGTGGAAAGAGGAATCTGGCGGCGGCATTACCCGCCAGCTCCGTCGGCTTGGTGCATCGCTAGATTGGCCCCGCGAACGTTTTACGATGGACGAAGGACTGTCCAAGGCCGTTAAGGAAGTCTTTGTAACACTGTACAAAGAGGGGTTGATCTACAGAGACCGCCGCCTCGTTAACTGGGACCCTACTTTCCGTTCAGCCATTTCTGACCTTGAGGTCGAAAGTAAGGATGTTGCCGGTAACCTGTGGTATATCCGTTACCCGGTAGACGGTGAGACAGACACAACCATTACAGTTGCAACCACCAGACCAGAAACAATGCTGGGGGATGTGGCTGTTGCGGTCCATCCAGAAGATGCCCGTTACGGGAACCTTGTTGGTAAAAATGTACGCCTGCCGCTGACTGGCCGCCTTATTCCTATTGTCGCCGACCAGTACTCAGCCCCTGAAAAAGGGACTGGGGCCGTTAAAATCACTCCTGCACACGACTTCAACGATTTTGAAGTTGGCCGCCGTCACAACCTCGCCATGCTATCTGTTCTCGATGAAGAGGCGCGCATTATCTTAGATGATATTGACGCGGAACTTCACACGATAAGTGGCTTGGCCGATCCTGCTTTTGTCCGGTCTCTGGCTGGTCAAACGCGTGAAGACGCGCGCAAAGCAATTGTTGCTGAGCTTGAAGCTCTTGGTTGCCTAGAAAAAATTGAGCCTCACCGCCATCAGGTACCACATGCTGAACGTGGCGGTGCTGTTGTGGAACCTCGCCTCACAACGCAATGGTATTGTGATGCTGGCAAGCTTGCTGTTCCTGCAGTGGAAGCCGTGACAAGCGGTAAGGTCAATTTTATTCCCAAACAATGGGAAAATACGTTTTTCGCCTGGATGCGAGATATTCAGCCCTGGTGCATTTCCCGTCAGCTTTGGTGGGGGCATCGGATCCCAGCATGGTACGGACCCGACGGTGAAGTCTTTGTTGCCCACAATGAAGAAGACGCTCAGGAACAGGCAATAAAGCATTACCGCAGCTCCACGCCGCTTATTCAGGACGAAGATGTGCTGGATACGTGGTTCTCCTCCGGGTTATGGCCGTTCTCAACGTTGGGCTGGCCAGATAAAACACCAGAGTTGGCACGGTATTATCCAACCGATGTGCTGGTTACCGGCTTCGATATCATTTTCTTCTGGGTTGCCAGAATGATTATGATGGGTCAGCACTTTATGGGTGATGTTCCCTTTAAAGATGTCTTTATTCATGGCCTGGTGCGTGATGAGCGTGGCCAGAAAATGTCGAAAAGCAAGGGCAATGGGATTGACCCACTTGAGCTCATTGACGATTACGGCGCAGACGCCATGCGCTTCACAATTTGCTCGCTTACGGGCATTGGGCGAGATGTAAAGCTTGGCCGTAAAAAGGTTGAGGATTACCGGGCTTTTGTAACAAAGCTCTGGAACGCTGCTCGCTTCTGCGAAATGAATGCCGTTAAGGCTTCTGCCGATTTTGACCCACACACAGTCCAGTCCGCTCTCGGAAAATGGATTATTACTGAAGTTTCTCAAGCAATTACGGATGCAACGAAAGCTTTAGAGGCCTACCGTTTCGACGACTATGCCCTTACATGCTACCGTTTTGTATGGAACCGCTTTTGTGACTGGTTCCTAGAGTTGGCAAAGCCCGTTTTCGCTTCTGAAAACCAGAATGAAGCAGATGAGATCCGTAACGTAGCAGCTTATGTGTTGGGGCAGATTTTGCGCCTTCTACAACCTGTCATGCCGTTTGTTACAGATGACCTCTGGCATGCGTTTGGGTTTGGTGGCGAAGGCACCCTTATTTCTGAGCCATGGCCGACACCTGTCCAACTGCAAAATGCTGATGCTGCTTTGTCGGAATGTGACCAGATCATCCGCCTGATCTCGGAAGTGCGGACAGTACGCTCGGAAATGAATGTCCCGCCGTCACAAAAAGCACCCGTATTTTTGAAGGACGCCCATCCAGAAACTGTTGCGCGGGCAGAGCGGTGGCAAGAGGCCATTGGTCGCATGGCACGAGTTTCTCATGTCGCCGCGTTGGAAGGGGATTTGCCAAAGGGATGCGCTCAAGCCGTTCTGGATGAAGCGACCCTGATCATTCCGCTGGAAGGCCTTATTGATATTACGGTCGAGCGCGATCGTTTGCAGAAAGAGCTTACAAAAGCAGAAGATGAAATTGGCAAAACAGAAAAAAAACTGGAGAACGAAAACTTTGTTGCCAGAGCCAAACCTGAAATTGTGCAGGAAATGAGAGAGCGTCTTGTTGCGCAACAAGGAGAGAGCCAGCGCTTGAAAGCGGCCCTTTTACGTATTTCCTAAAAACTTCCCCCTTGTTCTTGTTGTGATGTGTGCTCACATCACAACAAGACATTCACACAGAGAAAAGAGGACGTAACCAATGTCTGAACAAGCTGTTTTTGGCGGTGGCTGCTTCTGGTGCGTAGAAGCTGTGTTGAATGGCATGAAGGGTATTTTAGCCGTGACCCCAGGCTATGCAGGGGGGCATACGTCAGAGCCAACCTATGAGCAGGTGTGTACGGGAACAACCGGGCACGCTGAAGTGGTACGGGTTACCTTTGACCCTGCCATTATGACTTACGATGATCTCCTGCGTATTTTTTTCACATTGCACGATCCCACAACGCTTAACCGGCAAGGGAATGACTGCGGGACGCAATACCGGTCGGTCATTTTTTACAGTGATGACACCCAGAAGAACTCTGCACAGAGCATACGGGATGAAATAGAAAATAGTCACATCTGGGGCCAAAAACTCGTGACTGAAATAAAGCCACTAGATCACTTTTGGACTGCTGAAGAACTACACCATGATTATTATAGCAAACACCCTCTAACGGGTTATTGCTCTGCCGTTATAGCTCCTAAAGTATCCAAAATGCGTAAAGAGTTTTTTAGCCGTTACCAATAACGATTTACGGGAAAACGATGATATTTAGCTATCATCATCATCTTCCAGATAAAAACGGCTAGTCTCCTCATCAAAATCGAATAGCTCTGCAAATCGTGCCCAACCAATCACGGTTTGCAGAGTTTGCTTGGCATAATCAGGCGACATGCACACTTCTAGACTTTTCCTGAATCGGGAAGCAGATGCGCTGTGGTTCGCTTTTTCGTCTAAAGCGCTCTGAATCATTTTAACCAGTGGCACATTATGTATCAGGGCATGACCCATAATAGCCTTCCGCTCTTCCAAGTCACTCAAGACGAAGTGAAGACCTTCGTGTGTCAGGAAAATATCGCCATCTTCCAGTTCAGCCAAACCGAGCAGTTCTAGAGATTCGCCAAGCGGGAACAGGTCATCCAATTCAAGCTGTAATTTTTCTGCAAGCATAGGTAAGTCGGCCCGCCCGTTTAAGGGTGAAGCGGTCAATGCTTCCATCATACCAATCATCATGGTTATTGAGACGGGGGGAAGGGCAGACAATCCACTAGTCGAAGGCGTAGAAATTTTTGGTGAGACGGCCAAGTCAGCTTCCGACACTATTGGAGCACGTTGTGTCATCAACGCATAAATATGATCAACCAACTGCCGGAATTCAGGATTTTCACGGTTTCTGGGATGTGCAAATGGGACCTCCAACACATGAGCGACACGGCCCGGATTGGATGAAAAAATAACGATGCGGTCACACATCAAAACCGCTTCTTCAATATTATGCGTTACCAATAGAATGGACTGGATTGGTAGCCGCTTGTCGCTCCATAGTTCGATGAGGTCCGTTCGCAGGTTTTCCGCTGTCAGAACATCTAGCGCAGAAAAAGGCTCATCCATAAGCAGCAGGGATGGCTTTATGGCTAAAGCTCGCGCCAAGCCTACACGCTGCTGCATGCCATTCGACAGTTCCTTAGGCCATGCGTTTTCGTACCCACCCAACCCCACAAGTTCTATGGTTTCTTCAACACGCTGCTCTAATTCCACTCCACGTAGAGTACCGGCCTCAAGACCCAACCCTACATTTTCATCAACCGTCATCCATGGGAAAAGCGCGAAAGACTGAAAGACCATAGCAACATCAGCCAACGGTCCAGTAAACGGTTTTCCTTTCCATAAGACTTGCCCTGACGTTGGCGTGACAAGCCCTGCCAGAATGCGAAGTAATGTTGATTTACCTGAGCCAGAACGACCAAGCAGACCGACAATTTCGTTCTCTTGAATGCTCAGGTTCACATCGTCCAGCACCAGAAGGTCAACACTGCTCTCTTTCTGGTAAGCTTGGCCTATGTGCCGACTTTCCAGAAGAGGGACGGTGTCTGTGAGCCCTAAGGAAACTGGCAAACTGCGAGACATTGTTAGAGTGCCTTGTCAGAAATTTTGAGGGTACGCTGAACATACCGCATTGTGGGGTGCCATATTAGCAAGTTGCTCATCATGGCCATGATCGTCATGCAGACACATCCTAAGGCGACTTGATGAACGGAACCGGTCCGCATTGCTTGAGCAATGTATGCGCCTAGCCCGTAGACCTGGGTTGTCTGCCCCCCCCATTCCATGCTCTCAGCGACAATAGTGACATTCCAGATGGTGGCGGACGCGGTAGATAAACCAACCACGTAATATGGTAGGATACCGGGAGCGAGGACCTTGCGCCAAAGCAGGACGCCCCGGACATGAAAATTACGCCCTACCTCCAGAAGAGTAGGCGGAAAATATTTCATGCCGTCAATAACGCTCACCAGAATGAAACCCTGCACGCTAATTAATAGGCCAACAATAACCCATATGTCCGAAGGTTCATGATGACTGACGGTGGCTAAAGCGAAAAACGGGAACAGAAGATTGGCCGGAAATGCCATGGCATAGTACGCAAACCGCGCTACTTTGTAGGCTATGGAACGTCGCTGCCCAACATAAACGCCGATAGGAACCCAGATAAGAGAGCTCACAATAAGAATGATCAATGTACGAGCGGTTGTAGCCAGCCCTCTCAACAAGACATCTTGGTACTGAGCCACGGAATAGGTCTGCAAACAGAAAAGAAGTGCTAACGCAGCCCCGACCACGCAGACACTCCAGAAAAAAATCCCCTTCACCAAACCGCGTCGTACGTTGCTTTCCAATCGGCTTTTGCCGCCCGACACAGAAGAAGGTTTTGCACCTATAGGCAAACGACCAAGCTGCCGCAGAACCTTACGGAGAGAGGATGTCAGCAGATTTATGATAGAACTGCGCCGATACCACCGTAGAAAAAACGGATCTGAAATATTTTCCGGTATCGGAACACTTTCAAAGCGCTGCGCCCATGCTGTTGCCGGACGAAACAGAATATGGTCGTAGGCTAGCAAAACCAGACCCATTGCCAAGACCGCGCAAACTGCTTCCCAAATATTACCATGAAAGGCCGCTGCACTGGCAAAAGCACCCAAGCCGGTCAGCATGCCATGGCTGGGCGCAATACGCGCACCCTCGCAAAAAGTAATGACTAGCCACGTCGCAGCACTTGAGACCCGTAAACTCGAAACAAGTGCGGGTAAAACATACGGTAGTTCTAGAGACCACAGCCTTTGCCAACTCGTGAGTCTTAAAGAAAGCGCTGCCTCATCCAGATCCGCAGGGAGGTATCTCAAAGCACGATAAACAGCCCCGGCCAAACGCCATGCCACACACACAGTGGCCGTCATGACCGTAGCCATTTCAAGCGAGAGTCCGTGATGCGCCATGCTGGCCTGAAAAGCCAATAAGATGAAAAAAAACAGCCCCAGCACAGGCACCGACTGGCAGACTTCCAGAGTAGGTTCCAGCAACAACCTTGCATACTGATTTTTCGTAGCAGCAACCGCACTGGCTAGGGCTACTACGATGGCACAGCAAAGAGCTGCCCCCATACGGGCCGCAGTACAAAACGTGGATGCCAAGAGATTGAGGGATGAAAGGTCATCTGGTGTTTTGTAAAGGGAAGGGCTTTGCGCAATGACCGTGCCCGAAAACACGCCCATTGCTGCGAGAAAACCCGTGAGACAGATCAGGAGCACCAAGCCTATACCGCCTCGTGCGTTATCACCTCTCAGGGCAGAGAAAAAAGGCGGCTTGATTGTAAAATCTGGCCGCTCGCGCTTCATGGCACTCCGGTTCCTGTGCTGCCAAACCCACCTTCACCGCGTGCAGTTTCGTCCAGTGTGGCACATTCATCCCATTCAATACGCTCAACGGGCGCAATAACTCCCTGAGCAATACGTGCTCCGCGTTCAATTCGGAACAGATCATTGCCCGTATTGAGCATGATGACCCCTAATTCCCCTCTATAATCTTCATCTATAGTTCCGGGGGAATTGGGAAGAATAATACCATGTTTCAGCGCCAGCCCTGAGCGCGGCCTAACCTGCAACTCATAACCTTCCGGCAGTGCAATTCTTAACCCTGTAGGCACCAGCACACGCTCACCGGGAGCCAAAAGAACTGGTTCTGTAACTGCCGCTACAAGATCCAGACCCGCAGCACCTTTTGTGGCATAGGTAGGTAAGGGTAGGTCAGCAGCATGAGGGAGACGTACCACCCGCACAGTAAGAGGGGTTTTTCCTGCGTGCGGCACCGGCATTCTTTTTCTCCATCCTTATTTTAAAGGTCTATCTTACCCGAAAGGCGCTCAGAGATAAGAGCGGCAAGCCTCTGAGCAACATCATTTTTATCCAGCCGCGGCCACTGCTCACTAGCCTGCTCGGTTATCAGTGTAATCTGATTTTCACGCCCGCCCATAACGTCAGAATTTTCACCTACATCGTTGGCGACAATCCAATCGCAGCCTTTGCGGAGCCTCTTAGCCCGTGCATGCGCCTCAACATTTTCAGTTTCTGCGGCAAACCCAATAACAAGCTGTGGCCGAGAAGGGGAGGGAGCCGAGATGTCTGCAAGGATGTCAGGGTTGGGAACCAACTCCAAGGGTGCAGGCACATCATCGCGACTTTGTTTTTTTATTTTTTGGCCAACTATCTGCGCGGGGCGCCAGTCCGCTACAGCCGCAGTACAAACTGCCACGTCCTGCACCGGCATCGCTGCAACTAAGGCCTGCATTTCCAGTGCTGTCTCACAGTCCTGCACGGCAACCCCCGCAGGCTTGCGCAGGGTCGTCGGACCGCTAATTAACGTGACCTCAGCTCCAAGATCAGCCAAGGCATTGGCTATGGCGTACCCCTGCTGGCCAGATGAACGGTTTGCAATATAACGCACAGGATCCATAGGCTCGTGCGTGGGGCCAGCCGTCACCAACGCCCGCTTCCCTGAAAGCGCACCACCACCCTGCTGAAGACTACGCCGGAAATAGGCAATAATGCAGTCTTTGACATCCACAGGTTCTGCCATCCGGCCTGGACCGAACTCTCCACAGGCCATTATGCCTGAGGTTGGTGGAATAAGGAGCACACCGCGCTTTTGAAGTTGCTCTATGTTAGCGCGCGTTGCGGGGTGTTCCCACATGCGCACATTCATGGCAGGTGCGACCATAACAGGGGCATCTGTCGCCAGAAGAATGGTGCTTGCCAAATCATCAGCAAGACCCTGCGCCATTTTTGCCAAAAGGTTGGCGGAAGCAGGGCATACCACAATGAGGTCAGCTGAGCGGGAAAGGGCAATATGCCCCATCTCCTGCTCATCAGTGAGTGAGAACAATTCCGTATAAACTGGCTTTCCAGTCAGAGCCTGAAGAGTCAGCGGCGTTACAAACTGTGCTCCCGCATGCGTAAGAACACAGCGGACCTGGACACCATCAGCAAGGAGCAAGCGGACAAGATCAGGGACCTTGAAAGCTGCAATACTCCCGCTGACAATCAGCAAAACTGACCGGACTGGCCGCTGCATCATTCCCTCTTTTACAGTCGCCAACCAGAATGAATGGCGGCAATACCGCCAGAAAGAGATTGGTATCTTACATGAGACAGCCCTGCTTCCCGGAACATCTCAGCCAAGGTTTCCTGATCTGGGAAGGTCCGAATGCTCTCAGCCAGATACTGATAACTGGCACGATCCTTCGCGATCAGATTGCCCATAGCGGGTAGAACCTTGAACGACCATGCATCATAAATTGGCGAAAGTGCTGCAACCTGCACGCGTGAAAATTCCAGGCACATGAAACGCCCACCCGGCCGCAGCACACGACGCGCCTCACGAATGACAGCCATTTTATCGGTACAGTTCCGCAGGCCAAAGGCAATGGAGACGCGGTCTACTGACATATCCTTCAGGGGGATGGCCTCAGCATCCACAACACAAAAAGACAGGTCTGACACCAGCCCCTGACTTAAAGCACGGTCGCGCCCCACGGACAGCATGCTCGCATTAATATCGGTCATAACGGTAGGACCGCCGCCACCCTTCAGCCAGCCAAATGAGATATCGCCGGTGCCGCCAGCCAGATCCAGCAGGGACAAACCGGGTTGCGGGCCAAGTTCCGTTACGAAAATCCGCTTCCAGATACGATGGATGCCTAAGGACATGACATCGTTCATCACATCATACTTACCCGCAACACTGTCAAAAACAGCACGGACAAGCGGCTTCTTTTCTTCCTTTCTGACGGAACGGAAACCAAAATCGGTCTCTTCTGCGGCTGAGGCGGAAGAACCAGGGGAGGGCGCAAAGCTATTGTCGGTCATGATCTTACCCTATAACCTGCTTTTTACTCATGCCGGAACTCCCTGAAGTAGAAACCGTGATGCGCGGTATGCAGATTGCTCTGCTAAACCGCACCCTGAACACAGTTCATGTGCGACGCCATGACCTGCGATGGCAGATTCCTGCCGATTTTTCCCAACGTGTTGCTGGAAGGCGCATTACCGCATTTCAGCGCCGTGGCAAATATATCCTTATCCGGCTTTCGGGCGGCATATCAATAATGCTGCATCTCGGGATGTCAGGGCGAATCATTCTCGATTCTCCCAAAACCCCGACACCACATGAGCATGTCGTGTTTGTAACCGACGATGGCAAGCGATGCAGCTTTGTTGACCCCCGCAGGTTTGGCATGATTGACCTTGTCAGGACAGGTTCCGAATATGAACATCGCCTATTGCAGGCAATGGGTCCGGAGCCGCTTACACCAGCGTTCACGCCAGAGGCGCTGGCACTTTGTCTTGCGGGCAAAAAGAGCCCTATCAAAACGGCACTCCTTGACCAGAAAAATGTTGCAGGCCTTGGAAATATCTATGTGTGTGAAGCACTCTATCGGGCCAGAATTCACCCGGCCACACCTTCCAAAGATCTTGCTGCAACAGACATCAAAGCGCTGGTTCCAGCCATAAAGGACGTTCTGACCGAAGCGATAGCTGCCGGCGGTTCAAGCCTGAAAGATTATGTCCGACCTGAAGGAGGGCTGGGCTACTTTCAGCACGCATGGCAAGTTTATGGACGAGCAGGCCAGCGTTGCCCGGAGTGCCCGCAGAAACCGCAATGCTCTGGCGTGCAGCATATAACGCAGGCTGGGCGCTCCACTTTTTTCTGTCCCATTCGGCAGAAAGCCCGTGATTTTTAGTGCCAAAAGCACGAACATGCTTGACGAACGGGGCGCGTGTGGATTACAGCACCGCTACTCTTTTAGTTGGCACACCTTTTGGGTCTGCCTGCTTTCTCTTTTGTGCTGGACAGAATAGAACTCATGGCGAATATCGCTTCAGCGCGTAAGCGCATCCGGCAGACCGCTAAGCGGACTGCACGTAACACTGCTCGTAAATCTCGTATGCGCACCTTTATCAAAAAGGTCGAAACTGCAATTGCTGCTGGCAACCAGGAAGAAGCGCGGGAAGCACTGCGCGCTGCTCAGCCGGAAATTCAGCGCGCTGCAGGCAAGGGCGTTGTTCACCACAACACAGCTTCTCGCAAAATTTCTCGTCTCTCTGCACGCATCAAAGCTATCGCAACAGCCTGAGGCCAGCCTCGGGCTGCTATAGCAGCTTGCCGACTATGACGACTATAAAGCCGAATCATCATCTAGATGGTTCGGCTTTGTTTTTGTGTAGAGCATGACAGGCGTGCAGATCTGAAAAAGCAGATTTTCATTGCCCGGCACCGCGCTCTGCACTATTTCTGGCGGAACGCACGAAGCGCCATGGACCTCACCTGAAAACTCGGTTTTCAGGTCTTATTTTCATTGGTCGTTTTTGTAAAATTGCCAGAAATCAGGCTGTTTGGCTGCCTTGAAGATGGCAGTCGTATATTCGTAAACAACACGCGGCTTACCGCGCTGTTTTGACCGCTCGGGAGCATAGATGACAATCGGAGTGGACGATGACGAAAGCGCCTTCTCACATGTTGATGAGGGCAAGGCTCTTGAGAAATCGTGGATACGGATCTGTTCAAGACTGAAGGGCGAAGTTGGGGAGGTAGAATACCGTACCTGGCTGACAAAAATCGCGCTTGGTCCGGTTGATGGCGACGAAATCACCCTCCTGCTTCCCACCCGTTTTCTCCGTGACTGGGTGCGCAGCCAATATGGTGACCGGTTGAGTGAGCTCTGGAATCAGGAGGTCTCAGCCATTCGGCGCGTTGAGCTTCAGGTTGCTCGCCCCGGAGACCCCGTAGCACCCCCATTGGCATTAGAAGAAAAAACTACTGACGCCAGCACTGCACCGCAAGCTGACTCTGAAGATGCCCCAAGAGTGGCGCCAGAAGTCAAAAGTGATATTGCTGCCGTGCTGGATAGCCGCTTCACGTTTGATACGTTTGTAGTCGGCAAGCCTAACGAATTCGCCTATGCCTGTGCACGGCGTGTGGCTGAAAAACCATCCAGCGTTGGCTTTAACCCGCTCTTCCTTTATGGCGGCGTGGGATTGGGCAAAACGCATCTTATGCATGCCATCGGCGCAGAATTACTCCAGAGCGGCACAGTATCGGTCGCCTATATGTCTGCCGAAAAATTCATGTATCGGTTTATTGCGGCCATTCGCTCTCAATCGACCATGGAATTCAAAGAGCAGCTTCGCTCTGTTGATGTGTTGATGATTGATGACCTGCAATTCCTGATTGGCAAGGATAATACGCAGGAAGAGTTCTTCCACACGTTCAACGCCCTTGTTGATGCCGGCAGACAGATCATTGTTTCCGCCGACAAATCACCCTCAGACCTTTCAGGGTTGGAAGACCGCCTTCGTACGCGTCTGGGCTGCGGTATGGTGGCTGACATCCATGCCACAACCTTTGAACTACGAATCTCAATTCTGGAATCAAAGGCTGCCGCGTCTGGTGTGGTGGTGCCAAGCAAGGTTCTTGAGTTTCTGGCACACAAGATCACGTCCAACGTGCGTGAACTTGAAGGCGCGCTTAACCGCCTGATTGCTCACGCCAATCTGTTTGGTCGCCCTGTAACACTCGAAGCAACTCAGGACGTTCTGCACGATATTCTCAAGGCTCACGACCGGCGTGTGACGATTGAGGAAATCCAGAAGAAGGTGGCTGAGCACTGGAATATTCGGCTTACTGACATGTCTTCCGCGCGTCGGGCCCGTGCAGTAGCACGCCCGCGTCAGGTGGCAATGTTTCTGGCCAAGCAACTCACAAGCCGCTCGCTCCCGGAAATTGGTCGTAAATTTGGTAACCGCGATCATACGACAGTCATGCATGCGGTATCACGGGTCACAGAGCTTATGGAACGTGATACGGCCTTCGCTGAAGATGTTGAGCTGCTAAGACGTATGCTGGAAAGTTGAGAAACCGCTTTTCCTAAGATTAAAACGCTTTGTTTCTAGACCTACCAGCCGACGGCTGGTAGATTCCACAAATGATTTTGCGCTCCATGTCTCCCGCCGGGGCGTAACACGCAGGGATGAGGTATAGATGAAGTTTTCAGCTGAGCGCACAACATTGCTCAAGGCTTTGGCACACATCCAGAGTGTAGCTGAAAAGCGCAATACCATCCCCATTCTGGCTAACGTGCTTATTCAGGCTGTAAATGGCCAACTGAGCCTCAAAGCCACAGATATGGAAATTGAGGTCGTGGAAGTTATCCCGGCCACCATTTCTCGAGAAGGTGCCACGACTGCGCCTGCCTCTGTTCTGTACGAAATTGTCCGTAAGCTTCCGGATAATGTCCAGGTTGAACTTGATCAGGCTGAAGGTGACACGCCACTCCAACTGCGTGCAGACCGCTTTGCAACACGCCTGAACGTACTGAGTGTTGATGATTTCCCGTCCATGGGGGCAGGGGAGCTTCCTTGCCACTTCAAGGTCAAGTCAACCATTCTACGGTCCCTGATTGACCGCACACGCTTTGCAATTTCTACAGAAGAAACCCGCTATTACCTGAATGGTATTTTCTTCCACGCCACAGAAAATGACGGAAAACCGCTCCTCAGAGCTGTCGCAACGGACGGCCACCGCCTAGCACGCGTAGAAGCTGAGCTTCCGGTTGGCGCGGAAACAATGCCAGGCGTCATTATCCCGCGCAAAACAGTCGCGGAACTGCGCAAGCTTCTTGATGAAGCGCCAGAAGAAATTGAAATTGCGCTTTCTGAGACGCGTATCCAGTTCACTGCTGGCCCAATCATGCTGACGTCAAAATTGATTGACGGCACTTTTCCCGAGTATGATCGTGTTATTCCTCGCAATAATACGCGCATTCTGCGCGTCAGCAAAAAAGACTTTGCTGACGCTGTGGCGCGTGTTGCAGCCATCAGCCAGGAACGTTCGCGCCCGGTAAAACTGGTATTGGAACCAGGTTTGCTGACACTCTCCGCAAGTAGTGCAGAGCAGGGTGTAGCAAAGGAAGAACTGGACGATAATCGCATCTCCTTTGATGCGGAACCACTAGAAATCGGTTTTCAGGCTCGCTACCTAAACGATATCACGGACCAAGTTGAAAAAGACGTTGAATTCGCTTTTTCCGACAGCTCTGCGCCAACCATTGTGCGCGATGTTGATAGCCCCTCAGCACTCTATGTGCTGATGCCAATGCGCGTCTAAGGTGAATATTGTCGGCAGGTTTTTAACTTCAAACTTAAAAACCTGCCGGGATTATCATTTTTGTCCGTGCTTTTCTCTCATACCGTGAGCGTGCCCGGATACTATGCCCCGGCTTAAAAAGCTTACGCTTACCAATTTCCGTAATTATCCCCGCTTAGTGTGGGAGCCTGAAACTTCACTCGTTGTTTTAACGGGCGAAAACGGCAGCGGAAAAACCAACCTCCTTGAAGCTCTCTCGCTTCTCACGGCAGGCCGAGGCTTGCGACGAGCCCCGATTGCGCAACTTGGTTACAATCAAAGCGTAGAATGGGGCATTAGCGCACGGTTTCACCTGGATAACGAGTACGTTGATCTTGCAACCGGCATTGTGCCTGGTGGTGAGGCCGCCAGACGTGTTCACCTACTCAATGGCAGAACTTTACCAAAAAAAGAATCTCTTGAAGATACGCTGGCAGCTGTCTGGCTTACACCACAGATGGATAGGCTTTTCAGTGATAATGCATCTGGCCGCAGGCGTTTTCTGGACAGGCTTGTTATGGCTATCAGTCCCAACCATGCACGTGAACTCACGGCGTATGACCGCGCAATGGCCCAGCGTAATCGCCTTTTGCAAACTCGCTTTACTGAAAATAGCTGGCTAGGGGGCCTTGAAGCCTCCATGGCCCGCCATGCTGTTGCCATAGCGGCCGCTCGTCAGGACTTAGTCCAGCACCTATGTCTTTCAGCCGGTGAAGCAACTTCTGGTTTTCCGGCCACGCGTGGGGAACTAGACTGCGTTGTCGGGGACAAGATAGCGCACAACGCAGCGCTTGTGGTCGAAGACTGGCTAAGGGAGCGCTTACACGCCAACCGGCAAGAAGATCGGGAACGCGGCCGGGCTACACTGGGCACACACCGGGCGGATTTTACGCTTTCCGATTTTGCGACAGGCCTCCCGGCGTCCACAGCCAGCACCGGCCAACAGAAAACGATGCTGATTGGTATTATCCTTGCTCATGCAGACTTAGTGACAGAATACCGAGGGGCCCCGCCCATTCTACTTTTTGATGAGCCTTTGGTTCATCTTGACCACGCCAAACGCGCCGCTTTGTTGGCACGCCTGAAAACCTTTCAGACGACCGCCATTCTAACCGGCACCGATAGTGGATTATTTGAAGATTTGCATGGGGCCGCACAATTTAGCACCCTGAGAAATGGTCAGTTTCTCTCCGCATGACCAAGAAAACAGCTTAAGGAATCTGGCCTCCAACGGGCTGGCAGAGTATAAGAACGAAAGTCGTTTTTTATTCTTCCATCTCCGGAGTACGTTTTACTCATGACTGACCACTCTCAGACTACGCCACCGACCGGTATGGAAGAAGATTACGGTGCGTCATCAATCTCCGTTTTGAAAGGACTTGATGCCGTTAGAAAACGCCCTGGCATGTATATTGGGGACACGGATGACGGCTCTGGCCTTCATCACATGGCGTTTGAAATTATTGATAACGCAGTGGATGAAGCACAAGCTGGCTATGCCACGCGCTGCATTGTCACTCTTCTTCCCAATGACACGGTGAGTGTGCGGGATAACGGTCGCGGCATTCCTACAGATATGCACGCTGAGGAAGGCATTAGCGCTGCTGAAGTCGTGCTGACCCGCCTTCATGCTGGCGGTAAATTCAACCAGAATTCATATAAAGTTTCGGGCGGGTTGCACGGTGTTGGCGCTGCTGTGGTCAATGCCTTGTCTGAAAAAATGGAAGTCCGCATTTGGCGTGGAGGCACAGAACACGTCATCACGTTCAGACATGGTGAACGAGACCGCGCCCTGGAGGTTGTCGGCCCTTCATCAGAAGAGCGGGGCACGCTGGTTACCTTCAAACCAAGTGACAAAACTTTCCCGAAAACCGTATTCGATTTTGCCATTCTTGAACGCCGCCTTCGGGAGCTGGCTTTCCTGAACTCCGGGCTAGAAATTGTTCTTAGAGACCATCGCACGGAAGAAAAACGCGAAGAAATTTTCCACTATGATGGCGGCCTAGAAGCATTTGTCCAATGGCTGGACCGGGCCAGGACACCGATTGTCACCCCTCCCATCACAGGTAGCCTTGAAAACGAGGAAAGCGGTATCAAAGTTGAGTTCGCGTTGAGCTGGAATGACAGTTTCCACGAAACAATGCTGTGCTTTACCAACAATATTCCCCAGCGTGATGGCGGCGCTCACCTTGCTGGTTTCCGGCAGGCCTTAACCCGTATTGTCGGCAAATATGCCGAGAGTATTGCTAAAAAAGACTCTCAGTCTCTGGTCGGTGAAGACATGCGAGAAGGCCTGACGGCTGTTCTGTCCGTCAAAGTGCCAGACCCGAAATTCTCTTCACAGACAAAGGACAAGCTGGTTTCCTCAGAAGTGCAGCCCGTTGTTCATGCTGCTGCATCCGACATGATCGGCCATTGGTTTGAAACACACCCTAAAGAAGCTAAGGTTGTTGTCTCCAAAGTGCTGGATGCTGCCTCCGCACGTGAGGCCGCGCGCAAAGCACGCGAACTGACACGCCGCAAGGGTGTTCTGGATATTTCCTCTCTGCCTGGCAAACTGGCTGACTGTCAGGAACGGGATCCTTCAAAAGCTGAAATTTTCATCGTTGAGGGTGACTCTGCTGGTGGCACGGCCAAACAAGGTCGAGATCGTCGTTTTCAGGCTATCCTGCCGCTTAAAGGTAAAATTCTGAACGTCGAGCGTGCCCGCTTTGACCGTATGCTTGGATCCGCTGAAATTGGCACTCTGATTACGGCATTGGGCACAGGCATTGGTCGGGGCGAGGCAGATCAGGGCGGCTTTTCGGTCGACAAACTCCGTTACCATCGCATCGTCATCATGACTGACGCTGACGTAGACGGTTCACATATCCGAACCCTACTGCTTACCTTCTTCTTCCGGCAAATGCCTGAACTGATAGAACGCGGTTACCTGTATATTGCCCAGCCACCGCTTTACCGTGCCAAACGCGGGAATGAAGAGCGTTACCTAAAAGACGATGCCGCACTGGAGCAGTATCTGCTTGATAAAGCGCTTAATAATGCGAGCTTCGTTTATAGCGACAAACGCGCTGTCAGCGGCGAAGAACTGGAGGCTGATCTTCCTTTCATACGGCAGACCGCGCAAGCAATTGCCCGCCTATCCAACCGTATTCCAAAGTGGATTATTGAGCAGGTTGCACTTGCTGGTGCGCTTGCGGCTGACCTCGCCATTGTGCAGGGCAGGGTCAGTACGCTTCAACAAAATCTGGATGCAGCTTCCCCCGAAAACGAACGTGGGTGGAAAGTTGTGGCGAGTGAAGATGGCCTTGAGCTGGCGCGCAATGTACGCGGTGTGGGGGAAGTCTACCGGATTGACCCCACAAGTTTTGCGGGAGCGGATGCCCGTTGGCTTACCGCGCAGTTAGAACGTCTGCAAAAAGAGTTCGGAACAGGTGTAAGCCTGAAACATGAGAGTTCAGAGGTAGAGCTTGCTGGACCATCAGAGCTTTATACTCGTTTGCTGACACAAGGTCGCCGCGGTTTGGCGATCAACCGCTTTAAAGGCTTGGGCGAAATGAACGATGCTCAGCTTTGGGAAACCACCCTCGACCCGTCTATGCGTACCCTGTTGCAGGTGAAAGTTGGAGATGTGGAAGAAGCCAGCCAAGTCTTTACGACGCTAATGGGTGACGTGGTTGAGCCCCGTCGTGACTTTATTGTCGGGAACGCCCTGAAAGTTGCCAATCTGGACGTGTAAAGAACCTAGGTAGAAAAACAAAAAGGGGCAGACTTTTGAAAGTCTGCCCCTTTTTGTTTACACCTAGAAGTAAAATCTAATGGTCAGCTTTTGATCAGCGCGTCTATCGCTTTGAACTGCTCAAGTAACTTAGGCAGTGCCGTTATGGGCAGCATATTAGGACCATCGCTTGGTGCTGCGTCTGGGTTCTCATGCGTCTCAATAAACAGGGCAGCAACCCCTATTGCCAAAGCCGCCCGTGAGAGAATAGGCGCAAACTCGCGCTGTCCACCCGAAGACCCACCAAGCCCCCCCGGCTGCTGGACCGAATGTGTGGCATCAAAAACAACTGGGTAGCCAGTTTGCGCCATAATAGGCAGGCCACGCATGTCATTGATCAGGGTATTATATCCAAAACTGGTACCCCGCTCACACAACATAATTTTCTGGTTCCCCGTTGACGCAATTTTTGCAGCGACATGCTGCATGTCCCACGGGGCCAAAAACTGGCCTTTTTTGACGTTCACAACAGCGCCCGTTTTGCCTGCTGCCAACAAAAGGTCTGTCTGACGGCACAAAAAAGCGGGAATCTGAATAATATCAACCGCTTCTGCAACGGGGGCGCACTGTTCTGCCGTGTGTACATCTGTCAAAACTGGTATGCCCAGTTGTTGACGGATGTCTGCAAGAATTTCCAAACCCTGGTGCAGTCCCACCCCACGCGCACTGGTGAGGCTGGTGCGATTGGCTTTATCGTAAGAGCTTTTGTAAATCAGCCCAACGCCAGCCGCCGCACAAATCTCCTTCAATGCGCTTGCCGTCTCAAATGCATGCGCAGCGGATTCAATCTGACAAGGACCCGCAATCAGAACAAACGGCTGGTCATTACCAACCGTTTGGGTCCCGAGTTGAAAATTGTGGAATACTCCACTCATGCTGGCCGCACTTTCTTAAGAGCCGCACCGACAAAACCTGAGAACAGCGGGTGTGGAGCAAAAGGACGAGACTTCAGTTCAGGGTGATACTGCACTGCCACAAACCAGGGGTGATCCGGATATTCAACGACTTCAGGCAAGATACCATCAGGAGACAAGCCTGAGAATTTCAAACCCGCAGCCTCAAGCTTTTCGCGGTAGTGAATATTCACCTCATAGCGGTGGCGATGGCGCTCCCTGATGTCGGTCGTGCCATAAGCCTCAGCTGCACGAGAGCCTGTGCTCAGCACGGCAGGGTAGGCACCAAGGCGCATGGTCCCGCCGAGCTCTCCACCTTCACTGCGGCGCAAACGTTCATTGCCCCGGGCCCACTCAGTCATAAGCCCTACCAAGGGTTCCTTGGTATAGCCAAACTCTGTGGATGACGCGTCTGGAATGCCTGCAAGATTCCGGGCGCACTCAATAACAGCCATCTGCATACCAAAGCAGATACCCAAGAACGGAATACCTTGCTCACGTGCATAACGAATAGCGGCAATCTTACCTTCTGACCCGCGTTCACCAAAGCCACCCGGAACCAGAATACCGTCAGCCTTAGCAAGACGCTCCAGGGCCTCTTCTGATTTCTCAAGCGCTTCGGCCTCTACCCAGTCAAGCCGCACCTTGACCCGGTGGTCTATACCGCCATGAAGCAAAGCTTCATTGAGGGATTTATAGCTATCCAGCAGGGCTGTGTATTTACCAACAACCGCAATACGCACTTCATTGTTCGGGCGGCGGATGGCATCAACAATTTTTTCCCAGCCAGAAAGATCTGGCTCTTCTTCAAACGGCAGTCCGAAATAGCGCAGGACTTCGTTGTCCATACCTTCAGCATGGTACGCAAGCGGGCAGGAATAAATTGTATCAACATCCCGCGCGGCAATAACTGCCTCAGGCCGCACGTTGCAGAAATTAGCAATTTTCCGGCGTTCAGTATCCGGAATGGCGCGGTCACACCGGCACAGAAGAATTTGTGGCTGAATACCAACATTTTGCAGCTCTTTTACGGAGTGCTGGGTCGGTTTGGTTTTCAGTTCGCCTGCTGATGGGATCCATGGCAACAGGGTAAGGTGCACAACCATACTCTGAGCCGGCCCAAGGTCATTGCGGAGCTGACGGATGGATTCAAGGAAGGGAAGGCTTTCAATATCCCCCACTGTACCGCCAATTTCGACCAGAACAAAATCGACATCGTCCGTGTTGGCAACCACAATGTCTTTAATGGCGTCTGTAATATGCGGGATAACCTGCACAGTGCCGCCCAGATAATCCCCACGTCGCTCTCTGGCAATAACGTCAGAATAGATCTTGCCTGTTGTTGTATTGTCTTCTCTGGTCGCATTCACGCCCGTAAAGCGTTCGTAGTGACCAAGGTCGAGATCTGTCTCGGCACCATCTTCCGTGACAAATACTTCCCCATGTTGGAAGGGGCTCATCGTACCCGGATCCACATTGAGATACGGGTCCAGCTTACGCAAGCGGACTTTGTAGCCACGTGCTTGAAGGAGGGAGGCGAGGGCTGCGGAAGCAATGCCCTTACCAAGGGAGGACACCACACCACCGGTGATAAATACAAAACGAGTCATGAGCAGGCTTCCTACACGGACAGAACCGGGTGGGTAAAGATGGACAAAAAAATTCCTCCGCAGCTTTCTACAAGCGCGGAGGAACAGAGGCACGTTCCCTCTCCGCCCTTAAGAAAAGGGGGAGGGGCGATCTTCATAGAATTAGTGCTGCGTCTGCGGCTGAGGGGCCTGCACAGCTGGCGCAGCCGGTGCATTTGTTGCCGCCGCAGGAGCAGGCTGTGCAGGGGCAGATACAGGCGCAACAGGAGCCTGAGCCAGAATATCATGACCAGCCCCGCTCACTGCACCGCGGTTGAGGACGGCCAGCACAAGAGATAGGAGCATGAATAAACCAGCAAGAACCGCTGTACTCCGGGTCAGCAGGTTTGCAGTCCCACGTCCGGACATGAAAGCACCCATGCCCTGCCCACCGCTGCCAATACCCAAGCCACCACCTTCACTCCGCTGAATAAGCACAGTGCCTATAAGGGCTACGGTTACACAAAAATGCAGAATCAGCAGGGCTGTGGTCATGTCTTCTTCCGGGTAAGATACTAATTTCAGGCAGCAGATGCTGCACTGATAATGGACAAGAACGCTTCAGCTTTCAGGCTGGCGCCACCAACAAGCGCTCCTGCTACATCCGCAATCGACAGAATGGAAGCCGCATTCTTGTCATTAACAGAGCCACCATACAGAATTTTGATAGTTTTTCCAGCCTCGCCAAACTGACGGACAAGCTCTTCCCGCAGGAATGTCATGGTTTCCGCAATTTCTTCGGTGGTTGCAGCACGCCCTGTGCCGATGGCCCAGATGGGCTCGTACGCGAGAATACCAGAAAAACCGTCAGGCAAGGAGCCTTTGATCTGCCAACCAAGCGTATCAAAATGATCACCACTTTCGCGCTGATCTTCCGTTTCCCCAACACAGACAATGGGGGTTAAACCAGCTTTTGCAGCCGCAACGGCTTTTTCCCGCACGGTCTCATCCAACTCACCATGCTCCTGACGACGTTCAGAATGCCCGAGAATGACGTGTGATACGCCAAGATCGGTCAGCATGGCGGGGGAAATGTCACCCGTATGTGCTCCGGAAACGTCTTTGTGGCAGTCCTGAGCACCCAAACCGATAGGCGACGGTTCCAGAGCGGAAGCCAGTAGAGCAAGCTGCGTGAAGGGCGGGCAGATTACCACCTCTGGCCCGTCCGCTATCACTTTACCAAGGAGAGCCTGCACAAGCGCCTGCGAATCACGGGTTGTGCCGTTCATCTTCCAGTTACCGACGATGATTTGTCTGCTCATGTCTGTCTTCCTTATTGTGAACTACGCAGCGGCGTTGTTGCACAGGGTGCCCGCCACCTGAGGGGTGAGATAGCCTTAACCATACAGTTGCACTTCGAGGCAAGTAGGATACGAGTTTAACGAGCCTTACCGTTCTTACGACTGGTCAAGCGCTCTCTGGCCGCTTATGGTGCCGCGTTCACGGCATGCCGTGATATGCTGTTCTGTCTCCCATCGGATCCTGCGTTCATGATTTCCTATCTTCGTCACGTTTTTGTTGATTCCTGGTTAGGCCGGGTTATCGCCATCGTCCTGTTTCTCGCATTTATTGGATGGGGCATTGGTGATGTCGTGAACTATATGGGAACAGAGACGGACGTTGTGGCAAAAGTCGGCAACGGACGTATTGGTTCTGATGATCTTGCGCAGGCCATACAATCCGAGTTGCCTAACATGGCAAAACAGATGGGCGTATCAGACGCGTCACAGCTTCCGCCTGCGTTGCGGAAGCAGGTTGCCTATCAGGTATTACAACGCCTGATTGGACAGGAAGAGGTGCTTGAGGCAGCGCATCGCCTCGGCATCAGTGTGCCTGATTCAGCCGTGCGGGATGAGGTGTTCTCACTCCCTTATTTTAAAGGGCCCACTGGGCAATTTGACCGCACTATCCTCAATGCGCGCCTGCGTGAGCGGGGTATGAACGAGCAGCATTTCCTGACATTGATCCGCGATGATCTAACATCGCGCACAGTTTTACAGCCTGTTGCACAAGGCGGCACATCCTCAGCACTCATGGCACGCCGTCTTTCCGCTTTTGGTTTGCAAACGCGGGTTGTTGATCTGGTACGTGTTCCGTTTTCCGAACAAGCTACACCCCCCACCCCGAGCGATGCAGTCCTGCAACGTTACTATGCAAACCATCCCTGGATGTTCCAGGCTCCCGAATTTCGTCACGCCCGTATTGTCGTTCTCTCTCCAGCAACGGCAGCCCAGACGATTACCGTCGATGATAAAGATTTAAAGCGCGTGTACGACGAGGAATCGTCACGTTACAACGTGCCTGAAACACGCGATGTGCAGGTTGTAACCCTCCCTGACGAGGAAGCCGCGCGCAAGACGGCTGCCCTGTGGCAGGGTGGTGCGGACTGGAATGCCGTGCAGGCTGCATCCAAAGGCGGAGCCTCTGTGGACATGCCAGGAACACGGGCTTCCGGGATCCCGTCAGAAATTCTCAGCAAGGCTGTTTTCGCAGCACCTCTAACCCAGGTTCAGGGGCCTGTAAAAACCGAGGCTGGATGGACTGTTTTCCGTGTCAACAAGATTACGGCACCAAGCACCACGCCATTTGAGGTCGCCAAACAAGATATTCTGCAACAATATCGCACAGCCAAAGCTCCATCCATTGTCGCTGAACGAAGCCGCCAATTGCAGGATGCCATTGCCGGCAGCGGTCTAGACTCCATTCCCGCTGACATTGGTGCGGTTGCAGCCGCAGGCACCATGGATGCCAACGGCAACACGCAAGACAAGGAACCGGCCCCCCTTCCTGCATCAGGCAAGCTGCGCGAGGCTCTCCTTCAAAAGGTCTTTTCCCTTCCAAAAGGTAATCAGCCCAACCTGATCGAAGGCCCGGACAATAGCTGGTTTGCCGTGCAGGTAGACGCCATTACACCAGCAGCGCCCCGCAGCTTTGAGCTTGCGAAAGCTGATGTTCTTGCCGCTTGGCAGGCAGAAGCCCGCAAACATGCTGCGGACCTACGCGCTACGGCCATTTATACGGCAGCAAAAGACCATGGTGGAATTGCCCAGACAGCGAGTGCAGCACAAAGCGTTAAGGATCTTTCATTCTCGCGCAGCGCTCCCAATAAAAACATTCCTTCCGAGCTGATGGGCTATCTGCCACAAATGCAAGCCGGTCAGTCGGTTATGGCGCAGGACGACACCTCTTTCCTCATCGCCACAGTGACCAAGGTTTATACGCCCGATCCATTGGCTGACCCGGTTGCATTTCAGCGGGTGAGAGACGCTTTGACGCAATCTGAGGGGGATGACTTGGTTGCCTCTTACGTCGATGCACTTGCCAAGCGCTTTCCTCCCAAAATTACCGAACGCGCTGTTACGGCCACGCTGAGTTCCCTTGGGTTTGACGGGACATCTTCTCCATGAGCCTGAACACACACCTGCAAGCCTCTCCCTCTCTTCAGGACGTTGAAAAACGCTGGAGCGAAGGGCAGGGAAGTGTTGTCTTTTCTGTTGAACCAGCCGATCTGCTGACACCGGTTTCCGCCTACATGCGGTTGCGTCATTTTGATAGCACCACACATAAACACACTCTCCTTCTGGAAAGTGTAGAGGGTGGTGTCTCCCGTGGCCGCTATTCTGTTATTGCTCTCAAGCCTGACCTTGTCTGGACCTGCCATGCAGGGGACGTAACGCTTGATCGGGCTCCTGATGAGCCTGGGGGGGCACCCCAAAAGCAACATGATCCGGCTCTTGCCTCGCTCCGCGCACTGGTTCAGGAAAGTAAGTTAGACCTTCCTGCGGGCCTGCCCCCCATGATTGCCGGGTTATTTGGCTATCTGGGTTATGACATGGTGCGGCAGATGGAACATCTGCCTCATGCCCCGGTAGATGACCTCAATTTACCTGAAGCCATTCTTATTCGGCCCGGACTTTTTGCGGTTTTTGACACGGTGAGTGATGAGCTCATTCTGGCTGCACCTATTCGCCCAACGCCTCACCAGACCGCAAAAACGGCGTGGGACAACGCACAGGCACTTCTTACCCAAGCCAAGACGTGCCTGAGTGCCGGGTTGCCTTTGGACCGTTCGCTAGCCGTAATTGGCGAATTTCAGGAACCGCACTCTACCTTCACAAAAGCTGAATTTTGTCAGACCGTTGAGAAAATACAGGACTATATTGCGGCAGGGGATGCGTTTCAGGTTGTCCCGAGCCAAAGGTTCTCTACCGCGTTCCCACTGCCATCCCTTTCTCTCTACCGCAGCCTACGCCGGATTAATCCGGCACCATTTCTATTCCACCTAGATTTCGGAACCTTTTCCCTCGTCGGCTCCTCACCGGAAATTCTTGTCCGGGTCCGAGATGGTAAAATGACCGTACGGCCCCTTGCTGGCACACGGCCGCGAGGCAAAAGCCCTGAAGAAGATTTGAAACTTGAGCAGGATTTGCTCAGCGACCAAAAAGAGCTTGCTGAACATCTCATGCTGATTGATCTCGGCCGCAACGATGTTGGGCGCGTGTGCGAAGCTGGTAGCGTGAAGGTCACGGAGCGCTTCGTTATTGAACGCTTCAGCCACGTCATGCACATCTCTTCCAATGTGGAAGGCACAGTACGAGCCGATGTTGACGTGCTAGATGCACTTGTTGCCGCTTTCCCAGCGGGGACCTTAACCGGCGCACCTAAAATCAGGGCTATGGAAATTATTGATGAGTTTGAACGAACCCGTCGGGCGACCTACGCTGGCTGCATAGGGTATTTTGGAGCTGACGGAGATATGGATACATGTATCGGGCTCCGTATGGCCGTTGTTAAAGATGGTATGATGCATGTGCAGGCGGGCTGCGGCGTTGTGGCGGATAGCGTGCCAGAAGCTGAGTATGAGGAGACACGGCAGAAGGCGCGCGCCGTTTTCCGCGCCGCAGAACATGCACTCACCCAAACTCAGCATGGCTGGTGACTGCCTTATAGCACCTGATATTTGACGCAACGGCAACACAAGGCCATCATACTGCAATGATCCTTCTGATCGACAACTACGATAGTTTTACATTCAACCTGGTGCATTACCTGGGTGAACTCGGGGAAAGCTGTCAGGTCCATCGTAATGACAGCTTAACTGTCGAAGAGGCTCTTGCCTTAACCCCAGATGCCATTGTTCTCTCACCGGGGCCATGCTCACCTAACGAAGCTGGCATCTGCTGTGATCTTATTAAACAGGCTGCCGGTCTGATACCCGTTTTTGGCGTCTGTCTTGGGCATCAGGCTATTGGGCAGGTGTTCGGGGCTGACGTGGTTCGTGCTCCTATACCTATGCATGGCAAGATAAGCCCGGTCTTCCATAATGGGTCTGGTGTTTTTGAGGGGCTTCCTAACCCTTTTAAGGCAACACGCTATCACAGCCTGACGCTTGCCCCTGACAGTATTCCTGACATTCTGGAAGTCACTGCCTGGACAGAAGACGGTGTGATCATGGGGGTACGCCATAAGGAATATCCCATATCTGGCGTGCAATTCCATCCCGAGAGCATTGCCTCAGAATACGGGCATGACATTTTGCGTAATTTTTTGACCCATGCGCAGGAATGGGTTGCCAAAAAGCCGCAGCCTTAAGCATGTCTAATTATTCTCTTCCTAAAAATGCCCTCTCACCAGATGAGGTGTTTTTATCGCTGCTGAATAAGCTATGCCTTGGCCAGCGATTAAATACCCATGAGATCGAGCAGGCTTTTGGCATCATTGTAGAAGGTGGTGTTTCTCCTGAACGCATCGCCGCGTTTCTCGCGGCCATGCGCGTGCAGGGGGAAGGGCAGGCCGAACTACTGGGAGCTGTGCGAGCCTTGCGCGCTCGCATGATTTCGCTGCCCACCGTGCCACCCGACACCATAGATGTCTGCGGCACAGGCGGGGATAATTACGGCACGCTCAACATTTCCACAGCTACTGCGTTTGTTCTGGCAGCTTTGGGCATTCCAGTTGCCAAGCACGGCAACCGTGCCGTGTCGTCGCGCACCGGTGCCTCAGACGTTCTGGCTGCACTGGGAATTGAACCGCTGGACAATTTGGAAGCCCTTTCCAACCAGCTGACACAGCACCATCTCACCTTTCTGGCGGCTCCCCATCACCACCCCGCCATGCGGCACGCCGCGCCGGTAAGAAAAGCCCTCGGTATCCGGACACTCTTCAACTTAGTTGGCCCGCTTGTTAATCCGGCATCTGTCCAACGTCAGCTTGTGGGTGTTTTTTCCGCTGAGTGGCTCGACAATATTGTGGACGTCTTGAGCCTTCTGGGATCACACACAGTCTGGGCTGTGTGTGGTCAACCGGAAGGGGAGTGTCAGGGTATTGACGAAATAACGCTGGCAGGCCCGACACAGGTGGTTGCGCTGGATCAGGGACAGAAATATCATTTCACCCTGACCCCGGAAATGGCTGGTTTACGGCAGGCTCCCATTTCTGACATTAAGGGCGATGACGCGACCTATAATGCGCAAGCGCTTTTAGCCCTTCTAAACGGTGCTTCCGGCGCGTATCGTGATACCGTCGTATTGAATGCCGCATGCGCACTGCATGTTGCTGGCCGCACCAAACTTTTGACTGACGGGAAAATTGACACCACAGCTCTTAAGGAGAGTGTGTCCTACGTCAGCCGACCTCTTGATGATGGCTCTGCCTTGGCAGTCCTAACCAGTTTGCGTACATCTTCTGCCTCTACGCATGCTCCAAACGTGACAGGATGACCATGAACGAAACACCCTCTTCATCCACTACAGGCGTATCTGACGTTGAAGCGTGCATTCGTGCGGAAGAGTTGCCCGATGTGCTTTCTCGTATCTGCGCCCGCACCCGGATTGAAGTTGAGCACCGTTCAACTCTTCTTCCGTTAAAGGAGATTACGGCCAGAGCCCAGGAAAGTAAGGATGCGCCCCGTGGGTTTGGTCGTGCGCTCAAGGAAAAGGCCGCTGACCGCTCCATTGGCCTGATAGCAGAAATAAAGAAAGCCTCTCCTTCAGCAGGCATCCTGCAAGAGCACTATGACCCGGCAAAAATAGCTCAGGCCTACGAACATGCTGGAGCGGCCTGCCTTTCTGTTCTGACCGAAAGCTCCTGCTTTCACGGACAGAACGAGGATCTTCAGACAGCTCGGGCCGCGTGCTCCTTGCCCGTGCTGCGCAAGGACTTCATCCTCGACCCGTGGCAGGTTTATGAAAGCCGGATGATTGGTGCGGATTGCATTCTTCTCATCATGAGTATCCTGCAAGACGAAGAAGCCCTTGAACTGGTTGATCATGCCAAGGGTCTGGAGATGGACGTTCTGGTTGAAGTTCATGATGAAGAGGAACTCAACAGAGCTCTGGCGCTCGACACGTTCCTGATCGGTATCAACAATCGTAATCTCAAAACTTTAAAAACAGACATTGCGACCACCCGTGAACTCGCCCCTCTGGTGCCGCCGGACCGTATTATTGTCTCGGAAAGTGGCATCAAAACTCACGCAGACGTCATGAGCTTGGCCGAAATTGGAGCCACTGGTTTTCTGGTTGGGGAATCGCTCCTGCGGCAACCAGACCCAGGACAGGCGGTACGGGCGCTTCTCGGCTCTTCCTGATATGAGCATATCTTCCCGGCTGACGCATCTTAACGATGCGGGACATGCACATATGGTGGATGTCTCGGGCAAACCGAGCACCAAGCGGCGCGCAACAGCAAAAGGTAGCATTTACATGCTGCCAGCAACGCTGGAGATGATTGTCTCTGGCACAGCACCAAAAGGTGATGTGCTGGCAACTGCGCGGATAGCGGCCATTATGGCAGCAAAAAAGACCGCAGATATCATACCTTTATGCCACCCACTGGCCCTCAGCAGTGTTCAGGTTGATCTTTTGCCCATTGATAACGGGATTGAGATCAGCGTGACCGTTGTTACAACAGGGACAACCGGCGTAGAGATGGAGGCACTGACAGCGGTCTCGGCCGCAGCGCTTACGCTCTATGATATGTGCAAGGCGGTGGACCGTGGAATGCGTATTTCCGACATCCACCTTGAGCATAAAAGCGGGGGACAGTCTGGAGACTATGACGCCAAGTCATAGACAGTTGCACCCGATAAAAAACATGGCAGCCAAGCGGCTGGAGATGCAGCATGTCGTTCTGGTTTTAAGAGACTTCCTGAATTTTTTGCACTTCTGACTATAAAAAAGGAAACAGCCGATGCAGGCGGGTAAAGACGATATTCAGAAAACTGGGGGGAATGGGCCATCCCTGACCCGCGAGCAGTTTACCCAAGCATTTCATGACATGTTGCTTATCCGCCGTTTCGAAGAAAAAGCCGGGCAGCTTTACGGCATGGGGCTGATTGGTGGCTTCTGCCATCTTTACATTGGTCAGGAAGCCGTTGTTGTCGGTATTCAGATGGCACTGAAAGACGGTGACAAGCTTATCACCTCTTACCGTGACCATGGGCAAATGCTGGCTGCTGGCATGACCCCCAGAGGTGTCATGGCTGAACTAACAGGTCGCGCCACCGGCTATTCCCGCGGGAAGGGTGGCTCCATGCACATGTTCTCCCGCGAAAAGAATTTTTACGGTGGGCATGGTATTGTTGGGGCGCAGGTTGCTTTAGGCATTGGTCTGGCGTTCGCTAACAAATATCGCGGTACAGACGAAGTTTCGATTGCTTATTTTGGGGATGGCGCTGCTAACCAGGGTCAGGTTTACGAAAGCTTTAACCTTGCTGCTTTGCATAAGCTGCCCTGCATATTTGTTATCGAGAACAATTTGTACGGTATGGGCACGAGTGTAGAGCGTGCTTCTGCCTCGCACGAAATGTGGCGCAATGGTGAGCCGTGGGGCATTCCCGGCCGACGCGTTGACGGTATGGATATTGCAACCGTGAACGAAGCTGCTGTTGAAGCCGTCGCCCACTGCCGTGCAGGCAAAGGCCCTTATTTGCTGGAAATGATGACATACCGTTACCGCGGCCACTCCATGTCTGACCCGGCAAAATACCGTAAACGTGAAGAAGTGGACGAAATCCGCAAGACGCGTGACCCTATTGAGCACGTCCGTCAGATTCTGTTGGATGCCGGGACCACACAAGAAGACCTGAAAGCCATCGAAAACGACATTAAAGCTGTTGTTAATGATTCTGCTGAATTCGCGCAGACAAGCCCCGAGCCTGACGCTGCCGAACTCTACACTGACGTTCTGCTAGAGGCTTGATAACTCATGGCTACTGATATTTTAATGCCCGCTCTTTCTCCCACCATGACCGAAGGCACAATCGCCCGGTGGTTGAAGAAAGAAGGGGATGCTATCTCCAGTGGTGATGTCCTTGCAGAAATTGAGACTGACAAAGCCACAATGGAAGTTGAAGCTGTTGAGGAAGGTATTCTCGGCCGCATTCTTGTGCCAGAAGGCGCACAGAACATAGCGGTGAATACTCCCATTGCTATTTTGGTCAGCGAAGGGGAAGAAGTCCCTGAAAAATCCGCGGCTGCACCGCAGGCTGCACCCGCACATCAGACGGATGATGCACCGGTGGCCTCCCCGGTCAGTGCGTCTGCTGCACCTCGTGCTTTAAGCACTCCAGAACCTGAAAAGGACTGGGGCCCCACCGCTGAAATTACTGTGCGTGAAGCCCTCAATCAGGCCATGGCGGCCGAGTTGCGTCGTGACCCAGATGTCTTTCTTCTGGGTGAAGAAGTTGCGCAGTATCAGGGCGCTTACAAGGTTTCCCAAGGCTTGCTGGCCGAGTTTGGTGAAAAGCGTGTCATAGACATGCCCATTACCGAACACGGCTTTACCGGCATGGCTGTTGGCGCGGCATTGACCGGCCTTAAACCCATTGTCGAGTTCATGACCATGAACTTCTCAATGCAGGCGATTGACCATATCATCAACTCAGCAGCTAAAACGCTTTACATGTCAGGCGGTCAGATGGGGTGCCCCATCGTGTTCCGTGGGCCTAATGGCGCAGCCGCACGTGTAGGCGCGCAACATTCACAGTGTTACGGAAGCTGGTATGCACATGTACCGGGACTAAAGGTTGTAGCACCGTGGTCATCCGCGGATGCAAAAGGTCTACTCCGGGCTTCAATTCGCGATCCGAACCCCGTCGTCTTTCTGGAAAACGAAATTCTCTACGGTCGGAAGTTTGAGTGCCCAACCGACGAAGACTTCATTCTCCCGATTGGTAAAGCCAAAGTGGAGCGGGAAGGGGCTCATGTTACCATCGTAACATTCTCCATCATGGTCGGTGTTGCGCTTCAGGCGGCTGAAGAACTGGCACAGCAAGGGATTGAAGCGGAAGTTATCAACCTGCGTACGCTGCGCCCGCTTGATACCGCCACCGTTGTTGAAAGCGTGAAGAAGACCAGCCGTCTCGTTACGGTTGAAGAAGGCTGGCCCTTTGCCGGCATTGGCGCGGAAGTGGCCATGCAGGTCATTGAACACGCGTTTGATTGGCTGGACGCACCCCCTGTGCGTATCGCAGGGGAAGATGTGCCTATGCCATTTGCCGCCAACCTTGAGAAACTCGCTTTGCCTCAGGCCAGCCACATTGTGGATGCCGTGCGCGGCATAGTGTGAGGGAACCATATCATGGCTACTGAAGTTCTTATGCCAGCTCTTTCCCCCACCATGACGGAAGGGGCAGTTGCACGCTGGCTCAAAAAGGAAGGGGATACCATTTCTGCCGGAGACGTTCTGGCAGAAATTGAAACCGACAAAGCCACCATGGAAGTGGAAGCGGTGGAAGAAGGTATTCTTGGCCGCATTCTGGTTCAGGAAGGTACACAAGGCGTTAGTGTAAATACGCCCATTGCCATCCTTGTAGAAGAAGGCGAGGCGGTGCCAGAGAGCGCGTCCACTGCTGCCCCTGTTAAAAAAGAACCTGAAGCGGCTGCCTCCGAACCAAAAGCAGCATCACAACCTCTTGCTGCCGCAACACCTCCCAAGAACAGGGTGTTTGCCTCTCCTTTGGCCAAACGTGTTGCGTCCCAGAAAAACATAGACCTCACTACGGTTAAAGGTAGCGGGCCCAACGGTCGTATCGTACGAAAAGACGTGGATGCCGCGGCCCAGAAGGGAGCACCTGTAAAAGGCCAGGAAACACCAGAAGCTCCACTTTCCTCTGGTGGCCATAAAATCGTTCCGCATTCTACAATGCGCAAGGTCATTGCAAAGCGACTGGCAGAGTCAAAAAGCACGGTTCCGCACTTCTATGTGTCTGTTGACGTAGAGTTGGACGCCCTGTTGGCGCTGCGGTCCCAGCTCAACGCCACATCTCCGGCAGAAGGGCCTGACACGTTCAAATTATCCGTGAATGACATGCTGGTAAAAGCTGCAGCAGTCGCTCTGAAGCGTATTCCCAGCGTAAATGCGTCGTTCACTGATGATGCCATGATCATGTATGATGATGTTGATATTTCCGTGGCTGTCTCCATTCCTGACGGGCTGATTACGCCTATTGTCAAACAGGCCGATAAAAAGAGCCTGAAGCAGATCAGTCAGGAAACTAAAGATCTGGTAAAACGGGCACGGGCTGGAAAACTGAAACCTGAAGAGTTTCAGGGAGGCACTTTCTCCATCTCCAACATGGGCATGTACGGTGTGAAAGATTTTTCTGCCATCATCAACCCGCCGCAGGCTGCCATCCTTGCTATTGCAGCAGGCCGTAAGCTGCCAGTGGTAAAAGGGAGTGAGATCGCTATAGCCACCGTCATGACCGTAACTCTATCGGTCGATCATCGTGTTGTGGATGGGTCTACCGCAGCAGAGTGGCTCTCCGCTTTCCGTTCTATCGTGGAATCCCCTTTAAGCCTCGTGATTTGAAGTTAGGAACACACCCATGAGTAAGACAGATTTTGATATTCTTGTCATAGGCGGTGGCCCTGGCGGATATGTCGCGGCATTGAGGGCTGCGCAGCTTGGGCTTTCAGTCGGTGTTGTAGAGGCTCAGCATCTTGGTGGCATTTGCCTTAACTGGGGCTGTATTCCCACAAAAGCCCTGCTGCGTGCTTCAGAAATCAACCACCTGCTGCATGATCTAGACACGTATGGCTTCAAAGCTGATGCGGTCAGCTTTGACTTCACCAAAATTGTGGGGCGCTCTCGTGCTGTTTCCAAACAGCTTGCGTCCGGTGTTGCGCACCTCCTCAAAAAGGCGAAAGTCCCCGTTTTTAACGGATATGGGAAGCTGGACGGCATTGGCCCGGAAGGTAAACGCAAAGTTAAACTCAGCCAAAAAGACAGTGCTGAGACAACCCTTACGGCTCGGCATGTTATTCTAGCAACAGGGGCGCGGGCCCGTGTGCTTCCCGGGCTTGAGCCTGATGGTAAGTTTGTTTGGTCTTACCGGGAAGCCTTGGTGCCGGATGAGTTACCCAAGCGGCTCCTCGTTATTGGCTCTGGAGCAATTGGCACTGAATTTGCGTCTTTCTACCGGAATATGGGATCAGACGTAACTCTTGTGGAAGTTGCGCCGCGCGTACTGCCAGTGGAAGACGAAGAAATCAGCGCGCTTGCCCAGAAATCTTTTGAAAAACAGGGCATGAAAGTTTTCACAAGCGCCAAGCTTGGCCCGCTTTCAAAAAATGCGACAGACGTGACGGTTACCGTGGAAGCTGGCGGTAAAACCCATAACATTACTGTAGACCGTGTTATCTCGGCTGTTGGTATTGTGGGGAACGTTGAAAATCTGGGGTTGGAAAACACCAAAATAACCGTCGATCGTACGCATATTGTAACTGATGCTTTGTGCCGTACGGGAGAGGCTGGCGTTTACGCCATTGGGGATGTGGCAGGCGCACCATGGCTCGCACACAAAGCCAGCCATGAAGCGGTGATGTGTGTGGAAGCTATTGCAGGCAAAACCGTACACCCTATTGATGCAACCAAAATTCCCGGTTGCACTTACTGTCGGCCGCAGGTTGCTTCTGTTGGCTACACAGAAGCACGCGCAAAGGAAGCCGGTTACAAAGTGCGTGTCGGGAAATTCCCGCTGATTGCCAATGGTAAGGCTTTGGCAATGGGAGAAACCGAGGGGCTGGTCAAAACGGTTTTTGATGCACAAACAGGCGAGCTACTCGGGGCGCACATGATTGGCGCAGAAGTGACCGAGATGATTCAGGGCTATGTCATTGCACGCTCCGGAGAACTGACCGAAGCGGAACTGACGGAAACCATTTTCCCGCATCCGACTATTTCTGAGTCGATGCATGAAGCGGTTTTGGCAGCCTATAGCGGGGCGCTGCATTTCTAGCAAAACTCTAGCCTAATATGGTCATCGCACGGGTGTGATGCTTTTGCTAGCTTATCTGTGACGCTTCTGCCTTGACGTGAAGGAGGGAGCGTCACAGTTCTATTCCTTAGTCTTAAGTTTGTGTGCAGGCGGGCATCATGTCTACTCGTGTCTTAATCGATCACCGTAAAGGTGGAGCAAGTAAAGTCAGGCATCCGGAAAAGGCGCACCGCCCAGATAACCCGATTGCGCGTAAACCGGAATGGATACGCGTTAAAGCACCTACTCACCCAGTGTATCATGAGACCCGTCAACTCATGCGCGATAATCGTCTGGTGACAGTGTGCGAGGAGGCGGCATGCCCTAATATTGGGGAATGTTGGTCTCAACGCCACGCAACCATGATGATCATGGGGGAAATTTGCACACGCGCCTGCTCTTTCTGCAATGTCACTACCGGCTTACCCCATGCTCTGGACGCTGATGAACCTGCACGCGTAGCAGAAGCCGTAGCAAAACTTGGCCTGCGCCACGTTGTTATCACCTCTGTAGATCGTGATGACTTGGCCGATGGTGGAGCCCGTCACTTCGCACAGGTAATCGGGGCGATCCGTGCGGCCTCTCCTGAGACGACAATAGAAATTCTCACCCCGGATTTTTTGCGTAAAGACAAGGCTCTAGAGGTCGTTGTTAAAGCAAAACCTGATGTCTTCAACCACAATCTCGAGACTGTGCCACGACTCTACCCCACCATCCGGCCGGGTGCGCGCTATTACCAGTCCCTCCGTCTTCTTGACCGGGTCAAAGAAATGGACCCCGCTATATTCACCAAGTCTGGGCTCATGCTGGGCTTAGGCGAGGAGAAGATGGAATTAGCTCAGGTCATGGATGATCTGCGCATAGCAGATGTAGATTTTATCACCATGGGACAGTATCTCCAGCCAACAGTGAAACATGCTGCTGTTGACAGGTTTGTCACACCGCTGGAGTTTGAGGATTACGGGAAAATGGCCCGTGTTAAGGGTTTTCTTCAAGTGAGTGCAAGCCCACTTACGCGGTCATCTTATCATGCTGATTCTGACTTTGCAGAATTAAGAGCAGCGCGCGCCGCACGACTGAAAGGGGCTTAAGAATGCCAAAACACGCAGAAAAGCGTGTCCTAGCTTACCAGCCAGAACAGATTTTTGATCTTGTTGCTGATGTAAACCGGTATCCGGAATTTCTACCTTGGTGCACCTCGGCTACCATCCGGTCTCGGACCGCTACTGAGCTTGTTGCGGACCTGACAGTCGGTTTTGGCCCGTTTCGGGAAAGCTTTACGTCTCGTGTAACGCTCGATCGCTTTTCTCAGATCACGGTTCATTATGAACGAGGGCCGTTCAAGTATCTGAAAAACATTTGGAAATTCACGCCAGATTCCAAAGGATGTCTGGTTGAGTTCTATGTAGATTTTGAATTTCGTTCGCGCATTCTGCAGGCAGCTATCGGGGTCGTTTTCGGTGAGGCTGTGCGTTTGATGGTCTCCGCTTTTATAAAGCGTGCCCGCGATGTCTATGGTCCACCGCAAATTGGAAGCGTGAACGCCGAAAACAGCCAAACGGCCCGATAACGCACGTTATTTTTTGAGACTTTTTGAGTTTCCGTGCGTTCAAGAGCAATCCTGTTTGTTACGGTGTCAATTTCTACCGCTAACGCCATTCAGGTTTGATGGAGAGTATTATGAAAAAAGCTTCCAGCCTTATCGTCGCCTCAGCTCTTGCTGTTCTGAGCAGTGCGCCCGTATTTGCGGCAACACACCACGGTGTGCATCATAAGGCTCATGCCAGTTCTGTTGATAAAGCAAGCCCTTCAACAGAGGATCTCAACAGCAAAAGTCTGGTCGCGGCACAAACCCCCGTTGCAGCTCCACCCGGCCTGCATGAAACAGTCCCTGAACGAGGCCTGATCAACGGCGCACAGTCCGTTCCATCCCATGCTCCTGCCGTGGTTGCTCCAGGGACAGGCGTAACCGCACCATCCCTCCCAAGCACCCCCAAAATCCCATCCGCAACTGATGCCCAGAACGCACCGAGCGCTGGCCAGTAAGCTTTAGTTTACTCAGGCACCCTGACCACTCTTTCTTGGTCAGGGTGTTCCCGATGCTAGGCTGGCACTTATCAGCGTAAAAGCATAAGCCGCAGCTTGGGACCGAACAGCGGTTCGATCCCCCGAAAATATTTTATGGTACGCTTCGGCTGGCTTTCCACGGACCATAATACCAAACCACACAAGGCCGACTGGTTTTTCCTCAGACCCACCAGATGGGCCCGCAATACCTGAAACGGAAATTGCGACAGAGGCATCTGGAGAAACTCTCAGCGCCCCTGCCACCATCTCCTTGACAGTCTCGGCACTAACCGCACCGCAATCAGAGAGCGTTGTGGATCTGACACCCAATACGGACATCTTCAATCCGTTAGAGTAGGTCACTAAACCACCCTCCAAGACATCTGAAGACCCGGCATGATGTGTCAGAAGGGCAGCTAACAGTCCCCCTGTGCAACTTTCAGCCGTGACCAGCTTGGCATGGTTACTGCGCAACAGTGCAAGAATCTCTGCTGATTGGGAGAGAAGATGGGATGCCAGAGAGCCATCGAGTAAATTCGGTGTACCAAGGACCATAATACCCTCTCTCCGTTATTCTTGCCCCAAAGCGTTTTTAACGCTTCAGCTTTCTGAGCAGTTTGACACAACCAGCAGCCATAAAACCGGCAACCACATCGTCCCCCATAATGCCAATAGCATCATGACGGCGGTCTAGCACGCCAACTGGGCCGGGCTTTTTGATGTCGAACAGCCGAAACAGTCCAAAAGCAATAAGCGGCCAGACGAGAGAAGGCTTTTCATCCTTCTGGGTGGGCAAACAGGCTAGAAGGCTAATCCACATGCCAGCCACTTCATCAATCACAATCCAACTGTGATCTTCTCCATCTCCAGCATGTTTGGATGCCCAAACACCGATCACTGAAGCCGCAACCGCACTTAGAAGTAAGCCTTTGGGTCTTTTAAGGAGCGGGAGACCTACGACCAGAGCAGCGAGTGAGCCAACAGTACCGGGCGCTTTAGGAGCAAGGCCACAGCCCCCAAACGTTGCTATAAATCGTGCCAGGGTCATTTCGGCTGCTCCATTACTCTGTAAATTGTCATATTTTCCCAGACACGTTGCACATAATTTCGTGTTTCGCTGAAAGGAATGCTTTCAATCCAGTCGATCATTTCAAACTGAGTTGCATTGTTGGCTACTGGATCACCAGAAGAAGCCAGCCACCGGCCAAGTCGACCTGGGCCGCCATTATATGCTGCTGCAATATAAGGCAAGACAGGGCCAAAGCGTTCCTGCATATGCTCAAGATAAGCCACGCCCAACCTGATGTTGTTATCCGGATTGTGAAGGCCAGATGCTGTTGCTGCTGATGCTGGTAAGCCAGCCTTACGGAGCATATCACCGGCGGTTGATGGCTTAAGCTGCATTAGTCCAATAGCGTTGGAAGAGCTGACTGCATCGGGGTTAAAGCTACTTTCCTGCCGCATAAGCCCTAATGCCAGACCCGCTGGCAGGGTGTTGGCAGGCAGGGAATATGGAGCAGGCCAACCTTCATGCAGGAGAAAAATACCGTTTTTCCCTAACTGCCGGGACAGCGCCACGCCGATATCTGGCACCTGTAGCTGTGTGGATACACTGACAAGCGCCAGTTTGTCCGACATGGTTACGACCTGCTGGGCCAGAAGGTTCAGGAAGTCCCGTGCATGCGTAGTATCACCTTGGGACACCAAAATCTGCGCAGCTTGCACCAGGTCACTTTGGGAGAGACGCCCAGCTGAAGTTGAAGCTGTATGCGGAGCACTTGCTGCTTTTAACGCGCGTGTTGTTATCGTGGGTATCTCTTGCTGAGAAGAGAGGGTAGGGCGCTGACCATCAAGTTCAGCAGCAGCCATTTGCCCGTAAAATGTTCCTGCATCATTTGCCGCTCTCAGATAATCTGCCTTCGCACTTTCCGTGTTCTGGGAAAGAGCATGGGCACGACCCAGCCAATAATAGCCGCGGCTACGGGTTATTAATGCAGGCGAGTCAGCAAGCTCTTTAAAAAAGGGTTCTGCGACAGTTGGATTTTTCTGTTTTTCCAGTGCAATCCACCCGCACAGAAACGCAGCTTCCAGCTTATTTGCGCCGGTCACGCTTGTGTCGTGGGCTATGAAAAATGCATCTGCGTCCCGGTTGGCCTCCAGCAACTCACGAGCCAGAGCATCTCGCTCGTGCCAGAAAGCGGCGAGGGCGGTAGCCGCTTCAGCTCTTGCCGCATCACTTTTCCAAAAGGCAATAGCGTCATCATAGCGCTTTTGTGTACGCAGCCACCGCGCACGGTCCAGCACGAAAAGGGGATCCGCTAAATCGGCACTGGAGAGACCTGCAATCTGTGACTCAGCAGAAGCATCACCTGCACGGAGTGCAAGCCGTGCCATAGCCACCTTCTGACGAGCGCTACTTAGATAGGGCACAGTCTGCCGAGCCGCAGACAGCAAACCGCTTTTTTCCTGCCGGTTAAAGCGTAACCAAGATGCTTCAGGTGTAAGGAATTGCGAAAAATTATTGGTAAGCGCCGCTGCGGCCTGAGCCGTATCGTTACCATTCATCCAGGCCTGGCGTGCCTGCGTATTCAAACGGGCAGGGAGGCCTGCGACATTATTGCCAACCTGTGTAGAACAATGTGCCAAGGCCGGACCGTATGTAAGGGCCTGCTGGGCACAAAGCTGCTTTAGTACAGCCGGGTCATTTTCTTGAGCCAAAGCCTGCTGCATACGCAGCTTGATAAGCTGCCACCGGGGCCACACCGGACGCGAGTTAAGAAAGTCAGCATAGTCCTGTGCTGGGGCATGGCTTGTACCAACAAGCTTGAGCCATACAGCCAGTCGGTCCTGAACGGACCCGCCAGCCTGTGACACAGGCATAGTCACCCCTGAGGGTTGGGTTCCCGCAACCGTCTGCTCAGGGGAACTTATGGAGGATTGTGAGGCATCCGGTGGGGATGAGCAGGCACTCAAAAAGAGTACGGAGGACAGTAAGGCACCGTTCAAGCGGCTCACGGACGAGGAAAAATGCTTAGCCATAAAATAAGCTTTAGCCATCCGTCACCGCCTGACAAGCCGTCTTATGCCGTCAGGAAAATACTGTCGGTTATCTCCCTGCCATTAATGTGGCAGGTGCCCCCAGATTTCTCCACCGCCTTTAACAATCAGCTCAATGGCAACAGCCAGAACTATCAACAATCCTACCCATGAGATCCATTTATACCGCTCAAGCAAACGGGCAATGAACGATGCAGCTATACCCATGAGCAAAACGGACAAGACCAGCCCCATGACAAGAATGCCGGGATGTTCTGATGCTGCACCAGCCACAGCAAGCACGTTATCAAGGCTCATGGAAATATCAGCCAGCAGAATACGCAAAACGGCCTTACCAAAGCTGCCCGGTGTCGGCTGAGCACCTTCAGGAGCATTATGCTCATCCCGCATTTCGCGGTACATGCGCCAGCAGACCCATAACAGTAACAGGCCGCCAGCCAGTGTCAGACCCACTATGGCCAGCAGCTTAACGGCAACCAGCGCCAACAGAATACGCAGAACGGCAGCAATACCAATGCCGGTAAAAATAGCCTTCTTACGATCCTGTGGAGAAAGCGATTTGACGACAAGCCCGATGACAACAGCGTTATCGCCTGCCAATGTTACGTCAATCAGAACGACCTGCAAAAACGCAATAACCGCCTGCACACTAAAACCGTCAAGCAAACCGTTCACAAAAACTCCGATTCGACTGTCTGAAAATGAAAGGAACGCAGACCGAACTTCCCCAAAGTAGGGGCCAAGTCAAAGTTTTATTCGTTCACGGGCAGACGCCGCCCCTGAAATCAGCTAGAGAAGCCCGCATTATCCCGCTTTCTGGAGGAATGCCGCGTTATGGTGCCGCGCTATACTCGTCCCGTTATGGCCGCTATCTGGTCCCCTGAAAACCGCTATCGTATCTGGTTTGAGATCGAGGCCTTAGCCTGCGAAGCCATGGCCGAGTATGGCGATGTTCCAAAAGAAGCCGCTAAAATTGTGCGCGAAAAAGGCGACGCCGCCCTTGCTGCATTCTCCGATGCCGACCTCGCGCGCATTGATGAAATTGAAGCCGAAACGCGCCACGATGTTATTGCCTTCCTGACCTGGCTTGCGGAAAAAGTCGGGCCGGAAAGCCGTTTCGTTCATCTGGGCATGACCTCTTCAGACATTCTGGACACCTGCCTTGCTGTACAGCTTGTTCAGGCCACAGACCTGCTTTTGAAAGATCTGGACGATGTTCTGGCCGCGCTGCGTGCCCGTGCTTTTGAGCATAAACACACGCTGACCATTGGCCGCAGCCACGCCATTCATGCTGAGCCAACATCCTTCGGCCTCAAGCTGGCAGGGCATTACGCAGAGTTTGCGCGGAATAAAGCACGCCTAGAAGCAGCACGCGCTGAAATTGCAACCTGTGCCATTTCAGGAGCAGTGGGCACCTACGCTCACCTGGATATTCGGGTTGAGAGTTTTGTGGCAGAGCGCCTTGGCCTGAAGCCTGAGCCTGTATCCACGCAGGTTATTCCCCGTGACCGTCATGCAGCCTATTTCTGCACACTGGCTGTTATTGCCAGTGGCATTGAGCGGCTAGCTATTGAAGTCCGCCATCTTCAGCGTTCTGAAGTGCGTGAAGCAGAAGAGTTTTTCCACCCCGGACAGAAGGGGTCATCTGCCATGCCGCATAAACGCAACCCTGTGCTGACCGAAAACCTGACGGGTCTGGCGCGCCTTGTACGCTCCGCCGCCATTCCTGCTCTTGAGAACGTGGCCCTGTGGCATGAGCGCGACATCAGCCACTCCTCTGTAGAACGGAACATTTGCCCGGATGCCACAATTGGGCTGGACTTTGCTCTGGCGCGCCTCTCAGGCATGATCAGCAAGCTTGTTGTCTACCCCGAGCGGATGGCTGCCAACATTGAAAGCCTTGGTGGGGTTGTGCACTCGGGCGAAGTGCTTCTGGCACTGGCGCGTGCTGGCATGTCCCGTGAGGACGCGTACCGGATTGTGCAGAAAAATGCGATGGCCACATGGACCAAGCTGGGCACACCAGAAGGGAAAACCTTCCGGGAAAATCTGGCTATTGACCCGGAAATTTCCGGCCGCATTCCTGCTGACGTGCTTGATGCTGCCATGGATAGCCGCCAGCACCTGAAGGCAATTGACGCACTGTACGAAAAAGTATTCGGGGAAGCCGGCCCAGCACAGTAAGTGGGTCGCTATTTCTTCAATTTCTTAACCCTGCTATGACGGCATTTTGGTGGGAAGGGCTGTATACTCCCTTCTCATCAGGCCGAACGCAGTAACCGGCTTCCAGCAAGACAGGTAAGGATGACCATGGCCCGTCGTCGCCAGCTTTACGAAGGTAAGGCTAAAATCCTTTTTGAAGGTCCCGAACCGGGCACCATTGTCCAGTATTTCAAGGATGACGCTACCGCAGGTAACGGCGCCAAAAGTGGTGTGATCACCGGCAAGGGTGTGCTGAACAACCGTATCAGTGAGCACCTGATGCTCCGGTTGCAGGAAATCGGCATCCCCACGCATTTCATACGCCGCATCAACATGCGTGAGCAGTTGGTCAAGGAAGTGGAAATTATCCCCCTTGAAGTGGTCGTTCGTAATATTGCGGCTGGCAGCATTGCCAAAAGGTTCAATATTGAGGAAGGCACACGCCTACCGCGTGCCATTGTAGAATTCTACTACAAAAACGATGCGCTGGGTGACCCACTGGTCTCTGAAGATCACATTATCGCCTTTGGCTGGGCCTGCCCACATGACCTTGAGGAAATGACCGGTCATGCCATGCGGGTGAATGACTTTCTCTGCGGCCTTTTCGCTGGCATTGGCATCCAGCTTGTTGACTTCAAGCTTGAGTTTGGACGTCAGTGGGATGGTGATGACAGCCACATTGTGCTGGCCGATGAAATATCGCCTGATAACTGCCGCCTGTGGGATACCCACACCAGTGAAAAACTGGACAAGGACCGTTTCCGCCGTGACATGGGAAGCGTGAAGGAGGCTTATCAGGAAGTCGCCCGTCGTCTTGGTATTCTGCCGGAAGAAGGCAATGGCTCTGACCTTAAGGGTCCAGAGGCTGTTCAGTAATTATCTGCCCACACGCAAAAAACAGGACTATAATCCGATGAAGGTGCGCGTAACCGTCATGTTAAAAGAAGGTGTGCTTGACCCGCAGGGTAAAGCCATCGGCCACGCTTTGCAGACCCTGAACTTCCCCGGCGTTGGGGACGTTCGTGTTGGCAAGATCATTGAACTGGACGTGGACGGAACAGACCGCGCTGCTGTTGAAAAACAGGCTGAAGCCATGGCGCGGGATCTTCTGGCCAATCTGGTTATTGAAGACTTCAGCGTTGAGGTCGTGGCATGAAACGTGTTGCCTGCCTTGTGCTTGGCGCAGCCATTCTTGCCCCCGCAGGTTTAGCCCATGCACAGCGCGTCTCAACCCTCCAGACGGGAAACTTCGCGCGGATTTGCAGTCGTCCAGCAGGAACCAGTGTGTGTGATGCTTATATCACCGGCATGGCTGATGCGGGCGCCCTTGCCAAAATCAATGACAAAAATGAAGGCGATGCTTCTGCACCGGCTGGGTTCTGTATTCCGGCAACGGAAAACGCAGCCTCCATGCGTGGCAAAGTTCTGGCGTGGCTGAAAGGCCACTCAGACAGCCTGTCCAAGCCGGTTGGCGAGAGCGTCTTCCGGGCCTTACATGACTCTTACCCGTGTAGTGCCAGCAAATGAAATCAGCGATTGTCGTTTTTCCGGGCACCAATCGTGAGCGTGATATGGCTATTGCGCTCAAGCGTGTTACCGGAAAAGCTCCCACCATGGTCTGGCATCGGGACACGCAACTGCCCGATGCTGACCTGATTGTTCTTCCCGGCGGCTTTAGCTACGGCGACTATCTGCGCTGTGGGGCCATGGCTGCCCATTCCCCCATTATGGCGGAAATTCGTGCTTTTGCACAGAAAGGTGGCCATATTCTGGGGGTCTGTAACGGTTTCCAGATTTTGACAGAAACGGGAATGCTACCCGGCGCACTGCTCCGGAATGCTAATCTGCGCTTTCTGTCTCAGGACTGCACTTTGCGTGTTGAGCGCGATGACACCCCCTATACCCATAAATGGAAAAAGGGTGATGTTTTCCGCACACCATTAGCCCATGGCGATGGCAACTATACTGCGGATGCAGAGACATTGGCGCGCCTGGAAGGTGAGGGACGTGTGGCGTTCCGGTACGCATCCCCGGACGGAAAAGTGCAGAACGATGATTTTGCAACAAACCCGAACGGCAGCGTAAATAGCATTGCCGGCATCCTGAGCGAAAACGCCCGTATCTGCGGTATGATGCCTCACCCGGAAGACCTGGTCGATCCACTTATGGGTGGGGAAGACGGGCTGCCGTTGTTTGAAGGCCTTGTGGAGGCAATAGTCCGGTGAAAAAAACCGTAGATGAAGCACTGGCCCGCGAATTTGGCCTGACATCTGAAGAATATGCCCGCGTTCTCAGCATTATGGGCCGCACGCCCAGCCTGACAGAACTTGGCGTTTTCTCCGTTATGTGGTCGGAACACTGCTCTTACAAGTCGTCCCGCAAATGGCTCAGAACCCTGCCGACAAAGGCACCCTGGGTTATTCACGGCCCCGGTGAAAACGCCGGTGTTGTGGACGTTGGTGAGGGCTATGCTGCCATCTTCAAGATGGAAAGCCACAACCACCCATCTTTTATTGAGCCATATCAGGGGGCCGCTACAGGCGTTGGCGGTATCCTGCGTGACGTATTCACCATGGGTGCCCGCCCCGTTGCCAACCTGAACGCCCTGCGTTTTGGCAGCCCGGAAACGCCGAGAACCCGTCAGATTATTGATGGTGTTGTTCGTGGTATTGGCGGATATGGCAACTGTGTTGGCGTTCCCACTGTTGGGGGGGAAATTAACTTTCACCCAGCCTATGATGGCAACCCGCTTGTCAACGCCATGACTGTTGGTATTGCCCGCAAAGACCGCATTTTCCTGTCCGCAGCCGCGGGCATTGGTAATCCGGTTGTCTATGTTGGCTCCCGCACGGGTCGTGACGGCATTCACGGGGCGACAATGTCGTCCGCCGAGTTTGACGAGAATGCTCTCGCCAAACGCCCAACCGTACAGGTTGGCGACCCCTTCATTGAAAAGCTTCTGATTGAAGCTTGCCTTGAACTGATGGCGACGGATGCCATTGTTGCCATTCAGGATATGGGCGCGGCTGGCCTGACGTCTTCTTCCGTTGAAATGGCAGGCAAAGGCGGCGTTGGGATCGAATTGGATCTGGATGCAGTTCCTCAGCGCGAACCCGGCATGACAGCTTATGAAATGATGCTGTCTGAAAGCCAGGAGCGCATGCTCATGGTACTGAAGCCTGAACGGACGGAAGTGGCTCGTGCCATTTTTGAGAAGTGGGAACTCGATTTCGCAATCATCGGGCACTTGACCGAGACCGGGCATATTGTTGTTAAGCACAAAGGGCAGGTGGAAGCCGATATTCCGCTCGACCCATTGGCAGAACAGGCTCCGATCTATGATCGTCCTGCCAGCGCCCCAGTCGTGCCGCCAGCACTTGAAAACGTGCATGCACCGCTTTCCCTCGATGCCATGCTGCTTAAACTGGTTGGTTCACCTGACCTTGCCTCCCGTGCATGGGTCTGGAACCAGTATGACAGCACGGTTGGTGGGCAGACCGTACGCCGCCCAGGCGCTGCCGATGCCGCGATTGTAAAAATTGAAGATACGACCCTTGGCCTCGCCCTGACTACAGACTGCACGCCACGCTACTGTCAGGCTGACCCAAGAACAGGCGGGGCACAGGCCGTTGCGGAAGCATGGCGCAACATCACGGCAACGGGCGCCCGTCCTCTCGCCGTGACGGACAACCTCAATTTCGGCAATCCTGAAAAACCGGAAATCATGGGGCAATTTGTTGCCGCCATTGAAGGCATGGGCGAAGCCTGCCGCGTTCTGGACTTCCCGGTCGTGAGCGGCAATGTGTCTCTGTATAATGAGACACGCCAGCCTGATGGAACCACCATGGCTATTCTGCCAACACCCGCTATTGGTGCCCTTGGTGTTCTGGACGATGTGTCAAAAGCTGTTGGCCTGAGTATGGTTGATAATGCCGACATCGTACTGATTGGTGAAACCAAAGGAGAACTTGGGCAGTCTATCTGGCTCCGTGAAATTCTTGGCCGGGAAGAAGGCGCACCGCCACGCGTTGATCTGAGTGTTGAAAAACGCAACGGTGACTTTGTACGGAACGAAATTCAGACTGGCACTGTCAAAGCTTGCCATGACGTTGCTGATGGCGGCATTCTTGTTGCTGTGGCAGAAATGGTCATGGCCAGCCGTATTGGCTGTGAGCTTGAAAGCCCGACTTCTGGCATTCGTCCGGAAGCATTCTGGTTTGGGGAAGATCAGGCCCGGTATATTGTCTGCGTGCCCAATGCTGCGGATTTCTGTGCCCGTGCGGAGCAATCCGGCGTACCAGCCAGACTATTGGGGCGTTCAGGTGGGCGTGATTTGATTTTGCCAAGCGGCGTTACCATATCTACAGCGCGCCTCGTCACCACGAACGAAGCTTTCTTCCCCAGCCTGATGGCAAACTGAAAAACCAAACCGGAGTTCTACTACATGGCCATGTCTGTTTCTGAGCTTGAAACCTACCTGCGGGAAGCGTTTCCTGATGCTCAGATCAACATCACTGATCTGGCCGGAGACGGTGACCATTACTCTTGCGCCATAACGAGCGAGGCCTTCCGGGGCCTTTCTCGGGTCAAGCAGCATCAACTTGTCTATCAGGCGTTGCAGGGTCATATGGGGGGTAAGCTTCATGCCTTAGCCCTTCAGACTTCCGCTCCCTGAACTTCAGTTTTTAAAGGACCAACTCAATGTCTGACACAATCAAACAGCACATTCAGGCCGAAATTGACAATAACGCTGTCGTTTTGTTCATGAAGGGTGATGCTGATTTCCCCCAGTGCGGCTTCTCTGCCCGCGTTGTCCAAATCCTTTCCCACATTGGCGTGCCTTTCAAAGCCATCAATGTGCTGGCAGATGCCAATATCCGTCAGGGCATCAAGGATTTTTCCAACTGGCCAACCATCCCCCAGCTTTACGTCAAGGGTGAATTCATTGGTGGCTGTGACATCGTGATGGAAATGTTCCAGTCAGGAGAGCTGCAAAACCTCCTAAAGGAAAAAAATATTCCAACAACCGCTGAATCCTGATTTTTTCGGTTGTCAATACTCAGGTGGGCTGTGTAGTCTGCCTGAGTGTTGAAATGCGGCAAGGACTTTAAATGATGCGGCTTCCGTTCATGCGTTGTGCTTTTGCTCTCGTTGGCATGAGTGCTGGTGTTATGACCACTGGTGCTTCTGCTCATGCAGAACGTATCATTTCTGACCTTGAAGCAAGCAAGCTGACTTTTGCCTCCTTGACTGCAGCACCGCCTCCAGTTGTGCATGTTCATCATGTAGCGCATGTCACATCCATGCACCGCCAAATTGCCAGTGCAAAAATCAAGCCAACTCATGGTTTGGTGCATCTTGTTTCTTACCCAAGCAAACATAGTGCTCTGCCACATGCCGTAAAGCGTCACCGTACCTAATCTGGTCTGGTATAAGCGCAGTTAGAGTTTTTAAGACTTTATGCTCATTGGGTAGAATGTCTTAAAAGCTCTCAAAACGTCCAAGAAACTCTGCACATTTTACATCTGCCTTAAGATGTCTTCCAGCCACGTAGTTTTTCCTGCCGCGTCCACGGTTACTAAATCAAAGCGCATTTGGTCGTAGGACCAAGTGGGGTGCTGAGCCAGAAGGCACTCTGCCGCGTTGTACAGGCGCTTTTGTTGCGCAGGCCTTAGCGCAAACAGGGCCTCAGATGTTGTTTGTCTGCTTTTGACCTCAATAAAGCATAAGATTGATTCCTTAGACGCGACCAAGTCTATTTCGCCCCGCTTTGTCCGGGCTCTCTCCAATAAAATTTGCCAACCGCTTTTTAAAAGCATGGTTTTTACACGCGTCTCAGCATCTACACCCACCTGATAAGCTTGAGATCCTCTCATTTCACGGAGCTGCAGGATCCTCTCTCTTTGCTTGGTATTTTTGTCCGGTAGCGTGTACAAGATCTCTATTCCTCTCCCGGATAAAGGCAAATCATGCCATTTGATATTTTGCCGCATCTTCCTGTTCTGACAGTAACAGTTATCCGCTTTATTCTGGTCACAACAGTTTCTTTGCATATCCTCCTTACAAAAAGAAATACGGCTTCCGCTATTGGCTGGATTGGGGCCTGTTTCCTCATGCCTGCTCTGGGTACAATTTTGTACCTGATGTTTGGTATCAACCGTGTACGGCGTCTGGCAAAGCGCCTTGTTAGCGGGCGGTCGCCTCACAGACCCGCAACACATGATTCCTCCTGGAACCGTGAGCTGGAGGGGCAGTTTGCTCCCCTTGCTTTGATGGTGAGTAAACTAACAAGCCGTCCATTGGTCGGCGGTAATGAACTGACTTGCCTGCATGATGGGGATGGCGCTTATCCGTTGATGTTGGAGGCCATCAAGAATGCCGAAAAAACGATTTTATTATGCTCCTATATTTTCAGAAACGATGAAATCGGTCAGGATTTTATTAGGGCTTTAATTGCGGCCCATAAGAGGGGCGTAAAAGTACATGTGCTGGTCGATGGTATTGGAAGCGGTTATTTTGTTTCCGGCGTATACCGTCAGCTTAAACGGGCAGGGGTACCTTGTGCGCGTTTTATGCACTCCATGCTTCCGTGGCGCATGCCCTTCATAAACCTCCGTAACCACAAGAAAATTCTCGTTACGGATGGCACTATAGGGTTTATGGGTGGCCTTAATATTGCGGACGAAAACCGCGTCGCCCAACACCCTTCCCACCCTGTGTCAGACACGCATTTCAAACTACAAGGTCCAGTTGTCCGCCAGTTAGCTGAAGCAATGGCATGGGATTGGTATTTTGCGACACGGGAGTTGCTGGCTGGTTCTGAGTATTTTCAGGAACATGATTCGTCAGGCAATTCTGTGGCACGCATTGTAACTGCCGGCCCCGACACAGATCTGGAGAAAATAGAATTCACCATGCTGCAGGCCATTACTCTGGCGCGCAGACAAATCCGCATTATGACGCCTTATTTTATACCGGGGTCTCGCGTCATGTCAGAACTCGCTCTGGCCGCTTTACGGGGCGTTCAGGTTGATCTGATTATCCCCCAAAAAAGTAATCACCCACCACTCGACTGGGCCTGCGCTGCCAACATCTCACCATTGCTGGACGCAGGGGTACGGGTCTGGTTGGTTGCACCACCATTTAACCACTCCAAGCTTATGGTTGTTGATCGGGCATGGTCTTTCGTTGGCAGTTCAAACCTTGATATTCGTAGCTTACGTCTGAATTTTGAAATTAATCTGGAAGCCTACGACACCACGTTTGCAGGCAGACTGGATGATTTCATGAGTGAAAAGCGTAATAGCCGCCTCACACATCATGACCTTGATAAACGTAACCTGCTCATAAAAATCAGGGATGCCGCAGCGCGTTTGTGCATGCCTTATCTGTGACGTTTTGACCCTATAGCCGTCAGATCAGGAATAAGACGGACCAGAATAGGACGATGATCTGAGGCAAAAATCGGTAGCACACGGGCTTCTACGCAGCGCATACCGCGTACAAGGCAGCGATCAAGACGAATAGGCACGACATCTACCATTTTGTGCGTAGTACCTTTTGGCCCGACATCCTGAAAACCCGGTACAAACGCTGGCCCAACAAGATTGAAGTCGCCCAGAATGGCACAGGGAGTTGGAATAAGTGCCGCAATACGGCGCAACTGCCGCCTGTTCAGCATTTGCCCATGTGACAAATGCACATTGGCGAGTGAAAATGTTCCACTCTCAATAATCTGCACATGTCGTTTCACGACCGCGCCCGAAGGAATAGTGCATGCGCGTGGCGGCCGCGCAAATTCGTAACGGCTCCAGCAGGCAACCCCGTGAATACGGCCGGGAAGAGGGGCTCGTGCGTAATATCCCCCCATCAGTTCCGGCAGTAAATCTATTTCCTCCGTTGCCTCCTGCATCAGGAGAATATCCGGTTGCTCAGCTTCCATAAGCGCAACCACATCATGCACTGTGGCCCCTGTCCTGCGGAGCAGGTTCCAACTGATGATCTTTGTGCTTTCAACGTCACGAACAAGAACAGGCTTTTTCTTTCTGGCTACCGCCTCGTTAAAAATGCGCAGAACGTGACGTTTCATGAGGATATGCTTCTGTTGTTTTCTGTTTGCAGCAGGTCAGACTGCCCGCGTCCGGCGTACTCGACAGTCAAGGTAAAGCCAACGGCCAGCAAAATAGGTCCGAGGAAAATACCTAAACCACCAAATGCCAGCACACCACCAATAACACCCAGTACCGTCAGTAAGTAAGGAAGCTTACTACCACGCGCAATAAATAAAGGCCTGATGATATGGTCCGCCCCTGAAATGAAAATAATGCCGTACAGCAGCAAAGCTATTCCACGCCAGATCTGATGATCAACCAGCAACCATAGTGCTGCAGGAACCCAAACGAGCGGTGCGCCCACAGGCAGAACAGCAAGAAATGATGCAAGTACCCCAAAAAGAACTGGTTCTGAAAGGTGAGTAAACCAGAAGCCCAAGCCTGTCAGAAGCCCTTGGATAATTGCGGTTCCTAAAATGCCATACACCGTGCCACGAACAGTTCCACCAATCAGATGCAGATGCCGCCCTGCATGAGGACCGGCAATGCGCGTGATCACGGCTGTCAGTGTGTCCACCAAAGAAGACCCGCTCAGCCAGAAGAAAAAAGCAATGAACAGCGCCATAACAAGGTGGAGAGCGCCGTTGGCTATCTGCATCACCAATACAAGGAGAGATTGTGCAATATCACCTGCATAGGGCCGTATTTCTGTCCCGATGTGATCCACATTATGGAGCACATGGTCCCATTTTGAGGCAAGTTCCTGACCGAACATTGGTAAAGCAACCAGCCAGTGAGGTGGGGGAGGCAGGTCATGCGGCATACTAAGGAGCGCATTGAGTCGTACAGCCCAGCGCGGCCCTGCAGACACAGTTGCTGACGCCAGAAACGCCAGAGGGATCACAAAGCCCACCGCACAGAGCATCGTCATGATCATACTGGCGGTCACGGCGCGCATACGCCTGCGTAGATGCAGAAAAACAGGCCAGGTCGTGTAAGTCACCACAGCCGCCCACATCAGGGCTGAGTAAAATGGGGCCAGAACCACAACACATCCGTAGGCTATGCCACACAGCAATAGGCCCAGTAGAATACGCTCAGTCGTGATACCGCTCTGGTTTTTCATACTGTCACTTAACCACGATTTTTTTGTTTTGTCTGGCTACTATAAGACTTTTTACAGGCTCCCTCTCTCGTTGAATGTCTTACTCTTGGTTGAGGCTGCCTCACTCCCGCCAATGCTGGTTCATTAGCGCATCAAATATTTTTTCTTGTTGGCTACCCGATGTCGGGTCATCTTACTCTGACTTAGAATAGTGCTTCTATTCGTTTCGTATTGGAGAAGTTTGCGCATGTCTCCCCTGCTATCCGTTCCCGGCCTTAAAAAGCTTCTCTCACATACGGACACTGTACGTATTCTGGATGCAACAGCCCTACTTCCGGGCGAAAGTACCAACCCCAAGCTCGGTTTCCAACGCGGCCATATTCCCACCAGCGCGTACTTTGATATTGATGTTTTTTCCGACCCGGAAAGCAGCAAACCTCATACTGTACCCACACCCGCCCGCTTTGAGCGCCTCTTTGGGGCACTGGGTATTGCCAATTCAGACACGGTCGTATTTTACGATCAGGGGAACAGTGCCTCATCATGCCGCGGTTGGTGGCTTGCGCGCCTGTTTGGCCATGAAAATGTTTACGTTCTGGATGGTGGGCTGCCGGAGTGGCTGCGCCAAGAGGGCAGCGTAGAGCAGGGAGACGGTGTCAGCGCTCCGGCAGTGCTCTATGTCAGCCACCCCTATTATGCCCGCCTCAAAGGTTTGGGGGATATGCTCGCCTGCGTTCAGAGTGGTTCAAATCCGATTATCGATGCCCGCTCGGCAGACAGATTTTATGGACGCGTTCCAGAGCCACGCCCAGGCCTTGCGTCTGGACACATGCCAGGCGCCGTCAATATTCCCTTCAAACGTTTGCTAGACCCTTCTGGGCGTTTTTTGAGCGCAGACACTGTAAGACAGATTTTTGAAAGTCATGGAATTACGTCAACAAAACATGCCATTACCACATGCGGCTCAGGTATGACCGCGAGTGTTCTCAATGTCGGGCTTTGTCATGCTGGCTTCCCGGAAGGCGCATTGTATGACGGATCCTGGGCAGAATGGGGTGCCCAACCCAATACTCCTGTTACGAAGGAAGACTAGAACTATTATGACATCAGGCAATCAGGTCGCCCGCGGTTGGCAAAAACTGTCTTCCACTCTCGTCAGTCAGGCGCGGCCTGCTGGCCAAAAAGGTGGCACATCCATCAATTACCCGCTCACCCGTGGCTCAACTGTAGTTTTCCCCACTTTGGAAGATTTTCGCCATAAGGGCAGGGAGCGCTACAACCATGAATATATTTATGGCGCTATGGGCACGCCAACCCAGCATGAGCTTGAAAAAGCCATAGCAACGCTTGAAGGGGGAAAAGACTGTCAGGTCGTCAGCTCCGGTTTAGCAGCCTGTACCGTTCCATTACTGGCATTCATGAAAGCAGGTGACCACCTTCTGCTACCCGATAGTGTTTATAGCCCTACGCGCCGTTTTGCAGAAAACACCCTGAAACGCTTTGGTGTTGAAACAACCTTTTACCCGCCTCAAGCTGACAGCAAAACTCTTCAGGCTTTGTTTAAGCCCACCACACGTATCCTGTTTACCGAAAGTCCTGGTAGCCATACTTTTGAGGTTCAGGACATTCCTATGCTGGCGCGTCTGGCGCATGAAAATGATGCTTTACTGATGCTCGACAATACGTGGGGTTTTGGCATTTTCGCCCCATTTGAGCACGGGGTTGATGTTTCCATTCAGGCGCTGACAAAATATGCCTCCGGCCATTCGGACGTGATTGCAGGGGCCATCACCGTAAATACGACAGAACATTGGCATGTGTTGAGAGATGCCGCGATAGAACTTGGCCAGCTAGCGGGCCCAGATGACTGCTGGCTTACTCTACGAGGCCTCCGCACAATGGGAGTACGGTTGGCACATCAGTCCCAAGCTGCACTTCAACTTGCTGAATGGCTGCAAACCCGCCCGGAAGTAGAAACGGTTTTACACCCAGCCCTGCCCACATGTCCGGGCCATGAACTCTGGAAACGTGACTTTACCGGAGCAGGGAGCCTGTTTGGGGTCGTGCTCAAAGCCGGATATACTCAGGAAAGCATGGAGACAATGATTGATGCGCTCCAGTTCTTTGGCATCGGTGCGTCCTGGGGCGGGTATGAAAGCCTGATTTTGCCAACATCCGGCAGCCTGACGCGGACCCACGAAGCCTCGACAGACGGAGCCGGGCCTTCATTCCGCCTACAGATTGGTCTTGAAAATCTGGAAGATCTACAAGCCGACTTGGAGAAGGCCTTCAGTCACCTGTCTTTAAAACGGTAAAACCCACAGCCTGTACGTTAGGCCTGCCCTGCACGGAGGCGGTAAGTAGCCGCCTCCGCTACATGTGCCGAGTCAATATGGTCGCTTGCAGCAAGATCAGCTATGGTACGTGCTACGCGTAACAACCGCGTGTAGCCTCGGGCAGAAAAACGAAAGCGCGTGGCTATTTTCTGCGCCATCTCTTCTGCTGCCTGTGATATCCGCAAAACGTCTAACGAGGCCTCGGCATTCCTAATGCCATTTTGCCGGGCATATTGTCGGCTACGTGCCTCTTGCACACGCTGGGCAACAGGCGCGCTTGGCTCTCCGCCCGCCTCGGTCATATAGCTCAAAGGCGTGAAGGGTTGCATGGCAAGGCTGATATCTATTCTATCCAACAACGGCCCAGAGATCCGTGCCGCATAGTCTTCACCGCATCGAGGGGCTTTTTTACACTCCCTTGTAGCATCGCCTAAATATCCACACCGACAGGGGTTCATGGCAGCCACAAACTGGAAACGGGCAGGGTAGGTTACCCGCGCCATGGCGCGGGCTATACTGACCTGGCCAGTTTCCAAAGGCTGGCGCAAAGCCTCCAAGGCTGCCTTTGAAAATTCAGGCAATTCATCCAGAAACAAAACCCCGTGGTCTGCAAGACTGATTTCACCTGGCCGTGCCTTGGCGCCGCCCCCTATCAAAGCAGCCTGACTGGCTGAATGATGAGGCTCACGATACGGCGGTCTGCGGAGCGGCTTACCATCCTTGAGCAAACCGGCTGCGCTATATATGCGCGATACCTCCAAGCTTTCACGGTGAGTAAGGTCAGGCAAGAGACCGGGAAGGCGTGCGGCAAGCATGGATTTACCGGTACCGGGAGGCCCGGACAGCAAAAGGGAGTGCCCTCCTGCTGCTGCCAGTTCCAGAACTCGGCGTCCTGTTTCCATACCTTTAATATCAGCAAGATCAGGAGTTGCCACGAGGGGCACAGAGCTTGTATCCACCGCCGAAAAGTCAGGCGGTGTTAGAATCTGTACACCGTTGAAGTGGTTGATAAGCGATAGCAAATCTGGGCTGGCCAAAATGGCAATGTCACCGCCACACAGGGCTTCTTCTCCCTGCGCTTGAGGGCAGACGAGGCCCATCTTCATAGTGGCTGCCTCAATAGCGCATGAGAGCACACCAGCGACCGGGTTGAGGCGACCATCCAGCGAGAGTTCACCGACTGCGGCAAAGCGCGCCACCGCCTCAAACGGAATGACCGCCATAGCAGCCAAGAGGGCCAGCGCTATCGGAAGGTCAAAATGAGAACCTTCCTTGGGAATATCGGCAGGAACCAGGTTGACGACTATTCTTTTGGCCGGGAGAGCGAGCCCGATAGACGTAAAAGACGCCCTTACACGCTCACGGGCTTCACCCACCGCCTTATCCGGCAAACCAACGATAAGAAACGCCGGTAAGCCTGAAGAGATCTGAACTTCAACCCATACAGGCCGCGCCTCAATCCCTGCAAAGGCAAAACTGCGGATACGAGCGTTAATCATCTCTCTCGTATCCTAAATCAACCCGTCTTATTTACCCTTATAAATCAGGCGGGCACGAACAGTCCCTTCCAGATTACGCAGGGCTGCAAGGATACGGTCATCAGCCTCAACGCTGTGGCCTGTATCTGCTTCCACAACCACGTACCCAATTTCACCATCAGTCTGGAGAAACTGCGCGGTCACGTTGCAGGTTTCCTGAAGGAAAATCTCGTTCAGCCGCATCATCATGCCTGGCACGTTATGATGCACATGCATGAAACGTGTACCACGCGGGCTTTGCGGAAGCTGCACACCTGGGAAATTGACAGACCCAAATGTTGAACCAACATCTGAATATTCCACCAGTTTCCGTGCTACCTCAACACCAATACGTTCCTGAGCTTCCGCTGTGGAACCACCGATATGGGGGGTCAGGATAACATTGTCCAAACCCTTCAGAGGCGTTTCAAGCTTGTCTCCCGCACCTTTTGGTTCCTTGGGGAACACGTCAATAGCAGCGCCAAGAAGGTGGCCGTCCTTCAGGGCTTCAGCCAGCGCATCCAGATCCACCACGTTGCCACGGGCGTTATTGATCAGGAAGGAGCCCTTTTTCATTGCCCTGATCTGCGCAGGACCCATCAAGTTTTCGGTGGTTGGGAGCTGCGGCACATGCAAGCTGACAACATCACTCTCGGCCAGCAGTTCTTCGAGCGTATCAATTGACCCGGCATTTCCGTGGCCCAGCTTATCGACCACGTCAAAATACACCACACGCATCCCAAACGCTTCTGCCAACACAGAAAGCTGGGAGCCAATTGAGCCGTAACCCACAATCCCCAGCGTCTTACCGCGTACTTCCCAACTGTTGGTTGCAGACTTGTTCCACTCCCCAGCGTGGCATGCAACGGAACGTGGGAAAATACGACGCATCAGCATCACAATTTCGCCCATCACAAGCTCAGCGACAGACCGCGTGTTGCTGTAAGGTGCGTTGAATACCGGAATGCCGTTCATGCGGGCGGCTTCAAGGTCTACCTGGTTTGTACCAATGCAGAAGCAGCCAATAGCAACCAAGCGGTCTGCTGCCTCAATAACCTCTTTGGTCAATTGGGTGCGAGACCGGATACCAACGATATGAACACCTTCAAGCGCCTTTTTGAGGGCATCGCCTTCCAGCGCTCCCCTGTGGCGAACTACGTTTTCGTAACCGCTGGCTTTGAGCAGTGCGACGGCACTGTCGTGAATGCCCTCCAGCAGCAGAATGCGGATCTTGTCCTTGGGGAGAGACAGTTGCGTGCTCATATCGGATGACCATACCTGTTGTGCCGAAGCGCAGGCCTATCGCAAAAAACAGAAAATTCCTAGATCTTGCACACAATAATCTCGGTTTTAGAGGGCCTGAGCCTTGCCGGATTGCAAGGTTGCAACGGCTTCAGCATGTAGCGCGGCATCGCCCACAGCAAGCACTGTACGGTCTCCGTCTGCGCGTAAGGGACTGCCATCCCATGCCGTTATTCTGCCCCCTGCGCCTTCAATGATAGGCACAAGAGCAGCCCAGTCCCATGGGTTCATGTCGCATTCGGCGATAATATCTATCTGGCCTGCCGCGAGCAGACCATACGCATAACAGTCTCCACCCCACGTCATACGTTTGGTATGCTTTTTGAGCGCCTTCCAACCGTCATGAGGAGCCATTTCAAGCATTTCGGGAGAAGTGCAGGAGAGCTCTGCCTGAGCCAAGGCCGGGCAGGCCCGCGTTTTTGCCTCTCCACTCAGAGGAGACGTAAGGCTTGTCAAACGACCGGCCACACCAACCCATCTTTCCTGAGTCACGGCCTGATCAATAATCCCAAGGACAGGAACACCGTCTTCAAGCAACGCAATCAGCGTCCCGAACGTTGGACGACCCGTTACAAAGGCACGGGTTCCGTCTACCGGGTCCAGGAGCCAGCGATAGCGGGACTGTTCGTTCTGGATGCCAAACTCTTCTCCAAAAATACCATGTTCGGGCAAACGCTCCGCCAGAATAGCCCGCATAACACGCTCTGCTGTTCGGTCCGCCAAGGTTACGGGGCTTTGGTCCTCTTTATCCACCACGGCCAAAGGAGCCCTGAACCAAGGCCTGATGACGCAACGTGCAGCGTCCGCCATCATGGTTGCAACGCTCAGACACAGGTTCAGGTCTTCTTGATTCATTGGGAGTTTTTTCCTGCGGGTAAGGGTGCGGTAAGCGTGTGAAGATACGCTATAATATCTGCTCTCTGCGTCACAACGGGTATGCCCATGAGGGACATGCGTGTACCCGGTGCGAAATGTGCCGGTGCCGTCAGCCAGTCAGATAAATTTTGATCTGTCCAAGAATGGTTCTGCAAAGAACGAAGAGAGGCCGAATAAGAATAGGAGGTGACTGAGGCGATAGGACGGCCCACAACACCAGACAGATTTGGGCCAACCCCGTTTGACGCACCCCGTTTGAAAGCATGGCAACTGGCACAAATTTGCCGTGCCAGTTCAGCACCACGGCTCACACTCGCTTGAGCGAGATAAGGCTGTATTGATACATTCTCCAAACCGGGCAACGAAAAAGCCGGTTTTGCAGGCGCAGTATGTGGCACCACAACGTCACTCACGACATGACTGAACCACGCAACACCTACGCTCATGACAATTGCCAAAGCCGCTTTATTGAGAAACACGCTATTCATACTACCAGCCTGTTCCCCCTGTTGCGTTTAAGTTACAGCTTTCCTAGACTGCACGCCGCTTCCCCTGAAGCAAACGACCACCGCACATCGGTTTTTGTATCCACTGCGTTTCCAAGGCTATATTCCGTGCCTGATTGCCGAGCAAGTCGATGACTGCCCCTTTAGTCATTATCCCCGCCAGACTGGCCTCTACCCGCCTGCCAGGCAAACCTCTTGCTGACATCGCAGGCAAGCCCATGATTGTGCATGTGCTTCATGCCGCACAGGCTGCGCAGATAGGCAGGGTAGTTGTCGCCGCTGCTGATCAGGAAATTTGCGACGTTGTCAAAAACGCCGGGGGAGAAGCTGTCTTGACCGACCCTAATCTGGCGTCCGGTTCAGACAGGGTTTGGCAGGCAGCGCACCATCTTGACCCGACAGAAAAGCATGATGTGCTGATTAACCTGCAAGGAGACCTTCCAACATTCCCCCCAGACTATCTGCATACACTTATGCAGACGATGGAAGACACATCCTTCGACATTGGCACCCTTGTTGCGCCCGTCACAACGGACGCGGAAAAGCACGCGGCTTCTGTAGTAAAGGTCGCGTGTCATTTTTACGGAAACGCTCCGACTACCCCGGCCCTTTATTTTTCAAGATCCGTCATCCCGTGGGGGGAGGGCCTCACATGGCATCATGTCGGAATCTATGGCTGGAGACGGGACGCGCTCCGAAAGTTCGTCAGTCTTCCCGAATCCGGGCTTGAGCAACGCGAAAAACTTGAGCAGTTACGCGCTCTTGAAGCAGGCCTGCGTATTGGCTGCGCCCATATTAAAACTGCGCCCTTCGGTGTGGATACACCTGAAGATCTAGAACGTGCGCGTCAGGCAGTAGGGAGGGCATCGTTATGAGCCAGAAAATCATAGCCTTTCAGGGAATGCCGGGGGCGTATTCTGACCTTGCTTGCAGAACGGCTCGACCCGGCTGGCAGACATTGCCGTGCAAAACTTTTGCCGGAGCCATAGAGGCTGTTCATCAAGGCAAGGCGGACCAAGCCATGCTGGCCTGCGAAAATAGTTTGGCAGGCCGAGTGCCGGATATTCATACACTTTTACCAAATGCAGGTTTGCATATTGTTGGTGAGCATTTCCAGCGGGTTGAGCATTGCCTTCTTGCCATTCCCGGCACGCGCATAGAGCAGATCAAGCGGGTTCATACCCACCCCGTTGCCATGGGGCAAATCAGCACGTTGTTGGCTACCTACAATTTTGCGCCGGTCGTTGAGTTCGATACAGCAGGAGCAGCCGAGTTGGTGGCGCTCTGGAAAAGCCATGAAGAGGCAGCCGTTGCCTCCGAACTTGCTGCAGAATTAAACGGCCTGACCATACTCAAACGGAATGTGGAAGACGCAAAACATAATACAACGCGCTTCTATATCGCATCGCAAACGGCTGAACGTCCTGAGCGTGATACACCCGATGTCATGACAACGGTTATTTTCAGCGTCAAAAACAGTCCTGGTGCACTCTACAAAGTGCTTGGCGGCTTTGCGACAAACGGCGTTAACATGACACGCCTTGAAAGCTATATGACGGGCGGTGGTTTTGCTGCCACCCGCTTTCTTATGGATGTTGAAGGCCACCCAGAAAATACGCAACTTGGCAAGGCGCTTGCGGAACTTGAATTTTTTTCCGAAGACGCCACTATTCTTGGTGTTTACAAACAGTCGCCCTTCAGGCGGCAAATGACCGGCTCATGCGCTGAAGCTCTTCCTTCAGCCCCTACAGATGCCCTTGCAGGATAGACGACAGCTCATGTCTGATACACGTTTTACCGGATCCATCACGGCCCTCATTACCCCCATGAACCATGACGGCAGTCTGGATTTTGAGTCTTTTGAAAAGCTGGTAGGCTGGCAAATAGAGGAAGGGACATCCGCGCTCTGCGCCATGGGCACCACGGGGGAAAGTCCGACTCTGTCCCACACTGAGCACCATGCTGTCGTTGAACGGGCCATCAAAGTGTCTGCTGGCCGTGTGCCAGTGATAGCCGGTGCGGGCTCAAACAGCACATCAGAAGCCATCGACCTTGCCAAACATGCGGAAAAAGCTGGTGCATCCGCAGTTCTTGTTGTCACGCCTTACTACAACAAGCCAACGCAGGAAGGCCTGTATCGGCACTTCATGGCTATTGCGGATGCCATTACTATTCCCGTTATTCTTTATAATATTCCAGGGCGTTCCGTAGTCGACATTAGTGTGGATACCACGGCGCGCTTGGCCAAACATGGCAATATTATTGGCGTAAAAGATGCCACAGCAAACCTTTTACGCCCTCTTCAGGTACGGCGAGCAGTCAGCAAACACTTCAACCAGCTTTCAGGCGAGGATGGTACAGCTGTTGCCTTTCTGGCCGCTGGTGGTGATGGTTGCATTAGTGTGACTGCTAATGTTGCACCTGCTCTGTGTGCGGCGGTACAAACCGCGTGGCAAAGAGGCCAAGCCTCTGAAGCCATTGCACTACAGGACCGACTGTTACCCTTGCATGACGCGCTTTTTTGCGAGAGCAACCCTGCGCCAGTCAAATATGCTGCAAGCTTGTTAGGCTTGGCAGGGGAGACCACACGCCTTCCACTTGCTCCCTTGTCTGATGTCTCTCGCGCAAAGGTACGTCAGGCACTTGTTGATACTGGATTGTTAAATTAATGGCCCAAAAACCACGCAAAACAACCATGATTTCTCATGGTATTGCTGCACAAAATCGTAAGGGCCGGTTTAATTACAGCATCAAAGAAACGGTTGAAGCCGGGATTGTCCTCAAAGGCGCTGAAGTAAAAAGCCTGCGTCTTGGCCGTGCCATGATTACAGAGGCCTATGCTGGCGAACGAGATGGAGAGCTGTGGCTTTTTAACAGCTACATTCCTGAATATCAGGGAGGTGTTCTGTCTCGCTTTGACTCCCGCGCACCCCGTAAACTTCTCATGCATCGCAAACAGATAGAAAAATATCTGGGTGCCATTGCTAAAGAAGGCGCAACCCTTGTGCCGCTGGATATTCACTTTAACCCTCGGGGCGTTGCCAAAATTACGTTAGGTCTGGGCGAAGGCAAGAGAAACGTTGATAAACGGCACGCCATTGCCGAACGAGACTGGCAAAGGGACAAAGCCCGCCTTATGCGAGATAAGGGGCGCGGCGACTACTAAGAATTACAAGCCTAGCCGCTATTGTTTTTTTATTTTTCCAAGAAAGTGCATAAAAAAAAAGCCCCGCCTTTATAAGGCGGGGCTTTTCGTTACTGCCGTAGCAATAACTTAATCAGGCAGGGTCAACCTGAGCTGCTTCTGGACCTTTCTGGCCCTGAACAACTTTCACGTTGGTTGACTGACCTTCGTTGAGGCTGGACAGACCGGAACGTTCCAGAGCTGATGCGTGAACGAAAATGTCCTTGCCGCCACCATCTGGCGTAATGAAACCAAAGCCTTTGGTTGCATTGTACCATTTGACAGTACCGCGAATTTCTTCAGCGCCAGACATGTCAGGAGCAGGGCGAGGAGCGCGACCGCCACCAAAGCCACCAGCACCACCACGTGGAGCAGAATTAAACCCGCCAGAAGAACGAGGACGTTCTGGCTGAGCAGTGCTTTCGTCTACGGAGATGACTTCTGCAACCTGACGGCCTTTTGGGCCCTGGCCAATGCGCACAACCAGTGTCGCGCCGGGGCTTACGCCATCCTGACCGATCTGGGAGAGAGCGTTGGCATGCAGGAATACGTCACCAGACCCATCAGCGAGTTCAACAAAGCCGTAGCCTTTTTCACCGTTGAACCATTTGACTGTCGCCCCGATTTCCGGACCGGAAGCAATAACCTGCGGCCCACCAGCGGGAGCACCACCAGCAGGTCTACGCGGTGCAAAACCGCCACGGTCACCAAAAGAGGGACGTTCGCCATAAGAGGGCGTTGACATAAAATCGTCGTCAAATCCGCCGCGGCGCGGAGAACGAGAGCTGCGGTCGGTCCTGTTACTTCTCAACGGTCTTGATCCTGAAGCATGGAGAAGGTTATGCCTTCTCCAGATATTAAAAAATGGGCAGATTGCGAAGCTAACAGGTTTTTTTGCTCACTTTGAAACAAAATCCTGCCACCTCCTCTAGAGCTGCAACCACGCCCATGTGTTTTCAGTAGCACACCGGGTGTAGTGTCGCTATAGAAAAGCACGAAACCTGACCGCTTTTCATCTTTTTTCATCTCAATAACTATTTTGTGATAAACGTATAAATACGTCAGGCTGGTATTCGCTCAGCACCTAGAGAGCCTGCGCCAAATGAGGCTTTCTTGTCAGGCCCTGTTCCAGTAAAGAAGAGCTCAAACCTGCCCGTTGCAGAATGAGAGGATAAATATGTCTGCTGTCGTTAACTCACCACGCGTTCGGCACAAGACTGCCAAAGCTCTTCTCGTAACGGGAGGATTATGTATGGCGCTTTCAACTGCGCACGCAACTCCTCTGCAAGACAAGCAAGGGACCTGGACACTTCAGGGCGAAAACGATGCGGTTTCAACCCTCAAGAGCACGTCAGACCAATATTATACCAGCGGCTTGCGCCTGAACTGGACATCCGGGACAGATACGCTGCCAACGCCCATCGCGGCCATTAATAAAGCCATCTGGGGCGAAGGCGTGCAGCGCATAAGCATGGGCTTGCAGCAGATGATTTTCACGCCGAGGGATACACAGTCAGCCAGCCCGTGGGGGCCTGGCCCGCAGAAATCGAGCCTTTTGCGTGACCGCCCGTATGCTGGCGTTCTGCTTGGCACGATCAACCTGATTAACGATACAGACCTGTCACGCAGCGTTCTGGGTATTCAGGTTGGTGTTATGGGGCCAGCAGCACTGGGCCGCCAACTCCAAAACGGCTTCCACGGCGCTATTGGGGATACAAAGAATCTGGGCTGGGGCCACCAGTTGCAGAACCAACCCATCTTTCAGGTTCAGGGTGGCCGCACATGGCGCCTCCCACTGGTCAACGTCGCTGGCATTGAAATGGACATGCTGCCATCTGTGGCAGCCGCCGCCGGTGACTACCAGATCTATGGCCGCATCGGGGACATGATCCGCATAGGGCAGGGGCTGAACAGTGACTTCGGCACCCCCACCATTAACGCAGCAGGTACGGATGGCACGGACGCTTATAAAGCGACCCGTCCGTTCGCCTGGTATCTGTTTGGTGGCGTGACTGGCCAGGCCGTTGGCTATGATGCCTCCCTGCAAGGCAACACAATGCGCACCAACTCCCTGCACGTTGATAAGCGGTGGGATGTAGGCGAAATCCATGCGGGCCTTGCCATCATGTTCTACGGGCTACGCGTTTCCTACAGTCAGGTTTGGCAGACTCAGCAATTCAAAGGCGCGAAGTCCGGCCTCTTCAATTACGGTTCGCTCATGGTTTCAGCAAAGTTCTAACTTTAATCCTGCTAAAATTTGTTCAGTTGCACAAAAAACAGGCTTATATTTTTGCCACATGGCCTGTTTTTGTGTTTTTTTAGCAACTTGGTAAAGTTTGTGCCTCTTTCTGAGGCTTAAATTGAACATTGCGTCTTGGCATACGGGAAATGACCATTTTACAGTCAGCACCAGAGAGCCCCTCTGATGTCTGAAGGGAATGGAAGACCCGATGCCCCACCTGAACGAAGCACTGCCGACCTGCAAGATCATTCCGTTCCAGATGGAACTGCTGTCTCGCCACCGGGAATATCTGTCTCGCTGGGTTGAAGCCGGGCACCCCATGGGAGTGTGCGACGCAGACGTTTTTTCAGCTCCAGAGCGCCAGTCTGGCCTGTCTTCTGAATATGTTGTGATCTGGGTGCGGGAAACGGCAGACCCCGCATACAAAATTTATTCCCGTGGTAATAAATGGGTCGTTATGGATGCCATCCGCGAAAATCAGCTCGGGCTTTTTGCTTCTTTTGCCGATGCCCTGAACATGGTGCGTCCCGTGCTGCCACTTCCCGGCAAAATTGTAGCCGCCTAACGGATTACTTTATATAACAGCCCACACTAGGCCCACGCAGCCTTATAGCACTGCTTCATAGCCTAAATGCTCTTCCAGGCAGGCTGTGTTTTCCCATAATAGCTGCCGCGTCTACGCAGCTATTATGCATTTCTGGGATTGCATCTTCGTCTATCTCCTGCTGCAAGGGCTCATATTGCGCAGCCTTGCCGGTTAGGAAGAAAAGATGACGACACTCACAATTGCCCATCCAGACACAACCATTCACGAGGCAACCGCTGCGGCAATTATACGCGTTCTTGAAGCAAATGACGTTGAGCCAGAAATTACGATTGGTCCCAAAGGCGCCCTACGTGACATGCTTAGCGCCGGAGAGGTTGATCTTTACGTTTCTGCCTGGCTTCCGGAAGATGCAGCGTTTCTTACACCCGGGGTGACGTCATTGGGCGTTCTGTTTAACCCCAGTGTAAGCTGCTGTCTTTCTCAGGAACACAACGCTACCCTGACATCTCTGTCCAATCTGGCGCAAGCAGGCTCAGAACTATCACGTGACGTTATCGTGCCGGAAACTCTGCTGCACCACGCAGAAGCAATGTTTTCAGCTTACGCTCTGCAAGAAGCAGGTTTTACTCTGCGCGCCCTTCCTGACGAGGAAGCTTTAGCTACTTTTAGCGCATCACTTGCAAAAGAGCAGCTCGTTCTGACCGTGTTGGCACAGCCTTGCTACCTTTTTCATCAGGGAGGGTTCCGCATCCTGCAAGATCCGAAGGAAACACTAGGGCTGGAAATGACTGCACACATCCTCCTCCGGCCCGGTCTAGCGGACGAGATGGATCGGGACTTGTATGATGAGCTGGATGAACTCATGCTCAGCACCAAAGTGATCAGTGCTATGGACTACGCCATGCGGGCAGAAGGATTAAGCGCAGATGATGCCGCAGAGTCCTGGCAGCGCGGCAAGCTGCTCCCTCGCTGACACGTATCTGAGGAAGGCTTGCAGCATGTCTCCATCATCTGAGCTTGACCGGCACGATGCTGGCCTTGCCGCCCAGTACGAAACTTTCCCGTACCCTGAACGCACACCTCAGGACGAAAGCAAACGGCTGCTGATAGGCAGCCCAAGCCATTTGCGCGAAATCGATTACTGGGTGTTCAAAGCCAAGCGGCCAAGACATCTGCCTTTACGGGTGCTTGTTGCTGGATGCGGTACAGGTGATGGTGCCATCATGCTGGCCACGCATATGGCCCGATCAGAACGCGTCGGCGAGGTTATCTGCCTTGATCGCTCTTCAAAAGCGCTTTCCATTGTGAAAGAGCGGGCAGCCGTGCGTAATCTGACAAATATTCAGTATGTTGAAGGCTCACTGAATAATCTGACAGCTCTTAACCTTGGCTCATTTGACTATATTGACTGCTGCGGTGTGCTGCACCACTTGCCAGATCCGCTGGCAACATTGCGTGATCTTGTAAACCATCTTGCACCGGGTGGGGGTATGGGGCTCATGGTCTACGCCCCATACGGACGAACAGGTGTTTACATGGTGCAGGAGGCCCTTCAGCATCTAGCACCACTGCAGGACTCTCCAACATCCCGGCTGGATATTGCCAAACGTGTCATGCGTACACTGCCAGCCACGGCCTGGCTCCGCATGAATGGTAATTTTGGTGACCATTTGAGTGGCGGGGATGCGGGCCTTTACGATCTGCTCCTAAACCCAAGAGATCGTGCCTACACCGTGCCAGATTTTTTGGAACTGCTGGATGCTGCGGGGCTGGAGGCTTCGTGCCTGATGGAACCAGCACGCTACAATCCATCGCTTTTTCTTCCTGATCCCAAACTCCGCGCACGACTGGATGTATTGGACTGGAAGGAAAAAGCAGCAATTGCAGAGTCCTTAACGGGAAATATGGCCACGCATGTCGCTTACGTTGTGAAAAAAGGTGAGGAGCAAACGCCACCAGACTTCATGGACGAAGCCGCAATTCCCGTAATGCGCGAGATACCGGGTATAGAATTAGCCAAACAAATGCTGCCAAACCACACACTGCCGTTTTCTTTTGGCACTTTGGTTGTGCCCATTCCGTTGCCAGCGCAAGCCCGTGGCCTTTTGCCGCTTATAGATGGGAGTCGTACGGTAGGAGAACTGGCTGATATTCTGAGCAGCAGAGGCGTTCCCAAGGATAAATTCTGGGGCATCTGGAAAGAAACTTTTTCTACCCTGGAACAACTGAACCGCGTCCTCCTGCAATCTCCAGCGTAAATAAGGAGAGGGAGCTATTCAGCATCAGACGGAAAACTCCAGCATTATTCTTATTTTTGGTGCGGCACTTAGACCGGATGGGACACCCAGCCCTTCGTTATGCAATCGGGTGAGCGCTGCGGTATCTTTCGGCCAGAACGCGGCTCGGCCCCTCTATCTTGTTACGGGTGGGGTGCCAAAAAACGGCCAGACAGAAGCCTCTGTCATGGCCGACCTCCTCCTTCAGGCAGGAGTAGAGAGCAAAAACATCCTTCTGGAACCTACTGCGTCAGATACAGCCGCATCTATTAAAGCTTGCTCCGTTGTCCTGCGGCAGATCGGGCACGACAAGAGCTCGCCCATTCATTTTTGCACCAGCACTTACCATATTCCGCGTTGTGCCTTGCTGTTACGCCTTGCAGGGTGGGTGCCTGAAAAAATTCCCTATCCTTTTTCCATATTTCCTTCACGGAACATTTTCCGCAACATGCTTATTGTAGGTCACGAAGCCATCGCCAGCCTATGGGATGGGCTGCTCGTGCTTATCTGGCGTATTGTGCGCTAGAGCAGGGCAGCGTATCTTTTGCGCCTCCTTGCTGGAATTTACCCCGCTCTTATGCGGGTGAACACTGTGACGCATGTACTCGCCAAGGGCTTTAGACACTCTGACAGCTCTCACTAGGCATGTGTCTGCTTAACACCTTAACTCCAGCAGTTTTTGATAGTGCGGGCGCAACCTCGTGCTAAAACTTTTAGAAACAGTAGGTAAAATGGCAGTTTACGCTTTTGTTTTCCCCGGACAAGGCAGTCAGTCCGTTGGTATGGGAGCAGACCTCGCTCAGGCATTCCCGGCAGCCCGTGCTGTGTTTCAAGAAGTTGACGACGCCCTTGGCGAGCATCTTTCAAAAATCATTTTTGAAGGACCACTTGATACATTAACCAGCACAGAAAACGCTCAGCCAGCCCTGATGGCCGTTTCCATGGCAGTACTGCGTGTACTTGAAACGGATGGAGGCCTTGATCTGGGCGCAAAGGCAACACTGCTTGCCGGCCACTCCCTGGGTGAATACGCAGCCCTCGCTGCTGGTCGCTCCTTCGGCATTACAGAAGCAGCGCGACTGCTACGCTTACGCGGGCAGGCTATGCAGAAAGCCGTTCCAGCTGGCGAAGGTGGCATGGCCGCCATAATTGGTGGCACCCTTGCTCAGGTTGAAGAAATCTGTGCCACGGCAGGCAAAGGAAGTGTGCTGGAGATAGCCAATGATAATGGCGGTGGTCAGATTGTCATTTCCGGCAAGATGGACGCGATTGATCAAGCCATTGCGCTTGCAAAAGAAATGAAGATCAAACGGGCGCTTAAGCTTCCCGTATCTGCACCGTTCCATTGCTCTCTGATGCGTCCCGCCGAAGATATCATGGCTGAGGCGCTGGAAAAGGCGGATATTGCGGCGCCCATCGTGCCCGTTATTGCGAACGTAACCGCCGAGAAAGAAACGGACGCTGATGCGATTCGGTTAAACCTGACGCGTCAGATCACAGGTCGTGTACGCTGGCGTGAAAGCGTGCAGGCCATGTCTGGCATGGGGGTAGATACCTTCGTTGAAATTGGCGCAGGGAAAGTACTCTCCGGCCTTGTCAAACGGATTGACGGTGAAGTGGCAACGCTTTCCATCAACACACCAGCAGACATCGAAGCCTTTCTGAAAACTCTATAAAATCATCTGGATTCATCACTATGTTCAAACTTGATGGTAAGGTCGCTCTGGTTACCGGAGCTTCAGGCGGTATTGGCGGGGCAATTGCCGCCACACTGCATGCTCAAGGCGCTCATGTCGTTCTCTCAGGTACGCGTGAAAATGCACTTCAGGAGCAGGTAAAGGCTCTGGGCGGAGAACGCGTCGATTACGTTGTCGCCAACCTCTCCAACCCGGCAGAAGCTGATGCTCTTATTGCAAAAGCAGAAGAAAAAGCCGGTGCCCCGGTTGATATTCTTGTCAATAATGCCGGCCTGACACGCGACATGCTTGCCCTGCGCATGAAAGACGAGGACTGGGATCAGGTTCTGAATGTTGACCTCTCATCCCCGTTCAGACTCTGCCGTGCAGCGCTCAAAGGCATGCTTCGTCGTCGTGCTGGCCGTATTGTTAATATTGCCTCTGTCGTTGGTGCTACAGGCAATGCTGGGCAGGCTAACTATTCAGCCGCCAAAGCTGGCATGGTCGGTATGAGCAAGTCTCTGGCGCAGGAAGCAGGCTCACGCGGCGTGACGGTAAACGTTGTTGCACCAGGCTTTATTGTCACACCCATGACAGACGTGCTCCCCGATGCGCAGAAAGAAAAACTGCAAAGCCAAATCCCTCTGGGCCGCCTTGGCAAGCCAGAAGATATTGCCGCTGCGGTCCTGTATCTCTGCTCGGAAGAAGCAGGGTGGGTAACCGGTTCAACGCTGCACGTTAATGGCGGCATGGCTATGATCTGACCGGTTACGGTCCGATAACGCACAACAGGTCGTGCAAAATACTTGCAGATGTGGCAGATAAACTGCATCACAAGCCTCAATCCGGCCGCGCAGGACATATCCATGGGCGGCTGGTGTTGGCTTGGACTAAAAAAACGTGCTATGCGCCCACAGTCTTGTTGCATGTACAAGAGCTGATAGCTCATTTCATGCCTGCACCAAGAACGCTGGCGAATGGAGCGCCTAGATAACTTGCCCCTCTTTTTACCGGGCATACAGGAAGCAGAGACAGATGAGCGAAATCGCTGATAAGGTTAAGAAAATTGTCGTCGAGCATCTCGGCGTTGAAGAAAGCAAGGTCACACCCGAAGCGTCGTTCATCGACGATCTGGGCGCAGACAGCCTCGACACCGTGGAACTCGTGATGGCTTTTGAAGAAGCTTTCAACGTAGAAATTCCGGAAGATGCAGCCGAAAAAATCGCAACCGTCAAAGACGCGATCGACTACATCGAAAAGCAGAAAGCTGCCTAATCAGGCTTTATGCCTGTAGGTTAGTTTTATCGGGTCCCTCGTTCATGAGGGACCAAACAGACTCATAGAGCGGGGAGCGGGCTGGTTTGTTGCAGTCGGCCGGAGCAAATTCGGGCCGGAGACGCGTTGTCGTCACCGGTATGGGCATGGTGGGGCCGCTTGGCCTCGGTGTCGAAAACGTATGGTCACGTCTGATCGCTGGTGAAAGCGGGATTGGCCGAATTACACACTTTGATCCGAGTGATCTGCCTGCTCAGGTAGCAGGACAGGTTCCAGAAGGCCCAAAGACTGAAGGAAAGCTCACGCTTTCTGAGTGGGTGCCGGTCAAAGATCAACGCAAGATGGACCGCTTCATTCACATGGGGCTGGTTGCCGCAACCGAAGCAGTTGAGGATTCCGGTTGGAAACCCCAAACTGAAGAAGACAAATGCGCAACAGGCGTCATGATCGGCTCAGGCATTGGTGGTCTTCAGACCATTTATGATGCCTCCATTACCGTGCATGAAGGCCGGGCAAAGCGTCTCTCGCCGTTCTTTATCCCCTCAGCCCTGATCAATCTTGTCTCCGGGCATGTATCAATCAAATACGGCTTTCAGGGACCCAATCATTCCGTAGTGACAGCCTGCGCTACCGGCGTGCATGCCATTGGTGACGCAGCCCGCCTGATTATGTTTGGCGATGCAGACGTGATGGTTGCTGGCGGTGCTGAAGCAACAGTATGCCCCTTGGGTATTGCCGGCTTCTGCTCAGCTCGTGCGCTCTCTACCGGCTTTAATGATACACCCGGTAAAGCCTCCCGCCCTTGGGACAAAGACCGTGATGGCTTTGTTATGGGTGAAGGTGCTGGCGTAGTCGTGTTGGAAGAGTACGAACACGCAAAAGCCCGCGGTGCCAAAATTTATGCTGAAATTGTCGGCTACGGTATGTCCGGTGATGCCTACCACATCACGGCACCCGCAGAAGGCCATTATGGTGCCTATCGTGCCATGGGTGCTGCACTGAAAAGTGCGGGGCTGACGCCTGCTGATATTGACTATGTCAACGCGCACGGCACATCCACCATGGCTGATGACCTTGAGTTGGAAGCTGTGGAACGCCTCTTTGCAGATGACGCCAAGAAACTGGCCATGTCTTCTACAAAATCTGCTACCGGGCACCTGCTCGGCGCTGCCGGTGCTGTTGAAGCTATGTTCTGCATGCTCGCCATTCGGGACAATGTGGCACCGCCCACATTGAACCTTGATAACCCATCTCGTGAAAGCGTGATTGACCGCGTGGCGCATACAGCGCAACAGCGTAAAATCAATGTTGCATTGTCCAACAGCTTTGGGTTTGGCGGCACAAACGCCAGCCTTCTTGTGCGCGGCATCTGATAAAATCTTTTATTCCTTCTTATGAAGGAATAAATAGAGGCTATGCGCAAGACACTCTTTTTTCTGCTCCTTTTCCTCTTTTTTGGGGCAGGGGGCGCAAGCTTGAAATTGTGGACCGACTATACAAAAGCCGGTCCACTTTCAGCCTCTGCTGACATAGTCATCCCTCACGGTAACTATCTCAGTACGATCCATACTTTGCAGGACGCGAACGTCCTTCCAAAAGGGTATTACGCAGAGCGCGTTACGCTACTTGCCATTGGTCTGACCAGAAAAGATGGTCAACTCCATGCTGCGGAACTCCATTTCCCCGCTCATGCTTCTATAGAACAAGCACTCACTGTGCTGCGCCACGGCAAGCCGGTCATGCATAAGCTGACAATTCCGGAAGGGTTGTCTGCTGCACAGATTGAAGCCCTCATCAACGAAGACGATCTGCTCACCGGTACGCTCCCTCACATTCCTGAGGGCAGTGTTATGCCGGAAACCTACAGCTACATACGCAACACATCGCGTGCCGATTTTCTTACACGCACACAATCAGCCATGCAGCAGGCCGTTGCAAAAATTTGGCAAGAACGAGCCGCGTCACCTGAAATTCCTGACCCGCACGCGCTCGTTACCTTAGCCTCGTTAATAGAAAAAGAAACCGCACTGCCTGATGAGCGGCCATTAGTCGCACGGGTGTTTCTTAACCGCCTTCAGAGCGGGATGAAGCTACAAACGGACCCGACTGTCATCTATGCCCTGACAAACGGGGCAACCCCATTAGATCGTCCCTTGACGCATTCAGACCTACATACCGCAAACCCGTACAACACCTATATGTATGCGGGGTTACCGCCAAGCCCTATATGCGCGCCAAGCCTCAGTGCTCTCACGGCTGCCGCTCATCCAGCAGAGGGGGATGTTCTGTACTTTGTTGCAGACGGGACGGGTGGTCACAAATTTTCTAAAACGTTGGGCGACCATAATAAAAACGTCTCAGATTTTCGTAAGACACAGCAAAATTCCAACGATAAGTAAGTCAAAAGGAAGAGCAGAAATGCTCTTCCTTCTCTACAGATTATCGCTTTCCTGTGGAGGACGTCAGAGGAGCCAAGCTTTCATGCTGCACGGCATTAGACGTTGCTGTGCCTTGATAATTGGGCACCGTATCAGACGCCGGAACGGATGCCGCCGTTGTACTAGTAGAGTGTGCTGTGGTGGGCGTTGCGCCAGATAGCTTGCTATACCGCATGAGCACGCTTCTAAGCGGATCGGCCCCCGGATTGTTAACCCGCATTGTCACTACAATTTCTTCCGGGCCAACAGTCTGAGAATAATATTTGCGGTTAATGTCGCTGTTAACCGTTAATTTCGTTCCACCTAATGCAGCACCGGCAAACAAGCCCTGCGCCTTCTGTGCAACTAAAATGTCAGTATTCTTGGCACCAGCATTTCCACGTTCCACACTGCTGCTCAAGGTTGCGAACGACACACCAGCATTAGCTCCAAACTGGAACTGACTATCCAGCAAGGCCTGCAAGCCACGATCTGTCATGACAAAGAACATGGCAGACGAGCTTTCTACACCCAACTGGATACCAAAAGATGCCGTGCTGAGTGTGTAAAATGCCGGGTCAGACCATGAACCACGGGCATCCCGGGCGAGCAATACGCACCCACCACCGGCACCACCAAACACAATGGACATCCGAAAGATGGATGGGCACACCATGACAGCCCGCGCCTTGGCGAGATTAACGGCGACTTTGCTTGTTGCTGTTGCCCCTACAAACATGTCCTGCACGGTGAGCGCTGCTTTATCAACAATCGTCTGCCCGCTGTCAGCAGCCTTGGCGCTTTGTGGTGTGCACAAAAGGGTTGCAGCCACCCCCAGGGCAAGAGAACACGAAGTAAAGCGGTAAATTGACCGCATGGTTGGGTCTCCCTGTAAGCCGAGCGGCAAAGTAAGAACAAAACAGAACTTTATGATGAGAGAATGGCAACGACCGGTTGCGTCTTAAAAACGTTTACTTCAACGGAATGGAGACTGCCGCAGACAGCGCCTCTGCAATATGTGGGTTTGCTGCCAGAATAGTTGCTGGTCCCGTCAGTCCGCCATTTGCCAGAAAAGGCGATACGCTCGCTCCGACCTCTGCCAGCAAGGGGAGGGCTGCCGCCACATCCCACAGGTTAATAACAATTTCGATGTAACCATCCAGCCGGCCGCAGGCAACATCTGCCAAAGCCAACGCACCTGATCCACCAGAGCGTGGCATGGCACCAAGCCGCATAATGGCATCCATTTTTTCCATGAAGACTTCACGGGGCACTCTGTTGCTCCACCCCATTTCAATCATGGCGCTGGCAGGTTCTTTGACGGGGGATACCTGAATAGGTTTGCCATTGAGAAAAGCACCATGGCCAACGTGCGCCGTATAAACCTCGCCTAGTGCAGGAGCTTCTATAACGCCTGCAACAGGCTTATCTCCATCCAGCAGCCCTAAAGACACACACCACCTGTTACGGCCGCGAGCATAGTTGGATGTTCCGTCTATAGGGTCCACAACCCAACGGAGTTGTCCATCCCGCGCTACGCCGCCTTCTTCACCCTGAAAGCCATCTTCAGGAAAAAGCGTTTTCATTCGGTCGGCTATGAAAGCCTCAACAGCACCGTCAGTTTCTGTCAGCCAGTCCTGTGCGGATTTTTGCGTACCTGCCGGACCGCCTGGTGCCGGGCGCATAGCCATGGCAAGTTGCCCGGCATCCCGCACCACAGACCGCGCTGCTTCCAGACGATAGGCAATAGCAGAACTGTGAGATGACATGCGGCTTGCTCCAATACTCAGATCACATTCAGAATGTCGCTACCATAGTCACAAGGCAGCCCGAAGGCGACACTCAGCATTCATAAAGTAGCAAACCATTCTGCATAAGCTTTAATGAACTATGGTGTTATTGATCGCTTTTATAGAAAGACTTGGGCCATCTTTTATGAAGCCACAGCCAGCTTTCCGGTTTTTGTCTAATCCACACTTCCAGTTGGTCATTCACCATCTGAACAAGACGCGCCATATCCTGCTGCTTGTTGCCCGTTTGTGGCAAAATGAGAGGTGGCTCCACGATAATCCGCAAACGAGCTGGCCCCAAACGCTCAACATGCCCAGGAATGACCGTACAGCGATATTTTAAAGCCATAGCCGCAAGGGCAGGGGCTGTCATGGCGGGGAGGCCAAAAAACGTTGCTTCAACACCGTCATTCATTTTCTGGTCAACAAGCATACCTAACCGGCCACCTTTGGCCACGTAAGAGAGTGCTTCCCGGGCCCCCCTCGCTCCCTTCGCAAAAAGAGGCATAGGCGTGGGTGCCATAGCATCATCACGCAGACGCCGGATCATGGCATCAATCAACGGATTGGCAGCAGCCCGGTAGAAAGAGGCAAAAGGAGCACCATGACGGGCAACAGCGGGCGGAAGCATTTCCCAATTGCCAATATGCCCGGACAGGAAAAGAACGGGACCGCCTTGTTCCACCTGATCACGCAGGTAGTCAGCCCCCTGCACCTCAAAACCCGGACCGCTGGGTGTGTTTTCCTGCAAATTCGCCAAATGGGGCAATTCGCCGACTGTGCGCCCAAGGTTTTCCCACACTCCTTTTACGATAGCTCGGCGCTGGAGGCGCGTGAGGTGAGGGAGGGCTATTTGCAGGTTGCGGTCAGCCGTTTTGGAGACAGGCAAGAGCGGACCCGCCGTCCTGCAAAAGCGCCCACCCAGATTTGAGGCTTTTACAGGGCCTAAACGCTTGAAAAACCCTAGTAGCTTTTTGGCAGCAAATGCCTCAACGCGCATGGGCCATTTTACAAGAGACTGTGTCATATTCTCGGTTTGCTCATAAGAGTATGAAGCAAGTTTTCTGGCGCAGACAGATCATCCCAGCTCAAAGCCACATTAACAACCTTCACACGTTGCCTAAACCAGTTTGGCAGGCGAACAGCATCCTTAGGTGTGGTCACCAACTCAGCATGATGCGTCTCAGCAAGAGAGAGCAGGTATTTCATGTCCTTTGACCGGTAACGATAGTGGTCCGGGAACGCTATTGCCTTTAACACCTGAATACCAGCGCCGCGTAAGCCGTCAAAAAATTTGCTTGGTCGCCCTAGGCCGGCAAACGCAATATAAGGACCGGCTTTGTTGGGCAGCAAGTCTGACACCATGGTTTCAAGGGTTGCCGTATACACACTCTTTGGGGGGAGGTGGTCTGCATAACGTTCCAGAAATCCTGTCTGGTCTTTGCCAATAACCAGCACTGCTGAGGCACTCTTCAAGCCTGCTGTTATCCCCTCACGCAAGGGTCCAGCCGGCATGACATGTCCATTACCCAGTCCGACAGCGCCATCCACAACAAGCAAGGAGAGCGTTTTGTGTAGCGTGGGATTCTGAAAGCCATCATCCATAATCAGGCATTGAGCACCAGACTTAACAGCCGCTTGGGCAGTTGCAGCACGGTCTCCGCCCACCCATGTTGGGCCCTGATGGGCTAGAAGGAGTGCTTCATCTCCTACATCCCGAGCGGTATGGTGGGGTGTTACTCTGACAGGCCCCTTCAACCGGCCCTTATAGCCACGGGTCAGCACATGCACATCAATATCTTGCGCCTGAAGCCTTGTCATAAGATCCAACACAACTGTGGTCTTGCCTGTCCCGCCTGTGGTCAGGTTGCCGCAACAGAGTACCGGAATAGGCGCTAACCATCCTGCACGCTGCTGACGTTTGGCAGCACAGTTAGCAACCACTTTAGCAAGAGGGGTTAGCAACAAGGGCAGAAAACGTGCATCCGGCCTAAGCCAGAAACGGGGAGGCAAACTCATGCTGTGCCAAGCATCATGATTTTTTTTGCCAGACTATCCAACTGATTAGCGTGTTGTTGGATAATGTCCTGCGCACGTTTAACCTGCTCTGCGCTTCTGCCAGGTTCCGCCACCTGAGACACCACCCACTCTGCAATGTCCTTTTTTGTAGTGAGAACAGGTACTACGGTTTCCAACTGTTTAAAAATCTCGGAAAAATTATGTGTGCACGGGCCGGTGGAGGCAGCGCACCCTAGCTTTATTGGCTCAAACGGATTGTGCCCGCCACCGCCATTCTGTGCTGACGGCAAACTGTTCCCAATAAACGTGCAAGTGGCGAGCGTATAAAACAGCCCGAGCTCTCCCAGTGTGTCACAAATCCATAATGTGTCTGAACCCTGTGGCCACTCATTCAAAGAGCGCCGCGGTGCGCCTGACGCAAGCGCGGAAATATCTGCACCGCGCTCCGGATGCCGTGGCACGATGAGTGTGAGCAAGTCAGGCACTCTTTTACGCGCAAGAGCTGCTGCCTGCACTATGGTTTCGTCTTCACCCGAATGCGTGGAAGCCGCCAGAAAAACCGGCCGCTGACCAATATGCCGCTGTAGCGCTTTTAAACTCTGTTCATTAACAGGCAAAGGTTGCGCATAGGCCTTGATATCCCCTGTGGGCTCCAAACTATTGCAGCCCAAGGCTTTGAAATGGCCCGCATCAGCTTCAGAACGAGGCGCAATCCAACTAAAGGAAGCCATAAGCCGCTTCGCTACTCGGGGTGCTTTCTGCCACGCCTTGAAAGAGGATGCCGACATTCTACCATTCACCAAGGCCACAGGAATTTGGTGCGCACGACACTGGCCAATAAGGTTGGGCCAGAGTTCGCTCTCGGTAAAAACAGCGGCGTGGGGAGACCAGTATTCCAGAAACCGTTTACCCCAGCGCGGCACATCAAGCGGTACAAACTGATGAATAAGACGCGTGTTTTCAGCATGATTAGCCTGATACTGAGCCACAATGCGAGCACCCGTTACAGATCCTGTCGTGACCAACGCGGTACTCCCTGCGTCTTTCTCCAACCAAGCTGTGATGAGTGGCAAAATGGACAGAACCTCACCAACACTGGCAGCATGAAACCAGACAAGTTTGCCCCTAGGCCGCGTACGAGACGCGAACCCCATTTTTTCACGCACTCTGTCCGGTAGTTCCTTTCCCTGACGTTGGCGGGACCGCAATAAAAAGGGCAGGGATGGCGCTATAAGAGTGGCTACGCATGCCCAAATTTTTGACGGCGCAATGCTCTGCGATGGCATCGCCCACTGGAATACGTGATAGGCATCCGTTGTGGTATCCGGACCATCAGTTGCTTCCCGCATTTGCTGTGTCAGCGTCTCAGCCAAAAGCACCGTGCTGTCTGGATTATTTTTTCGAATCTCAATGGGGTTTCCGCATACAAACCGTCCTTTACCGAAGGGAAGCGGGATGACCATTTTGTCCCATGAATTGAGCTGTAAACCTGAGTAATAGGCGCCCACAGGAACAACGGGTTTGCGCACGGCAGCAGCAAGGGCCGCCATTCCAGGCTGCGCCATGCGTCTTGGGCCCCGCGGCCCATCAGGCGTAATGACAACCTGCTCCCCTGCAAGCAGGGCCTTGCACATTTGACGGAAAGCCGCAGCTCCCCCTTTATTTTTACCTCGTGTATTCGAAGATCCCGCAATGGTGCCAATACCCCATGGCGCAATAATATCGGCAATCATCCGCCCATCCCGGTTGCGGCTTATCAGGACTTTCACGCGCAAACTGGGGGTAGCGTTCTTGGCCCATAAGCAGAGCACAGGCGTGGCTGGCAAGATTTCATGCCAGAACGCCATAATCCCATTTGTACCATTCCGGCCGATAAGAAGGGGAAAAGCCTCAGGGGTTATATAAAATGTCCAGCGTGTTGTACGCAGCGCGAACCGCAAATAGGACCGCACCAAACTGACGCAAGCCCGTTGCAAAGAAGAGCGGGGAGATAGGCCCAAACGTGCCATGAGGCAATAATGCCTAAATTACGAGAACAAACGCCGCCTTAGCGCAAATCCTTCCTTGGCTTCATTCTGCACAGAAGGCTGATAGGCAACGGTAAAGGCTTTATGCGCGCGCTCCCAGACGGACACATCTGTGCCTTCGGGAACCACAATGTCTGTTACACCACACCGCAGCAAAAACTCATACTGGTCAGGCAAAACATGACCACCAACACGTATAATACCGTCAAATTTCAGATGTTCACGCAAGGCGCGGGCCTGTGTGAACGCCCGTCCATCCCGAAAAATAGGAAGCGTCAGTTGCACGGCCTCCAGTCTGTCCAACACGTCACTCAGGCCATCCACCGCCTCGTCCGGGGCCAGAACAACACCGACCCGGCCTTCTGTATTCCGGGCAAAGCCTTCCGCCAGCCGGGAAAGTGGTAGCAGAACATCTCCGGCAGGTACGGCACCTCCGTCTTGTACGACCAGCCATGTATCGTTCTTAATCTGGCCGTTCTCAAGCAGTGGCATATGCGGCTTCCTTGAAGGGTGTTGTGCCTATCCGGCGGCAGGTCTGTATAAAATGCTCGCCCTGATCCCGTCTTGCAAGATAAGTGTCGATAATACGAGCAACGGCGTCAACAGTCTCATTCTCCGAAAGTGCTGAGCCGATAATTTGACCTACAGATACCGTATCTTGGTCAGATGCACCACCAAGCGTAATCTGGAACGCTTCTTCCCCGCGCTTGTCCACCCCCAGAATACCAATATGCCCCGCATGATGGTGACCGCAGGCATTGATGCAGCCGGAAATATTCAGGCGTAAAGGGCCAATTTCCCGTTGCAGGTCAGCGCTGCCAAAACGCTCGCTTAATTTTTGCGCAATGGGCAGCGAGCGTGCATTGGCTAATGCACAGTAGTCCAACCCAGGGCAGGCAATAATATCTGTAATAAAGCCCACATTTGCCGTGGCCAGATCGTACTGCTCCAGAACCTGCCACACAGCGTACAAGGCATCTTGCCGAACATGACCCAGGACAACATTTTGTAAGTGCGTAACCCGCAACTCACCAAAACTATATTTTTCAGCCAGATCAGCCAGAACATGCATCTGCTCTGTTGTTACATCCCCCGGTATGCCGCCTACAGGCTTGCAGGAGATCGTAACAGATGAGTAGCCAGCCTGTTTGTGCGCATGGGTGTTGGTTTGCACCCAGTAATTGAAAGCCGGATCCGCCAACCGCTGTTGCGCCAGCTTTTCTGCGGCCTCGTCAGCAGGCAGAAAATCAGGCTGCCCAAAGCGGGCTCTAATTTCTTCTACAATTTGGTGTGGCAGTTGATATTTGGCACGATCCATGGCGGCAAACTCTGCGTCCACTTGCTCCCGGAAACTCTCAATTCCCAAAGCCTGAACCAGTATCTTGATCCGCGCTTTATAGATGTTATCCCGCCGACCATAAGCGTTATAGACACGCAAAATCGCTTCCAGATACGCAATCAGGTCAGATTCCGGCAGGTCTTTCTGTATGCTGGTCCCGACAATTGGTGTGCGGCCCAACCCGCCACCAACATAGACCTCAAACACCGGACGCCCATGGGGGCCCATGCGTGCCATAAGCCCAATGTCATGAAAGCGGGCTGCTACGCGATCCTTGGGGCTACCTGAAATTGCAATCTTGAATTTACGTGGCAAAAACGTGAACTCAGGATGCAGGGTAGACCATTGGCGCAAAATTTCTGCATAGACACGCGGGTCAAGCACTTCATCCGCCGCAGCGCCAGCAAACTGGTCTGCCGTCACGTTCCGGATGCAGTTACCACTCGTCTGAATGGCGTGCATCTCTGCTTCGGCCAGAAGGTCAAGAATATCAGGAGTATCTTCCAGCTTGATCCAGTTGAACTGTATGTTCTGGCGGGTTGTGAAATGCCCGTACCCACGGTCATATCGTTGCGCAATTAACGCCAGGGTGCGCATCTGGCTGGCACTTACTATGCCGTACGGAATGGCAACACGCAGCATGTAAGCGTGCAACTGGAGGTACAGGCCGTTCATCAGCCGTAGCGGCTTAAACTCTTCTTCCGTCAGGGAGCCAGAAATTCGGCGTTCAACCTGATCTTTAAATTGCGCCACGCGCTGCTTGAGGAATGTTTTGTCCACGGCATCGTACGCGTAACGCCCGACAGGCAATATGTGCTGAGAGGTGTGAGGCATGGGGGCGACCTTACGTGAAATTTAAGCTGTGACCGTTGAGCCAGTTTTCTGCCATGTCGGGACAAAGTCAGGGTGTATGCTGGGCCCCTGCGCACGAATCTGCTCCCGGCTGGTTACGGGTGTAATGCGGCCTGCATCAGTGTGTACCTGTACACCATAAACCCCCACCAGTCCCTCCTGCTGTGCTTTGGCTGCGTGCTCAGAAAGTTTTTCCTCTATTTCTGTATTAGGAAAAACCTGCGCGTGGCTGAGGAGTATTTGCCATGTGTTGTCAGCTGCCAGCCAGACAATACGACCATCCAGCAAACGGTTTGCCGTCAGAACGCTGTGGCCTTCTGTATCCCGGCGGCTATTTCTGCGGTCCATATTTCCACCTCGCAAAGCACATTTACTTAACGTATTTTCTCATAAAATTACGGTATAATCAACACAACGTCATTATAATTCAATCAGAGAACTTGCGCGTCACCTTAATTTAACGATTTCTTGTAGTTTAATTTGCACGAGTTCCATTCCTGAAAATACGGGCATTCTGAATATTTAAATGCGCACAACCGGTCTTGATATGCGCGCCACCAGACGTTTCAGGGACAAAAACGGGAACAGCACGGCCAGCCAAAGTGGCGGAATAATGCCTGTAACCGTTACTTTTACCATGAGTAGCAAGGGGGACCGCTGCCTCTCCCTCATCCTGCAGCATAATCTCAAACGGACGAATCATCGCGTCTGCACGACCTTCCGATATGTGGGTGGGAAAGGACGCAACGTGCGCCTCGTCCGGCACAAAATACCCGTTTTTTACCTGCCCCTTGAAGGTCACGGCTTCTCCTAAAAATTCCATGACAAAAGAGGTTTGGGGCTTCTCATCCAAATCAGTGGGAGACGCATCCTGCACAACACGACCATTCTGCATCACCACAATGCGGTCCGCGACTTCCAGAGCTTCCTCCTGATCATGAGTCACCAGAATAGTCGTCAGGCCCAATTGATCGTGCAGTGTACGCAACCATGTCCGAATTGTACGTCGTACAATGGGGTCGAGTGCGCCAAAGGGCTCATCCAGCAGAAGGAGTGTCGGGCCTGTTGCCAAGGCGCGTGCCAAAGCCACCCGTTGCCGTTGTCCGCCAGACAGGCGGGCAGGGTATGCCTCTGCCAAAGCGGGTATTTGCATTAACTCCAATAACTCTTTGACGCGATTGGCAATCTCTGTAGGGGAAGGACGTTTCCCTCGTGGGAGAACATCCAAACCAAAACTGATATTCCGCGCCACGGTCATGTGTGGGAATAACGCGTAGTTTTGAAACACAAACCCTATTTTACCGGCTCTATCCTGTAAGGTTTTCAGGCTGTTACCGTTCAGCGTCAGGGTGCCTTCCTCACACTGGTCCAGCCCGGCAATCGCCCTTAAAAGCGTAGTTTTCCCAGCGCCTGAAGGGCCAACCAACGCCACAAACGCACCGGTGGGGAAAGTAAGAGTAATGTCATCCAGCAGTTTACGCTGACTTGCCGGGGCATAACGGGTCAGATTTTCAACATGCACGCTCATTTAGGCACTTCCCGACTACGCCATAAAAAGGCTGGCGCATAACGTAATAAAACCGTGGCCAACGCCATGCAGGCCAGAAGAGCAGCCATAGTGAAAGCCGCTACAGTCTGGTAACCGTTATAGAGGCTTTCTATATGCAACGGCATGGTTTCGGTCAGGCCGGGAATATGTCCGGAGACGACCGACACTGCGCCAAACTCCCCCATTGCACGGGCCGTTGTCAGCAAAATACCAGATACCAGGGCAATCCGGGCTCCCGGCAAAGTAACCCGCCAGAGTATTTGCCAAAACCCGGCACCTGCCAGAGCTGCTGCTTCCTCTGTATCCCGCCCTTGTTGCTCCATGAGTGGCACCAAAGTACGCACAACGTAGGGCAGCGTAACAAAGACCGTTGCCAATATAATACCCGGAATAGCGAAGGCTATATGAATGCCTGCCTCTTCCAACGCAGGCCCCCACCACCCCTGTGCTCCAAACAGCAGAAGCCAGACCAGACCGGACACAACCGGAGAAATACTGAGCGGCAATTCAACCAGAACGAGCAGAGAGGTACGCCCCGGAAAGCGGTATTTGGTCAGCAGCCAGGCAGCCGCAATGCCAAACAGCGTGTTGGCAATGACCGCAATGGTGGTTACTTCAACTGTAAGCCAGAGTGCTGCAATGCCGTCCGGGTCCTTGAGCGTCTCGAGAGCCGGACCGAAACCATTTTTCAGTGCCTCTGCCAGAACCACGGCAAGCGGCATGATGAGCACAAGAATAATGAGCGCCCATGCGGCCACCCAAAGGCCACGCCTCATCATGCCCCGACACTCCATGCCGAAATTCTTCTTCTCAGAACACCAAGACAAACCAGAACGGAAAGAGAAGCCAACAGCAAGATCAGGGCAATTGCTGTCGCTCCGGGGTAATCAAACTCCTGTAGCCTTACAACAATCAGCAAAGGGGCAATTTCACTTTTAAAAGGCTGGTTGCCTGCAATGAAAATAACAGAGCCATATTCCCCAACGCCGCGGGCAAAGGCCAGACCAAAACCAGTGAGAAGAGCAGGGCGCAAGGGCGCAATAATCACACGGGTTATAATCTGCCGTGGCCGTGCCCCCAAAAGTTTGGCGGCTTCCTCCAGCTCCTGCGGCAAGTTTTTCAAGACCGGTTCCACCGTTCTCACCATAAACGGCAGCCCTACAAACATAAGGGCCAGAACGATACCAGAACGCGTATAGGCAACTGATATACCCAGTTTGGATAGAGGATAACCCAGCCACCCCTGAGGGCTGTATAATGTGGCAAGCGTAATGCCAGACACTGCCGTGGGCAGTGCTAAAGGGATATCTATGAGGGCATTGGCAATATGTCGGCCAGGAAGGTCGCCCCGCACCAGCATCCACGCAAGAAAAAGCCCGAGTGGAATATTGAGAAATGCAGCAACGGCAGCAGTGGAAAAACTGGTCCAGAGTGCCGCAAACATGCGGGCATCATGCAGTTCTGCCACCACAGGACCAACACCATCCTGCCAGGGGCGGATGATGAGGGCACAGAGCGGCAGAATAATAAAAAAACCTGTCCAGAAGACTGTAAACAAGAGTGAAAAACGGTAGCCGGGCAAGGCAGAATATCCGCCACGCCAGAACTGTGTAAAAGCTCGCTTCATGCTACCATCGACCACCAGAATGCAGAACGCGTGATACTGCCCGGCGGCACCGTTGAAAGCACGCACACAGGCAGTATCTCGCTATTCCCGAAAGCGCAGATTAAGACTGTAGCCGCGCCGGACGAGCAAATCGGACAAAGCCCTTAACAAAATCTGCCAGACTGTTCGTTGCCGAATCAACATTATTCGCACTGGTTTTCAGATGCAGGGCAGGAGCATGCGGTGCTTCGTAAGGCGCATCAATTCCCGTAAAGTTCGCAATCTTTCCCTGCCGTGCCGCAGCATAAAGCCCTTTGGGGTCGCGTTGCTCACACACAGAAAGATCGGCATCGACAAACACTTCCTGAAAGCCTTCGCCTATGATCTGCTTTGCAAGCAAACGGTCTGACTGGAGGGGTGAAATCAGAGCCACCAACACAACCTGCCCAGCGTCTTGCAGAATCCGCGCGACTTCTGCGGCACGACGGACGTTTTCGGTACGGTCTGCTTCGCTAAAGCCAAGATCCTTGCACAGACCGGCGCGAAGTGTGTCACCATCCAGCACACTCACATTGAGCCCTTGCGCAAAAAGCTGCGACTCAGCGCTCCGTGCCACTGTGCTTTTCCCGGCGCCAGACAGCCCTGTAAGCCAGAATACAGCCCCTTTGTGCCCATGAGACCGTGTGCGGTCTACGGCACTGACATGGCTGCCAGTGGGGTGGATAACGGTCTCTCCCGCTTGCGTTAGAGCCGCACCAATAAGCGGTGCGCCACCTACAATACGCTGGTGCCGGTCAACAAGCACACCGCGACCATCCGCAGTGCCGGGTGCAAAAGCATCAAATTGTATGGTTTCGGAAGCAGCCAGCGTAATTTCAGCAAAGCCTTCAGCCGCCACTTCGTCTCCCTGATGGGCTGTCAGGTTTTCAAGGTCCAGCACAGTATCAATGGACGCAACGGTTACCGTATGTTCTGCCGTTGCCAGACGGAGCTTGAATGTCTCCCCAACGCGCAAGGGTTCCTGACGCAACCAGAACAACCGTGTTTTAACCCGAGCCGCTTCAACAGGTGCGTTGTCCGGAAGATACAAAATGTCCCCCCGGTCAGGAATGACGTCTGGCTCCAGAGTGATGGCAACAGACTGGCCCGCAACAGCCGAGATCTGCGGTGCTGTATGCCAGCTTTCGACAGATGCAATACGGGCACGGGTTTTCTGTGTGCCTATAACGATAGTGTCTCCAACACGGACACACCCGCGCTCTATGCGCCCGGCGACATAACGCTTGTCACCAAAACGATAGACATCTTGCACTGGCAGGCGCAGCGGCAGTTCTGTGCGGGATTCAGGTGAGGGGACCTGTGCCAGAACTTCCGTCAGGGTCGGCCCTTTATACCAAGCTGTCCGCTCAGAGCGCGTTGCAATATTATCGCCATCCCGCGCAGAGGCTGGAACAAATACAGCCGCCTTAAGATCAAGCTTTGCCAGAAGCTCCCCGACAGAATCTTGCACGGCCTCAATCTTTTGCTGGTCAAAGTCCAGCAGGTCCACCTTATTGAGCAGAACAATAACGTGCCGAATACCAATCAAATGCAGCAGCATGGCGTGGCGGCGCGTCTGCTCACGCGCACCCTCAGCAGCATCGACGACCAAAACGGCGGCTTCCGCATCTGCAGCACCGGTGATCATATTCCGTAAAAACTGCCGATGCCCGGGAGCGTCTACAATCACGAACTCACGCTGGCCAAGCTGGAAAGGGATACGGGTGGAATCAACCGTAACGCCTTGATCACGCTCAATCTGCAATGAATCGAGCAGGAAGCTCCACTCTATTTTCAAACCACGTTTTTTGGAGGACTCAATAATCTGGGCAACTTTGCCGTCCTGAAGATTGTCCGTGTCGTGCAGCAGACGCCCTATGAGGGTCGACTTACCATGGTCCACATGCCCGACAATCACGATAGGAGTGGCGGCCTCGTGAGATTTTAAAGAACTTTGTGTCATTGTCTCTTTTCCCAGTCCGCAAATCTCAGAGGTAGCCAGCAACGCGCAAGCGTTCGAACGCATCTTCAGACTCATGGTCCATGGCCCGACCAGACCGCTCAGATGTACGTGTGGTTTCGAGTTCCGCAATCACTTCAGCGAGCGTTGCGGCATTACTCTCAACAGGGTTTGTAATGTCCTGATCGCCCAAAGAGCGGTAGCGCTTGCCATTTTTGGCAAAATACAGGTCAACCAGCGGAATACCCTCGCGCTCTATGTAGCGCCAGATATCAATTTCACGCCATGAAAGGAGCGGGTGCACACGAATATGCATACCTTCTTCGTGAGGCGTTGCGTACTGGTCCCAAAATTCGGGCGGCTGATTTCGGATATCCCATTTATGGCTGGCTCCGCGAGGGCTGAAAACACGCTCTTTCGCCCGTGTTCCTTGCTCATCCCGTCGAATACCGGCGATAACACCTTGCAAGCGATGCTTCTCGATCATGGCAGCAAGGCCTGCTGTCTTACGGGCTGCGGACCGGGCAGCGGGTGGCAGAGACGGGTCCATTTCCTCTACGGGCGGGCAATCGCCAAGCAACAACTCAAGATCCCATTTCTTGGTGTATTCGTCACGGAACTGGTACATTTCCGGAAACTTCTTGCCGGTATCCACATGCATGACGGGGAAGGGTACGCGGCCAAGAAACGCCTTTTTAGCCAGCCAGACCATCACGTTTGAATCTTTCCCCAAGGACCACAGCATGGCCAGTGGGCGGAGCTTGCGATAGGCCTCGCGCAGAATGAAAATACTTTGCGCTTCAAGCTGATCAAGATGGTCCATGGTATATTTCAAACCTGTGTTGGTAATCAGTGATAGTCGTTATGCAAGGTCAGCCTGCGGTATGAATGCCACATTCTGTTTTGGACAAACCCGTCCAGCGGCCTGACCGGGCATCCTGACCGTTTTCCACGGGCCGGGTGCACACCGCGCAGCCTATGGAAGGATAGCCATGTTCCACCAAGGGGTGCGGCGGTAGGCCTCTACGCTTCATTTCAGCCGTAATCTGATCAGCCGTCCAATGAGCAAGGGGGTTCAAACGAAGTTGCCCGTCGGGTTTTTCTTCTACAACTTGCAGCGTTGTCCGGGTTGATGCCTGAACACGCTTCCGGCCTGTGACAAGGGTCGAAAAAGGTTGCGTTGCGGCCTTCAGGGGCTCCACCTTGCGCAGAGCACAGCATGCATCCGGGTCAAACGCCCAGAGTTCACCCATTGGGTCCCGGTCTGCAAGTTGTGAGGGTTCGGGGGCCACATCAATGACGTGTCGCAAGCCAAGAAAACGGGCCAGTTCAGCACGATACAGCAAGGTTTCGGGAAAATGCTTTCCAGTTTCCAAAAACAGCACAGGAAGATCAGCATTGGCTTCTGCAACAAGCGCCAGCAACAGCGCTGACTCAGCGCCAAAAGAAGACAGCACGGCGATGTCATCAGGCAACAGCCTAGATGCGCGCTCCAGAAGGCTTACTGGATCATTTTCTACAGACCGTAACTGTACTATGATTTTCTCGTTACTAGACATTTACGACCCATAGCCGTGGAAAACAGAAACTTTCTAAGCCACACATATAAGCGTGATATAATTATTTCAATAGCACTAAATATCACAAAAATTGTTATTCCGGTCAGAATACACCCCAAACAGCACGAAATAAGAAAGTGGCATGCCTTCATATTTTCTACGATATCTTTGCGCAATTATATCAAAAATTACATATACGCGCAGTAGAGTGCAGGGCTGCATCCCGGTTGCTGGTTCAAATCTGGTGAACTTACGCGGCACCGTTATGGGCCGTTACGCAGCTACGCGCTCCAATCCGTCCGCCCAAACAAACAACTCGGCCTGAATTCTGATATGCGTTTACAATTATTGTTCGACTGTCTTAGCGGCGCGCCAGTAGAAAACTCCAAGCCAACATCCAGGCTGCGCAAGGAATGGCAAATCCCGGCGTCACGTTATTTAGTTGGCATAATATATATTATGGGATTTTTATTGCAGCCAGTGCAGGGAACCTTAAAGCTCCCTGCATGCGCTCGGCTGTCTTATCCGTTTGATGGTTTGGGGTTGTCTCTGCGAAAGAGCGCCCATTCTTCGCTAACAGACCCATCCGGCAAGCGGCAGAAATTGACCTGCCCCTTTTTGTCCTCATAGCGCGTCTCTATTTTCCCGCCCTTTTTGACGCAATATAATGTTGCGGGATTGGGCATACGGATCGGCCTTACACGCTGTGTAGAGCGATCTTCTTGCGTGTGGCTACATGCAGCCGCCGTCCCGAGCAAAGTGAGCATCATAGCTCCCTGAGCAAATCGAGTTACTATTTTCGCCATCAGGCTTACTCCTTAAATTCAGTCTATTTTTCTCTGCTCAGTGTAATCTTATTTTACGTTCAATGTCATCTTGTCCTATAGCGAGCGTAGATGACGCATACTGTCTGGCATTTATGCTGCAAAAGACGTATGCTCATAGTATTCCTGTTTTCATCAAAAGTTCGGTCCCGCCCCATGCCTGATGGTTCATCTCCTGTCGCTCGCCCCTCTTCCAGTGTCGAAGTCCGTAATGACTGGACCGTTCCTGAAATTCAGGCGCTTCTTGATCTGCCTTTTCCTGAACTGATGTTCCGGGCTCAATCTCTTCATCGTTTGTCCTTTGACCCGACAGATATTCAGATCTCCACCCTGCTTTCCATCAAAACAGGTGGCTGCCCGGAAGACTGCGCTTATTGCCCGCAAAGCGCACGCCATGAAGATAGCGTTAAAGCTGACCGCCTGATGGCCGTGGAAAAAGTTCTTACGGAAGCAAAAAAGGCTCGTGATGCAGGCGCTAGCCGTTTCTGCATGGGTGCCGCCTGGCGCTCTCCGAAAGACCATGACCTGGAGACGGTCTGTGCCATGGTGGAAGGCGTCAAGGGACTGGGGCTGGAAACCTGTGTCACGTTAGGCATGCTGGACGCCGGTCAGGCTGGCCGCCTGAAGGACGCCGGTCTGGATTACTATAATCACAATCTTGATACCTCCCCCGAATATTACGGCGAGATTATCACCACACGGACATACCAAGACCGACTGGATACCCTCTCCAATGTTCGCGATGCTGGTATCAATGTTTGCTGTGGTGGCATTGTCGGAATGGGTGAAAATGAAACAGACCGTGCTGGCTTGATTGCTGCATTGGCCACGCTGCCTACTCACCCGGAGAGCGTTCCCATAAATCTTCTGGTGCGCGTAAAAGGTACACCTTTGGGCGATGCGGAAGAAATTGACCCGCTTGACTTCGTTCGCATGATCGCAGCGGCACGTATTACCATGCCAAAAAGCCGCGTTCGTCTGGCCGCAGGGCGCGAGAACATGAGTGACGAAACCCAGGCTCTTTGCTTCCTGGCTGGTGCAAATTCCATTTTCTATGGGGAACGCCTTCTGACCACCCCCAACCCGCAGGCGCAGCGGGACCGTAACTTGCTCGATCGTTTGGGAATGCATACGACAGGTATTGGGCTTGACGCTGTTCAGGCCTGAGACACTCCTGCAAATAACAACCTGACACATGACATATTCTGTTAAGGAAGTGTTCCTCACGCTTCAGGGTGAAGGGGGACAAGCTGGCCGCGCCGCTATATTCTGCCGTTTTACAGGGTGTAACCTCTGGTCCGGTCGTGAGGCTGATCGCGCTACCGCCATATGCCAATTCTGTGACACTGATTTTATCGGGACAGATGGTGACGGTGGCGGCAAGTTTCCGACGGCTGATGATCTGGCCGCCCACATCAATGCGTTATGGCCGCAGTCAGACATAGACCATAAGTTGGTTGTTTTTACGGGTGGTGAACCCCTGCTCCAGCTTGACGACACGCTCATTCAAGCCATGCATCAGGCTGGCTTCAAAATCGCGGTTGAAAGCAACGGGACCGTTCAGGCGCCAGAGGGTATTGACTGGCTTTGTATCAGCCCCAAAGCGGGTGGAGAGCTTGTTCAAACTCAGGGCACGGAACTTAAATTGGTCTATCCTCAAAGCGGCATAGACCCGGCCTCACTCGAAACTCTGGATTTTCAGCAGTTCTGGCTACAACCTATGGATGGTCCCAATCAGGCAGATAATCTGCAGGCCGCCATTCGTTACTGCTTAAAGCACCCTAAATGGGGCCTCTCGCTCCAGACACATAAACTCACTGGTATTCCCTAAGTTATGGCCTTTCCAGAACACGCACAAACGGAATCAGCTCTTGTTCTCTTCTCTGGTGGGCAGGATTCCGCGACATGTCTTGCTTGGGCACTTGCTCGGTTTGGTCGGGTTGAGACCTTGGGTTTTGATTATGGGCAACGCCACGGCATAGAGTTGACCTGCCGGGAAACGCTACGAGAGGGTTTGAAGACTCAGAATGCACTATGGGCCGACAAGCTGGGCATGGACCACACGCTTGCTCTGGATGCTCTTGGGCAAGTTTCGGAAACAGCACTGACCCGTGATGCTGAAATTGCGATGGCAGACGGAGGGTTACCCAATACGTTTGTACCCGGCCGGAACATTATTTTTCTCACCTTTGCCGCAGCGCTGGCTGCCAGGCGGGGTATTCGGCACATCGTGACGGGTGTGTGTGAGACAGATTATTCCGGTTACCCAGATTGTCGGGATGACACAATAAAAGCGGTACAGGTTGCTCTCAACCTTGGCATGGATACACGGTTTGTCCTGCATACCCCTCTTATGTGGATCAATAAGGCTGAAACATGGGCGTTAGCGGAAGAACTGGGCGGGGATGATCTTGTGACCCTAGTTAACCGGGAAAGCCACACCTGTTATCTTGGGGACCGCACAACGCCTGTTCACCCATGGGGCCATGGATGCGGCCACTGCCCAGCCTGTGAGCTGCGGCGGGCTGGCTGGGAAGATTATTGCGCCAAAAAGGCTGGCCAGCATGCCTGACCTGGTTTTTACCCGGCGCTTTTCCATGGGCCACCGCTTGATTCATGGCGCGAGCGAGACCTGCGCCCTGCCCCATGGCCACAACGAATTTGTAACTGTTAAACTGTCTGCGACAAACCCCGTACGGTTGGATGGGCATGGCAACATGCCGGTATCTTTCCAGCGGGCAAAGTCGACCTGGCACCGTTTTGTAGATGAAAAACTGGACCATGCACTGCAACTTGCCGAGGATGATCCTCTGCTGGAGTGGTTTAGACAGCATGAACCCGAGCGTGCGCGCCGCATTGTGGTAACGCCAGGTGACCCTACAACCGAGCTCATGGTCTGCCTGCTTATGGCAAAAATAAACGCATTTTTGCTGGCGGATGAAAACCTACTGAAATGCGTAGAAGTTTCTTTGCAGGAAACCCCGACAAACACTGTAACTTTTAGCGGAAATCCTCAGGACTTCCTGCCTAGCCCGCGGCCATCCGCACTGTGCTGGTGGTATCGCCCAGACATGTCGATCTCTGACTTTACACAATAACACTTGGTTGTTTGTGCGGCGCTTTATTCGCCGCACATTACCTTTAATGAGACTGCTTACAGATCTTGCAGTTTCAAAGTCTGCGTCGTTTTGTCGCGCAGCGTCTTACACAAATCCAGATTATCCGACAGTTTTTGACCATATGACGGGACCATAGCTTTCAGCTTTGGCTCCCACTCAGCCAGTTTGCTGGCAAAGCATTTCTCTAGAACTGTCAGCATAATTGGGGCTGCGGTGGAGGCGCCCGGTGACGCTCCCAGCAATGCGGCAATAGAGCCATCTTTGCTGGCGACCACTTCAGTCCCAAATTGCAGGACGCCACCCTTTTTGGCATCTTTCTTGATAACCTGAACGCGCTGACCGGCAGTTACCAGTTCCCAGTCTTCCGATTTGGCATCTGGTACAAAATCTCGCAGGGCATTCATGCGCTCATCATTGGACTGCATCACCTGTTGAATCAGATAGCGCGTGAGCGGCCAGTTGTCTTTTGCAACGGCCAGCATTGCCCCCAGGTTTCCACCATTGATGGACTTAGGCAGGTCCATCAATGATCCCTGCTTCAGGAAGCGCGTAGAGAACCCTGCATACGGACCGAACAGTAGAGCCCGTTGACCATTGATAACGCGCGTATCCAAATGAGGAACGGACATGGGCGGCGCACCAACTGAGGCCTTGCCGTACACCTTGGCATGGTGTTGAGAAATAATGTCCGGGTTTTTGCACCGCAGGAACTGGCCGCTTACAGGGAAACCTCCAACACCGCGTGCTTCGGGAATACCGCTTTTCTGTAAAAGGGGAAGAGCGCCACCGCCACCACCAACAAAAACAAATTTTGCTTTCACGGTACGCTGCGTATTCTGGCGTAAATCCTGCACTTTAACGTGCCATAAACCGTCAGGCTCCTTTTTAAGGTCCAGCACTTCATGGCGTGTATGGAGTGTACAGGCTGGCGTGCTGGCCAAATATCCAAACAGTAAGCGCGTCAAAGCCCCAAAATTAACATCTGTTCCATTCAGGCTACGCGTCACAGCCAATTTTTGGCCGGGTTTGCGCGCCTTCATAACCAGAGGCATCCATTGGGCTAACTGAGCAGGATCTTCCGAATACTCCATTCCTTCAAACAGCGGATGCTGGCTTAACGCTTCATAGCGCTTACGCAGAAACTCAGTATTCGCGTCCCCCCATACAAAGCTCATATGCGGGACAGGAGTAATGAAGTCACGGGGGTTAGCAACAATCCCGGTTTCAGCGAGATAACTCCAGAACTGACGGGAGACCTGAAAGGCTTCGTTAACCACAACGGCCTTGCTGATATCAACGTGGCCGTCGGCTTGTTGGGGCGTGTAATTCAGTTCACATAAGGCGGAATGGCCTGTTCCAGCATTGTTCCACGCATCCGAACTTTCTTCCGCTACGTTATCAAGGCGCTCAAAAATGCTGATGCTCCAGTCAGGCTGAAGCTGCCGCAAAAAAGCGCCTAATGTGGCACTCATAACGCCGCCGCCAATTAGCACGACATCAGCAGAAGAAGCGGTACCGGTAGTAATGGAACTCATTCTTGGTCTCCGAATATTCAATTCCGCCCCGTTGCTCAGGCAAAGACTGTGCATGGCTGACTGGAGCCATGCCCCGCTTCACACATACATGCAAGCTGCCAAAATGGGAGAACTGCCTGTAGAAGTCCTCTTATGACACAGCTTTGCGGGCACGTTCTCCTCATCTCTCCGAGAGCGCAGCAGCAATGCACTGAACTCTTATCGAAAAGCAGCGTTATTTTGCACAGTCCAACCTGACGAGCGATAGAGAGGAAGAGAGTATGACCATTCATAAATACGGAACAGCACATTGGGAAGGCAGCATAAAGGAAGGCAAAGGCACGGTTTCAACAGAAAGCCATGCTCTGGACAATCAACCTTATGGCTTCAACACCCGCTTTGAAGGGAAGCCGGGCACAAACCCTGAAGAACTTCTGGGCGCTGCACATGCGGCCTGCTTTTCCATGGCTCTGTCGCTCATCTTGGGAGAAGCCAAGCTGACAGCCCAGTCCATAGATACCAAAGCGGTGGTCAGCCTTGATAAAACAGATGGCGGTTTTGAAATAAGCGCTGTTGCCCTGACACTAAAAGCCAACGTACCAGGTGCAACTCAGGAGCAGTTTCTTGAACTGGCAAACAAAGCCAAGACGGGCTGCCCTGTTTCTAAACTGTTCAAGGCAACAATCACGCTCGATGCACAGCTTGTGGGCTGAACTAGCCCACCTGCCCTCTGTGACGCAAAAGATGGTCTGCCAATACGCAGGCCATCATTGCTTCCCCTACAGGCACGGCACGTATCCCTACGCATGGGTCATGCCGACCTTTGGTAATAACGTCCTTTTCTTCACCGGCGCTGGTGATGGAAGGCACGGGCGTCAACATTGAACTGGTCGGCTTAACAGCAAAGCGGGCTACAACTGGTTGCCCACTTGAAATACCACCTAAAATACCGCCAGCATGATTAGCGCCAAAAGCCACATGACCATCCCGCATAAAAAGCGGGTCTGCGTTTTGCACACCAGTCAGTTCTGCTGAAGCAAAACCATCACCAATTTCAACACCTTTGACAGCATTGATGCTCATAAGAGCGGCTGCGAGGTCTGAGTCCAGCTTGCCATAAATAGGTGCCCCCAGCCCTGCTGGCACATTTTCCGCAACCAATTCGATGACTGCGCCAATAGAAAGACCATCTTTCCGAATACCGGCAAGATAGTCCTCCCACATAGGCACGCTTTTGGCATCTGGGCAGAAAAAGGGGTTACGCTCCACCTCATCCCAATCCCACTGCGCACGATCAATTTTATGCGGGCCAAGCTGAACCAGCGCACCACGAATAACGATGCCCTCACCCAGTATTTTGCGCGCAACAGCTCCAGCAGCAACCCGACAAGCGGTCTCCCGTGCGGAGGAACGCCCTCCGCCCCGGTAATCACGAATGCCGTATTTCAGGTCATATGTCAGGTCAGCATGACCCGGTCTGTAAGTCTGGGCGATATCCCCGTAATCGCGGGATCTCTGATCCGTATTTTCGATAACGAGGGAGATAGGAGTGCCGGTTGTTTGCCCTTCAAAGACACCGGAGAGAATGCGTACTGCATCTGGCTCTCTCCGTTGCGTGGTAAAAGCAGATTGCCCCGGACGACGGCGGTCAAGGAATGGTTGAATATCAGCTTCGGTCAGCGGGAGGCGCGGTGGGCAGCCATCAACTACACAGCCGATAGCAGGCCCGTGGCTTTCTCCCCAAGTGGTTACACGAAACAGGTGACCAAAGCTGTTGTACGACACGGTAGTTCCTTTATTCCCCGACGACGGAAATATCAGGCGCTGTCGGGTTTTTCATACCAACTGTATGGTACCCGCTATCCACGTGATGCACCTCACCCGTTACACCGGTCGAGAGGTCAGACAGCATGTACAGCCCGGCACCGCCCACTTCTTCCAACGCCACATTGCGCTCCAGCGGCGCGTTATACTGGTTCCATTTCAGAATATACCGGAAATCCCCAATACCGCTTGCAGCAAGGGTCTTGATAGGCCCGGCTGAAATAGCATTCACGCGGATAGAATCTTTACCAAGGTCAGCAGCCATATAGCGCACTGAAGCTTCCAGAGCAGCTTTTGCGACACCCATCACATTGTAATGCGGCATAACACGCTCTGCGCCAAGATAGCTCAAGGTCAGGAGTGAGCCACCTTTTTTCATCAACTTTGCAGCGCGCTGGGCTACGGCTGTGAAAGAATAGCAGGAAATATCAAGGGCCGTCAGAAAGGCATCACGCGGGGTGTCAACGTACCGTCCGCGCAGGTATTTTTTGTCTGCCCACCCAATAGCGTGCACAACAAAATCTATCTCACCCCATTCCTGCTCAAGGCGCTCGAACACTGCGTCAATTTTAGCATCGTTGGATACATCACAGGGGAGGACGAGAGATGAGCCAACGCTCTCTGCCAAAGGCTTTACCCGTTTACCCAAGGCCTCTCCTTGATAAGTAAACGCTAACTCACCACCCTGAGCAGCAACGGCACTGGCAATACCCCACGCGATAGACCGGTCATTGGCAACACCCATTACCAAGCCTTTTTTGCCCTGCATGAGTGTTCCACGGACTGGTAATGTGGTGTCCTGAGACGACATGTGCGAACCTCGCGCTGATCTGACATGAAACATGAATATAAAGAACTTCAGGGGTTGGTCGCATACCACAGCGATTGAGACAAGACCCCTCCCCCCTTTACCGCGGAAAACTGACAGATTTACGCCATTCATCGCCACAGTGCAGGCATGATGGAGTTGCACTTCCCACAATTTGTGAAACCGCGTTCAGGCAACCACTCCCCTTTGTCAGGTGTTAGGGATATGCTGCATGGGCAATGGGCTGCTCCTAACGGCAGCTCGGACGTTGGAAAGACCTGAGGCATGACTGAGCATTCCCCTTCCCACCTGCATGAGATGGACCACAACAAGACCCTGATTGATCTGGCGGCAGATCCTTTTGTTCTGTTCTCCGTCTGGATGAGCGAAGCGGAAAAAAGCGAGCCCTCCGACCCCAACGCCATGACGCTGGCAACCAGCACACCTGAAGGTCATCCGTCTGCACGGATTGTGCTTTTAAAGGGTGCTGATCGTAACGGCTTTGTTTTCTACACGAACCAACATAGCCGCAAGGGCGAGGAACTGGCTCAAAACCCTCATGTTGCCCTCCTTTTTCACTGGAAAAGCCTGCGCCGCCAAATTCGTATTGAAGGCACGGTTAGTCCGGTGACGCCAGAAGAAGCGGATGCTTATTTTGCGAGTCGTAGCCGCGTATCCCGTCTTGGAGCCATTGCTTCAGACCAGTCACGCCCTTTGCCTGACCGAGCGATATTTGAAGCACGCGTTAAGGAGGCGGAAGAACGTTACCCCCACGGCGAGATACCACGTCCGGCCAATTGGTCCGGCTACCGTGTGACCCCTGCTGCTTTTGAATTCTGGCAGGAGCGGCCGTACCGCCTGCATGATCGGGCACGATGGACGGCTGACCAGGAATCATGGTCAGCAACCCGCCTGTATCCGTAAAAGTTTATCTCAGCGTATCGTTATTGATTAAGGGAAAAATACAATGAAAGACGTAAGAAAAATTCTGCTTCCCTTGCCCAGCGTTTCCAATGCTGAAGCGGCCCTGACACGGGGATATAATTTTGCAAAGCGCTTTGGGGCACATCTTGCCGTGCTGCATGTACGCCCAGATGGTCGGGATATTGCTCCCATGGCCGGAGAAGGCCTGTCTGGCGCCATGGTGGAAGACCTTATGCGCTCCGCAGAACATGAAAGCGCTCACCATGCGCATGAAGTCCGCAAGCTGTTTGAGCGCTTTGCCGCAACTCATACAGACATAGAAGTTGTGCCGCCGCGTGCGCCTTTCCCATGGGACACGGCAAGCATGAGCTTTAACATTCTCTCCGGCGCTGAAAGTGAGATCATTCCGTCTCACGCACGTCTGTCTGACTTCACCCTCGTTCCTCACCCCGACTCAGGTGAAGACGTGTCTTCTTCCGAAACCCTGCATGCAGTTTTGTTTGATAGTGGGCGGCCTGTGGTCATTGCTCCGCAAACCCTCCCCAAGGGGCTTATCAAGCGCGTGTGTATCGGGTGGAACGGCACAGCAGAGTCTTCTTCCGCCCTCCGTGGCGCACTTGCCTGGGCGCTGACTGCGGAAGCAGTCCGTGTTCTGCATTGTGAGGATTATCAGCGCCGTGGGCCGAAAGCGCGCGATGTTGTGGATTATCTTGCTTTACACGGTATCAAGGCTGACGCCGTTGCATTCAGCCCCGTTGACCGCGATGTCGGCAAAGGGCTGATTACTGCCTGTAAGGATTTTGATGCGGACATGCTAGCAATGGGCGCTTACTCCCATTCCCGCCTACGTCAGCTTATTCTGGGTGGTGTGACACGCCATGTGCTCGAACACGCCGATCTGACTGTTCTGATGAGCCGTTGATTTTACAGAAATGGCCGTAGCATCCTGCGGCCATCTTCTCCTAGCTTATAGAGTGAACGTCATTCCGTCCCATGCGGGCTCAACACCTTCTGGCAAATGATCGATCATCCATTGCCAGTCCATATCTGTACCCATATGGGTGAGAATAATACGTTTGGGTTGGAGCCTTTGCTTCCATTCCAGCACACGATCAAGCCAGGCATGGGCGCAATGGGGGGCTCTCTGAAAACAGTCAACTATCCAAGTTTCTACGCCGGACAGGGCGTTTAATGCCGTGTCATCCAACTCAACGGCGTCAGTGCTGTAGGCAAAATTACCGTACCGCAGCCCACTTGACATGATACGTCCATGCCCTTGCTGGAATATGGTGAACGTATAGCCCGCCATTTCGAACTGCCCGACCTGCGGTAAAGGAGAGGCTTCAACTATAGCTCTAAAAAAGCTCGGCCCGGTCCATGGCTTGAACACATAATCAAATCTGGTCTGTATTTCAGCGAGAACATCTGGGCAACCGTATGCAGTGATCGGACCTTTTATAATCCGATTAATACCCCTTACCTCATCAAGCCCAGCGATATGGTCTGCGTGTGCATGTGTGTAAAAAATAGAACGGAACTGAGTTATACCGTTTGCCAACAACTGCGCACGGATGTCCGGCCCGGTATCAACCAGAATATTCTCACCATTCGGCATTTCCAGAAAAATAGAGGCGCGGCTCCTCCGGTTTCTTGGTTCAGACGGGTCACAATTTCCCCAAATACCGTGGCCTTCTTCGCCCCCAAGCATGGGCACACCAGCAGACCCACCGCACCCAAGAATGGTGACTTTCATAAACACTCCGTGCTGCTATCAGGCAGCCTTTCTGAATAACCGGAAAAAATTGTCTGTTGTCGTTTGCGTAAAGTCTTCCAGACTTTGCCCCCGCTCCTGTGCAAGACAGGCTGCCGTATAGGCAACATAAGAGGGTTCGTTACGCTTACCCCGTTTTGGAACCGGAGCAAGATAAGGCGAGTCCGTTTCCACCAGAATGCGTTCTAACGGCAACGCACGTGCAACGTCACGAAACTCACCACATTTAGGAAATGTCGCAATGCCGGAAAAACTGACATATCCGCCCAGTTCAACCACGCTCTGCGCCAAAGCGGCACTTGATGCAAAACAGTGGAGAAGAATAGGGAAAGGCCCTCTGGCCACCTCTTCCTGCAAGATACGCGCTACATCTTCATCTGCTTGTCGCGCATGAATAATTATAGGGATATTCAGTTCCCGCGCCGCATCAATATGCCGACGAAAACTGTCCTGCTGAAGCGGACGAACGGCCTCAGCGCCATGGAAATAATCCAGACCGCTCTCACCTATCCCAACCACTTCAGGCGCTTGCGCGATCTCGGCAATAGTTTCGACTGACGGGAGAGGCGCTTCTTCCACATGATCTGGGTGTGTACCAACCGTACACCATACACGCACATCCGGGCTGGAATAACGCGTCAAGGCTTTCTGCTGATGAGCACGGGCCAAGCGGGTGCCGATCGTCACCATACCGGTCACCCCGCCCGCCTTCGCGGCTGCCAGCAGAGCAGGGATTTCTTCATCCGTGAAATGATCAAGATGGCAGTGTGAGTCGATCAGACCCTTTTCTGGCATAACCACGTCCTTAAGCCTCAGGCAGTCTGTTCTTCAACATAACGCGGGAAAATACCCTGCGGCGCAGGGAGTTCCCGCCCGGCAGGCAGGAGCGTTTCCAGTGCGGCAAAGCTGCGTTCACTGTCCGTCACACCAAGCTGAGTGAGCATACGCTCCATGCTATGCGGCATGAACGGCTGCAGAACAGTTGCTATACCCCGCAAAACATCCAGCAACACACGTAGCACATCGTTCATGCGCTCTGGATCGGTCTTCTTGAGGGCCCAGGGGGCCTGATGGTCAATATACGCATTCCCGGCACGGATAACCTTCCAGACATCTTCCAGCGCGTCTGTCAGAGCACAGCGCTCCATTTGCGTGGCCATGAGGGAAGGCAGAAGGGCAACCTGACCGAGTATCTGGCTGTCTTCGTCCGTCAGGGTGCGGCGTTCTGGCACGATACCGCCACAGTTACGCGCGACCAGAGACAGGGTGCGCTGACAAAGATTGCCAAGGTCATTGGCCAACTCAACGTTGTTCCGCATGATCAGGGACTTGCGTGACAGGTCACTATCCCCGCCAAACGGCACTTCACGCAACAGAAAGAAGCGTACGGCATCCAGCCCGAATTCTTTAACAAGATCGCGCGGGTCAACAACATTACCCAAAGATTTGCTCATTTTCTGGCCCTCTACGGTCCACCAGCCATTCGCAAAAATCTTTTTAGGCACCTCAATGCCAGCAGCCATCAGGAAGGCTGGCCAATACACGGCATGGAAGCGCGCAATATCTTTACCAACCAGATGCAGGCTCGCGGGCCAAAAAGCGGCTTTGGGTGCATCTGTATTCGGGTAGTCCAGCGCACTCAGATAGTTTGCCAGAGCATCAAACCACACATACATCACATGTGCTTCGTCACCCGGAACGGGGATGCCCCATTTGAAGCTGGTGCGGCTGACTGAAAGGTCCCGCAGCCCCTGCTTGACGAAACTGATGATTTCCCGTCGCGCCCCGGTCGGGCCTAGAAATTCTGGGTGTGCCTCGTAAAGAGCCAACAGCTTGTCCTGATAGTCAGACAGCTTAAAGAAGTAGGAAGGCTCCTTCACCCACTCTACAGGCGCACCTGTCGGTGCGACCTTATTACCCTGCGCATCGGAAACAAGTTCATCTTCACCGTAGAAACACTCATCGCGCAGTGCATACCAGCCTTCATAGGCCCCCAGATAAATTGCGCCGCTTTCTGCAACTTTTTCCCAGAGGGCTTGGGCTGATTTGATATGCCGTGGCTCGGTCGTACGAATGAAGTCATCGTAGGATATGGCCATGCTGTCTGCCATATCCCGGAAATTGGCAGAGATGGTGTCAACAAAAGCCTTTGGCTCAACACCTGCTGTCTGGGCAGCCTGTTCTACTTTCTGACCGTGCTCATCCGTACCGGTCAGAAAAAATACATCATGCCCTGACAGGCGATGGAAACGTGCCAGAACATCCGCGGCGATAGACGTGTAAGCATGCCCGATATGGGGCGCACCATTCACATAATAGATGGGGGTCGTAACATAAAAACGGGCGGTCATGCTTTACTCGCGATGGTCATGGCTTCGAGAAGAGTTTCCTGTTTATCGAGATTGAAGCGTTCCGTCTCGCTCTGAAGGCGCATAATGGCCTCCCATGCCTGAGCAAAACGGGCAGCTTCAGCGTTGCCCCTTCGGGCCGCAGTTCGAGCACACTCTTGAAGTGTGTCTGATAACAGGCTGAAAAATAAATTAAAACCGTCTTCCTTACGCAAAACAGTTTCAGCAATATCGTAAGACTGGCCGACAGAAACACCGGAAAGAATTTTCTCGACCAGTGCGGCCATACGGCCTCCCTCGTCCGCTAACAGAGCCAAAGCTCTCCCGACCGCACCGTGTGCTCCGGCTACACTCCGTTGCAACTCATCGTCCGCGATATCTGGGACAGCCTGCCTTACAATATGCCGAACATCTTCCGTACTCAGGGGAGCAAGTTCCAATCGGCGGCAGCGGCTTCTGATCGTTGGCAGCAGGCGGCCGGGGGCGGAAGACGTCAGCAACAATACGGCCTTGGGCGGTGGTTCTTCCAGAATTTTCAACAACGCATTGGCGGCGCTGCGGTTAAGCCATTCTGCACCATCAATTATGACAACGCGCCACCCGCCTTCAGCCGCAGTCCGGTGCAGGAAAGCCGTGATAGGCCGAACATCGTCGGCCACAATCTCCCCTCTGTAGCGCTGTCTTTTTTCATCGTAACTGCGTTGAACCACCAGAAGATCGGCATGAGTTGCAGCCGAAATGCGCCGCCCTTCTGGGCTTGAAGGGTCTTCTCCGCCCAAAACTGCTCGCGCAAGACGAAAGGCAAAAGTTGCCTTTCCTATTCCCGGAGCGCCTGTAATCAGCCAAGCATGTGGCAAGCGCCCTGATGCCAAAGCGGCACGAAAAACACCTGATGCGGCCTGATGCCCCCGGAGGGCAAGAGAAGCAATCCTTGGGTCTTGCTGCATGACCTAACCCGACTGAAGACGCTGGCGAATCTCTTTTACGATAAGGCTATTTATCTCTTCTGGAGACACCCCGTGCGCCTTAATGCGCTTCACACGGTGTGGATTTTGTTCGGCTATTGTCTGAAACCCATGCAGCACACGTGCATGAAACGCCTCATCTGACTGCTCATAGCGGTCTGTCGGTGCGCCGCGTGCAGCCAACCGCAGCCGGGCAACATCTCGTGGGGCCTCAAGCAGAAAGGTAAGGTCTGGGTCGCGCCCCAGATGAGCCTGCAAGGCGTTGATTAAATCCAGTGTCTCCGCGTGCCCATTGGCACGCCCGTAGCCTTGGTAAGCCATTGTCGAGTCTGTAAAGCGATCACAGATAACAACCGTGCCTGCTTCCAGCGCGGGGTTAATGACCTGGTCAATGTGATCATACCGTGCAGCAAAATGTGTCAGGATTTCCGACCGCTGAGAGAGCGGATGTTTGCCAAACAGCAAAACCTGCCGCAGATCTTCAGCACCGGGGGAGCCTCCTGGCTCCCGCGTTGTCAGAACAGTGACACCCAAAGACTGCAATGCTGACTGAAGGAGCTTGAGCTGAGTGGACTTTCCAACCCCCTCTCCCCCTTCCAGCGTAACGAATAAACTTTTCTGCATGGTCTAGAGGTGCAACCGGCGCGCAGCCCGACCAAGCAGGCCCAGTGCTGGAACATCCTGCCCTACAACAACGGGCAGAGACGCCTGCCGCCCTCCGGGCAATGTCACCGTCACCTGCCCCACGGATTGACCTGCCTTGAGAGGAGCCGCGAGTGGCCCCTGATAATCGAGGGCAACATGTGTGCCACTCCGCCAGCCATGTGGCAGCAGCATCGTCAGGTCCTGTGACACCACCAGAGGGACTGTCTGGCTTTGCCCCATCCACACGGGAGCCTGCTCTATGACATCGCCCTTATTAAGAATTTTTGCAGATTCAAAATTGGCAAATGACCACCCAAGCAGACGCTCACTTTCACGCGCACGGACGTGGTCGGAGGGCATGCCGTTCAGCGCCATAACAATACGCCGCCCGTCACGCAGGGCAGACGCACACAGGCCAAACCCACCCGCATCTGTATGACCAGTCTTGAGGCCATCAGCCAGACCTTTAACAACCAGAGAGTTCCGGTTTTCCTGACGGATCTTGTTAAAGAAAAACTCTTTTTCAGAGAAGTAGTGGTAATATTCTGGAAAGTCATGAACCAGACGCAGCGCCAGATAAGCAACGTCCCGCGCGCTCATGTAATGATTATCAGCAGGCCAGCCTGTTGCATTCATGAAGTGTGTATTATGCAGGCCTAGCTTGGCTGCCGTGTCATTCATGACCGCAACAAACTGCTCTTCAGACCCTGAAATACCTTCGGCCAGAACAATGCAGGCATCATTCCCGGACTGGATAACCGTACCCTGAATAAGGTCCTGAACCGGCACACTCTGCCCTAGGGGCACAAACATGCGTGACCCTTGCATACGCCATGCTTTTTCACTGACCGGCAAAGCCTGATCCAGCTTCAGGCGGCCAGCACGCAACATTGAGAAGGTGACATACGCCGTCATCATCTTTGTTAACGATGAAGGAGGCATACGCTCATCTGCTGCTTTTTCCAGCAATGTGGCACCGCTGTTATAATCCAGGATGCATGCCCAGCGTGCAACAGTATCAACCGGACCGACCGGCGTAGATGCCGGGGCGTCTGCCACGGTGGACGCTGCCGCAGGGGGAGCAGCAGCCGCAGCTACAGGATGCGCCGGAGCTTTATGCCCTTTACGGGCATAAGCTGTCAGAGCAGAACCACTGGAAACAAGGGCAGCGCCCCCTGCAAGAAGAAACCGGCGAGTGTGCACGTTCTTTCCTATTCAACGACGATATGAGATCCGGTCAAACCAGCAGCAAGAGAACGCTTCAGGGCCGCATCCGCCTCGCTTATAGTCGCAAAAGGGCCGTGCCGCACAGCCCACATTTTTTCTTGACCAACAAAAGCAGCCACAACCGTGGCGCCCTCACGCGCGGCTTCCCTTGCTGCTGTATAGCGTGAGGTAAAATCTGTCGTTTCAACCCACAAATGGGTCTGCCTTGGCATACCCTGCCGCCACGTAGCTGGCAGATCCGCAAGCAACTGGGACGCATCGGCTGTAGCGCCGGAGGTTTCTTGCACTGGGGTTGAAGCGCCACCTTGCCCCGCAGCCATATGCGCCTGCGGACCGGTCAATTGAGTCTGCTGAACCTGCTCCAGCGGCGCTGTATTGATTTGCAATACCGGGCCACCGGGGAGCAATTCCGCCAGATGTCGGCTCGCAAGCTCATCCACGACAATGCTGACGCGTGCCGGGCCAGCCCCCATTCCAAGCAAGTCCGCCACTTTGGGGGTCACGCCAAGAATACGACCAGACTGGGATGGGCCACGGTCATTTATGCGCAGCCTGACCTCCCGACCGTTTTCAAGGTTGGTCACTGTTACAAGGGCAGGCAATTGAAGTGTGGGATGGCTTGCCGTCATGCTGAGAGCACTACGTACCTCTCCGTCAGTCGTGAGAGGCGCAGCCTTCTTTATTGGCGGCTGCCTGACTGCAAGGCCTGTTGCCTGGTAAGAAAAATCCTCGCGGGGATAGACCCAGATGCCATCGCTCTGTTGCCACGCCTGCCCCACCACATAATGCGGTGCAGGCTTAACTTTATTGGGCGCAGGAGGGGAGCACGCAGCAACCCCCAGGCAGCAGAAAAGAACAGCCTTTTTCACACTATGGCACTTCCCAGAAGACCCACACCCAACGCGTAGAAATCGGAGGGATTGTAACGACGGATCACGTTAAAATTGTGGTAAACAAGATAGGCCTCACCGTCTATGCCATCCGGGCATATCACTGCGCCGTCCATATCGGCATGACCAAACTGCCCACCCAGAACAGGTTGAACGCCAATCCCGGCCCAGTAAGACACAGGCTTAACAACTGTACGCCCAATCTGCCCAACAGTCAGAGCCGCAGGAACCCGAACTGCCTCCCCCCATGGCTCTCCGGCACGCCACCCACACTTTGCAAGGTAATTGGCGATAGACGCAAAGACATCAGGCTCGTTTGTCCAGATGTCACGACGGCCACCGGCGGGATAACTGGCGGCGTACCGCTCATAAGCGCTGGGCATAAATTGTGGCTGCCCCATAGCGCCAGCATAACTGCCCAACATACCGGCTGGCGTAATATCACCCTGATTGAGAATATGGAGGGCTTTGAACAACTCTGAACGGAAAAACGCCGAGCGGCGACCATCATAGGCCAGCGTGGCAAGAGAATCGATCACATGATATGTGCCCGTTTTCACGCCGTAAGCAGATTCCAGCCCCCATATTCCTGCAATAGCGGCTTCATCCACCCCATACTCAGTACTGATGGCACGCAGAATGGAGCGCCGTTTCGCAACTGCGGCCTGACCATCCGTTATTTTTTTGTTCGTAATAACGCGATCTTTGTACTTGGCCCATGTCATGGTGAACTCAGGCTGGTGCCGATCCGCCTTAATAACAGATGCATTCGGCTGCCTGGTCAAAGACAACGCGTCGTCCACTATAGAGGCGTTCATCCCCTTCTGTATGGCCTCACGCCGTACACCAGCCAGAAAGGTTTCATAGCTTTGTGTTGCAGCCGGTGCAGGCGCTTTTTGAAGAGCCTTTGCAACAGCTTTTCCGGCAACCGCTGGCAAAGCCATGCTGGACACCGCACCACAGACGAGCATTCTTCTTTTAAGCATCATGGACCAGTTCTGTTGGTTTTTGCGTTCATTTCTTTCTTGTATAAGCGTCTTTTATAAAAGGCGCGCTACCTATTTTAGTGTTTCTCTACGCCTAACCTGCTCTTGATTATCCCTCCGGCACGCATGTTGTGTCCCACGCAACACAGGCGTAAGCCTTACCCCATATGCTTACGCCCACGTCCTCCGGTAGAGCTTAAGGAGTGTTTTTTACACCTATGATGCATTCTCTTGAGCAGTTTCTTATCTCCACCACCTCATCGCCTCTCGCTCAGATGCTCATTGTCATTCTTGCGACATTCATCCTTGAAGATGCCGCAACAGTTCTGACCGCCATTCAGGTAAAACTTCATACTCTCAACACGCTTGAAGCCTTACTCGCCCTTTATATCGGCATTGTTCTGGGTGATGTCGGACTATACGGGCTGGGGTTTCTGGCGGCTCGATGGCCACAGGCAAGGCGCTGGGTGCAAACACCAGAGCGGGACGCACAGCGCCAATGGCTAACTGGTAAACTGTTCAAGGTTGTGTTTATCAGCCGGTTCATTCCCGGCACGCGGCTGCCGCTCTATACTGCGTGCGGCTTCTTCAACGCAGGCCTGCGTACCTTTACGTTAGCCACGATTGCCGCAACGCTTATCTGGACAACAGCTCTTTTTGTGCTCTCACTGAAAATTGGAAGCTTTATCCTGTCACATCTGGGTGCATGGCGCTGGGCTGGCATTCTCGGTTTTGTGGTGGTTATTATTCTCATGGGTCGGCTGGCGGCCCGCATGCAGAAACAGGGACAATGAACAAACTGCCCACCACACCACACTCCGCGCACACCACACACAACTCGCCTCTTTCAAGCTTCGAGTTCTGGCCAGGGTGGATTTTCTACACACCAATTGTCATTTACTGGGTTCTGCAAGGCCTCCGATACCGGGATTTCAGCTTGCCAACAGCCGCCAACCCGCGCATTGAAACAGGCGGGCTATGCGGTGAAAGCAAAAGCAGTATTCTGGATATGGCTGGTCCGGTTGCGAACCAATGGATCGCGCCCTATGCGCTCCTTAAAACTGGCTCGAACGATTATGCACGCGCAAAGGAAGTCTTGCTTCAAAAGAGCTTGAGCCTTCCCATTGTGGTAAAACCCGATGTTGGTTGTAATGGTACGGGCGTAAAGCTGGCCCATACTGAGAATGACCTCCGCGCAATTTTGGATGCTTTCCCGCGCAACACCACGCTCATGCTGCAAAGGCTTATTCCCTACCGGCACGAAGCAGGCATTTTCTACATCCGCCATCCAGATCAGGCCACAGGCATTATTTCCTCTCTGACTTTCAAAGATATTCCAGCCTTGGTGGGGGATGGCCACAGTACAGTACTGGAATTATTGAAACAGGACCCACGGACCAGCCTGCTCCTCTCCATATATACTCCGCGCCTAGAGCACCGACTGCATGAAGTTCTTGAACACGGTCAAACCCTTGACTTGGTTTTCACGGGCAATCACTGCAAGGGGGCAATATTCCGGAATGGTGCGGCAGATATCACACCAGCCCTGACCAAACGTATTGATGAAATTATGCAGGATATACCTGATTTCCATTTTGGCAGGGTGGATGTGAAATTTGAATCCGTTGAAGAACTCAGGAACGGCGAAAAATTCGAAATTATAGAAATTAATGGCGTGGGCTCAGAAGCCATCCATATCTGGGATTCTCGTACCACTCTTAAGGAAGCCTATAAAACGCAGTTTTTCCACTACGGAGAAACGTTTCGTATTGGCGCAAAAAAACGTCAGGCCGGATGGAAAACAAGCGGGTTATGGCATGGGGTCAGACTATGGCGCCAACAAAAGCGCCTTTTGGCGTCCTACCCCATGAATGACTAACAGTCTGCCCTTCAGGCAGACTCTCCGGCTTGGACTTCTTGCCCCAAACGGGAATGCTTGCGACCGTAAAAACGGTAGCAAGCCCATCCGCAAACGATATAGGTAGCCAGCAGAAGCGCAGGCACCGGATCTCCTGCAAAGAGTGCCAAGGCCATATCAATAAAGAGGGGAGCAGCCATTATCAGGCAAAATATCATGCCGAGCAGCGGCACGTACCCTACCCAAAACCCTTTAATGTAAAAACCGCCACCCGGCACAGCAAAGGCCCGCGGGCTATCCGGCGCAACGTTGCGTATCCATATCACGGTAAAACAGACAATACCGAAAGCTGTTGCCGTGCCCAAGCTTACCAAATCGCCAATGATATCAATAGGGAGCAAAGCCGTTGCAAGCGCGACCACGGCTCCCAGTAGAATAGTCCCTATCCATGGCGTCTTGAACTTGGGGTGCAAATTACAGAAAACAGGCATGAGCAGGCCATCTTCTGCCATAGCGAAAAAAATACGGCTTTGTGCATATAAAAGCCCAAACAGAACCGAACAGAGACCGACAACCGCCCCTATCTTTACAAAAACCGCCAGCCAAGGCTGTTGCATTGCATTAACGGCAATAGCCAGAGGGTCAGCTACGTCAAGCGTTTTCCATGGCACAACGCCAATCAATACAGCAGCAACAATAATATAGACCACTGTGCAAATAAGCAGAGACACAACAATGCCTATGGGAACATCCCGGCGTGGGTTGCGTGCCTCTGAAGACGCTGTGGAAACGGCTTCAAACCCCACATAAGCAAAGAATATAATGGAGGCTGCACGGAAAATTCCTGGCAGTCCATACCGGAACCCACCTTCATACTTGGGTATAAACGGTGTCCAGTAAGAGGGGTGGATAGCCCATAATCCCAGCGCAACAAAGACAACCAACACCCCAACTTTTAGAAACACAATTGCGGTGTTGATGCGCAGAGACTCTTTAACACCAAGAATAAGAAGCCCTGTCACGACAAGGATTGAAAACGCCCCGACAGCATCCCCTTGCCAATGCATACTCACATGCCTATGTGCGCCATCAAATACGACCTGCATGGCTGTGGTGCTGAGTGCGTGCGGAATATGAACACCAAAATCCTGCAAGAAACTGACGGCATAACCGGAAAAACCAGCGGCAACCCCGGCACAGGAAATGCCGTATTCCAGCAAGAGAAGCCAGCCAACCCCCCATGCCCAGGCTTCCCCCATGGAAACATAAGCATAAGTGTAAGCTGAGCCGGATACCGGCATTGCTGATGCCAGCTCTCCATAAGACAGAGCTGTAAAAAGGCAGGCCAAGCCCGCTACAATAAATGAAAGCAGAATAGATGGCCCGGCGTAATTGGCCGCAGCCGTACCGGTCATGACGTAAATGCCTGCCCCAATAGTGGAGCCAACACCAAGCATTGTCAGTTGAAGAGGGCCAAGCGAGCGAGAAAGACGTTGAGCACCATTTTCCTGCTCGATTCTCTCAAGTGATTTACGACGAGACCGCCCCTTCTCCGGGCAGGATGAAATCCCCATGAGAGTATGTGTAACCTCCAAACTGATGCCAGCGTAATTATTACGATACCGGCTCATATAACTTCAAGCAGATAAGCCGCCACACACTCTGTGGCGGCACAAAAATACTTCGGATTTTAGAGTGAGAAATGAAGCAGGATAAGTGATATTACCCCTGCCCCCATGCAGTAATATGCAAAGGGAGAAAGCGCCCATTTATCGTGATTCCGGAAATAGCGCATCAGAAAGGCCGTGCTGGCCAAGGCAACAACGCCGGACACAATAGCCCCTACTATAGCAAGATGCAGTTCGCCCGGCGCCAGCGGTACGGTGCGCATTTTGTATGCTGACTTCACTGTTGCGGCCAGAATAACAGGCTCCGCCATAAGAAAAGAGAACCGAGCAGCCGTCTCACTCTGTAGGCCACGCAGCAAACCAGCACAGATTGTTGCGCCCGAACGGGACAAACCAGGAAAAAAAGCAAAACACTGGAAAGCACCAATAATAAGAGCGTCCGCTACTGTCATGTCTGCCACTGTGGCAACACCCCTGCGTGGGCTGGTACCGCGCAGCTTTTCAACAAGCAGAAGCATCAGGCCATTCAGGAACAGAAAAATGGCGACTGGCGTTGCAGACCCGAAAAAATCACGGATCATGTGCTCGAACAAAAGGCCGATAAGGACAGCAGGAATGGTGGCCACAACAAGCAGAAAAAGAATATACAGACTTTCCGCCTGAATACGCGGCCCCAACACACCAGCGGCACCTTTGAAGAGCGCAAGCCAGTCTTTCCAGAAGAAGACCAGCAGAGCAACAGATGTGCCCAAGTGCAACATGACCAGAAAAGGCAGAAATGACAGGCTATGCAGGTCGTAAGACCAATGCAGCAAAGCTGGCACCAAAACAGCATGCCCTAAACTGCTGACGGGGAAGAGTTCCGTCGCACCCTGTAGAACTGCTATGAAAATCGCCTGAAAAAAAGACATACTCACCATACCCAAGATCTGGCCAGACCAAGCCTGTCCTTGCACCAAGAGCCGGTATGCTGCAAGCATTCATGCACACTTAGGCACACAACAAACCGCCTTGAACGGAGAAGACGCAGTTATGACCACCCGAGGCCGCGCAGGCGCCATTCTCTTTAGCTGTGCCGTTCTGGCAGGAACATGTGCGTTTGGCCTGTATGCAAAAACAACGCTCTCGGCGCCAGGCCACGCCCAATATGACCTTGCTGCACGCTTTGTTTCAGCCAACGGCCTCGCACGGGGCGCCGATGTTAATTTGGCAGGTGTGACTGTTGGAAGAGTAGCGTCCATCACGCTTGATCCGGTTTCACAAATGGCCATTGTCAAGTTCAGCGTGAATGCGGATCTCTCGCTTCCAGAAGATAGCGTGCTGACTATTGGTAGCAGCACCTTGTCCGCAGATAACGCCTTACAAATTGAGCCTGGAGCATCCAAAACACATCTGGCTCCGGGCACACTCATTACGCACACCATAGAGCCCTCCAGTCTGGAGCAGCAGGTCAGCAATTATATTTTTGGTGGCGGAACGCTGGAGCAGTGAAAAAGCTAGCCTTTTCAGGTGCATCTCTATTTTTGTGACAAAAAATGTGCTGAGCGCCTTGACGCCCTCCCCCGGTCGGGGTAGATCAGCCCCACCGAACGATGGCGGCGTAGCTCAGCGGTAGAGCAGGGGAATCATAATCCCTTGGTCGGCGGTTCAAATCCGTCCGCCGCTACCATCTTCGGTTTCCCAAAAATAAATTACGTAAAGCAAAACAGTTTTATGTAGCTGCCATTTGAAAATAGTTACGTGCATAATTTTGCACAATAGTTCTCTCAATATAAAAAATGCGGCTCAGACGAGAGCCGCATTTGCCGTTTTTAGCCCTCAGAAAGTTCTGGCTGAGGCTGAATGTCTGGCTGAGGCTCATCGCCCCGCACGGAAACATTTCCGTCTTCAGCACGAGCATACTGCCCGCCTTCCCCATCTTCATCCTGCGCGGACACACGCTGCTGGCGTGATGCCTGACGCTCGGCCCGCTCCTGCTGGCTCTGCTGCGCAGCCTGGGCCATGGCATTCATGATACGGAAATAATGCTCCGCATGCTGAAAATAGGCTTCAGCGGCAACACGGTCACCTGCACTTGTCGCGTCACGCCCGTGTTGTAGGTATTTTTCAAAAAGCTGCTGAGCCGTACCTCTTACACGAACATCAGGACCATGGCTGTCAAACACATGATTGCGGTTCATCGGGATTTGGCCGTTTAAATGCCGGGAAGAACCGCCGTTCCCACTACCGGACCGATGATTGCGGGTGCGCATCCGTTTTACATTCATGAGCTATCGCAGCACTTTCACGTTCATGGCGTTCTGCATGAAGAAACTGTCTTATGCTTCAAAAGACATATTTCCTGATTAAAAGCCGAATTTTCTGTCTGGACGGGCTTCTTTGCAGCATAGGAAAAACCAGTGCTGAACTCAGTGGCCCTTAAGGCTTTACCCAAGCAATAAAAACAATTGCATCCGGAAAAAGCCTGCCTAACCATAGCAAGCTCGCACCATAAAGCCAACCTGTTTTATATGCCGTGCGCTACACCCTGCCCTGCAAAACAACAGCACGAGGAATTCCACCAAAATCCGCTCTGGTTTCAAGAGTGTCAAAACCAGCGGTTTCCGCTATCTGGCTGAGTGCTGGCCCCTGGTGAATACCTATTTCAAAAATTGCCAGACCTTCAGACGTCAAACGCTCTGGCAGTCGACTACACAGAAAACGGTACGCTTCCATCCCGTCTTCTCCTCCGTCAAGAGCTGCAACAGGTTCATGCTCCCTGACCTCGGGCATTAACTCCGCCAAATCTGCTGTCGGGATATAGGGGGGATTGCTGAGCACAATATCAAACTGATACGTGGCCAATGCGTTATCCCACCTGCCCGCCATAAAAAAAGCACGGTCTGACATCTTGCATCGCTTGGCATTTTCAGCAGCAAGACCCGCAGCAGCCGGGTTTAAGTCTATCCCTAGCCCCCAAGCATTCCTGTACTCGCTTAGCGCTGCAAGGAGCAGACATCCTGTACCGGTCCCCAGATCAAGTATGGAGAGCGGCTTTTCACGGTCAGGCATATGATCAAGTAAACAGGAAATAACGGTCTCACTATCCGCTCTGGGTATAAGCGTGGCGGGGGACACGCCTATATCCAGCGTCCAAAAGCCCTGTACCCCGGTAATAAATGCCATAGGTTCCCGCTGTACCCGCCGTTTGACATAGGACAGGAAGGCCTGTGCTGGCACTGGGTCCTGCGGAGAGCGCATAATAAGGCGTTCCAAACTTTCGTGCAGAGCATGTGCCATGAGCAGTCGGCTCTCCCGGCGTGGCGAGTCAATTCCTGCCGCTGCGAGTTGTCGTGCCCCTTCTGCCAGAAGCGCCCCGAACGGCTGGAACTCACTCTGTTTTTCTGCTCTACTCACGACGTGACCTTTGTTTGGAATGGTACTGAGGCAATGAGCCGTTTTACCAGTTTTTCTACTTTAGCCACGCTGTTCCTTACAGCGTTGGCTTTGCTGCCCAACCCTGCATGGGCTGGGGAGTTCACTGTGACCGACACTAAAGCAGAGTCCGAGATTTCCGAACTGACCAGAGTGTATGTGGACGGAAAGCTTGCTGCCTCTTTCAAGCTTGATGACAGTCATCAGGAGAAAACCGTTATAATCACCACACCACTTGGTCGTGTTGACCATAGCTATACCCTGTGCGGTGAGATCACCATCCGGACACCTGAAGGCCGCGTAGAAACGCATGAGGTCAGCAGTGATGGCACACTGCATAACCCCGACCACCACCATTTTTACGGTATTGGCTCAGAAAACTTTACCGAGTTCTTTCTACTCGACCCGGATGACCCCACCGCTGCCGAGCACCACACAGCCCATTCAGGTGTGTGCGCACTGCCAGTCAGTTAGGCCAACAAGCACGCAGACTGACTAGAACCCTTCAGCGGCCAGCAGTTCAGCCTGCTCTTCCTGTGTCAGAGCATCCACAAAGTCATCAATCTCGCCAAGCATGATCTTATCGATCTTATAGAGCGTCAGATTCACGCGATGGTCCGTCACCCGCCCTTGTGGAAAATTGTAGGTTCTGATGCGTTCGGACCGATCACCCGTACCAACCTGAGACTTCCGGTCAGCGGCCCGCGTTGCGTGGGCCTGTGCACGTTCCTGCTCGTATAGCCGCGCCCGCAGGATTTTCATGGCTTTTGCACGGTTCTTATGCTGGCTTTTCTCTTCCTGCATGGCCACCACAATACCGCTGGGTATGTGGGTAATACGTACAGCACTTTCGGTCTTGTTAACGTGCTGCCCACCAGCGCCGGATGCACGATACACATCGATCCGCAAATCCGTGTCCGCTACAGTAACGTCCACTTCTTCTGCTTCAGGCAGAACCGCGACAGTTACGGTTGAAGTGTGGATACGCCCCTGGCTTTCCGTAGCAGGCACACGCTGAACCCTGTGCACGCCAGACTCATATTTCAGCCGGGCAAACACGCCCTTGCCCGTAATTTCTGCAATACCCACACGCAAGCCGCCCAACTCGCTCTCGTCATATTCCATGACTGAAAAACGCCAGCCTCTCAGGTCAGCGTAGCGGCGATACAGATCAAACAATTCGGACGCAAACAAAGCAGCCTCATCGCCGCCTGCCGCCGGGCGGATTTCCAGAATAGCACTTCGTTCATCCGCAGCATCCTTAGGCAGCATGGCAAGACGGACATTCTGGTGCAATTCTGGCAAACGGGCCCGAACATCATAGAGTTCGGCCTCGGCCAGTTCCTTCATTTCCGGATCGTTGAGAAGCTGCTCAGCCTGGACCGCTTCCTGCTCAGCCTGCCGGAGCGCGGTGATCTGCGCTACAACCGGTTCAATCTCACCGTACTCGCGTGAGGCCTGCGTAAAGTCATCTCCACTAATACCGCTTGCCAGCAGGGCTTCCAATTCAAGAGCCCGACTGACAATTCTGTCCAACCGTTCGTCAAGTGTCATGGAGAGACGGACCCAGTCGCAAAAACCGCCTTGGCATCAGATAGAAGGCGAGCGTGCGAAATTTCTTCTTCCTGTCCTGTCGCCATGACCTTAACGCGGAAAGCACCCCGCGCCAGTTCATCTTCACCAACGAAGAGGACATGGCTTGCGTTCTGCTTGCCTGCACGCTCCATACGTTTGCGCAGGGAACCACGATACCCGATTTCTGTGCATACACCCTGCTGCCGCAAACCCTGCAAAATCTGGAACAGAGCTGCCTGATCTGGTGACCCAACCGGCACAATTACAACAGACTGCGCTGCAACAGGTGCCGCCTGGAGCAACATGGACAGGCGCTCAACGCCCGCAGCCCAACCGATGGACGGTACTTCTGGCCCACCCATCTGTTGTACCAGACCGTCGTAACGACCACCGGCCATAACCGTGCCCTGTGACCCCAGCTTACGGGTCACAAACTCAAAGGTGGTATGGTTATAATAGTCCAGGCCGCGCACAATGCTGGTGTTGACCTGATACGCAATACCAAACCCATCCAGCGTCGCCTGCAAGTCCTGCCAGAACGCTTTTGCATCCGGTGTAAGGTACTCGGCCATCATTGGGGCATTGGCCACCAAAGCGCGGTCTCCAGCGTCTTTGCTATCCAGAATGCGCAGTGGGTTCTTTTCCAGACGCGCCAGACTATCTTCTGATAATTTGTCCTTATACCCGGAGAAATAAGATACCAATGCCGCACGCCACGCATCCCGGCTGGCTGTATCCCCTAAGGTATTCAGCTCAAGCGTTACATCGTCCGCAACGCCCAGCGCTGTGAGAATCTGGTACCCAAGAGCTATAGCCTCAGCGTCCGCCAGAGGCTCGGCCGCACCCATGAGTTCCGCACCAATCTGGTGAAACTGCCGATAGCGGCCTTTCTGTGGGCGCTCATAGCGGAACATGGGGCCCGCATAAAAAGCCTTTTGTGGCAGGGATTGCGTCAGCCCGTTTGTCACCAGCGCACGGCAGATAGCGGCTGTGCCTTCAGGCCGCAGAGTAAGGCTATCGCCATCCCGGTCACTGAAGGAATACATTTCCTTGGACACAACATCCGATGTATCCCCCAAAGACCGAGAGAATACGCGGGTATCTTCAAATATTGGGGTAGCCCATTCTTCAAACCCGTAAAGGCCAGCATGATGCCGCGCGGTTGTCACCACATGGCTGTAACGCCGCTGATCTTCACCAATAAGGTCGTGTGTGCCTCTTACAGACTGAATGGTGCTCACAGATTTTTCCCTGATTAAACGCCACACCCATCATTCCAAAAATAACAGGCATGGTACTGTCCCAAATTCTAAAACATTCAGACAACGCAGTGAGTGTGCGGTTTAACTCTTCCGCACACTCTCCAACCGGCTTTTTATTTAGCGGAAGACATCTCAGGAAGCTCAGGCGCTTTACCTTCAGCTTTTTCCTTGGCTTCCTGTTCCTGAATTGCGGCCACACGGGCTTCAACCAGTTCAACCACATGCTCGATCATGTCAGCACCCGGAATCGTGTGGTCCTGCTTGCCTGCTGAATAGACCATGTGACGGCCAGACCCACCGCCGGTCACCCCCAGATCGGTCATCAGGGCTTCACCCGGGCCATTAACCACGCACCCGATGATGGAGAGCGTGAGCGGTGTTTTAATATGGGCCAGCCGGTCTTCCAGCGTCTGTACGGTTTCAACCACGTTGAAACCCTGACGGGCGCAGGACGGGCAGGAGATGATTTTCACACCACGATGACGCAGCCCGAGAGACTTGAGGATATCCCACCCGACCAGCACTTCTTCTTCCGGCGCGGCAGAGAGGGAAACACGCATTGTGTCACCCACACCAGCCCACAGCAGATTGCCAAGACCAATGGAGGATTTCACTGTCCCTGCCCGCTTGCTGCCAGCTTCGGTAATACCGATATGGAGCGGATAGTCGCAGGCATCAGCAAGTTGCTGGTATGCTGCCACAGCCATAAAGACGTCTGATGCTTTTACGCTGATCTTGAACTCACGGAAGTCATGATCTTCCAGAATTTTGGCGTGCTCCAGAGCGCTTTCAACCAGCGCTTCCGGGTTGGGCTCACCATATTTTTCCAGCAGGTGTTTTTCCAGAGAACCAGCATTCACACCAATGCGGATGGAGCAGCCATAATCCTTGGCTGCGTTCACAACTTCCTTCACGCGCTCGGCACTGCCGATGTTACCGGGATTGATACGCAGACACGCAGCACCAGCCTTGGCAGCTTCAATGGCACGTTTGTAGTGGAAATGAATATCAGCCACGATGGGCACATTCACTTCCTGTACAATTTCTTTGAGTGCCGCGGTGCTTTCTTCATCCGGGCAGGACACGCGGACAATATTAACACCAGCCAGTTCCGCACGGCGGATCTGTTCGATCGTGGCCTGCGCATCGCTGGTCAGGGTGTTGGTCATTGTCTGCACGGAAATCGGCGCATCCCCACCGACGGCTACCTTGCCGACATGGATCTTCCGTGATTTCCGACGCTCGATATGCTGGTAAGGCCGGTAGCCACTCATCTTACATCCTTTTGTCGAGACGACAGTTTAGTCGAGCAAACCGCACCGTGCAGCACGGTCACCCATTACGTTTGTTGCCTTCCTGCCAAAATCAACGTGCGTTGGCTACATGAAAGCGCACACTGGAGGCATTCAGTGCCCTGTTATGCCCTGAAGCTGACGTGCGTTCAGATCATCCGTACTCATTTCCGGTGCCGGTTTCGGCGCAACCTTACGAGCCCGAGGCTTGGCCGGAACAGGTGGCGCAGCATTTTGACCGCTCCCGTCAGAAGCAACAGGGGCCACCGCAGGAGATACTCCGGCTTCAGGCGTAGCCGCAGAAGGAGCCACACTCTGCGCCGTAGCAGGCGGCTTGGGCGTAGTTGGTTCACTGGGTGGCACTGGAACTGGCAGAGCGGCAGTTGTTGGAGGGCCCGCCAAACTACCATCCAGCACAACTTCCGGCGTTAGCACCAGATTGCGTCTTACCGCGCCATTACGGCCCAGATGCGGCGTAACCTGTGTACCAGCACTCACAACAATACCGCCAGCATTCCCTACAGTCAGGCTGTAAGGCGCACTTTCTGACGGCACCAGCCAGACGTCACCCGACTGCATGATGTGATCATACACCACACGACCAGTCGAGTCCTTAACCTGCACCCAGCTTGCCGCGTCTGCCTTGACCGCCATCTGGCGGGCACTCGCCGCACGCTCTTCAGCGGTTGTTGGAGCCGCGGGCGGCGCTTCTACCGGCTGCGTAGGCTGTGTCTGCTGTACGCCTGCTAACAACGCTTCAGCCGGAACAGTTGTACCGGGCTTTTCAGGTGCGTTGGTATCGGTCGGCTTGGCTTCAGGCGGCGTTACAGGCTTGGGCGTAGGCAAAGGCGAAGACCCTGCCCCCGGCAAAAGCGAAGCCACTTGCGGTGATGGTGCATTTGCCGTTTTTTCGCCGGGAATAATCTCCGCAACAGGCGGCACATGCTCAGGCACCGGCGGCGCATGGCCCATGAAGTGATACCACCCCATATAAGCCCCCACGACAACCGCGATTCCTAAAGATACCGTCAAAGCAGGTGGTATATGTTTGTCTGGTGGCGGGGCTGGAAAAGTCAGTTCAGGCTTGCGAACAAGCCCTTTCCCTTCAAGCCTGTAGCGCGCCACCATGAAGGACGCATCAAACCCTATGGCTTCCGCATAGGTCCGCAAAAAACCCAGAGCATAGGCTTCGGCCGGGAACACGTTACTCCGCCCACTCTCCAATGCTTCCAGATAGGATTCGCGAATGCGTAGCCACGCAGCAACCTGAGGCAGAGTCCAGCCCAGTTGCTCGCGCCGCTTACGCAGCGCATTGCCTACCCCTAGGCTAACTGCATCAGGTAGTGAGGAAGAAGCCGCAGGGATCTCCTGCTCGGGGCCAGAACCGGTTTCAGCCATCAGCATCCATACGCCGTTTCTGGCGCACCAGCGCCTCAACAGCTTGATCAACAAGGTCTGCAATAATTTCAGCCACAGGCTGAACGGCCTTCACCAAACCCACGGACTGTCCGGCCATGACAGACCCGCTCTCAACATCACCCTCTATTACAGCACGGCGTAGCGCACCAGCCCAGAAATGTTCAATTTCCAGTTGCGCCTCTTCCTTTGACACCACACCACTCTGAAAGCGGTTGATTACATCGGCCTGATGCACCAGAAATTTGCGGCTTCCTTCATTGGCAAGGCCTCTCACAGGAATAACTGGAAAACGCTCATCCAACTGGACAGATGTCACAGCATCACGCGCATTGGCTCGCACAAAAGTATGTTTGAACTTTTCATGCGCGATGCTTTCTGCGGCCGCGGCAAACCGGGTGCCCAACTGGCCACCAGCGGCTCCCTGCTCAAGGTAAGCCAGCAGGGCATCGCCACGCCCCAAACCACCCGCCACAAATACCGGCACCTGGTCAATATGCGGCAGAATTTCCTGCGCCAGCACGGTCAGAGACACAGGGCCGACGTGACCGCCAGCCTCAGCCCCTTCAATTACCAATGCATCCACGCCCATTTTTATCAGCCGCTTGGCCAGAACAAGCGCTGGGGCAAAAGCAATCACTTTTGCGCCACCGTCCTTGGCTGCCTTGATGGCTGCGCCTGGCGGAATACCCCCGGCAAGAACAATATGCCCGACACCTGCCTGCAAGCAGACATCCACCAACTCAAGAAGCTGCGGATGCATGGTGATAAGGTTCACGCCAAAGGGCTTGTCGGTCATGGCGCGGGTAGCAGCAATTTCCTCAGCCAGACGCTCAGGTTGCATGGCACCGCAGGCAATCACCCCAAAGCCACCCGCGTTGGAAATAGCCGAAACCAGATGACGCTCACTCACCCAGGACATGGCCCCGGCGAGAATAGCGTATTGGGTACCCAGAAAATCTGTGCCGCGCTTGCAGAGGTGATCCCACTGTTTACGGGCGGCAAGCTTCTCTGCGTCAGTTGGGGCAGTGGTAAGGGGCTGTGTCATAATCTCAGGCTTCATCCAGTCCGTACGCAGTGTGCAGGGCACGCACCGCAAGCTCGGCGTACTCGGCGGAGACCAGCACAGACACCTTGATCTCGCTGGTGGAGATAACCTGAATATTGATGGAGCGCTCTGACAGCGTCCGGAACATGGTGCTTGCCACCCCTGCGTGAGACCGCATACCGGTCCCTACAACACTGATTTTCACCACGTCCGCATCGGTTGCCAGTTCTTCGTACTGCACGGCGCCACGCACACTTTCCAGCGTGCTGATAGCCCTTGGCAGGTCTGTCTTGCTGGTTGTGAAGGTCATGTTTGTGGTGCCATCCGCCCCGGTGCTCTGCACAATCATGTCCACATTCACATTGGCTTCACTCAAAGGGCCAAAAATGGCGGCAGCAATACCCGGACGGTCAGGAATACGCCGTACAGACAGCTTGGCTTCATCACGAGAATACGCAATGCCGGTCACCAGTTTCTTTTCCACTATCTCGTCCTCATCCACTACCAGAGAGCCTGGGAGTTCACCTTCAACCAGAGCCGGTCCATCTTCAAAACTGGAAAGAACCTGCACACGCACGCCCTCGCGCATGGCAAGCCCGACACTGCGTGTCTGCAGCACCTTAGCCCCGACAGAGGCCAGTTCCAGCATTTCTTCGTAAGTAATTTTTTCAAGCTTGCGCGCTTTGCTCACAATGCGCGGGTCGGTCGTGTAAATTCCATCCACATCCGTATAAATGTCACAACGGTCTGCTTTAATAGCCGCAGCAAGGGCCACTGCGGATGTGTCGGACCCGCCCCGGCCCAGCGTGGTTACGCGGCCATCTGGGCCTACGCCCTGAAAGCCAGCCACCACGGGCACAGTGCCTTCAGCCATGCACCCCAGCAGATGAGCACCATCAATCGTATCCAGGCTGGCCTTGCCATGCACCGAGTCGGTACGAATGGGAACCTGCCACCCGGCAAAAGAGCGGGAGTTCACGCCCAGCTTCTGAAGGGCAATAGCCAACAGGCCGCTGGTTACCATTTCACCGGTGGACACAATGGAGTCATACTCGCAGGGGTCATGCAGGTCTGACAGGGCATCGCAAAAGCCAACCAGCTTGTTGGTTTCCCCTGCCATGGCGGACACAACCACCAGCACATCACAGCCAGCGTCTTTCTGTTTCTTGACACGCGCGGCCACGGCCTTGATGCGCTCAATATCCCCCACGGACGTTCCGCCAAACTTCATGACGATCCGAGGTACGGAACCGGGCATATTTTTTCTCCACCAGAACAGGCCGTAAACAGACCGCTTTTTGCTCCTACCGCTCCACCTGCAAGTGTGAAAGGTACAAAAGGACGGTTGCGAAGCTCCACAAGGCGCGTCACATAGCCCTGTCGGCCCCCTCTCGTCCAGCGGGGGAGATCAGTGGATAAGGAATTTTGTTCCATGCAACCCTCCAGCCACGGCGCTGAATCCTCCGTCTCACCTGAAGAAATTGCGCGTTTTGGTGCTCTGGCAGAAAAATGGTGGGACCCCTCCGGCCCCATGCGCCCCCTGCACGCCATGAACGCATTGCGCATTGACTGGGCCTGTCGGCATCTGCCCCTTCAGGGGCAGCACAGCAGACGCGTGAGAGTGCTGGATATTGGGTGTGGAGCAGGCCTTGCAAGCGAGGCCCTGGCAAAAGCAGGACATGATGTACTGGGGCTGGATGCATCACCCAACGGTATTCAGGCCGGGCGTGCACACTTGGAAAACAACCCGCTACCCGATGGCTCCGGCCCGCTTGCCTACCGTGTCGGCAGTGCTGAAGAACTGGTAACGGAGCAGCGTAAGTTTGATGCCGTGATTGCTCTGGAAATTATCGAGCATGTCACTGATCCTGAACAATTTATGGCCATGCTGTCTGATCTGGTAGAGCCAGGCGGCGTTGTGATCGTTTCCACCATGAACCGTACCCTGAAATCCCTTGCCGTTGGCAAGATCGGGGCCGAATATTTGCTGCGTCTTCTGCCCGTTGGCACACACACGTGGCGCAAATTCATCACCCCGGCAGAACTCGGGCGCTACGCCCGCCATGCCAACCTGTCCATACAGGCCATTGCTGGCATGGTGCCATCCTTATCAGGCTGGAAAGAAAGCCGGAATCTGGATGTCAACTATATTGCCGCATTCCGGAAACTCTGAGTTCAGGCAGCAGGAAGGGTCAGAAATTCAAAACAGGTGGGGCTACCAATTGGTGTAAAGTCCCATGTAAAACTGATTTTTCCTGTTGTTTTATCCACACGGAAAGACGTGATGGAATCGCTCCTCTGGTTTGCAACATACAAATAGCTGCCAGACGGATCGAACATGAGAGCGCGCCCGTAATCAGCGTGAGTCCAGATCTCGTCCACCAAAGTCAGGCTGCCATCCTGGGCAACCTGAAAAACAGCAAGAGAATCCCCCAAGCGGTTTGATACGTAAAGAAAATGCTCGTCAGGAGAGAGGAGAATGCCTGCGGCAAGCGTACTCCCATGAAAATGGGCTGTCAGGCTGCTGACACTCTGCTGGGGTGAAATTTTGCCTGTTTTGGGGTCAAAATCCGCCACTACCACTTTTGAGTCCTGCTCGCACAGCAGATAGAGCTTTTTGCCGTCCGCCCCGAATTCGAAATGCCGTGGAGCTGACCCCGGAGTCATGGGCGTAAACGGAACAGCCGCTGGCGTCAGCTTTCCCGTATTGCTGTTGATGTTCCAGACATAAACCCGGTCTAGCCCAGCATCCATCACCAGCACATATTTTCCGCTCGGGTCACTTTTGACCATATGAGGGTGAGCTGAGGAGTGGTCACTGATCGCAAAATTTCCGGGCGGGTTATCTGCCGCACGATCTGGCATTCTTGGGCCACTATTATGAACAAGCTCTGTCATGCGCCCCAGGGAACCATCTGCCAGAACGTGCAGAACCCCCACCGTCCCGCCGGTATAGTTTGCCACAAACACGTAGCGCCCGGAAGGATGCACACTCAAATGCGCAGGATTGGCCCCGCCTGACGCAACAGTATTGAGCTTTGTTAGCGCACCTGTTGAGTGATTGATTGAAAATGCCGTCACAGAGCCACTGTGTGTTGCATCAAAATCATCAATTTCACTCACCGCATATAAAAAACGGCGGTCAGGGGAAAGAACAATGTAAGAAGGGCTGGCGATATCCGTAAACGTCATCAGGCTGGTGAGGCCGCCTGTTTTACGGTCCATCTCAAAAACCGTAATGCCGTCTCCATTCCCGCCAGGTGGGCCATGTTTTGTGTAGCCGCCCACATAGCAGAATGTACGCTCTTTAGGCTGTCCTTCACTTTGGGTCGGTGCTTTGGCTGTATCATCGGCAGCACTGGCAGCATTGGTTGTCACAACCAATGCACCGGCCATGCCCCCCAACCCAAACAGACGGCGAGAAAGAGAGTGCGTCATACAGGAAACTGCCTTGTTCTTCTTGGTTCCAGATTTGCCTAGTGCGGCATTTTGCATACAGGACCCAGCGTTCCGTTATACCGTGTCCATGTCTGGGTTTCCCCAAACAGTGGCAGGCCAATATACCCGCGCAGCTTCAGCACATCCTGCCGTGGTGACCAGATCTGCGCCTGATAAATATGCCCTGTATCAGGATCGAGGATTTTACCATTCCATCGACCAGCATCGTCGGAGGAAGCCTTAAAATCCGTCAACATCAGCAGGTTGCACATTGTGTCACCCGCTTTGTCATGCGGCACGTTTGTGCCATCGTACTGTAAGCCGACCAGATGGCCACAGACCGTGTCACCGCAGCGATCAATTTTGAACACGCCGTCATGGCCCTGGCTCAGCCAGTATCCCATAAACGCAGCTTCCGGGTGTGTTTCTGCATGAGCTGCACCGGGAAACAGAACCGTATAACACCCCAGAAACAGGCACAGAAATGCTGCAAGACGCTTTATGTTTCTGCTCACTCTGGCCTTCTCCATTGTCTATTTCTGCCGAAGGAGCCTCTCCGCCAAGCAGATCCTCATAATTGTCAGCTGTCTGCACGCCTTACCCACGGCAGGGCAAGCACATTTACTCCCTCTTCGCGCAGCATATCCTGCTCGTGCTCTGTAGCACTGCCATAAATACCACGCTCTGGCGCTTCTCCATGATGGATACGTAAAGCTTCCCGCGCAAACTGGTCTTTCATATTTTCGCAGTTTTGCTCTACCGCCTGCCGCATCTTCTGCAACGCGACCACTGCCTGGTCAGATATGCCTTTACCCAGATCAGGCATCTGCCCTCCCGGCTCCGGCGGAGGAGCTGGTCGCTCAGCCTGTGGTGCCACCACCCCGCTTTTGGCAATAGCAGGCGCCATTAGCGCCTGTTGTACCTCTGCATCCCCACACTCTGGACAAGCCAGCAGGCCTTTCTGTTGCAACATGGCAAATGTTGCACTGTCCTTATACCAGCCTTCAAACTGATGGTCATGCTGACACCGCAAACGGTAGCAGATCATGGCACGTTATTTCCCTGCGTTTAACCTAGGCGAGCCCTAACGCAGCGTCCAGCTTGCCCTGCCGCTCAAGCGCCATCAGGTTATCGCACCCACCAAGGCACTCCCCGTCCACAAAAGTCTGCGGCACAGTGGTTCCACCGCCTGAACGCTCGTAAGCCTGCTGGCGCTCAGCTGTGCCGCGGGGCGCATTGATTTCCTTGAAATCAACATTCTTGCTCCGCAAAAGCTGCACAGCCCGCACGCAAAAGGGGCAACCGGGCTGGGTATAAATTTCGATGGATGGCATGGAATTTCCCCTCTTTCCTGAATGATCCGGCACCAAAGAGTGGTCCGTGATGCCTGAAATACATGTCAGGCGGTTTCCGCTATTGGAGAATCAAGGTCAATCTCTTTTTGCATGGGCACTAAGGCCGCCACAAGCAGACAAACCGAAGCCGCTCCGTTCTCCAGCAACGCCTGAGCACTTACGGATGCGGTGGCACCGGTCGTCAAAAGATCATCCACCAACACGATATGCCGCCCTGCTACGCGGCGCAGCATATGTGGCCTGACCTGTATCGCCTCCTTCATTTCCTCATATCTCTCTCGACGGGAAAATCCGGAAAGACGCGTGGTAGCCCGTGTGCGCTCCAACATATCAGGGACATAGTGTGCCGCGCTTTTACGTGCAATAACCTGCGCCAAGAGAGCCGCCTGATTGTATCTACGCTGCCGCAACCGGCGTTTATGCGCAGGTACCGGAGTAATAATACTCTCCAAGTGAATAAGACCATGCCCAGCGCGGGCCATATGCTCTCCCAAAAAAGAGGCGTTCTCCTGTCGGTCTGCATATTTTAACTGAAGGATAAGCTCTCTGATTGCTTTGTCATAAACAAACGCCGCACGAGCTTGAGACCACATGAGTGGATGCCGCTCACACACTGCACATGCCCCCTGACTATTCAGATAAGCCGCAGAAGGTTGTGGCGTGCCGCATTTTTTGCAAAATGGCGCACTAACAGGCGTCACACGCACAAAACAGTCTGAGCAGATAAGGCCTGCCTTGTGCGTTTCTGCACCGCATAACAGGCAGGACGGAGGGTATAACGCGTCAAGCACCACCCCCCAGCCCTGTTTAAACAACCGCCCTAAAACCCAGCTCTGCCCGCCTTGCCCCACCATTACATTATAGACCCTTGGCAAACAGGCGAGAGAAGCGCAGGTTTGAAAGCATGGACGCTCCCATTATCTTTGACCGTGCAGCGGTCCGCCAGCATCGCAATCGTGCAGCATACACGCAACACAAAGTTGCCCCTATTTTTGAGGCGGCAGCAGACATCCTGATGGAACGTCTGGCTGACGTTACCCGCACATTTGACACGGCTTTGGATATTGGCGGCAGGGGCTTTGTGGCCCCTCGCCTGCTCGATCGTGGGATTGATGTCGTACAATGTGAAAGCGCCTTTAGCCTTGCGCGCAAAACGCATTTTTTCAACATAGAAACGGTTTGCGCTGATGAGGAGTTTCTACCTTTTGCGCCTCATAGCTTCGATCTGGTTGTCGCAAACCTCTCACTGCACTGGGTGAATGACCTGCCGGGCACTTTTGCGCAGATACGCCAAATTCTAAAGCCAGATGGTCTTTTTCTGGCAGCACTGCCTATCCTGCCAACGCTCAGAACCCTGAAGCAGGCTCTGGAGATGGCTGAACTGGCGTTATCAGACGGCCTCTCTCCCCGGGTCTCACCCCTTCCTACACTGCCTAGCTGTGCGGGTCTGCTTCAACGCGCAGGGTTTGCGCTGCCAGTAGTGGATGCTGAGGTTTTACCCCTCCGCTACACCTCTCTGGCAGGACTGTTACAGGACCTACGCGCAGCGGGTGAGACAAATGCGCTGGCCCTGCGCAGCCATACACCACCCCCGCGTATGTTGTTCCCGGCGGCCGGGGCGGAAATACGCACGGCATCAGATGGGTCTTTTACCATGCCATTACAAATGGCGATCCTGACAGCATGGGCACCTGATAAGACCCAGCCTCAGCCGCTCCAACCCGGTGCCTTTACGCAGTCTTTAGCGTCCACTCTTACAAACCTGCCTGATCCAGAATGAGAGAGCGGACTAACCGCCCGTAACACTCATATGCCGTGCTGGCCCTTCGACACGTCCGGAAACATCCCCCAGCAGGAAAGAATGACCTGTGGGCTTCCGCGCAATAGCATCCTGTATGCCTGCCAATATCGCCTGATCGTCTCCACCAGCACGCATAATTTCACGCAGGTCAATTCCGTCTTCCTGTCCCAGGCACGTATATAAACGCCCCGTGCACGACAGCCGGACCCTGTTGCAGCTATCGCAGAAATTATGGCTCATTGGCGTAATGAAGCCTATTCTCTGCCCCGTTTCCTCCACCCGCATATATCGCGCCGGACCGCCTGTACGGTCTGGCAAGGGCGTCAATGTCCAACGCTGCATCAGGTCTTTTTTGACTTTGGACAAAGGCAGATAGGTTGCCGTCCGATCTTCCCCGGTATCGCCCATAGGCATGGTTTCAATCAGGCAGAGGTCAACGCCCGCCTCTCCGCACCATGCCAGCATGGAATCGAATTCATCGTCATTAACACCGGCCATGGCAACAGCATTCACGCGCACCGCCATTCCAGCCTTACGTGCCGCGTAAATTCCATCCAGGGTAGCGGCCAGCTTTCCACGCCGCGTAATCTGAGCGAACCGCTCCGGGTTTAACGTATCGAGGCTCACATTCACCCTACGAACCCCCGCGTTAAACAGAGTTTCCGCATAATGTGACAGGCGGCTACCATTTGTCGTCAGGGTCAATTCATCCAATGCACCCATCTGCTCAGGGCGATGAAGCCAGGATCCCAGTGCCTCAAAGAATGGGCCTATATCCCGCCGCACCAGAGGCTCACCGCCCGTAATCCGCAGGCGACGCACGCCCTGTTTTACAAACACCTGGCACAGGCGCAGCAATTCCTCGAACGAAAGCACGTCCTCACGTGGCAGAAATTGCATACTTTCTGCCATGCAGTAAACGCAGCGCATATCGCACCGGTCCGTGACAGAAACACGCAAATAGGAAATATGCCGACCCGTGGGGTCAATTAAAGAGGACAACATAGGTCCACTATATAGCAAAACGTTAGCATCGTGTCGAAATTCTACCACACAGATTAAAGAGGCCTGCCAAACAAAAACAGCCAATGGCAAGAACCACTGGCTGTTTTGACAAGCTTTTTGTGCAGATGGGGCCTGACTATAACCCCACTACCGTCAAGCAGGCTTAAAGTTTTGAGGCATACTCTTTGAGGAAGCTTTTGACTTCATCTGCCAGGTCCGGGCGCTCAAGAGAGAACGCAACCTGCGCTTCAAGGAAGCCAACCTTATTACCGCAGTCAAAACGGCGGCCCTCATAACGCAGCCCGTGGAAAGGTACATGCCCGATGGTTTTGGCCATGGCGTCCGTCAACTGAACTTCACCACCAGCGCCTTTTTCAAGCTTCGCAAGGTGCGGCATAACATCAGGTGTCAGGATATAACGGCCAATGATGGACAGGTTGGACGGAGCCTCTTCTGGCTTCGGCTTTTCAACAAGGCCCTTGACCTCAACAAGCTTGCCGTCATCTGCGCCAGTTTTCAGAATACCGTAACGGTTGGTGTGCTCGCGCGGCACTTCCGTAACAGCAACAACGCTCCCGCCAGTCTGATAGTAGGCATCAGCCAACTGCTTCAGGCAGCCTGTTTTCCCCTGCACAATGTCATCTGGCAACAAGATGGCAAACGGATCATTGCCAATAAAGCTACGCGCACACCAGATAGCATGACCCAGCCCCAGCGGTTCCTGCTGACGCACTGCAACCAGAGACCCAGCTTCAATGGAGCTTGGCTCCAGCGCAGCAAGGGCGTCCACCTTGTTCCGCTCACGCAAGGTTGCTTCAAGTTCATAAGCAATATCGAAATAGTCAATCAGGGAGTCTTTGCCGCGACCCGTGATAAGGCAGAATTCTTCGATGCCGGCTTCCCGTGCCTCATCAATCGCGTACTGGATGAGCGGACGGTCAACAACCGTCAGCATTTCCTTGGGCATAGCTTTTGTGGCAGGCAGAAAACGCGTACCCAGCCCCGCTACTGGCAGGACCGCTTTACGTAAAGGCTTGGGCTTGGACACGAATACAACACCTTTAATAAAAATTTCAGTTTCAACACATTGCGCACCAGCCAGCTAATATCAGCCAGCTTGTTTCGTCAAATCGAGAGCATCTGCTGCGCACCATTGCCTTTAAACCACAAGACAATAGGCCACACCAAAGCAGTCGGGAACGCTAGCGCAAATCACGAAGATTTTAAACAGCAGAACAACGGCCTGAATATGGCAGTTAGATGATTTTTAAATTGAAGGATTTACCAAAAATTCAGCTCCAAGAAGAATTCGTACTATAACAAATTTTTCTTGGAGCTGAATATGGTGCGGCCGAGAAGACTCGAACTTCCACGGGGTATTCCCCCACAAGCACCTCAAGCTTGCGCGTCTACCATTCCGCCACGGCCGCCCGTGACAACCAGTATCAAAAAGTGCGATACCGTTTGGTGAGAAGCCCTATAACCGAACCATCATCAGGCGGCAATGACCAACGCGCATTTTTTATGGGAAATCAGTAAAAAACCTGTTCCCTACCCCTTTGCCTTCGCCAGAATGCAGGAAATTTCCCAAAAAATTCGTCAAGCTGAAGCGGTGGAGCGTGTTTGGCTACTGGAGCATCCGCCCCTTTATACAGCGGGCACTTCCGCCAAAGCTGAGGATTTATTCAATCCGCACCACTACCCTACCTATGATGCCGGGCGCGGCGGGCAGTGGACCTATCACGGCCCAGGCCAGAGAATCGCTTATGTCATGCTGGATCTACATAAGCCACACGGACTAATTCCCGCGCGAGATCTACGCGCTTACGTACACGGACTGGAAAGCTGGGTTATCCGCACCCTAGCCGCCTTCGGGTTAAAAGGGGAATGCCGTGAAGGGCGCGTGGGAGTCTGGGTTATCGACCCGAAAACCGGTCAGGAAGAAAAAATTGCGGCTATCGGGGTTCGTGTTTCACGCTGGGTGAGTTGGCACGGCATTTCCATCAACCTTCGGCCCAACATGGGTGACTTTGAAGGCATCGTGCCCTGCGGCATTCGGGACTATGGCGTCACCAGTTTTGAAAAGCTGGGGCTCACAGTGTTTCAGGACCAGTTAGATGCAGCGTTGGCAGAAAACTGGCAGGCTGTGTTTGGTAGCCTGCCGTCAAATTTTACTGAAGTGGAAGTGGAAGCCGAATAAACAGCGTTTGCCGCCGCTCATCCACCAACCGCATTTCAAACAGACGGAGCGTACGCCCTGTATCCTTGAAAACAAGCGTAACCAGCCCCTGGGACGGATTGTTTGTTTTGGTCAAAGAAATTTGCAGGATACCGGGCGGCTTCTGGATATCCGTAACCGTAACATCCCCCGACAGATGCACCGGGTTACCCATCAGCACCCCTAACGGATTATGAGCCAGACCCATGCGGGTTTCTGACCCCGTACGAGAGTCCTTGAACACTGCATGTGTGCCGGATGCCTCAAGATCCATACTATGAGGCGCTGTATAGACCAGATGCAGATACCCCGCATGATAAGTCAGTACGCCACCGCCAGTAGCACCATTAGGCCAGGTTTGCTGGAAGGGCACAGCATTTAACTGCACGTCCCGCATATAAGCCTCAACCCGCGCCACGTCACTCTGGCCTGAACTGGTCAGACCTTTTCCACCCCCAGCGCAGGATGCCAACAAAAGTGGTCCTGCCAAAAACAGACTTCGCCGTTGCATGGTGGCTGCTCCACTCTTGTACTCTGTCCGTTTTTTCATGAAATTTTTGCGTCCTCTTCCGGCGTCCGCAAAGTGAGCGCCAAGGCGTGCAGTCCGGCATCAAACTCAGCTTTCAGAGCCTCATTCACCATGCGGTGCCGGGCAACCCTGCCCACTCCGTCAAAAGCGCCGCTCACCAGCAGAATCCGAAAATGTGTTTCAGATGCTCCAGCTTCCGGGCCACGTACCATGGCAACATGGTGCGCATGACGGTGGCTTTCATCCTGAATATCCATTTTCAGTGGTGTAAATGTCTGCGTCAGCACGTCCCTGACCCGTGTGGCACGCGGCCCCTGCGGTGCGTGTGTTGATGCTGAATTCCGAACCGTTGCCATATCTTCCCCCTTGCACAGAAGCACTCAGGGCGCACATAACCCTGATGATGAAGCGAAGGAATACCCGTCACAGGGCGTTCGACCCAGATCCGGACGCCCCGCAGCGCTGCTGTGACATGCCTGAATGTACAAAGTCTGCTGGCTATCGCGCCCCCCGCTCCCGCGAGACGCTGAACCAGTATTACTGGTTCTGTCTAGAGCATGTGCGGGAGTATAATGCACGCTGGGACTATTACAAAGGCATGTCCCCCGGCCAGATTGAAGCCCATTTGCGGGCCGATATTGCGTGGGACCGGCCGTCCTGGGCTTTTGGCCAAAGTGCAGCTCAGGCAAAACGCAAGACGTTCAATGAAGAAGAAATTCTCGACCCGCTGGACATTCTGGGCCGCAGCCGGGAAGCACGCGCGGAGCGCAAACGTCAGGCCGCAGCCCCCCGTGCGCCTGAAGGGTTAAGAGACTCTCTGGCCACGCTGGGTCTGGACTGGCCCGTAACGCTGGACGTCGCCAAAGCGCGCTACCGCGAGTTGGCACGCAAACACCACCCGGACACAAATAACGGGGACCGCAAAGCCGAAGAGCGGCTTAAAGTCATTAATGTAGCCTTCACAATTGTGAGGACACACCTTACCTCTGAGGGGCTCGAAAAAGCAGGGTGATCGTGCCATCCTGCCCATCGCTCTTCACTGGCAGCCGCACCATGGCTGCTTTTATTTTTCTCTCTGCACGTACAAACCAGACAAAGACGGATAAAGAATGACTGATTCTTCAAACCCGGTCTCCACCGGTGACCTCCCACCGATCTCTGCTCTTTCAGCACCGGACCTTGAAGTTTCAGTGCGAGACGTTTTCGGCATTGATTCGGACCTGACCGTACCGGCCTTTTCTGTCAGAACAGAACACGTACCCGCGCAGGACCCAGCTTACCTGTTTGATCATGACACCACCCTGTCCATTCTGGCAGGCTTTGCGTTCAATCGTCGCGTTATGGTTCAGGGCTTTCACGGCACAGGTAAATCCTCTCATATCGAGCAGATAGCCTCCCGTCTCAACTGGCCTTGCATCCGCATCAACCTTGATAGCCACGTCTCCCGTATTGATCTGGTGGGGAAAGACGCCATTGTCGTGAGGGATGGCCAGCAGGTGACGGAATTTCAGGAAGGCCTGTTGCCCTGGTGTCTGCAACATCCCTGCGCTCTGGTATTTGACGAATACGATGCAGGCCGCCCGGATGTCATGTTCGTCATCCAGCGCGTGCTGGAAGTAGAAGGGCAGCTCACCCTGCTGGACCAGAACCGCGTTATCAAACCGCACCCGTGGTTCCGGCTGTTTGCAACCGCCAACACCATTGGTCTGGGAGACACCACGGGCCTGTATCATGGCACGCAGCAGATCAACCAGGGCCAGATGGACCGCTGGAACATCGTGACCTCGCTTAACTACCTGCCGCATGCACAGGAAGTTGGCATTGTACTGTCCCGCCTTGCCATTAACCCGGATGACAAAGCCAAACGCGGCATGATTGAAAACATGGTGGCCCTGGCCAACCTGACGCGTGCAGGCTTCATGGCGGGTGATCTGTCCACCGTCATGTCTCCGCGTTCGGTCATTGCTTGGGCTGAAAACGAACTTATTTTCAAAGATACTGCCTTTGCCTTCCGCGTGACGTTCCTGAACAAATGTGACGAAGCTGAGCGCACCATGGTGGCGGAATATTACCAGCGCTGCTTCAACTCCAGCCCATACGCCAAACAGGGCGCTTAAGGTTTAAAAGGGAAGGCGCTTCACTGATGGCAGACAGCAGGACAGGCACGCAGGCACCCCCGGCTGGGCACAACCAGCCAACGGCTGCCGAGCAAGAAAACCGCGTTGACGTTTTTAAGCAGGCCACGGCGGCAACCCTGCGTGCCATGGGTGGCCAGCGCGATGCTGACGTGTCGTTCCATACTGGCAATATGCCGGTTGCCCCCCTCAGTCTTGGTGGCAAAGCGCGCCTTTCCACCCCCTCCCGCCGCCTGAAGGATGAGGAGGTTTTGCGCATCCGTGGCGCTGCGGATGCACAAGCCCTCCGCCTCAAACATCATGACAGTAGCCTGCACCAGAACAGCCTGCCTGCCGAAGCCGTCGCGCGGGAGGTTTATGATGCGCTGGAACAGGCTCGCATTGAATCGTTAGGGGCACGCCACATGCAGGGGGTTGCGGCCAACCTGCGTTACCGGCTGGAAACTGAATGCCGGGAAGCTGGTCTGGCGCAGATGACAACGCCAGATCAGCTTTCTCCCGCAGTCGCGTTGGAATTGCTGGCGCGTGAGGCGTTAACAGGTAAATCTGCACCGGTTTCTGCCCAAGCCATTCTGGAAAAATGGCGGCAGACCTTGCCAGCGAAGGCACAACAGGCGCTTGCACACCTGAAGGCGCATGAAGACAGTCAGGCAGACTATGCCCGTGCCACGCGCAAAATTTTGGCCGCCTGCGCCCTGACTGAAGACGACGCTGCCTCTGACGATACAGAAGAAGACGAAAACGGGTCCGACACATCGGACTCTGAAGATCAGAACTCAGCCTCCCCGCCCGAGCAGCAGGATGAGGCCAGCCCCCCGGAACCAGAACCCACTCCCTCCGCCCCTGAACCGCAAATAATGGCAGGGTCAGGTGATTTTTCACCAGACATGCAGGAAGAAGAAGGAGAAGGCAGCGGCTCAGAAGGAACTGGTGAAGCCGCAGGGCCGGGAAAACGCTCTGACATCCCACCGGGTGAAACAGCCAAAACCTACCACGCCTACACCACTCAATTTGATGAGGAAGTTCGCGCAGAAGAGCTGTGCGATTCTGAAGAACTCAACCGTTTGCGCCACCAGCTAGACCTTCAACTCGCCACCCTACACGGGGTTGTCTCGCGTCTAGCCAACAAGCTGCAACGTAAACTGATGGCACAACAAACCCGGTCGTGGGATTTTGACATGGAGGAAGGCCTGCTGGATGCAGGGCGCCTCTCCCGTATTGTGGTTAACCCCACACTCTCTCTGTCCTACAAACAGGAGCGGGATACGGAGTTCCGGGACACGGTTGTCACCCTGCTGGTGGATAATTCAGGCTCCATGCGGGGGCGACCCATATCTGTGGCCGCGTCCTGCGGAGATATTCTGGCCCGCACCCTTGAGCGGTGTGGCGTAAAAGTGGAAATTCTGGGCTTTACGACACGCGCGTGGAAAGGTGGTCAGAGCCGCGAGAAATGGTTGAAAGAGGGTAAGCCCGCAAACCCTGGCCGTTTGAATGACCTCCGCCATATCGTGTACAAAGCAGCGGACATGCCTTGGCGGCGTGCAAAAACCAACCTGGGCCTCATGCTGCGTGAGGGGCTGCTCAAAGAAAATATTGATGGTGAAGCCCTGCTCTGGGCTTACAAACGCCTGAAAAGCCGCCCGGAATCCCGCAAGATCCTGATGGTTATTTCTGACGGTGCCCCGGTGGATGACAGTACGCTTTCGGTCAATCCGCCCTCTTATCTGGAAGATCACCTGCGCGAGACCATCCATATGATCGAAGACCGCAGCCCTGTGGAACTTTCCGCCATTGGTATTGGTCATGACGTAGGACGCTACTATCAGCGGGCTGTCACCATTACCGATGCAGAGGAACTGGGGGGCACCATGCTGCAATCCCTCTCTGCACTGTTTGATGACAAACGCGCAAAAGCGGGACGCCGCAGGGTTATGTCACGCCGGTAACGGGTCGGCCAGCGCACTCACGTCAAGGTTTGTGCGCTTGGCCGCGAGAGCCAGCAAAGATTCGAGCATGATGTCCATGTCCTGTTCTGTTGTGCGGTGGTTCACAACAGCAACCCGAACAGCCCGCTTGCCCTGCACAACGGTGGCGGAGGGCACGGCCACCCCGCTCTCCTGCATATCTTTTACAAGCTCACCATTGAGAGCATCCAGGTTGTCCGCCCCTACACTCACCCTGAAACACACAATATTCAGGGTAACGGGAGCCAGCATTTCCAGATCAGGATGGGCCTCAACCCGCCCCGCCAGATGACGGGCAACACGACAGCACCCGTCAACAACGCTCCCCAGCCCTTCAACGCCAAACCCGGCCAGCGTGAACCAGACTTTAAGTGCCCTAAACCCACGTGAAAGATCAGGCCCAAGATCACAGAACCAAGGTGCGCCAGCAGCAGTCCCCCTATCCTCTCTCGATAGGTAAGCAAGTGACTGCGCGAAAGTTGCCGCCTGCTTGCCCTCCTCCCGCACCAATACGCATCCAGCATCATAAGGGGTCTGTGCCCATTTATGAAAATCCAGCGCTATACTGTCTGCCAACTCCAGACCCGCCACTAACGGCGCGTAAGTTGAGGAGAGACGTGCCAAGGCTCCAAAAGCTCCATCCACATGGAACCAGAGGCCATAGGCCTGCGCAAAAGCGGCAAGCTCAGGCAACGGATCGACAGACCCCGTGTCCACAGTCCCCGCAGTCCCCACAACCAGAAATGGCTCCAGACCGGCGGCGAGATCAGCGTCCACTTGCGTCCGAAGGGCTGCCATATCCATCTTGAATGCGGCATCAACAGGCACACGGCGCAGCGCGTCCGTACCAAGGCCTGCCATATCGAACGCACGCGCAAGGCATCCATGGGCAGTCTGGGCGGCATAACCCACCAGTTTGCGCCCGTGGAGCCCTTCCGCACGGAGGGTGAGACCTTTCTTGACCGCACGGCTTGCTGTTAAAACAGCAATAAAATTGGCAAGAGAAGACCCTGTTACCAGCACACCTGTCGCCGTTTCGGGAAAACCAAGCATGGTTGCTGCCCAGCGGATAACCATGCGCTCCACTTCAACCGGCGCGTGGTCCCTGCCGCCAAGGTTTGCGTTCAGGCCTGCGGCCAGCATTTCCGCCAACATGCCCTGAACAGTCCCGCCACCATGCACCCACCCCATAAAGCGCGGGTGCCGGTTACCAACCGCATAAGGCAGTACGCTTTGGGTAAACTGCCCATAAAGGTCCGGTAACGCTGTGCCGGTCTGCGGGAGCGGTTGTTTGGCAAAGCCTTGCCTGACAGCATCGGGCATGGGCTGCCAGACCGGCCCTTCCGCCACATGCTCTAGGTTATCAAACATATCGTCCAGCATCTGGTGGCCGAGAGCCCGCATTTCGTCCCAGTTTTTGGGGTCAAGGCCAGCCATATATCAGTCTCCTGCACTCATGCTTTTGTCCTGCGCTGTCCGAGCAGCAAAACGCCGGGCCAACACAGCGCAGACAAAAAGCTGGATCTGGTGGTAAATCATTAACGGCAGGACAATAAGCCCTACGCTACCCGGTGGAAACAGCACGTTGGCCATGGGCACACCAGACGCCAATGTTTTTTTAGACCCGCAAAAGACCACTGCAATTTCATCCCGCAGCGGCAGGCCTGCTGCACGGCTTGTTACAGCCGTAAGAATAAGCACGCAGGCCAGCAGCATAAAATCTACCAGCGCTATCAGGCCAAGCTGGCTCGGGGGCAGTTTGTGCCACAAGCCCTGCATTACGGCATCACTGAACGCCAGATAGACAACAATAAGAATGGAACCACGGTCCGTAAGCGACAGAATTTTCTTGTTTCGCACGGCCCAGGCGCCAATCCAGGGCTGCAAGATCTGCCCAAGCACAAAAGGCAGAAGCAGTTGCAGCACAATAGCCATCACACCACCGCCCTGTGCCCCATGCCGCGCCAGAACCAAACCGACCAGAAACGGTGTTATGAAAATACCAAAAATATTGGATGCGGTGGCAGCACAGACAGCCGCAGGAACATTGCCTCCACCAATAGACGTGAACGCAATGGAGGATTGAACTGTGGAAGGCAGGCAGCAGAGGAACAATATCCCCAGCCAGACCTCATCCTGCAACAATGCCGGGAAGACCAGATGCAACGCCAGCCCCAGAAGCGGGAACAGAACAAACGTGCAGCACAAAATAAGCAGATGCAGCCGCCACGCTGTAAGGCCGTCCACAACCGCTTTGCGGGATAATCTGGCACCCTGCAGGAAAAACATGATGCCAATGACAATAATAGCCAACCATTGAAACACCGGAACCGCAGCACCGTGGCACGGCACAAATGTGGCCAGCACCACAGTTCCAATCAGGCTTAAAAGGAATGGGTCCAGACCAAACATCGTGCTCAACTCTTTCGTGGTTCATGTGCCCGCACACAGGCCTTACGAGACCTTACGGCCTTCTGCTCATACAGCATTAAAATGTTCGTTGCGCAGGGCCTCTGCTTACGCCACCTTTATGCGCAAATGAAAGCACACACCATTCTCCCTCTCGCATCTCTCATGCTCGTGAGCGCTGCATTCGCCCGGCCTGCATTGGCGGCCCCGCCAGCCAGTTGTGCCGTTATCTCCCACGGTGGTACGCATGTAACGGACCAGAACGTCAGTTTTGATACGACGAGTATCCGCACGCCTGATGGCAGCACCTCCCTGACCATCAAGCAAATGACCTACACAACCACAGCGTCCGGCAGTACGGCAGACTCCGTGCAGGACCAGGCAGACGCCGCGTCTTTGCTGCTGGTCTCAGCACTAACCGGGCGCCATAACCCGGCCTGCTCCGCATGGCTGAACAAGCAGGGCCAAAGCATTGCCAGTGGCCTGAAAGCTGGCAACACGTACTCCATAGTCTGGAACAAAGCTGCCGTTACTCACGCCTCTGCCCATGTTGGGATAGGGAGTGCCAGCCTTAAACTGGCGGGAGATACCGCCGCGCATAATGCTGCTGCAACGCTGGGTATGACAGGCCTTACTTTCCAGAACATTCCTAATCAGGACCTGTTACCAACGGCTGCTCACGCCGCATTTTCTCTGCCTGCGTCTGAAATCCCGGCGCTGATGGCAGCCGTGGGTGGCAAGGCGGAACAGGCTCCGGCCGTGCATGTCACCATCTCCAACTTTGACGCCCAGCGTGACACGGTCCACCTGAAAGGCAATGGCACCGCCACTCTGACAGGTAATGTGAATGCCACGTCAGCATCCGGCCATCTGGAAGTGGTTAATATTGAGACGTTGATTGAAAAAGTGCGCGCCGCCAATCAAATGAAGCTGGCCGCAGGCATGGTGCTGGCCCGCCTTGTCAGCCATGCGCAGAACGGCGCAAGCGTGTGGGATGCCACATGGTCCAGCGGTGTTCTGACCGTCAACGGTTTTCCTCTTCCCCTGAAATAACCACCCTGAACATCCACACTCGGCCACCCGTCGGCTTGGCTGAGTGCGGGTCAGATGATCAAATCTTTACGGACACCCTAAAAACAGAAAGGCACGGAGAGCGGGAAGCTTTCCGTGCCTTTCTCTGTTGCGGCGTAAACCGTTTCTATATGGCTTCCGCTGGTACTTTCTGGGCCAGTTTGGAGAGGTCTCGCAAAACCCGGCGTGCCAGATCTATGCGCTGCACGTTGGTCAACTCCCGCACAACGGCCATTTTATGGTCCGTTCGCAGGCGGACTGTGCCGTCTTTCCAACGGGCCATCCACTGCACCAGCCCTTGCGGGTTGCGGAAGTGATTATGCCGGAATTGCAGCACCATTCCCTTTGGCCCGGCTTCCAGACGCTCCACTCCAGCAGCGCGGCACAGGCGCTTCAAGTCCACAATATCCAGCAGGTTCTTGACCTCCTCCGGCACAGGGCCAAAGCGGTCAACCAGTTCGGCTTCCATAGCTTCCAGCTCAGCGTCTGACGCTATGCCGCTGATGCGCCGGTATAGACCCAACCGCACCGGCAGGTCGGGCACATACTCGACCGGGATAAGAACAGGCAGGCCAACGATAATGTTAGGCGTCCAGTCCCGATCTTCCGCGCTCCGGCGGTTAGCATCAGAGCGTAGATCTGCCACGGCATCTTCCAGCATCTGCTGGTACAGTTCAATGCCCACCTCACGCACATGGCCAGACTGCTGGTCACCCAGAAGGTTCCCCGCACCGCGCAGGTCAAGGTCATGAGAAGCCAGCGTAAAGCCAGCGCCCAATGTGTCCAGCGTCTGCATAATCTCAAGCCGCTTTTCTGCTGCGGCAGAAAGAACATGGGTTTGCGGCCATGTCAGGTATGCGTAGCCACGCTGCTTCCCGCGCCCTACCCGCCCGCGCAACTGGTATAGCTGGCCGAGGCCAAACATATCTGCGCGGTGAATAATCAGCGTGTTTACAGCAGGCATATCCAGCCCACTCTCCACAATGTTGGTGGAAAGCAGAATGTCATATTTCCCGTCCGAGAACTCGGTCATCACCCGTTCAAGCTCGGTAGGGCTCAGTCTACCATGCGCCTGCACCACCTTGGCATCCGGTACAATAGTGCTCAGGCGTTCTGCCAGACGGTCAAGGTCTTCAATGCGCGGCGCGACACAGAAAATCTGACCACCACGGAAACGCTCACGCTGTATTGCCTCGCGAATAACCACGCTATCAAACGGCATAATGAAGGTCCGCACCGCCAGACGGTCCGTTGGCGGTGTGGCAATCAGGCTCATTTCCCGCACACCGGACAGAGAAAGCTGCAAGGTACGTGGCAGCGGCGTGGCGGAAAGGGTCAGCACGTGCACGTCGTCACGCAGGGCTTTCAGCTTTTCCTTATGCGCCACGCCAAAATGCTGCTCTTCGTCAATAATCAGCAGTTCAAGGGCCGCAAACTGCACTGTTTTGGCCAGCAAGGCGTGGGTGCCAATCACCACGTTTATGGAGCCATCCGTCAGACCTTTCCGGACTGCCGTTGCCTCCTTGCCTGTGACCATGCGTGAGAGTTGTGCCACCTTGAGCGGAAAGCCTTCAAACCGTGCGGCAAAGGTGCGATAATGCTGGCGGGCCAACAAAGTGGTTGGCACCACAACAGCAACCTGCCCGCCCGACATTGCCGCCACAAACGCGGCGCGCAAGGCAACCTCGGTCTTGCCAAACCCGACATCCCCACACACCAGACGATCCATGGGCCTGCCGGATGTCATGTCATCCAGCACATCGGCAATGGCACGGGCCTGATCGTCCGTCTCTACAAACGGGAAGCGGGCACAGAACTCATCCCACAATCCTTCTGCGGGGGTCAGAACCGGGGCCTCTTTCATGGCGCGTGCTGCTGCTGTCCGGATAAGGTCAGACGCCATATCCCGGATGCGTTGCTTCATCCTCGCCTTGCGGCCCTGCCATGCAACACCGCCAAGCTTGTCCAACGGTACGCCAGATTGGTCGGAACCAAAGCGGCTCAGAAGCTCTATGTTCTCAACGGGCAGATACAGCTTTTCATTGCCATCGTATAACAGGCGCAAGCAGTCATGGGGGGCTACGCCTACACTCACTGTCTCCAGCCCGTCATACCGCCCGATCCCGTAATCCTGATGCACGACCAGATCCCCGGCGGTAATTTCTCCGGCTTCGGCAATCAGTTCATCCGCTCTGCGACGACGACGCGGGGGGCGGCCAATACGCTCGCCCAGAAGGTCCTGCTCGGACACAAAAGCAAGATTTTCCGCAACAAAGCCGCGCTCAAGTTCCAGCGTTAAAAGGGCAACGGTACCGGGTTTTGCTTTTTGTGCATCTTTCCAGTTCTCATAGCTCTGGGTCGCAACGCCGTGCTCACGCAGCAGCGTGCCAATACGCTCACGCGACCCGCGAGACCACGCGGCGATATAGGCCCTCCGGTTAACTTCACCCCATTCCCGCACTTGGTCTCCCAAAAGGCGGAAAACCTGCTCACGCTCTCCATTAGGCACAATTTTAGAGAACATTTTACCGGGGCGGCCACCCACATCCATCCCCTGCGCGCCATCTGGCTTGGCGAAGGGGCTGAACGCTACAACCGGTGCCCGTGCCAGAGCGGCATCCCAACCTTTCTGGTCAAGATAAAGCAGGTGTGGCGGCAGGGCGCGATACGGTGTTTCCCCCTCCCGCACAGGCTGACGGCGGGCCTGATAGTGGTCCTCTATCATTTCCAGACGCCCTTTCAGGACGTCTTCTGCCTGATAATCGAGCGAGAACGAGGCTCCGTGCAGATAATCGAACAGTGTTTCAAGTTCAGTGTGGAAGAGCGGCAACCAGTGTTCCAGCCCCGGATAGCGCCGCCCGTCTGAAACATGCTCGTACAGCGGGTCACTCGCAGCGCCCGGACCGAATACATCGCGCCAGCCCGTGCGAAACCGCGAGATACTGTCCGCATCCAGTGACAGTTCAGAAACAGGGCGGAGAGTAAGCTCTGTCTGTTTGCCCGTAGAACGCTGCGTTCCGGGGTCAAAGGCGCGAATATTCTCTACTTCATCGCCAAACAGATCAAGCCGCAGGGGTTCTGGCGCACCTGCGGGGTAGAGGTCAAAAATACCGCCACGGGTAGCGAACTCACCCGCCTCCATCACCGTATCCGTGCGCGTGTAGCCATTGGCGATCAGCAGTTCGATCAGGAATTCCTGATCAAGGCTTTCCCCTTGCCTGACGGTAAGGGACTGCCCTTTAAATGTGGCGCGGGGTGAAACACGCTGCACAATGGCCCCAACGGTGGTCAAAACCAGTCTTGGTTTACCATTCGCAGGTTCCAGCAACCGGGTGAGCGTTGCAACACGCTCCGCAACCAGAGCAGGGTTGGGAGAGACACGGTCATAAGGCAGGCAGTCCCACGCGGGGAAGCGCAGTGTCTCCACGTCCGGGGCCATATAGGCCAGCATTTCCGCCAGCCGTACCGTGGAGGCTTCATCCCGCGCAACATGCACAACGGGGCCGCTATGTTCGCGTGCTCTGCGGGCCAGCAAAAAGGCATCATACCCTTCCGTTACACCCCAAACCGGAACAACGCGCCCCTGTGCGCGACTGTCCACGCCTGTTTCTGCTGTCATACGGTCTTCCCGGCTCCTTTTGCACGGCTGGCGTCCACCATGCGGCGTAACATGGGTGTGGCTTTTTCTTCTGGCAATGGCAGGCGCCCAAATAGCCAGTCCGTCAGTTCCGGGTCCGGCATTTCCATAATAGCTTCCATGTCCGACAGCTCAGCATCCGTCATGGTTGCAACATTGGCTTCCACAAATCCGCCAATCAGAATATCGGTCTCGAATGTTCCGCGATGATTGGCACGGAAAATCAGCCTGCGGCGGCGTGCGGCAAGCGGATCATCTTCTGATGGAGGCGCGCTAAAATTGTCTTGCATGGTCATGGTGTCCTATAGCCTTCAGACGACTTTCTGTCAGCCGCAAACAAAGGCCTGAGTTTCTTTGGTGTCCAGTCCCTTTTCCATCACAACCGCTTCGGGTGCGGGTCAATTTGACCCAAGCCTGCTGGCCCCTGTTCTGGCACCTCTGGACAGTCTTCCCGGTGTCAGCACTGCACGGGCCAAGCTTTTCAGCCGTATTGCAGGGGGCAACCGCGTGCTGGACCTGCTGTTCTGCCTGCCTGAAAGCATTACAGACCGCCGCGCACGGCCCCTTATTGCTGACCTCAAACAGGACAGCATTGCAACAGTCACCGGCATTGTGCGCGGCATTCGTCCGCCCGCGCCACGTACACGGCAACCCTGGCGGGTCACACTGGAAGATACAACCGGCACGCTGGAGCTGGCTTTTTTTTCAAAATGGCAGGCTCAAAATGTTGTAGAAGGCGAATCTCTGATCGTTTCAGGCAAGGTTGAGCGGTTTCATGAGCGGCTTACCATGACCAGTCCGGATTACCTGCTGCCCGCACGGTCAGCAGACCGCATCCCGTTGCTGGACCCTGTCTGGCCGCTCACCGCTGGGCTGTTTACCGGGCAGGTCCGGCAGGCCATGACAGCAGCACTCGCACGCCTGCCCACAACACTACCGGAATGGCACACGCCCACCTTGCTGGAGCGCCGCCGCTGGCCTGACTTCACAACAGCTCTGCACTGGATGCATTTTCCGGCAACCATTCCTGACAGTGAACAGGGGGATGCCTGGCGCGGTGAACAGACCCGCGCCCATGCCCGACTGGCCTGCGATGAACTGCTGGCAGACCAGCTTGCCACCCGCATAGCCCAGCGCGCCGCCCGCAGCAGACCTGGGCGCTCCATTACCGGCGATGGCCATTTGCAGCAGCAGGCCTTAACCGCTTTTGGGCACACCCCAACCCCCGGCCAGAAAAAGGCACTACGAGACATAGAAGCCGATATGGCTGCCCCCTACCGCATGAGCCGCCTGCTACAGGGGGATGTAGGCGCAGGCAAAACACTGGTCGCCTTACTGGCCATGCTGCGTGCGGCAGAAAGTGGGGCACAAGCAGCCCTCATGGCCCCCACTGAAATTCTGGCCAGACAACACGCCAAAACATTTGAGCGGCTTTCCCCCGTGCCTGTTGCTTATCTGTCCAGCGCCGTCAAAGGCAAGGCACGGAAACAGACCCTGCAAGCCATTGCCGAGGGCACCACTCCGCTAGTGGTCGGCACTCATGCACTGGTGCAGGACGCCGTGCAATTTGCTGACCTCGCGCTTGCCGTAATTGATGAGCAGCATCGCTTTGGTGTGGAGCAACGTTTGGCCTTGGTGGAAAAAGGGCACGATGCTGACATGCTGGTCATGACAGCCACCCCCATCCCCCGCACCCTTCTGCTCACCCGGTTTGGGGACATGCAAACCAGCAGGCTGGAAGGCAAACCCGCTGGCCGTAAGCCTGTCCACACATCCCTGCACAGCATTGGTGCGATGGATGAAGTACTGAGTGGCCTGCGCCGAGCCTTGGCAAAAGGCGCACAGATTTTCTGGGTGTGCCCCCTTGTCTCGGAAAGTGAAGCGCTGGACGTTGCTGCGGCAGAGGCGCGCCATGCAGAATTGACAGCCTATTTTGGCCCCATTGCAGGTCTGGCCCACGGCCAGCAGGACTCTGCCGTGCGGCAAGAGGCGTTAGAGGCCTTTGCCCAAGGAGAGACACGCCTTCTGGTTGCCACAACCGTGATTGAGGTTGGGGTCGATATCCCCACCGCCACCATCATGGTGATAGAACATGCCGAGCGCTTTGGCCTTGCCCAGTTGCACCAGCTCAGAGGGCGCGTTGGGCGTGGCGCTGAGGCCTCCTATTGCCTGATGCTGCATGATGACGGGTTGGGCCAGACCGCGCGCCGCCGCCTGACCTGCCTAAAAGAAACTGAAGACGGCTTTTTGATAGCCGATGAAGACTTCCGCCTGCGTGGTGGAGGGGATGTTACTGGCCGCAGGCAATCCGGGCTGCCTGACTACCGCATGTCTTCTGAACTGTTGGTGGATATGCTGCTGGACGCAGCACATGACGAAGCAAAACGCATTTTGCCCGATACAGCCCCCCTGACCGACCCAACCCTTCCTCTGTCAGCCGAAGTGTTGTTAAGCCTGTTCAACAAAACAGACGCGGCCCGCATTTTTACAGGGGGTTAGTTTTACAAAAAAACCGCACCCAAAGGCGCGGCTTTCTTGTAGGGCAAATAGAAAACCCGAGGGAAATCAGGCGCGCTCGGCTTCCGCCAGCCAGCGCTGCACCTGCCCCTCCGGGTCTGCATTCAGGGTAAAATCTGACACTGCGGCAACACCATCCGCTCCGGCATCCAGACAGGCACGCAGACGCTCAAAGGTAATGCCCCCGATGGCTACTAACGGCAGATCACCTATCAGTTTTTTCCATTCGGTCAGCTTTTCCACACCTTGCGGACCAAAAGCCATTTTCTTGAGCCGGGTCTCCCACACAGGGCCCAGCGCCACATAATCCGGCTTGAAAGACAGGGCGCGGTCCAGTTCCTCGTGGCTATGGGTGCTCAGGCCAAACCGTATGCCAGCTTTCCGCACAGCATCAAGGTCGGCTGTATCAAGGTCTTCCTGACCGAGGTGGATATAGTCTATCCCTTCCTCAATCGCGATTTGCCAGTAGTCATTGAGCACAAGGCAGACGCCATGCTTTTTGGCAAAATCATGCGCCTTGCGAATTTCCGCCAGCAGGGCGTCCCCTTCCAGATTTTTGACGCGAAGCTGAATGAAGCGGGCACCAGCGGCTCCCAGCCGGTCAACCCAGACAGCCGTATCAACAACCGGATAAATTTTCTGAGGGAGTGCGCTCATGCCAGCATGGCCTTTCCTATAAGAGGGGTAGAGGGCACAGCCATATCGCGCTCCTCCATGGGGTCAGCCTTACGGGCAAGTGCCCCAGCCTGCACAGCCAGCCGGAAGGCCTCGGCCATGATTGCCGGGTCGCCTGCCTTGGCAACGGCAGTATTAATCAGCACGGCGTCATAGCCCAGTTCCAGCGCCTGTGTGGCGTGGGATGGCACACCAATCCCGGCATCAACAACCAGAGGCACATCCGGAAAATGCGCCCGGAGCGCACGCAGGCCGAATATGTTGTTCAGCCCTTTGCCAGAGCCAATGGGAGCCCCCCACGGCATGAGCACTTCACAGCCCGCCGCCAGCAGTCGCTCCGCCACCACAAGGTCTTCAGTTGTGTAGGGAAACACCTTGAAGCCATCGTCAGACAAAATGCGGGCAGCTTCTACCAGGCCAAATACGTCAGGTTGCAACGTATCCAGCTCACCGATCACTTCCAGCTTGACCCAGTCCGTACCGAACACTTCCCGCGCCATGTGGGCAGTGGTCACAGCTTCCTTCACGGTATGGCAGCCCGCCGTGTTGGGAAGAACTGGAACGCCCAGATCTTTAATGAGCGACCAGAAGGCCTGCCCGGCTCTCTCCCCGGCTGATTCCCGGCGCAGAGAGACCGTGACCACACCCGGCTGAGCAGCCCGAACGGCGTCACCTAAAATTTCGGGGGATGGATATTGGGCTGTTCCCAACATCAGCGGAGAGGTCAGTTCAGTGCCGTAAAAATGTCTGCTCATAGGTTAACCTCCCTGCATGGGTGCAACAATTTCAACCTTTACACCTTCATGTAGCGGGGCCTGAATGCGCTGCGCTACCGGCACAAAATCTCCATTAAGTGCTGTGGCAACGCGTGCGCCACCATAACCCAGTTCATCCAGCAATGTGGCCAGCGTGGTGGCTGAAACGTCCTGCACTTCATCATTAACCACGATTTTCATGGGCCGTTCTCCCTTGCTCATGCAGCGGCACCTAAGCACTCTATGCTGTCAACGCAAGCTTTTAGCCTGCCGTACCAAACACAATGTCGGCAGCCTCCTGCGCACGCGTTGGTGACAGCAGAAAACCATGCCGGTACATGCCATTAACATACACTGTCCGCCCGTCTTGTATCACGCGGGGCATGTTATCGGGGAAAGAGGGGCGCACACCGGTTCCCATTTCCAGTATTTCCGCTTCAGCAAACGCCGGGTGTAAAACCCATGCCGCATTCAACAACTCGGTTATGGACCGTACCGTCATGCCGCCCGCGTTTTCGCTCTCAATCATGGTAGCGCCCACCATAAACACATGGTCCGCACGCGGGACAATGTAGATGGGAATACGCGGGTGCAGCATTCTGACCGGCCTGTGTAAGGCGACATCCGGGCAGCGCAGCAGCAGCATTTCACCGCGCACACCACGCAGGGCAGGCAAAGCCTTGCGCACATTCAGGCCCGTACAGTCCACAACCCAGTCAAAGCCCGCGGCATCAGGCTCATCTGCTTCATTAAAGATGGCCTGACCGCCCATGGTCTTGAGGCTCTCCAGCAGCGCCACCAAGGCCTTGCGCGGGTCAACATGCCCTTCTTCCGCAAAGAACAGTCCCTTGTGAAAGCGCCCCGCCAGATCAGGCTCCAGGTCAGCGATCTGCTCTCCATCAACAGTTTGAAAATGAGACGTCCGGCGGCCAAAACGCGCAACCTCGCCCACATCCCGCGGCGGAGCCAGAACCAGACTCCCTGCCCGCACAACGTCAGGCACATGAGCAGCCCACCAGTCCACCGACGCAACCGATTGTGCCGTAACGTCTTCTGGCGCTGACTCGGCCTCGCACCACGGGGCCAACATACCGCCTGCCATCCATGATGCACCGGCACCTACCCTGCCACCGGGATCATACAGTGTTACGCGCCCACCGCGCTTAGCCAGCGTTACAGCCGCGGTCATGCCCGCAACACCAGCCCCTTTTACCAGAATGCGCGGTGTGCCTTGCATCTCTCATATCCTCTCACGCCGGCTCTGCCGTAAGGCCAACCGGGTTTGTGTGGCCCTTGAGGTGTTATAACATTCCTCGGGGCAGCGTCATCCCGTCCTGCCATGGTCAGATGTCACACCAGCCGCAACAGCAGAACAATCACGACACAGCATTCCATAATGGCTGTCGCTATCCAGCGCAGGCCCATATACCCTGTGGGCAAGGCCCCACGCCGCCACCCTGCGCGCTCAACCAGTGCAATGGCGGGAATCGCAACGGCCAGAGTTACCAGCCCTGCGATGGGCTGCCATGCAAAAGCAAGATAGGCTGCAAGCCAGCCCAATACTGCTGGCACCACCCCCAGCAGCAGGCGCGTTGTGTCCAGTTGGCCGGTAGTTGCCGTTACAATGCTGGGTTCAGGCTCCAGTGCCAGCCCCCATTGTACCGCCCCCCAGAAGCTTAGGCACATGGCCCCATAGAAAATAAAAGCCATGAGCAAATTGGGCACAGGCACGCCGGAGTTGAAGAACACAATGCAGCACGCACCAAAAATAAAGGGCAGCAAGCCTGCAATGGTCAGCACAACTGCAAGGAAGGGAAGTTTTTTCATAAGCGGTAGAAGTGCCTCCTCAGCACGTTTTCCTGCATCTGATCGGTTGACAGAAAAGCCCAACACGATGCCACTAGGCAACAACATGGAAACGGCAGAGTCCATGTTTCGTGAAGCACGATAACAAAAAGCAAGACACCGCTGCCGGATACACGCTTATCCGGCGCTATAAACGGGAATGAAAAAAGCATGAGTGCCATTGTAGATATCATTGCGCGTGAAATCCTCGACAGTCGCGGCAACCCTACGGTTGAGGTCGATGTAGAGCTGGCTTCCGGCGCAAAAGGCCGGGCTGCTGTTCCGTCCGGTGCATCCACTGGCGCACATGAAGCCGTTGAACTCCGTGACAACGACCCCAAGCGCTACGGCGGCAAAGGCGTGCTGAACGCCATTGAAAATATCGAGAACGAAATTCTCCCGACTCTTCAGGGTGCCGAATCCTCAGACCAGATCGACATCGACAACGCGATGATCGACCTTGACGGCACACCCAACAAAAGCCGTATGGGTGCCAACGCCATTCTGGGCGTGTCTCTCGCCGTTGCCAAAGCCACAGCAGCCGAACTTCAGGTACCGCTCTACCGCTATGTTGGCGGCGTGTTTGCCCACACCCTGCCCGTCCCGATGATGAACATTGTCAACGGCGGGGAACACGCAGACAACCCGATTGATATTCAGGAATTCATGATCCAGCCTGTTGGCGCTCCAACAGTGTCGGACGGCATCCGGTGGGGTGCTGAAATTTTCGCGCACCTGAAAAAAGCCCTCAAGAACGCAGGCCACAACACCAACGTTGGGGATGAAGGCGGCTTCGCCCCTGCCCTTAAATCTGCAGATGACGCGCTGGGCTTCATTTCCCGCGCTGTAGAATCCGCAGGGTACCGTCTGGGTGAAGACGTGACCTTTGCCCTCGACTGTGCATCCAGTGAATTCTACCGCGACGGCAAATACAACCTGAAAGGTGAAGGCAAGGTTTTTGATGCAGGCCAGATGGTGGCTTACCTTGAAGACCTGACCAAGCGTTACCCGATCGTCTCCATTGAAGACGGCCTGGCAGAAGATGACTGGGAAGGTTGGAGCCTGCTGACTCAGACTCTTGGCAAGACAGTTCAGCTTGTTGGGGATGATCTGTTCGTGACCAACCCTGAGCGCCTGCGCCGTGGCATTGAAGCGGGCGTTGGTAACTCCCTGCTGGTCAAGGTCAACCAGATTGGCACACTGACCGAAACCCTTCAGGCTATCGAGCTGGCCCACAAGGCTGGTTACACGGCCGTTATGAGCCACCGTTCAGGTGAGACAGAAGATTCCACCATTGCTGACCTGGCCGTTGCCACCAATTGCGGTCAGATCAAAACCGGGTCTCTCTCCCGCTCTGACCGTACGGCAAAGTACAACCAGCTTATCCGTATTGAGCAGGAACTTGCGACAGCAGCCCAGTACGCAGGGCGCAGCATTCTGAAGCGCTAACAGCTCTCCTTTTCGGCACGCCGGAGTGGAGCAAAGGGCCGTAGGGGCAACCCTGCGGCCCTTTTTTGCTCTTTACGCGCACGCATCTGCATAGTTTAAACAAATTTACACGCTTAATGTGCTAGATATGGCTGAGTGTAGCGAAGGGATTAAACGAACGTGAAATTGGGTCGCATGATCAGACGCGCCGTACGGGCCGTTGTTCCCCCGCTCGTTTTTCTGGGAATCGCTGGATATTTCGGCTGGAACGCCACACAGGGCGACCACGGCATGAAAGCCTACCAGCAGCAGCTTGGTTTGCTGGATCAGGCCAAACAGGCCCAGCAGGACGCATCGGCCGAACAAGCCGCATGGCGCCGCCGGGTCAATGGCCTGCGTGACCACTCCCTTGACCGTGACACACTGGATGAGCGTGCCCGTGCCATGCTCAACCTGGCAGACAAAAACGATATTGTTGTGCCCTACGACCGGCGCGACCCGCTCTACTAAGTCTTGGCGCAAACCCGGCGTACCGTCTGAGGTTAAGCCGTAGCCCCTAACTGATATTTTTATCATGGCCCGCGCTTACTGCGGGCTATGAGGCTGCCAGCCGGACCAAGCCTATGGGCTAAGCACGTGTGCCTCCGCGCACCGTTGCGCGCCACCCTCTATCCTTCAGCACAAACAAAAAAACGGCACCCGAAGGCGCCGTTTTTTAATTCACCCTAAAAATTAGGCTGAATTATTTGATCTTGGCTTCGCGGAACACAACGTGCTTGCGTGCAACAGGATCGTATTTTTTCAGTTCCATTTTACCGGTGTGCGCACGAGCGTTCTTTTTCGTGACGTAGAAGTAACCGGTGTCCGCCGTGGAAACGAGACGGATCTTGATAACATTGGTCTTGGCCATGGCTTCCTCAGCAGAGCATGATTATACCGGGCACAACGCCCGGGTGGTGTTCAAGTGCGGGCAAAATGCGCATACAAGAGCCAAAGGTCAAGTATTCTTACAGCGTTTATGCGCGAGAATAGCCAAAAGGAGTAAAAAAACATGCTGGATGTGGCTGTTGCGCGCGCCCGAATCCTAGAAAATTTGTCTTCCTGTGGGTCAGAAACCGTTTCACTCGCAGCCGCATGCGGTCGTGTTCTTGCTCAGCCTCTTACGGCGAACCTCTCCAATCCGCCAGTATCCGTCTCTTCCATGGACGGTTATGCCGCCCGTGCGGAGGATGCCTTGGTAGGTGCTACCCTACGCGTAGTGGGAGAAGCCCCGGCAGGCCACCCCTCTCCACTCACGGTCGGCCCCGGTGAGTGCCTGAGAGTATTTACGGGCAGCCAGATCCCTGCGGGAGCGGACTGTATAGTGATACAGGAGAATGTCCGGCAAGACGGCACTCTGGCCACTCTGCAAGCAGCAGGCAGGCTTAATCAGTTTATCCGTCACCAAGGGCAGGATTTTACGGCAGGGCAAACGCTTCTGCCGGCCGGCAAAACTCTTTCTGCCCGCGATATCGGCTTGGCAGCCGCCGCAGGCCACATATGGCTGCCCGTTGCCAGACGCCCCCGTGTGGGTATTCTGGCCACCGGGGATGAGATTATTCTGCCCGGTGAGCCTGCAAAACCAGATTCCATCGTCAATTCCGGTGCGTTTATGGTGAGCGCTTATCTGAACAGTATTGGTGCAGAGGCTATCCTACTGCCCGTAGCGCGGGATAACGCGGCCTCTCTTTCAGCCTCGATCGCACACGCAGCCCATCTGGACCTTCTGGTCACCATTGGCGGGGCAAGCGTGGGCACCTATGATCTGGTGCAGCAAACGCTCAAAGATCACGGGCTTTCGCTGGATTTCTGGAAAATAGCCATGCGCCCCGGTAAGCCACTCATGTCTGGCAAACTGGGCAACACCCCTATGATCGGCCTACCCGGCAATCCGGTGGCTGCCATGGTGTGCTCTCTGGTATTTGTAGCCCCTGCTGTACGGGCCTTAATGGGCCAGCATATAGGCACAGAACTTGAGACTGAAGCTGCCATACTGGGCGCAGATGTAGGTGAGAACGACCAGCGGCAGGATTTCATGCGCTGTACGCTTAGCCTACACGCTGAAAAGGGACTGCCTGTCGTTACGCCCTTTCCGTCTCAGGATTCCGCACAGCTTAACATTCTGGCGCAAAGCCATGCACTGCTTGTACGTGCACCTTTTGCCCCAGCAGAAAAAACAGGGTCAGCCTGCCGCATGATTCGCCTTCCCTAATGTTTTAAGAACAATACCTTAAAATGAAACGCTCGTATGAAGCCCAAAGATCGCTTCGTCTTTTACTCGGTGGCCAGAGCTGTCCTGCACACCCCCGCTGGGGGCGATAATGCCTTGAATATCTGGCTGGACTGACAACCAGCCAACAGCTTGATACTGATACGTCAGTTCCAGATGATATTCATTGCCTTGCGGTGTCGTGCCAGCACGTCGCTCCGAGCGGGCTAAAACAGAGCTGGGTGCTCCCATACCAAACCCCAGCCCCAGCGCATCATCACTCCGCTGACACGGCGCTTGCAGCACTATTCCGGTATCAATGCTGTACACAATCTGGTTGCGGTCAGCGCGGTTTGTCCATGTCCCTCTGGCAAACGCTGCCAGACGTTCCTTACCAGGCAAACGGGCCACAATCTGATCCGCCACAGCATACAGCGCCCAGTTGCCCTTATGTTTTAGCTCTTGTGTTGCTTGATCTGGGAATGAGCCGGTATCCCCATAGCCACCCAACTTGAAATTTCCTTCATAAACAGCATTTTGCCGGTGATATTGCGTTTCAAGGAAAAACAGAGCGCCTGTGCCAAAATGAAAACGTGTGCCACTGGGGTCCTGGTTCTGGTTCCACGGATCATCTTTATTATAAAACCCTGCCCCTATGGGGTTATCGTCCCCTACGGATGCCAAGATCTGCCAAGCCTGATCCGGTTTATAGCTCAGTCGGATAGCAGGCGTTGCGAGTGGTGATGTAGGGCCTTGATCATAAAGGTTATTATCCGGCAGCATCGGCCAGGAAAAAGAGGCATTGAGAAAATTTTGAGCCGTATCGCTGCTCATAAAATCGTGGCTCAGATCCAGCTTACCAATTCGCACATCCAGCTTATCCTGCCAGAATGCCTGACCGTACCAGAGTTCATACAACCTCAGGTTGTCATCTGCCTCAATGCCTGAAACCTGATTGAACACATAGAGAGGCGTGTTGCTAAACGGCCTTCCTCTTATATCAATAGCGCTTATTCCAAACTGCCCTAACTCAAGCCCGGTTATTTTCCGTAAATCGAGTGTCATTGCCACGGTAGTCGCGCCAATATAATTGTTTGACGGCTGGCTCCCACCTACGGGAATACCCCAATATTCATTTTGATCATTTATTTTAAAATCAACGCCGTGCTTGAATAACGTTGTACGGAAACCACCCCAATCTCCCGTCAAAGTCTCTGAATAGGGGGAAGCATCGGCCCAGGCGTTCTGCTGCGCGCCACTGGCAAGGCAAAGAGCCGTTATCATGCCTTCTGCCAACAGCTTCCTTCTCAAAAAATAGAAGGAGCTCATGGTCTTGCCGCTGGAAAGAAATAGTCCATACCTCAGGGCCTAGCGCGAATAGAGAGCACTGGAAACGGCTAATGTCGGACGCCTGATACGCCGTTATGGCACGAGAAAAAACGATATAAGCCCTTGACCCAAAAAGAGAACCTATATAGAACAAATAAAGATTTTTGACCAAGAACATCGTTCTGTTTTGAGGTGTCACCCCATGCTAACCCGTAAACAGCACAAGCTTTTGCTTTTTATTGATTCTCACCTCAAGCAGACCGGATTCTCTCCTTCGTTTGATGAAATGAAGGAAGCTATGGGCCTACGCTCCAAGTCTGGCATTCATCGGCTTATTTCAGGGCTGGAAGAGCGCGGCTTTCTGCGCCGTCATCATCACAGAGCCCGTGCGCTGGAAGTCATCCAGTTACCAGAAATGACGGACCCTACCGAAAATCTGCCTTCCAACGTCATTCGTGGCGATTTTTCGCGGTCGAGTGCGCCACCACACAAAATTCCCCTTTATGGTCGCATTGCTGCGGGCCTTCCGATTGAAGCCTTGTCAGACACGACTGCCTTCTTGGATATTCCCGCAGAACTGACCGGAACAGGCGACTATTACGCTCTGGAAGTTGCGGGAGATTCTATGATCGAGGCCGGGATCATGGACGGGGACTATGTCATCATCAAGCGGACAAACACCGTGGAGAACGGTCAGATTGTGGTGGCGCTTATTGATGATAATGATGTCACGCTTAAACGGCTACGGCGCAAAGGCAAAGCCATCGCTCTTGAGGCCGCAAACCCGAATTATGAAACGCGTATCGTGCCTGCTGAACGCCTGAAAATTCAGGGCAGACTGGCAGCCCTCATCCGGCGTTATCATTAAAAATAGGCTGGAGAAGAGTAAAAACCCTCCCCGGTTACGGCACATTTTGTATGCCATCTCTTTCTTCAAGAAAAATGAAGAAAGAACTTTAAACTCAACACTCAGCGGATATATCCGCCCATGACGGTAGCGTTTCCGCCACGTGGGAAACGGCCTGTGGTGAGACTTCTGCCTGATGCGGTATTTCCGCCAAAATGCGCACTCTGCCTTTTTGTGCAATCGTTTGACTATTGGCGGGGTTGAGTGGGCCGTTCATCACCACACCCGCAATAGCCACACCTTTCTGGCGTAGAGCATCCAGACTTAGCAGTGTGTGATTAATCGTCCCCAACCCGCTCCGGGCCACCAGCACAACTGGCAGGCCCCATTGTTGTGCCAGATCCAGCATCATTAGGCTGTCGGTTGCGGGCACCATAAGGCCGCCCGCTCCTTCTACAACCAGCGGTCTCCCTGCATCATGTAGGGGCAGAGCCAAGCTGGCTGGGTCTATGCTGACACCTTCCGCATGTGCTGCCGCCTCGGGTGACAAGGAAGCCTGGAACGCACCCGCAGGTGGGAAACAGGCTTCTGCCCCGCAACCTGTCAGGTTTTCAATTGTAGGCGTGTCACCTTGCTCGTCAGCCAGACCACTTTGCAGCGGCTTCCAGTAAAGCGCTTTCCAAGCCTTGACCAAACAGGCCGAGACAAAGGTTTTTCCCACCCCTGTATCGGTGCCAGTGACAAATACCCCGGCTCTCGCTGGTTTTTGAAAGCATCCGTAAGCAACTTGCCAGCTAACACCCTGTCCGGCAGCATCAAACCGGGCCATGGCACGCTTTAAACGACGAACGCTCATGGTCTTATGATCAGCCCGAGGCACCTGCGCCCCTGTCTGCCGCAAATGTTGCAAGAAGGCGGCAGCATTCTGGAATTGCTGAACACAGGTCTCCGTCACCCACACGCCAGAACTCAAAGCGGGTCTGAGGCACTGTACCGCAGCGACGGACGGATAAACTGGCGTTCCCGCCTGGTCAGGGGCGCAGGCATCTTGCCATTCAGAAAATGTGCCATCCAGAAGTGTCGAAAATCCTACAATTCCACCGGGCTGCACAATAGTATTCAGACGATTCAGAACATCCTGTGGATGTGCTAACCACTGAAAAACAAGGTTACCGCACACCAAATCAAACTGACCTGCCACATCTGGTTGCGCTGCATCCATTATCCGGAAAGAAACGCCTGTTCCTGCCCGCTTCTGTGCCTGTTCAAGCATATGTGGCGCAATATCGGTGGCGAGAATGTCCGCCTCTGGCCATTCCTCACGCAATAACTGCGTCAAAAATCCAGTGCCGCAGCCTACTTCTAAAATGCGCTGTGGCTGACGATCCCCTAATTTTTGCCGCAAGTGAACCAGGAGTTTTCTGGCGGTGTGCCGTTGAAAAAATGCCGCAGAGTCATAGCTTTCAGCTACTTTGTTAAAGCTGTGGCGAATACGCGCCTCACGGTTAGAAAGCTGGGTCACTCAAACGGCCTTATCAACAAAATTCTGTATTTGCTGCGCGCAAAATTCGGGCTGTGTCAGGGGCAACATATGCCCCCCGGCATGCCATGCTACGGCGTCTATACCTTCAAAAGCAGCGCGGGTCATATCGGAAGGCACTATGGGGTCATCGTCTGCTGCCAGCACAAGCCCCGGTGTCATGCCCGCCGAAAGCAGTGGTCTGACGTCCCCTTGTTCCAGCAGGGACAACCCGGCTTGCAGCGCTGTTAGATTAAAGAACTTCTGATCCTGCGCTGCCAAACCACATCGGGCACGGAAATTATTGACCACCTGGCCAGCATCCCGCAACAATCCTGCCTGCATCCGTGCCAAGATACGCGGCGGTACGCCACACTTAAACTCAGCATCGCTTGCAAAACGGCTGAAGCCGTTAATGGCAATAAACCGGCTTCCCTCCGGCCAAGGCCCAGCCAGCACAAGCTGCATAAACCCCAGAGAGTGCCCTATTCCCAGAATTGGCTGTGTGCCACTCTGCTGCCTTACCTGCGACAAAGCTGTAGGGCCGCTACTGGATGGGTCGGAAAAATACCCTCCGTCAACGGTTATGGCCTGCTGCCAGCCCAACTTCTGCTGAAGTGGCTGCCATATCTCCGGACCACAGGCCCATCCATGCATAAAAACGGGGCGTAACGGCGCTCTCATGATGCTGCCCCGGAGACCGCTTGCACCAAAACTTCTGCAAGCTGATCCACCTGTTCAACAGTGTGATGTGCGTTCAGCACAACACGCAACCGGCAAGCCCCCGGCGGAACTGTGGGGGGCCGTATGGCCACGGCCAGAAAACCAGCAGCCTCCACCGCAGCAGCGGCCCGTAATGCAGTGTGTTCAGGCCCCACAATAATGGGAACAATCTGGGTACAGGACGGGCCAACATCCAGCCCTGCCTTCTCCATCCGCTGGCGCAGTTGGCTTGCAAGCTGGCCTACCCGCTGTCTTGTATGGGCCATGGCGTCAGTATCAATCAGGTCAAGCGCGGCATCCACCGCACCCAACACCAAGGGCGATGGTGCGGTGGAATAAATGTAGCCAGACCCACTATTAATAAGCCACTGGCAAACCGCAGACGAGGAGGCAACAAACGCCCCCATACTTCCCAAGGCCTTGCTGAAGGTGCCTATAACAAGGTTTGCCACCCCACCAGCCAAGCCCTCGCCCTTTTGCCCCAATATGCCGGTGGCATGGGCCTCATCCACACAAAGGAACGCATTATACTGGCAGCAGAGACGGGAGAGGGCTGCAATGTCAGCCTTATCTCCATCCATGCTGAACACACTTTCTGTCAGCACAATTTTCAGGCCCGGCTGGTGGGCGGTCTTGACCAGCAATGCTTCCAGATGGGCGCTGTCATTATGTCTGTACCGCAAAGGCTGGATGCCCGCCGCGGCACAGCCATGGTAAAGGCTGGCATGGATCAACTTATCAACCAGCACGACGGCTGGTGCACCCAGTACCGCCTGTGACAGTCGGGCCAGAGACGGCACAAGCGTAGCATTTGCCTGCCAGCCTGAAGACAGAATACACGCTGCCTCCATCCCTTTTAGCGCCGCCAGCCGAGCCTCCAGCTTCAACGCCCCGTCACAGGTGCCCGTCACAAGACGCGATGCCCCGGAGCCTACTCCATAGCGCTCACCCCATATGAGCGCGCGCTCCAATAACAGAGGGTGCGTACGCAAACCGAGGTAGTCATTGGAGGAAAAATCGACCAGAACAGTGCCATCTGCCCGCCTGAGCAGGCCTGGTTGCGCCGGGTTAAGGCTGCGTGACGTACGAAGACGCCCCTGTTCGGCCAATTTTTCCACGCCGTGCTGGAAAAGAGTATCAAACCGCGTCATGACACCACTCGTGCCGGAGCCGTCGCTTTCGGTCAATCACCAAGAAGGAGAAGAACCAGATGCAAGCGGCTCCAAACGGTCCAACCAACCCAGAATGGTATGAGGAAGGCCTGCCCCATATCTGGCTACCCTATGCGCAAATGAAAACAGCATCCGCTCCTCTGGCTGCTGTTAAGACATACGGGACAACTCTGGAACTGGCAGATGGACGCACTTTGACGGACGGTGTGGCCGCTTGGTGGACTGCGTGCCACGGCTATAACCACCCGCATATCCGTAAAGCGGTTGAAACTCAGTTAGCCACCATGCCGCACATCATGTTCGGGGGCACCGTACATGAGCCCGCTTTGCGCTTGGCGAGCCGTTTGAGCGCCATGCTACCCGGCGACCTGGAGCGCGTATTTTTTACGGATTCTGGTTCGGTCTCTGTTGAAGTTGCCATGAAAATGGCCATTCAGTATCGCTTGAACAAAGGTCAGACGAAACGCACCAAAATGCTGGCGTTCAAAGGCGGGTATCATGGTGACACGCTCGCCACCATGGCCGTCTGCGACCCGGAAGAAGGGATGCACCATCTTTACGGTCAGGCTCTGGCAAAACATATCATAGCCCCCCTCCCGCAGGATGAAGCCAGTACGGCGGAGTTTTATCGTCTGCTCAAACATCATGCGCATGAAATAACCGCCATTATCACTGAGCCACTGGTTCAGGGTGCCGGGGGTATGCTCTTTCATACGCCAGAGGTTCTGCGCATCCTCCGCAAAGCAGCGGATGAGCACGATATGCTGCTTATTCTGGACGAAATTTTTACAGGCTTTGGCCGGACGGGCACACTGTTTGCGTGTGAACAGGCTGGTATTGTGCCGGATATCATAACGCTCTCCAAAGCGTTAACCGGTGGTACCATGGCTTTGGCAGCCACCGTGGCGCTGCGGCATGTGTTTGAGGCCTTTTTATCAGACAATCCAGAACATGCGCTCATGCACGGACCAACTTTTATGGCCAATCCTCTGGCCTGTGCGTGCGCCAACGCATCGTTGGATCTGTTTGAGCAAGAGCCAAGACTGGAACAGGTCCAGCGTATTCAAGCGGTTTTGGCAGAAACTCTGGAGCCGTGCCGTGCTCTGCCCGGCGTCAAGGATGTCAGAACCCTCGGGGCCATTGGCGTGGTTGAACTGGAAAAAATTGCCAACCCGGATGCCCTGCGTCAGCGGTTTATTGCTCAGGGTGTCTGGATACGGCCTTTCCGTTCAATCGTGTACCTCACCCCCGCCTTCACGATTATGGAACAGGACCTCCGCAAACTCACTGCCACTATTTATCGTGTTCTGTCAGAACAAACCTAGAAGCTTAGTCCCACGCGGCTGCGGCGTTATCATCCGCAGCCTTGGCGTCCACCCAGGCACTCCGGCCGTCCGCAAACTGCTCACGCTTCCAGAACGGTGCTCCCGTTTTCAGGCGATCAATCAGGAACGCTGTTGCCTGTAGGGCCTCCGCCCTATGAGCGGCAGCAGACCCCACAAAAACAATCGGCTCACCGATCCCCATAGTCCCAACGCGATGAATAATGGTGCAGTCCAGAAGCTGGAAGCGCTCCACAGCCTCTTGGCCCAATTGGGTCAGTATGGCTTCGGTCATGCCGGGGTAATGCTCAAGCGTCAGGCTTTCCAACCCATCACCCTGCCCTCTGACCTGTCCGATAAAAAGGCTAAGACCACCAACACCAGCCGACAGACCAGAAAGTCGCGCGGCTTCCTGCCCAACATCGAACCTGTCAGATGTGACAACTATGCGGGGCATTGGCAGCCTAGCCCCCTGTCATAGGCGGGAAGAAAGCAATCTCGTCTCCAGCCTTCACAACGCCATCAAACGTGGCCAATGCCTGATTAATGGCAACGCGCAAACGCGGCATACGCTCAAAGATCGCCTTAAGCTCTGGATCATTCTGGCTCAGGATATCCAGCAGCGCACACACGCTCACCGTAGCTCCCGCAGGCAACACAACCTTATCCTGCTCCCGCCCGACCTGCTCCCGCAGGGATGCAAAATACAGGACTGTTACCTCTAATGTCATAGGCTTCCTTACCTACCCGGCCACATAGTCGGATTTTCAGTGCTGAGACGCCGCTGGCTTCTGTTTACCATTCACCGTGCTGACAGATCCGTCTGGATGAATAAGGGTTACAGTCCCATCACCATTGGGAATTTCAATGGTTGAAGCATTGCCGCGTTTAGCACCGTATTTCCCCGCAGCATCAGGCTCGGCATCAGGGAGTTTACCGCTGGCAGGCTCTTTGTCCGCCTCGCCACCCAGCCCCATTTCTCCGCCGTCTGGCAGAATGCTTCCCGTATCTGCGCCACCGCCACCCAGCACGGTGCCAATACGGTCTTTTTCAACATCTTCCAGCGTAGGCAATGGCGCAGGTGGCCCCGGCCAGATATCCCCGCCTTGCGGGAGGATGGGCGTTTCAGCCGTGGAGTAGCCGTTGATGCGCCGCATATTCAGGTCAGAACCAGCGGGAGCGTTTGGGTTTTCACCGGGAAGGGATGCGGTGTCTGAAACGTATTTTCCAAAACCTGAGCATCCGCTCATCATAAGGCACGCTCCAAGAAGCGCTGCTTTCCGCATCATCTGACTGTGCTACCCTTCACTATTATGCAGGCGCTCAAGCCTTACCTGCCACGGCTACCATATCCCACTCTTACTACTCTAGGGTAAATACCGCTTTATCAGCCAGATACAAGAGACTGCACGCGTCCACGCTCATTTACGCTATAGGACTTACGCAAACCGTCACGCTCTTACAGTTCAACGTGACGCAAGCCAGTTGTCAGATAGTCCCACCCGGTAATAAGAGTGAGCACGGCTGAAATCCAAAGCAACACGGCACCAATAAGCGCCACAGGCAGCCAGGGCATACCCAGCAACATGCCCGTTCCATCCCCGGCCAGCAAAAAGCCAATTGCCGTCATCTGAAAACCGGTCTTCCATTTAGCAAGTCGCGTGACAGGCAGGCTGGCGCGCCGCTCTGCCAAATATTCCCGCATACCGGATACCAGAATTTCCCGGCATAAAATAATGATTGCAGGCCACAGACTGTAATAAGGCAAGCGCAAAAGCCCTGCCAGCACCATAAGGCAGGCTCCGACCAGCAGCTTGTCTGCTATTGAATCGAACATGCGCCCAAAGTCTGAGAGCTGATGGCGGGATCGCGCCAGTTTGCCGTCAAAATAATCCGTAATACCCGCCAGAATAAACAGCACGCAGGCCGCAGCATCCGCTTGTGGCGTTCCCCATGCGGCAAAACCCACGACTATGGGGATAGCCACAATACGCGAAATAGTCAGAACATTCGGCAAATCTGTCAGCATTGGCGGGAGCCTATCCTATTTTACGCGCTGCTGAAACGCTTTTAGCGCCCCTCTTTGATCCACTCACTTAGAAATGCACCGCATTGCTGGTTTGGCACGTTAATCAGGCGTCCATCCGGGGTGAAAATGACCATAAATAGCCCGCGCTGTTTCCCGATTAATCCCAGATGCCGATTCGAGTTCCGCCAACCCTGCCTGCTTCACACCCCGTGCAGAGCCAAAGGCATTCAAGAGTGCTTTTTTACGCGCTGGCCCAATGCCCGGCACCTCATCCAGTTCAGAGCGCACCAATGTTTTAGAACGCCCGGCGCGGTGTGTAGTGATTGCAAATCTGTGCGCTTCATCCCGCAAGCGCTGTAGGTAGTACAAAACAGGGTCTCGAGGGTCGAGTTGGAACGGCTCCTTGTTGTCCGTATAAAACCATTCCCGTCCGGCATCACGGTCTGGGCCTTTGGCAATACCAACAAGCTTCACTCCGGTCACACCCAGATCATCCAACACGCCCCGAACGGCAGAATACTGGCCAGCGCCGCCGTCAATCAGCAACACATCCGGCCAGTTAGAGGTATCACCCTCTGCCGCCTCTTTAAGAGCACGCCCAAAGCGCCGCTCCAGAACTTCCCGCATCATGCCAAAGTCATCGCCGGGGGTAACGGGGCCTTTGATCGAGAACTTTCGGTAAGACCGGCGGTCAAACCCTTCTGCCCCACCAACAATCATGACCCCATAAGCATGAGACCCCATGATATGGCTGTTGTCATACACCTCTATACGTTGTGGCGGCTCTTCCAGATCAAACACCTTGGCCACACCGTCCAGCAGTCGGGCCTGCCCTGCACTTTCCGCCAGCTTTCTGTGCAGCGCATCGCGCGCATTTGCTACGGCGTGGTCAAGCACATGCTTCTTCTCCCCCCGTTGCGGCGCAAGCACTTCAACTTTACGCCCACGCTTGAGGGACAAAGCCTCACTTAACAGACCCTCTTCAGAAAGGTCCTGATTCACCAGCACCTGCGCCGGACACGGTTTGTCATCGTAAAACTGCGCAATAAAGGCTGAGAGAATATCCCCAGCCTCTTCTTCCCGCGCATGGGCCGGGAAAAATGAGCGGTTGCCGTTATTACGCCCACCACGGATAAAAAAGACCTGAATGCAGGTCTGGCCAGCTTCCTGCCAGATACCAAAAACATCGGCCTCATGCAGAGAAGACGGATTGATAACGCTGGATTCCTGCATTTGAGCCAAGGCACGGATGCGGTCCCGCAAAACGGCTGCCCGTTCAAAATCCATGGCCTCCGCAGCGCGGTGCATGGCGGTACTCATCTGCTCACGCAGTGCCATATCCTTACCAGTCAAAAACTCCCGCGCCTGCTCCACCAGTTGCGCGTAGTCGGGCACGCTGATCCGCTCCACACAGGGAGCAGAACACCGCTTGATCTGATAAAGCAGGCAAGGCCTGACACGGCTGTTAAACACAGTATCCGTACAGGAGCGGAGCAGGAACACCCTCTGCAGAATATTCAGTGTCTGATTAACCGCCCAGGCTGACGCAAAAGGCCCCCACAGGCTTGCTCCCTTAACCGGTTTGCCCCGGTGCTTGGCAATTTGGGGGAAAGGGTGTGCATCGGTCATCATAAGCCACGGATAACTTTTGTCGTCCCGCAGCAAAATGTTGAAACGCGGCTTCATGCGCTTGATGTAGTTGGCCTCAAGCAGCAGTGCCTCAGCCTCGGTATGGGTTGTTACAATCTCCATGGAGACCGTTTCAGACACCATACGCCGCAGCCGCTCTGGCAGGCGGTTAACATGCGTGTAGGAGGTAACCCGTTTTTTAAGGGCTAACGCCTTCCCCACATACAGAACCTCGCCTTTCCCGCCGATCATCCGGTAAACGCCAGGGGAAAGCGGCATGGTCTTCAATGCCAGCCGGATTACCTCCACCCCTTTGAGGGGTGCGGTCATTGCCTGCTCCGTAGCAGCGCCTTCCGGCCCTGCTGTTGCAGGCCTGTCAGTCGTCATGACACGTTCTTTCGACACAAAAATTTCATCCACCGTTTCTGTGGATAACGCTGTGGAATACCCCCCTCAGCACCCCCAAAAATGGCAGATTTCTCCCCCCTTCCTCGTATTGCATATTTTTTAGCCATACAGAACAAGTGGTTGATTTTTAACGATTTTGACAAAGAACAGTTGCAAAGCCATCAGTCAATGCGAACTTTTTGTGACAGAATAAGGAAGTCAAGGGATGGAAGTGGACAAAAGTCCTAAAAATCCGTCCATGTTTCACACCGTCTTCTGCTCTCTTAGCCGGCCACGTCCTCCGCCGCTTTCAGAACCCGCAGGAAATTTCTGCCCCAGAAGGCGGCTATCTCGCTTTCACCGTAGCCACGGTTCATCAACTCCTGGGTCAGATGCACGCCCTGAGTAGCGTTCTCCCACCCCTCAATGGCACCGCCACCATCAAAGTCGGACGAGATCCCGACATACGGCACGCCCAGGCGCTTCACCACGTAATCAATGTGGTCCACAAAGTCCGCCACGTTTGCGGTCCGCTTCCCCTCATCCGGTTTGGGCTTAAGGAACGCTGGCATGGCCGTAATCTGAATAACCCCACCGGCATCCTTCAGGGCGTCAAGCTGCTCGTCATCCAGATTACGCGGGTGGTCACACAATGTCCGCACGCAGGAGTGGCTGGCAACAATAGGGGCGCGGGACGCAGCCACAGCCTGCAACATGCTTTTTTTAGACGCATGGGAAACGTCCAGAACCAGACCGAGCCGGTTCATCTCCGCAATGGCGTCACGCCCCAAAGCAGAGAGACCTCCATGATTTTCCGGTTTGTCACCAAGGCTTGGGCGATGCACCGCAGCATCTGCCAGCACATTGTGCCCGTTATGGGTCAAGGTGACGTACCGCGCACCTTTGGCCCGAAACTGCCCAAGAAGGGCCAAGTCATCCCCCATAGCATAACCGTTTTCAACGGCCGGTATCACCGCCAGAACTCCATCCGTATGGGCTGTCAAAATTTCCTGCACGGTAGAACAGACACGCGCGGTCAGGCCATTATGTGTGCCCTGCATCTGGTTAATGACATCCAGCATGGCAAGGCACTGGCTCTGGGCTTCAGCGTGGCCTGCATCTGTTGTCGGGCCTTGCCCGATATAGGCCACAAAGCACCCAGCAGACATGCCACCCCGATGCATTTTGGGCAGGTCAACGCGGCGCGCTGGCGTATCCTCAAACGCATCCTTCTGGTCCGGCCATGGAATATCAATATGGCTGTCCAGTGTTAACAGCTTGGTATGCAGCGCCTGCGCTGCGGCAGAAACCGGGAACTGGCTCTCCTGAGCCGATGAAGAATGCGTCATGCTGCAAAAATGGTCCTGTCTGCTGTCATTGCAAGAGGTTGCGCCCAAGACTTCCTCCCTATCCCTCCCTTATGGGCCGAATTTTACTTGCTCCGCAAACCGGGATGGGTAATGCCCTAGCTATGCGACTTGTAACGTGGAACATCAATTCCCTCCGCCTGCGTCTTCCTCACCTAGAAACGCTGGCCAGCACCCTCCGCCCGGATGTCATCTGCCTGCAGGAAACCAAGGTCCCTGACCCTCTGTTTCCGGCGGAGGCATTGCGCGCTCTCGGTTATGAGCACCTGCATTACAAAGGCATGAAGAGCTATAATGGCGTTGCCATTCTGTCCCGCTATCCGCTGACACCGCTTGACCGCCTGCCTGACTGGCACGGCAAGGAAGACTGCCGCCATGTGGGTGCTTTGGTGCACACACCGGGCGCGCCGGTTGAACTGCATGATTTTTATGTGCCTGCAGGTGGTGATGAACCTGACGTAACCATTAACCCCAAATTTGCCCATAAACTGGCTTTTGTGGAGGAAGTTACCGCGTGGTTTAAGAACCGCACACGGGAACGGACCATTCTTGTAGGGGACTTCAACATTGCGCCGCTGGAGCACGATGTCTGGAGCCACAAGCAGCTTCTCAAAATTGTCAGCCACACGCCGCCGGAAATTGAACGCCTGACCGCCTGGCAGAATGTTGGCTTTGTCGATGCCATGCGCCACTTCGTGCCTGCTCATGAAAAACTTTATACATGGTGGTCTTACCGTAACCGGGACTGGAAAACATCCAACCGTGGCCGCCGACTGGACCATGTATGGGTCACACCCGATCTGGTGCCCAGCCTCAGCACCATGACCGTACTGCGCGATGCACGCGACTGGACATCCCCTTCCGACCATGTGCCGGTGGCTGTGGATTTTACGTTATAACTAGCCCACCTACACGCCAGAGACTTTATTTCAGAACACTCTGAACATGATTGTGCAGGCGTCTAGAATAGTACTCAAAAACGTTATTAGGAATAAGCCCTTCTCTTTCCGGGGCTTATTCCTTTTTTGTGCCTATCATGATCACTATCTATGCTTGGCGCTTGATTTCGGAGCAATGGGAACCGCGCTTTCTAACCGGCACTGGTAAGGGCGAAGAGTTGACTCTCCAATAAGCCATACCCGCCCTCAACCGGGTCAGTATCTATGCTGCCACAAAAGGCCGACACTGCTACCAGGGTCATTTTCTGGCGTTGTAAAGCCTGTCACGTTGCCGCCGGTACCCACTGTTGTGTTCAGTTTCAACTGTTTGGTCAGATCAACCTGAACCTGCGCCTGCGTACCAGAACCGGATGTGGCCTGCTTTGCGCCAACATACACACCCTTCATCACATATTTACCGGCTTCAACTGTGGTACCGCCATTCCCAACACCGGAACCACCACCAACAGCCAGACGGTCCAGACCAAGTGTTTTGCGGATGGCGCCCATGGGGTCGAAAGATGTTGCACCGGTCAAGGTTGCCAGAGCCGTACCCAATTCCAGCATCTGCGTAGAGGACAGTGAGTGCACATCTGTCCCGAATAACAGCATGGCCAGCACCTGATCCTGCGGCAATGAGGGGTTGGATTCAAAGCTGATCTTGGGCTGGCTGGCATAGCCACCCACTTTCAGCATGGCCGTCTGCCCGTTGACCACGCGGTCCGCCTCAAAGGCCAGTGTCGGGTCAAGCTTATGGCTTACGCCACTGCCATTAAATGCCACCCGCCCCTTGGTGAAGTTCAGCGAAATACCAGCAAGGTCAAAGTTACCGCGCTTCAGGTCAAAACCACCACTCACCTGCGGTGCCTGCGCAGTCCCATCCACCTTCAGACGACCGGCCATCTCCGCGTCCAGACCGTGGCCCCGCACATAGAACTCACCTGGCGATGTCACTTTCAAATTCAGGCCAATAACAGCTGCCTGCGCATTTGCCTCCGCCTGCTGCTTGGGGTCTGGCACCTTATCTCCCGGCCGCACCACGTCCAGCCGCGCAACAGACGATGGCAGAGAGTTGGGAATATTTATCTCAACCCGTTTCAGGGTGACATCCCCCGCAACGTCCATACGGGTTTTAACCTGCCCTTTAACCGTGATGTCAGCATTCATAATTGCTGTCATCAGGTCACTAGCAACAGGGCGTGCCTTGTTTGCCGTCAGGTGCAAATCTATCGGCATGCCCGGTGCTGTCAGCCCCACGGAGCCTGTCACCCCCATAGTGCCTTCCCCCGCCTTGGCTGTCAGGGATTGCAGCACAACGGTATCTCGCTCACCCACAATCCGGCCGTTAATGGCGGAGAGATGAAAGCCCTGCGCAAAGTCCTGAATGTCTGCATTATGGAGGTCAACGGTACCAGTCACACTCGGTGCGGCGGCTGTGCCCGCAATTTGTAGGGCAAGCTGCACCTGCCCTTCTGCCTGCCGCGCCTGTGCCCCCAGAACACCGTTTGCAATAGACAAATCCAGATTACCATTAGCACGCAAACCAAGCGGGCCTGTGCTGGAAAGAGGGGCCTTGCCCGCTACAGTAAGGTTCAACTTTGGTCCGGCAGAGGCTTTTACATCCACCGTGGCGGATGTTCCCGCCAGATTGGCCAAGGCATCCAGAGACAGCGGAGGGATAGATGCAGCAGCCGAACTGCCCTGCAACCGCAGGCCCCGGCCCGTCAGTTTAGCCTGACCAGTTGGCTTATCCAGCGTACCAGCAACTTTTGCCTGTAGGCCAAGCGTACCCTGCGCCTTGAAGTCCGGCGCAAAAGGCCGTGCTAAAGCCGGAGTTACATGCTGAATATCTGCTGTAACCGCCAGAGTTGGTTTAATACGGCCCGCTACATCCAGGGTCGCGGGTTCAGCTCCTCTGGTAGCCACGGTGGCACGCAGGCGGTCAACGCCCATGACATCCCCAAACGAAACCTGAGCAGGCGCAAGCAGCTTAAGCGTTTCTTCTTTGGCCGTTGCTGCAAGCTTTTGCACCTTCACCTGCTTTGCAGGCAGGTTCAGCAACGCAGCCGTATCAAGAGACAATGGGCTACCTGACCAGGTTGCAGGGCCAACCAGCGCAGTAAGCTGCATGGCGTTATCTGGCCCTTTGGCGGTGACTTTAGCCTGCCCTGTTACGCCAGCGGCAGAAAGCCCCGCCAGCTTGAGCGTCAGGTCTGCATCCGGATGGGCTGCTGGATCAATCACTCTGCCACTCAGCGCCAAAGACCCTATTTTGGCTTGTGGCGTGGTAACATTACCATCCAATTTCAGGGCAACCTGCGGTTTCCCATTCACCTCTGTTGTGTGGACAGACGCAGCCAGTGCCCCTGCTATCTGCTGCCCTATCATGTTTTTAAAATCGGCCAGCCTACCAATTTTGAGGTTCAGGTCCCCAAACGGCACCACCTCACCCTGACGGAGAGACAAAGCCCCTTCGCCCTGCAGGCTGTTCCAAGACAGTTTTTTCAGGTCGATCTGGCGCGCGCCTTTCGCATCCTGTGCAAAAGCTGCACTGAGCAAGAGGGGCGCTTTATCAACGGAGCCGTGCGCATCCAGCGTACCGGTGGGCGTTGAGGGCAGATGGCTGAGCGCTGCATCCAGCGCTATCGGCCCCTGCGGCATGGTTGCCGTACCCGGATCACCTTTAACATGCAGATTAGCCGCAAAATCCTGCATGGGGCCAGTGGCGTCCAGCGCCACGGTCACGCCCCCCCGCAGGCTAGGCAATGCTTTGCGCAGATCTGGCAAAGACAGGGTGGAAGACAGCGCCATGTCGTGACCTGTATTCACCTGCCCTTGTGCCGCCAGATGCAGGGCCTGCCCATCCAGCACAAATTTCTTCAGATCAATCTGTTGCCCATCTGCCTGAACAGGTGCTGGCTGCTGTTTTTCTGTGCCTTTTTTAGTTTTATCCGCCCCATGACCTTTCTTTTCCGGCAATGGTGTTTCAGGCTGCACAGGGGAGGCTGTGTGCGGAAAATAAGGGCGCAGGGTCGTTTCAAGCGCAAACGTCCCTTTTGGGCCAATCAGCCCCGCGGCCTGCGGCTGCCCGCCCGTAATGGCCAGCGTACCATCGGCGCTCACATGCGTGTCGCCCTCGGTTTTTTCTGGCAGGTCAAAGCGGGCGTTCATGGCCGCCTGCCCTTGCAACGGAGTATTCGCAGCCTGCCCTAGCGGCTTGAGATCTGGCAGCACAAGCGCGAGCGTCCCCCGCTGCGGGGCTGCACTTTGTATCTGGCCAGTCAGATGCAACAAGGGGTGTGATACATCCAGAACCAGCGGTTTACCCGGCCCTTGGGGCTTTAATGTTGCATCCAGCGTCAACGGCGCGCTGGCAAGCAAGGTCGGCGCAGAGCCTGGTATGCGTATGCCATCCGCCGTCACCAGCAGGTGTAGCAGATCTTCCTGCCCAGCATGGCCGCTCTGGCCGGTAAAGGCGGCTTTAAGGCGACCCACCTCCGCACCACTGGCGGCCAGACGGTCAATCTGGAGCGTGCCGGTCCCGTCAGGCGAGGCCATTTTGCCTTTAAGCTGCGCCACCAGATGAATGGCTCCCCATCCCATATCGGGCCGTAGCGCCAGTTGGGGCGAGTCAAGCTGGGCATTCAGTCCACCAAGGCGCTGATCTATCAGGTCCAGCACACCCTGGGCTTTGGCTGTTACCGGGCCTGCATTCGCGGCAAACCCCAGAGCGGCTGCATTGGTAGGGCCTTTGAGGTCAAGCGTCAGGCTAAGAGGGGTCAACTGAGGCATTTGCAGCTTGCTTGCAGCAAACCCATTAGCCCCCTCTTTGGCGGTCAGGTGCAGAGCCAGCGTTTTTGTGCCTGTGCTGGTAGTCAGGTCAATCAGCCCTTCCTTGTCCAGCCGCTTTACAGTCAGACCAATGTTGGATTTTGGCAGATGGGGCAAAGAAACCCCATTCAGCACATCATCAATGGACGCCAGACTGGCATGGCCCGACAGGGCAAAACTTGCGGCCTCGCCCGCCAAAGCAGGCCCAACCTGAATACGCCCCACTTCCAGTTTACGGATATCAATGCCCATTCCCAATTTGGAGGGAGCGGTGGAGGACGATGCAGGCGTGGCCTGAGTGTCATCCGCAACCGGGAGCCGTGGAATATCAAGCTCATCTGCTGTTACGGCATAGACTTTGGCGGTACGCCCCACCAAGGCCAGAGGTGACCAGTCCAGCGTCAGGTTCTTAAGGCTCAGCCATACGCCCTGCTTGTCTTTAAGCGCTATTTCACCAACATGCAGGTTATCAGGGAAGCGGCCGGAAAGCCCGGTAATGGTTACGGTGCCACCCGTCAGCGCCGTTGTCTGCTGCATGAGCAAACGGCGTCCGGCACCTGTGTTGGCGCCTACCAGAATAACACCCACGGCAATCCCGGCCACACCGGCCAGCACGCCAACCGTCAGGCCAGTTATCCGCAGGGTACGACGCAGAGCAGACCGCCGGGGTGCTCCGTTTGCCTCATCATGCGCCGCCATCAGAATGTTTCCCCAAGCCCGATATATAAATCCCACTTATCGCCACGGTCCGGGCGGTTAAGGGGTACGCCCACATCCAGCCGGATAGGGCCAATAGGCGTGTAGTACCGCACACCACCGCCTACACCCACACGCAACGTCCCTGTGAACGGAGAACTACTGCTTCCCACCTGCCCGGCATCAATAAACCCGGCCATGCCAAAGCTTTTGAGAATACGCTGGCGGTATTCCACCGTACCTGCATCCAACGATGTTCCGCCAATCGCATAACGGGTCTTGTTATACTGCGGCCCTACACCCTGCCAGCGGAACCCGCGCACGGTGGCACTGCCCCCTGCATACAACCTCTGGTCTGGTGGAATATCATAGGTGCCAGCCCCTTGAATGCTGCCTATCGTACCACGAAACGCCAGAATACTCCGGCCCGGCTTGCTAATGCCAATATGCGTGAGGTCCAGATAAGCCGAGGCCGTAGCATTCAGAATAGTGAAGAAGGAAACCCCGCTCCCTTTGTTTCCCAAGGAAACCGAGGGGGCGGCGTTTATGCTGGCCCGCATACCATGTGTTGCAGGTTCAATCGGGTTTCCAACGCCTGTATTGTCAAACGCAGCCCCAAGAGGTGCGGCAAGAATGGTGTAGTCGCGTGAGACACCAAACTGTTTGATATTTTCCTGCTCGGCCAGCAGGCCATAATTGACGTTCCAGTACCGGCCAATCTGCCGTGTCAGCCCGGCACGGGCTAACAGTGCCGTCTGTTGGTAAGACCAGAACAACTGACGGAGGCCTTCAAGCCGTACACTCAGGTTCTGCTTACGGCTGTAAAAATCAGGTTTGAAAAAATCAGCATACACATCGTAGCCCAAACCCTGCTGGGCGGACCCGCCCAAACCTGTCACCAAGGCAGCCAGCTTGAGCCTTTCAGCATTCCCGAACAGGTTAAAGTGCGTCCAGTTCACGCCGCCCCGTACACCAAGGTCGGTTGAATATCCTGCCTCAGCCCCTATGGCGTGGCGCTTAGCTTCCTTGAATGTAAAATCCAACGGCATGGTGCCGTTTACGGCGTGTGTAGAGCCATCCTTGACCGCCACGTTTGAAAACACGCCAACCCCGGTCAAATCCTGTCGGGCAGCATCAATCTGGGAGGGTTGGTACAACTGCCCCTCCTTGATGGTCATGCGCCGCCGCACAAAGGATTCGTTCACCTTCTCCAAACCACCGACTGAAATCTGGCCAATATTGAGCACGGGGCCGGGTGCCGCCTTGTAAGCAATATCCAACGTGCGTGTCTGGGGGCGCAAATAGGCTTTGGGTGTCTCTACCGTGGCCAGAGCGTGGCCGTCTTCGCGCAAGGCATCCAGCAAATGGCCGCCTGCACCCAGTACGGTCTCCGCAACGGCAGGCATACCCGACTTCAGGCCAAAGGCCGCTTTCTGCTGCGCTGTAAGCTCAACGGGGGCATCGGTTTTTGGGTCATGCAGCGTTACGACCCCAACGTGATAGAGTGGCCCTTTTTCAACGGTCACATCCACGGCAATTTTTTCTTTAGCAGGAACCGAGTCTATCCAAGCTGCGACATCTGCTGACTGACCATCAACTTTGACCGCGTCCTTCCCTGCACCGGTCCGGTGCAGGGTAATGGTGACGGTGCCCTCGTAATAGCCGCAGCTCTCCAGAGCTGTACGCAGGCGGTCATAATCGTTCCGGATGCGCCCGGATAACGCAAAAGGCCCAACGGCATGGGTTGCCTGGAGGTTCAGCAGATCTGAAGACGCCTTTATGGCAGCATCCAGATCACCCTGTCCGGTAGGTTTAAGCTGAGTCACATAGGGCTGTGGATCTGCTGCCCATGCACATCCTGCACTTGCCACACTGCACAACGAAAACCCCGCTATAACGCGATTCGCTGTCAGGGCAAAACCGTGCAGAACATTCCACCCCTTTATGCGCACCCTTGTTTTCCCACCCACACCGTCACTGTTTTTTTGTCCTTTTACGAAACCACAAACCCGACTGTCTGAACATTTTTTGCACACACACCATGACAAAATTACGGTGTTACAGCCTGTATTGCCACATAAAACGGCCTTTTTCGTCCTTGTGTTTCGTTATAGACACAACACCAAGCAAGATTGTCCAGCCGCACAACTTCGCGTTATGAAAGCACATGGCTTTCTTCTTCCCTAACCTCATGACGCCCTGCCACATTCTGGCAGGGGCCACTACATGACCCGCCGTCGCGTTTCTACGCCGCGCTCGCCCATAGAGCCGATAGGACCAGAGAAGCTTTCTCCCCTCCCTCGCTGGGTTGAGAAGCTGTGCACCTTATCCGCCCAGGCCCGTGGGGCCTTGCGGTTGGGTGGCGTTGTTTTCTGGGTTCCCCTCTCTGTCGGGTTTGAAGCCTGCCTGCTGGCTGTTCCCGGCACTGCAAAAATCCGCTGGACGCGTGTGATCTGGGGTATTCTCTGCAAACTGCTGGGGCTACGCATTCGGGTTGTGGGGGAGCGCGCTGGTACAGTTGGCGGTCTCAAGGCGCGTAAACGTGGCGAACGCCCGGTCATTTACATTTCCAACCATTCCTCTTGGGTCGATGTGCTCATATTGGGCACTATTCTGCCGTCAGTTTTCGTTGCCAAAGGCGATATCGAAAAATGGCCCGTTATGGGCCTGATCTCCAAAATTGGCCGTACAATTTTTGTCAGCCGCCAGCGCAGCACGACGGGCCGTGAGCGTGATGAAATGATTCGCCGCATGGTGGAAGGCGACAACCTTGTGCTGTTCCCAGAAGGAACATCCTCGGATGGCTCGCGGGTGCTGCCCTTCATGTCCGCCTTTTTTGCCATCGCCAAACTGCCCAAACTCAAGGAGGGGATGGACCTCTCACTCCTGCCAATCTCCTACGAACCGGGCATGACGCCGCTTATCCAGCCTATTTCCGTTGTGTTTGACCGGCTGGAAGGCTTGCCAGTCCATCGCCTGCGTCGTTCTGTCTTTGCATGGTATGGCGACATGGACCTTGGCCCGCATCTTTGGCAGATCGTGCAGTGGAAGGAACTCCGCGCCTCCGTCATCCTGCACGAACCGCTCGACCCCGACCTGTTCCCCAGCCGCAAGGCTCTGGCTCAGGCCGCTTGGAACGCTGTTGCACAGGGTGCAGCCGAACTCCGGCAGAACCGGGACGCAGCGCCTGCCCCCGGCAGGTATGACCCGGCGGAGCTTCCCCACACTAAAGTGCGTGGCGTGGCAAAGCTGCTGGATACGGTGGGTGCAGCACTCACCGCGTGTAGAAAGAGGCTGTAATATCAGCTTTCTCCTCCACCGCGCCCCTTGAGTCTGAGGGCCGACAGAGCGTTCCCCAGACCCCACGGTCAGGACATAATCTTGCTGCGTACAAGAAAAGAAGCTTGACCTTGGGCGCTGTCCGCCTGATTCCCTGCTCCTGCCGCACGGAATGGGCCTGCGGTCTGCCGGAGCGTCTGCTGTCATGACTGGAACCACCGCACCTTCTTCCGCCCGCCGTGGCCTGCATGTCATTACATGGGGCTGCCAGATGAATGTTTATGATAGCGCCCGCATGAGCGATGTGCTGCGCCCGCTTGGCTACCAGCCCGTTGACCTGCCAGACGCTGCGGACATGATCATTCTCAACACCTGCCACATCCGCGATAAAGCTGCGGAAAAGGTGTTTTCTGAACTCGGCCGCCTGCGCCTTATCAAGGAAGCCCGTAAAGCAGAAGGCCAGCAGACCATTATTGCTGTTGCTGGCTGCGTTGCGCAGGCAGAAGGGCAGGAAATCCTGACCCGCGCCCCGTATGTTGATATCGTGCTTGGCCCACAAACCTACCACCGTCTGCCGGAAATGGTGGCCCGCGCAGCCCGCGCCGGTGGTGCCGTGATTGATACGGACTTCCCTGCGGAACAAAAATTTGACTTCCTGCCGGAAGCAGCCGCCCCGCAGACCAAAGGCAACTACACCTCCTTCCTGACCATTCAGGAAGGGTGTGACAAATTCTGTTCCTTCTGCGTCGTCCCTTATACGCGTGGCGCTGAAAGCAGCCGCCCGGTGACCTCTGTTCTGGCGGAAGCCCGCCGCATGGCAGAAAGTGGCGTGCAGGACATCACCCTGCTTGGCCAGAACGTCAACGCCTATCATGGTGAAGGCCCAGACGGGACTGTCTGGGGGCTGGCGCAACTGGCGTACGAATTGGCCAAAATTCCGGGCCTTTCCCGTATCCGTTACAGCACATCCCACCCACGGGATATGGATGACGCGCTGATTAACGCACACCGTGACCTGCCAGAACTCATGCCGTTCCTGCATCTGCCCGTCCAGTCTGGCTCTGACCGTATCCTTGCTGCCATGAACCGTGGGCACACGGCAGACCAGTACCGTGACATTGTGCTTAAACTCCGCGCCGTGCGCCCGGACCTCGCTTTGTCGTCAGACTTCATTGTCGGTCACCCCGGTGAGACGGATGAGGATTTTGAAGCCACCATGCAATTGGTGCGCGATGTCAAATTCGCACTGGCATATTCTTTCAAATATTCTCAGCGCCCCGGCACCCCGGCAGCAGGCGCCCCGCTTCAGGTACCCGAGGATGTGAAAGATGCCCGGCTGCAAGCCCTGCAAGCACTTTTGCGCCAGCAGCAGGACGAATTTAACGCAACACTTGTTGGCAAAACCATTCCTGTGCTCTTTACTGGAGAAGGCCGCAAACCGGGGCAGATTGTCGGCCGTTCACCATGGCTCCAGCCTATTCACGTTCAGGGGCCACATTCTCTTATTGGGCAGACATTTTCCGTCAAAGTTACCGAGCGTCTCACCAACTCTTTGTCTGGTGAACTGGTAGAGGAGACCGAATACGCTTGACCACCACGCGCCAGCCTTCTTCCGCCCGCCGCCCTGCTCCGGCCATGTCCGAGCAGGTGGCTCCGGTCACGTTACTTTTTGAAGATAACGCCCTGCTTGCCAAACTGGTGGGGGACCATGACCGCCACCTGAGGCATTTGGAAGAGGGGCTGAATGTAACGGTTGCCCGCCGCGGCAACCGCATTGCCATTACCGGGCCAGCGCCCCAGACGGCCATAGCCCGCACCACACTGACGTCACTTTACAAAAAACTGGCCGCAGGCGGCACCATGGATGTGAGCGCTCTTGAAGCCACCATCCGCATGACCACGCTTCACGCAAGCATAAGGCAACCTGACATGCGCTCTTCTCCGTCTACAGATGCAGCCGTTCCCGCCTTCCTGCCCGAAGGGGCCATGCCCACCCTAAAAATGCGCCATGGCGCCATTGAGCCCCGCTCCGCCGGTCAGGCCGGGTACATGAAAGCCCTCGCCAGCAAGGAGCTGGTTTTTGGTATTGGCCCAGCTGGTACTGGTAAAACCTATCTGGCGGTGGCGCAGGCTGTTGCCATGCTTCAGGCTGGATCGGTTGATCGTATCATCCTCTCCCGCCCTGCCGTGGAAGCAGGCGAGCGACTGGGCTTTCTGCCCGGTGACATGAAAGACAAGATCGACCCCTATCTCCGCCCCCTCTACGATGCTTTGCATGACATGCTGCCAGGCGATCAGGTCATGCGGCGCATGGCCGCCGGAGATATTGAGGTCGCTCCCCTCGCCTTCATGCGTGGGCGCACCCTCTCCCACGCCTTTGTTATTCTGGACGAAGCACAGAACACCACCATCGCGCAGATGAAGATGTTCCTCACCCGGCTTGGTCCTGGCTCCCGCATGGTTGTTACCGGAGACCTCACTCAGGTTGACCTGCCGCCGGGCATAACATCCGGCCTGCGTGATGCCATTGATACGCTGGCCGATGTACGCGGCGTGACCATAACCCGTTTTGAAGCCGCAGATGTTGTGCGCCACAGGCTGGTCGCGCGCATTGTTGAAGCGTATGATGCAAAGGCGACGGCAAACAGGGAAGTGTCCCACACAAGGCGCCGTCAGGAGAACAATGGAACCGCCAAGTAGTAGCAGCCACGCTCAGGATCTGGACGTGGCTCATTGGGAAAGCCCCGGTTTTCCGGGTAACTTTCCCCAATCCGCTTTTGAGGCCGAGCCCGAGATTCTTGTAGAAGACCGGCGCTGGCGCTCTTATGTCACAGGGGCAGAAACCGCAGTGCGGCGTGCGTTGGCCGCCTGCGCAGGCATAGGCCTGCAACCGGGCAGCGTTGTCCTGTCCTGTGACCGTGTGGTCAAACGCCTGAATGGCACTCACCGCGGCAAGCACAAGCCCACCAATGTGCTGACCTTTGAACCACCGCCCGGTTTCCCCGGAGGGGATATCATTCTTGCTTTTGAGACGGTGCTACGGGAAGCACAAAAGGCAGGCCGCCCCGTGCGTAACCACCTGATGCATCTTGTTATTCACGGCAGCCTGCATCTTGCAGGGTATGACCACCACCATGCGGGGGAAGCCCGAGAAATGGAAATGCTGGAATCCCGCCTTCTGTCCCGGCTTGGCGTTCCTAATCCGTGGAAACCCCGCTCATGAGTGACTTTGACCCACAGCAGGATGCGCAGCAAACTCAGCGCAACGGCCTGTTCTCCTTCTTCGGCCGCAAAAAAAATGCGCCGGGCCTCCGCAGTTCCATCGCAGCGCTTGTGCAGCAGGCAGCGGATGAATCGGAAGAAGACACGGCAGATGGTGAAAAGCCGGAACTGGACCGGCAGGAGCGCGCGCTCATTGCCAACATCCTGCGGCTCCGCAACATCTCTGCGGATGATGTCATGGTTCCGCGGCCAGATATCGTAGCCATGTCCGTCTCCATCAGTCTGGATGACGCACTGGCCATGATGCGGCGGGAAAACCATTCCCGTATGCCCGTCTATCGTGAACAACTCGACGATATTGTCGGGATGATTCACGTAAAGGACCTCATTGCCTATGTTGGCACAAGTGAGGCTTTCAATCTGGAAGCTCTGCTGCGTCAACCGCTTATGGTTGCCCCGCAAATTCCGGTGCTGGACCTTATGCTGCAAATGCGCCAGCGCCAGACGCATATGGCGCTCGTGATTGACGAATATGGCGGCATTGACGGTCTGGTGACGATTGAAGATCTGATCGAGACCATTGTCGGGGATATTTCTGACGAGCATGACGAACCGGCTGTCACCATGATTGTGGAGCGGCCAGACGGTTCTTTTGACGTGGATGCCCGGTGCCCGGTTGAAGAATTTGAACAGCGCGTTGGTCCGATTCTGACCTCTTCAGAAAAAGAGGCGGAAATTGAGACCATTGGCGGCCTTGTCTTCCGTATGGCCGGGCATGTTCCGACCCGTGGCGAGGTTCTGAACCACGAAAACGGGTATGTATTCAGGGTGCTGGATGCCGATGCACGGCATATTCGCCGGGTAAGGTTGCGCAAGCTGCCAAACGCGCCGGAAGCGCCCGCTAACACCGGCCAAAATACAGAGCAAACCTAACTACAGGTTGACGGCAGCCTAAAACTGCCGTCATGCCTATACACCAGAACCATTAAAGCTTTCTTTTCACGGAGCAGGACTTCCATGGCTTTTTCCCGCCGCTCACTTCTCGCCACAGCTGGCACGGGCCTTCTTCTTGGAACTACAGGCCGCTTTGCACAGGCTCAGAGCGCTGGTACTCCTGCAACAGACAGCCGCTTTGCCCCCCGCGTGTTGGGCAACCCCAACGCCAAAGTGGTGGTGGAAGAATGGTTCTCCCTCACCTGCATTCATTGCGCCCATTTTGCTGAAAACACCTTCCCACAGGTCAAGAAAAACCTGATTGATACCGGCAAAATCCGCTACGTCTTCCACGACTTCCCAACCGATCAGCTCGCCATTCTGGCCTCCATGGTTGCACGGACCCTGCCAGTTGACCGCTACGAGGCTTTTGCACTGTCCCTGCTCTCTAGCCTTGACCGTTGGGCTTATGTGCGGGAGGCCAGCCCGGTTGAAGCCCTGAAGAAAATGGCAGCCTTTGCTGGTATGCCCGGTGATACGTTTGATAAAACCATTGCCGATCAGCAGCTTATGCAGTTCATCCTGAACCAGCAGACAGACGCCCAGAATAAATACCATTTCGACTCAACCCCCACCTTCCGCTTTAACGACAAGGTGCAGGTTTCCAACGATATGGCTTACGATGAATTCGTAAAACATCTGTCTGAAGCCAGCTAACCCCCATACGCATGCGCCGCTCACGTCACAGCGTTTTATGACCGTTCGCTTCGTCCGTATTCGGATTGCAGGCTTCAAGAGCTTTGCAGACCCCGTCACCGTGGAAATCCTTCCCGGCCTCACAGGTATTGTGGGGCCGAATGGCTGCGGCAAATCCAATGTCGTGGAAGCCCTGCGCTGGGTCATGGGTGAATCCTCCGCCCGCTCCCTGCGCGGTGGAGAACTGGATGACCTGATTTTTGCAGGTACAACCAGCCGTGCCGCCCGCGCTTTGGCCGAAGTTACGGTCACGCTGGAAGGCACGCAGGGTCTAGGGCCTGCTGCCTTTGCTGATCAGGATGAACTGCAAATTACCCGCCGTGCCGAACGCGGTGCCGGAAGCGAATACCGTATTAACGGTAAAGTCTGCCGCGCGCGTGACGTACAAACCCTGTTTGCAGACCTTGCGTCTGGCGCACGATCTTCCGCCATGGTCAGCCAGGGCCGTGTGGCCATGCTGGTTGGCGCAAGGCCTGAAGAACGCCGCGTTATTCTGGAAGAAGCCGCAGGCATTACCGGCCTTCATGTCCGCAGGCATGAAGCCGAACTGAAACTGCGCGCAACCGAAAGCAACCTCACCCGCGCGGAAGACCTGCGCCAACAACTCTCAACCCGGCTGGACGGCCTGGCCGAACAATCCCGCGAGGCCAGCCGCTACCGGGAACTGTCAGCAGGCCTGCGTGAGGCCGAGACCGAACTTCTGGCCGTGCTGCACGCCCGTGCGCGGCAAGCCGTAGAACGTGCCATTGAAACCGCATCCCGCGCCCGCAAAGCCCTGACCGAGCAGGCGGATGCAGCAGAAACAGCTGTCATCGCAGAATATGAAGCCACACAGGCTCTGCCCGCAATTCGGGAAAAAGCAGATACCGCCCGCACCATACTGGAGCGCTACCGCGTCACCGCAGAAGGGGTTGCGCGGGAAGAACAACGCGCCGCCGCTCAGGCACAGGCCGCATCTGACCGGCTGAACCAGCACCAGTCGGATTTTACCGCCGCACAAACCCGCGTGGACGATGCCGCCGCCACGCTCGACCGGCTCCAGACTGAGCAACAGGCCACAGACGCCGCTATTACATCCCTCCCAACACGCACGACGGAGGCTGATGAGCGCTACACAGTTCTGACAGCAGATCTGGCGGAAGCGGAACAAACACTTGCCAATTTGACCTCCACACTCACTGCGGCCCGGGACACACACAACCGGGCGCAGGACGCCCTTGTGGCAGCGCAGACACGCCACACACGGAGTGCCGAAGCTCTTTCCAGCCTTCAAGTCGAACTACAGAGCCTGCAAAGCCGCTTGCCGTCCGAAGCGGATAAGCAGCAGACCCAAACGGCTCTGGAAAGCACATCCGAGGCCCAAAACGCTGCCCGCACTGCCTTAGAAGAGGCTGAACGCACGCGGTCTCAAGCGCGTGTAGCGCTCTCCATTGCACAAAATGATGCCGAAAACGCACGCAAAACACAGTCTGAAGCAACAAAGGCGCTAGAGCAGGCCCGCAACCGCCTTGCCACTCTGCGGCGCGATCTGACTGAACTTGAAAAACGACAGACTGAGACCGTGGCGTCTCTGCTGTCCGCCGAAGTGCTCGGCAGTCTGCGCTCCGCTGCGGCAGAGGCCACTACAGCCCATCAGTCAGCCCAGCAGTCACTGGACACAGCCGCCGCACAGCGCCGTGACACCTCTGATGCCCTGACCGAGGCCACGCGTCTTTTCCAAACGGATGAGGCGCAGCGCAAAACCATTGCAGAAGCTAAGCGCGCAGCAGAAAGCGCACTTCAGCGGGCCAGACAAGAGGAGCAGACCCTCAAGCGTGGCCTTGAGCAAGCCACCAAGGACGCCATCCCCGATTCTGTTCTGGAAGCAGCACAGAGCAAACGGGCTGCCTTGGAAGCCGACCTCAAGGCACTTACCACAACGCTGGACGAGGCCGATTCTCAGCTTGCTGCTCTTAAAGCCACCCAGCAGGATGCAATAACCGAGCGCGATACGCTCCGCACGGAAATCACACGCCTTAAGGCGCAGGCTGAAGGGTTGGCACACGCTCTGGGTAATGAGGCTGAGGCAAGCGCTGAACCAGTCTCCGCTCAGATGGATGTGCCTGAAGGCTATGAAGCCGCTTTGGCAGCGGCCCTGTCTGAAGGACTGGATGCCCCCGTTGCGGAGAATGCGCCACGCGGCTGGCATACCTTAAAGGGGCAAACACCTCCCCCGGCCCTGCCTGCACAGGCCAAACCACTTTCTGCCTTTATTACAGCACCCGCCGTACTGACCCATCTGCTGGGGTTTATCGGCCTCCTTCCGGATGGGCAGGATGGTTCAGCCTTGCAAGCAGGCCTTCATCCCGGCCAGAGCCTTGTGTCCCGTCAGGGTGACCTGTGGCGTTGGGATGGCTTCTACACCCGCGCAGGCGAGCCCGATGCCGCTACCCGACGCCTCGGCCAACGCCGGATTCTGAAAGAAACCGAGCAACGTCTGGCTGACCTTGCGCAAAAGGCACCCGCAGTGGAGCAGGCCGCTGTCAGCGCCAATCAGGCTGTGCAGCAACAGGATGGTATTGCGGCACAGCACCGGGCAGAACGCGCCAAGCTGGAGCAGAGCCTTCAGCACGCACGTACGCAGGAAGCAGAAACACAGCGCCGTCACGCTGCTTCCCGCGCACGGCTGGATGCCCTCCGGCCGCAGCATGAACGGGCTGTGGGTGCGTGCGCAGATGCTGACGCCGCGTTGGCAGCCGCTATGCAGGCACAGGCAGACTTGCCGTCACCCGATGCGCTGCGCACAGCTTTGCAGACCGCCCGCCAGCAGGACACCACGGCACAGGAGGCCGAGCAGAAAGCGCGTTCAGCCCTCAAAACAGCTGAACACACGCTGCAAACAGCCAACAGTGCCTTGTCCAAAGCCGAAAACCAGCAGGCCACGGCAACAGCACGCCTTGAGACCCTGCTACCGGAACGTGACCGCCTGCGGCAAAATGTTACCACTGAAGAAGGCACGTTACAGGAGCTTGAAACACGCGTTACCGCGGCGCAAAGCAACCGCAAGTTTGAAGAGGCCCTGCTTGCGGCCCAAAAACATCAGGCAGACAGCAGCACCGCTTACCAGAACGCAGAACAGGCGCTGTCAGTAGCGGAGAAAGCGGCTGAAGCGGCACGCTCGGCCCACCAGGCTCTTCAACAGCAAACGCTGGAACTCCAGTCACGGCTGGATGCTCTAGCCCCACGGTTAGCTGAACTGACCACAGAAACCCAAGAGCTTGCAGCGCAGCAGGAGCAAGCCACCCAAGCGCTGGCTGAGGCCGCTGCTTCCATCCCTGCCACCGCAGACGCTGACATTGCAGCCCAGCAGGACAAACGCACGCAGATCCTCTCCGCTCTTGAGACCTTGCGCGAACTGCGCGCCGCATTGCTGGCAGAAAAAACCACTCTGGCGCATCAGCAAACGACTCTGGCAACCTCGGTTACAGACTGGACAGCCCGCGCAGCCGCCGCCCGTGCAGACCTTGAACAGGCAACCACACGGCTGGATGCAGCCCGCACCGAGCATCTGAGTGTCTCCGAACTTCCCGCAGAAGCGGAGCGCCAGAAACAGACAACCCTGAAAGCCCTGCACGATGCAGAAACCGCCTTTGCAGAGGCAGATACGGCCCGTGCCCAGGCTGAGGCCACTCTGACAGCAGCGAACGAGCAACGCCGCAAAACGGAAGCAGACCTTGCCACAGCACGGGAAGCCGTTTTGAAGGCTGAGGGCAAAAGTGAGCAGGCGCAGGCCATTCTGGATCAGCTTCTGGCAGAAACACCAGAACCACCCCGCCGCCCGATGGGCGAGATAACAGACTCCGCAGAAAGTTCCCTGCGCCGTAAAATTTCTCGGCTAACGCGAGAACGTGAAGACCTTGGCCCGGTCAATCTTCGGGCTGAAATAGAGGCGGAAGAAGCGTCAACCCAAGCGAATACCTTGGCTGCTGAAATTGCAGACCTTGAAGCCGCGATTGCGCGGCTGCGTGGCTCCATCGGTTCTCTTAACAAAGAGGGCAGAGAGCGGTTAATGGCGGTCTTCACGCAGGTAGACCACCATTTTCAATCACTTTTTTCGCGTATGTTCGGCGGGGGCCGCGCTCACCTCGGGCTGGTTGGCAGTGATGATCCGCTTGAAGCGGGCTTGGAAATTTACGCACAGCCCCCAGGTAAGAAACTGGCCACACTCTCTCTGCTTTCAGGGGGTGAACAGGCTTTAACCGCTCTTTCATTGATTTTTGCAGTCTTTCGCTGTAACCCCGCTCCCGTCTGCGTGCTCGACGAAGTTGACGCACCGCTAGACGATGCCAATGTTGGACGCTTCAGTGCTCTTCTTGGCGACATGGTCACAGAGGCAGGAACACGCTTTCTGGTTGTGACGCACCATCAGCTGACAATGGCCCACATGGACCATTTGTTCGGCGTAACCATGCAGGAACGCGGTGTAAGCCGCGTGCTATCGGTTGATCTTGCGCGCGCAGCGGCCATGGCAGGCCAACAGGACAGGGAAACACCAGATGTCGCATCAGTATGACCTGACATCCGATACCCCCAAACCCCAGTGCAACCCACTGAAGAGGTGTTTGGGAAAAGCTGCCCTTGCCGTGGGCGTGTGCGTGCTTGCCGGAACAGGCCTTGCACTCCACAAATCCCACGCGGACGGGCTTATGGCCCGTATTCACCACGGGCTTGTCATTTGTTCACCCGGTACCGGGCTCAGCATGACGCCGGGCTCAACCGGGCTGCTGCATGCGGCCTCCACCCCCGGCATGTTACGCCTGCAACTGGCCACGCAGGAAAACGGCCGCGTTGTGGTTGTGCCCGGCTCCAACCAGTTGAGCGAGGTTCTGGCCTCCTCACGCCGTGGGCATACCCTCTTGATGCTTGACCTGAACGATACCAACCCGGTGGATGTGGCCAAGCTGGTACGCAACGCCCGGATGCGTGACCGCGTCGTTCTGGTTGCGTCAGACCATGAAACAACAGAAGCCGCCTTGCGGGCTGATAGCTCCATGATGGTCGCCATCCCCATCCACTCCACGCGGGATGCATACACGGCGCACCGTATGGCAGGCCGTCACCCCTATGCGGCATACCTGTCGCCCAGTGCAACGCCAGACCTGTTCGCGCTTGTGCATCGGGATGCCGAGGCCATTATCACTGAAAACCCGCATTCTGCGGCGTTTTCAACCAGCAAGTTTTTTGCAGAACGCCCCGTCGACATTGTCGTGACAGAACAGCCAATGCAGCTCACGAAGGCTCTGGCCAGCGACAGCTAACCTCCCCTCTCCATAAGGCTCCTGCTTTTTTGCAGAGACCATACAAAAAGGGCGGCACCTTGAAAGTGCCGCCCTTTTTCTTGCTTTGCCGGAAGATGGCTCAGCTTTGCAACATGCTGCCTGTTTCCACAAAGCGCTGATGCCAGCTCAGGGCTTCGTTCAACAGATGGGGTGTGTGCTTGCCAAAGGAATGCTTCAGCGCACGATCAAGATAATCCTGCAATTGCGGGCGATAATCCGGATGCGCGCACTTTGCGATAATCACTTCTGCACGTTTAACCGGGGAAAGCCCGCGTAGATCGGCCAAACCCTGCTCGGTCACAAATATCTGCGTGTCCTGCATAATGTGGTCAACGTGGGCTGCCATTGGCACGATGGCAGAAATCTTGCCCCCTTTGGCCGTTGACGGAGACAGGAAGATGGACAGGTAGGAGTTACGGGCAAAATCGCCAGATCCTCCAATACCGTTCATCATTTTGGACCCCATGACGCGGGTTGAATTCACGTTCCCGTAAATATCAGCCTCAATCATGCCGTTCATGGCAATACAGCCCAATTGGCGGATAATGCCTGCGCTGTTGCTGACATCCTGCTGACGCAGAATGATCTTGTTACGGAAGAAATCCATCCGGTTATTGATTTCTTCGGCTGCATCCGGGCTGAGGGAAAAGGACGTGGCCGATGCCATGCGCATACGGCCGGAATCCAGCATGGCCAACATGCCGTCCTGAATGACCTCACTATAGCCCAGCAGATTTTCAAACGGCCCTTCGTTCAGGCCATCCAGCACGGCATTGGCTACGTTGCCCACGCCGGATTGCAGCGGCAGCAAGGAAGGCGGCAGGCGGCCCTGCTTCACTTCATGGCCAAAGAAATCGAGCAGATGCCCTGCAATGGCTTTGGCAGCCGCATCCGGTGCAGCAAACGGCGCATTCCGGTCACGGTCATTAGTTTTAACAATGGCGACAATCTTATTAGGGTCCACCTTCAGGGAGTGGCCACCAATACGACCATCAGCCTTGTTAAGTGGGATGATGTCCCGGCCCGGCGCGCCACTGACATTGCCGTCCCAGATATCATGGATCCCTTCAAGGCCTGGATGCTGCCATTCATTGACCTCGATAATCACCTTGTCCGCAATATCCAGAAATGTCTGGGAATTGCCGACAGAAGATGTGGGGATAATGCCGCCATCTTCGGTAATGGCCGTTGCCTCGATCAGGGCAACGTCAAACTTGCCGTAGTTACCCTGCACGGCGCGGCTGGCAACCTGACCAAGGTGGTTGTCAAAGTAATCCGTTTCGTTCTCGTTAATCCGGTTGCGCATACCGGCATCGGTATTGAACGGTGAGCGGAAGGACACGCCATTAACACGTGCCAGCTCTCCATCCAGCTGAGGGCCGGTTGAAGCGCCTGTAATCAGGCTGATGCGGTATTCCTGCCCTTTGGCGTGGGCCTTTTCCATCAGGCCTGCCAGCGCTTCTGGCACAGCCTTAGGGTAACCTGCACCAGTAAAGCCACTGGCCCCTACAATGTCTCCGGGGCGGATCAGTTCGGCTGCTGCTTCTGCCGGGCGAACCTTGTTCAGAAAAGAGGTATTGCGAATGCGCTCTGCCATGAAGAGGCTTCCTGTTCTTGTTCAAATCGTTCTGAAAAAGCAGAACCAACGGACTAATGGCTGGCCTTATATCGTGTCTGGCCTTTGGCTACAGCCCTCTGTTTCCTGGCTTTTTCAAACCGGCTCCAAATGGGGCCGGGGTGCGCACACACGTTAGGCAGAAAAAAGGCCGTCTGGCCTGTCACATGCTTGTGCATGATGCTTTTACACAAAAAATTGCGCTCCGCCCCTTTTCTGCACGTATGCGGGAAGCCTACATGGAAGGAAGGATTGGTGGACAAACACAGATGGACAGAGGCTTCCTGCTTGACGAAAACGTGAAAAACGCGCTGCGGAAAGGACTCCGCATCGTGGGCGATGTGCATGGAGACCTACAGGCCTTCCGGCACGCCATCGCAACAGATCGTTTTATCATCCAACTGGGTGACCTGGTGGATTACGGCCCTGATAGTGCAGGCGTTCTGCGCGCCATGATGCAGGTTATGCAGGAAGGGCGCGGCCTTTTTCTCATTGGCAATCATGATCGCAAGCTTGGTCGTGCCCTGATGGGCCGCAAACTACGGCCCGACCCACCGCTGGAAGCAACGCTCAGCCAGCTTTACCGCCCTGAGAATCAGGATGTCCTCCACACCATCCTTCCCTATCTTGAAGCCGCCCCGGCGTGGATTGTTCTGGGCCGCAAAGTGTTTGTGCATGGCGCATTTGATGTGCGGATGCTCATGGAGCCGCCGCCGCCAGCTCTGGGCCGTGTAACTTTTCTTCTGTCCCGCGCACTGTTTGGAGAAACCACCAACCGTGTGCAGAAAGATGGCTACCCGGAGCGGTGCCTCAACTGGGTCAACCATATCCCCACAGGCTACACCGTTTACTGCGGCCATGATCAACGCTCTACCAACGGCTGCCCCTTGACCATTCCGGGCCGCACCGGGGGAGAGGCCATTTTTACCGATACAGGCGCAGGCAAAGGTGGGCACCTGGCATGGCTGGACCTTCCGCCGGATTTTATGGAAGAATTTTCTATTGCTCTGTAAGCCAGCATGGCAGAACATTCTTACCGTTACCCCATGATAAAGAGACATAGAATAACCGTGACAGACCAGCCTTCCCCCATTGACGCCCTTCAGGACCTGCGCCGCAGTATTGATAATATTGATGCCGCTCTTGTGGCCATGCTGGCGGAACGTTTCCGTTGCACCAAAGCTGTGGGCGCTCTCAAGGCGCGTTATGGCATGCCACCGGCAGACCCGGCGCGGGAGACGCGGCAGATTACCCGCCTGCGTACACTGGCAGAGGACGCCCATCTGGACCCGGATTTTGCAGAAAAATTCCTCAACTTCATTATCCATGAAGTCATCCGGCACCATGAGGCCATTGCCAAACAGTCCGCCGAGACTCCTGCAAAATGAACGGCACCCTGCTGCTGCTTAGGCACGCCGAGGCCGCAAGCCCTCCTATGGGGGATTTCAGCGAAACAGCAGACCGCGCGCGGCCCCTTACCGCAGCAGGACAGGCCACGGCCCAGCGTTGTGGCCTCTGGCTCAGGCAGAAAGGGCTCTCGCCAGACTATGTCTTGTGCAGCCCTGCCCTCCGTACCCGGCAGACACTTGCGGGACTTTTGCCTTTTCTCAGGCCTTTGATCACGGAACCGGTTTTTTGCCCTGATATTTACGAAGCACCGCCAGAAGCCCTGCTGGCACAAATACAAAAAGCCCCGCTACAGGCACGCTCTGTTTTACTGGTAGGGCACAATCCGGGTATTTCCGCTCTGGCCCGTAAGCTTGACCCGACCGCCATGGAACTTGATCAGGGATTCGCCACCGGGTCCATTGGCCAGTTTACGGCTTGGGGTGCTGAGGGCAGCACACACGCTCCAGATTGGTCCATATGTGATAATCATAACCTGACTTTAGACACATTCTCGCGACCCTAAAGCCGAAAACGGCAGTTTTCTGCCTTTTAGCTTTTGAGATAACGTGCGGTTTATCGGCAGCCTCCTTCCGGTTTCGTATGAGATCAGAGACAACAGCCCAACAGCAGGCCGCATAAAGGTTCTGCCGTCTTATTATGCAGAAGGAAGTATCATGAGCACGTTGCAGAACGAAGGTAAGCAGGCCACTGCCACTATTTCGCTCAATGGCAAAACTGCCGAATTCCCTGTTCTCACCGGCACTCTGGGCCAGGATGTTGTTGATATTCGTAAATTGCCGGCAGAACTAGGCGTCTTCACGTTCGATCCCGGATACGGCGAAACAGCGTCATGCAATAGCAAAATCACCTTTATTGATGGGGATAAAGGTGTCCTTCTGCACCGGGGCTACCCCATTGCTCAGCTTGCCGAGCATGCGTCCTATGAAGAAGTCATTTATCTTCTGTTGAACGGTGAGCTGCCCAATAACAGTGAGGCAGAAACCTTCAACAGAACCCTGACCAACCATACTCTGCTGCACGAGCAGATCCGCAATTTCTTCAATGGCTTCCGGCGGGATGCACACCCGATGGCCATTCTGTGCGGAACGGTGGGCGCTCTCTCCGCCTTCTACCCGGATGCAGGTGATATTGCCGTCAAAGCGCACCGTGACCTCGCAGCCATGCGCCTGATTGCCAAAATCCCGACCATTGCAGCTTGGGCCTATAAGTATACTCAGGGTGAGGCCTTCATTTATCCCCGCAACGACCTGAACTACGCGGAAAATCTGCTTTCCATGATGTTCGCGCGGGTGTCCGAACCTTATAAAATCAACCCTGTTCTGGCACGCGCCATGAACCGCATCCTGATTTTGCATGCGGACCATGAGCAGAATGCCTCAACATCCACTGTTCGGCTCGCAGGCTCCACTGGCGCTAATCCCTTTGCCTGCATTGCTGCTGGTATTGCTGCACTTTGGGGCCCCGCTCACGGCGGTGCGAACGAAGCTGTCCTGAAAATGCTGGACACCATCGGCACCAAGGAAAACATTCCTGACTTCATCAGCAAGGTGAAAGACAAAAACAGCGGCGTGAAGCTCATGGGCTTTGGTCACCGCGTTTATAAGAACTTTGACCCACGCGCCAAGATCATGCAGCAGACCTGCCACGAAGTTCTTGAAGAACTTGGCATTAAAGATGATCCGTTGCTTGATCTGGCAATCGAACTCGAAAAAATCGCCATTAATGACGAGTATTTCGTACAGCGTAAGCTTTACCCGAATGTTGATTTCTATTCCGGTATTATCCTCAAAGCCATGGGCATCCCAACAAGCATGTTTACCGTGCTGTTTGCCGTTGCCCGCACCACAGGTTGGGTAAGCCAGTGGAAAGAAATGATTGAGGAACCCGGCCAGCGCATCAGCCGCCCGCGGCAAATTTACACCGGGGCTGCAGAACGCGACTTTAAACCGGCTGACAAACGGTAACCTGACTTAGGGGAGCTTAGACTCCCCTTTTTTATTCCACTTGTTCGGTCTGCCTGTGCACAGCACGCTGTTGTTGAGGTCGAGCACGCACCATCAAAAACGGTCCAGACCAATTACCAGGAATGGACCATACGCCACTAATCTCGGTAGAATCGCTATTAACCTGACCGGTATAGTGAACTGTATGTGTGCGGGTAGCGCTCTCATAGCGTTTGAGGAAATGGACAGTTGCGCCGTCATGCTGCCCGTTGACATAGGCCAAAAACACGCCCGATACATCTGCCTGATTAACTGCTTTTTCTGTGATGGTACCGGATAACATTCCGGCTTGTTCAAGCAGGCTGGCCGTAAAAAATTCTGCCTGAAAGGTTCGGGGGTAACTAAACTGCCCCTGCCATAACCCACTCAGATTTTGCGTCATGTTTGCTACTCTGAAGACGAAAAAAAGCCAGACTGGCTATAACACCATCTGGCTCCGTAGCGCACCCTGAAATGGCAAGTGGGTAAACGGGCTCGCCTTTAGTCGCAGTCGCACCCTTTTGTCGGGCCATCAGACTTGCGGACAACGTGATGATCAATCCACTCAGACACTAAGCGCCGCGCTTCATTCAAAGACGCTTCCGGGTGATGAATACGGTAGAGCGTTGTGCAGGCGTGAAAAGCGGTCATATCTTCTGTGCCCACCTCACGCAGCTCCTGATACGCTGTAATGACAGCTCGCTCGCACTTACGGGCGATCCGACTTAGTTCAGCAGCCACAGCACATATTCCTCAATTAATAATCAATCTCATTAGCGATGATTAAACGCCAGAAAGCACACCGAAGCAAGCAACAAACTAACGCATACCTATCACAACTTCTTTTTCGTGTTGTTTTTGCCATAGTCTTCATAGCTTTAAACGACACCCCATGCCGCCCTGATACTTTTACAGCTTAAAGATCACTTCACATCCGACTCCCACGGTGCCGCTGTCTGCGTTTGCGCTGCATAATATAAAGCCACGATGTTTACCCCCACATACCCTCGACGTACGTCTTTATAGACGCCAGAAACGCTACAAACGCAGCATTTGTGATTTCTTGCTCGGTTCAAGCACGATGAGGCATGGATTTTCCCTGCGCCGGAGGGTATGCCAAAGCCAATTCCAACCGCCATTTCGCCAAGGATGTGCTTCATGACGTCACCCGCAAATCTTGCAGCCCCCCATACCACCCACAGCAGTGACTGGGACCACGATGCGGCGCTGACCACAGCACGCCTGTTGCTGGAAATCAAAGCCGTCAACTTCCGCCCGGAAGACCCCTACACCCTGACATCCGGCTGGAAGTCACCTGTTTATATTGATTGCCGCCGCATTATCTTCTTCCCGCGTGCGCGCGCCAAGATTGTCGAGCTGGGTGTGGAGAAAATTGGTCGCCATGTCGGCTATGAAAGCCTTGATGCCATTGTAGGCGGTGAAACTGCCGGTATTCCGTTTGCCGCCTGGATGGCAGACCGCATGCTGCTGCCCATGGCCTATGTTCGTAAAAAGCCTAAAGGCTTTGGCCGCAATGCACAGATTGAAGGTGATGTGCCAGAAGGCATGCGCACCCTGCTGGTTGAAGACCTGACAACCGATGGCGCGTCCAAAGTCCGGTTTGCCAACGCCCTGCGCGATGCAGGCGCGCTTATAAACCATGCGTTTGTCGTGTTTTATTACGGCGTGTTCCCTGGCGCACACCGCACCCTTACCGACATGAATGTTGCATTGCACTCCCTGTGCACATGGTGGGATGTGCTGGAAGTCTGCTCCACCCGCCCTTATTTCTCTGAATCGGCTGCGGCTGAAGTCCGCCGCTTCCTTGAAGACCCCTGTGCATGGTCTGCGCGCCACGGCGGCGTTGGCAGCCTTGAAGAAGCCGCAGCCTACAAGGCCAAACAGGGCTAAGCCAGCACACCATGACAGAGCCCGTACAGTCTGCCCCCCACCATGTCCTGGCATTTGATTCCGGGATAGGTGGCCTCGGCATTGTGCGGGCCCTGCGTACTCTTAAGCCTGATCTCCATATTGATTATCTGGCTGACACAGCCGTTTTTCCTTACGGTGAGCAGGCAGATGCCTTCCTGATCGAGCGCATTGTCTCGCTTCTGTCTCAGGCTATCAGGCGCTTACGGCCGCAAGCGGTCGTTGTGGCGTGCAATACAGCCAGCACTCTGGCGCTGGATGCCTTGCGCGCCGCTTGGCCGGACATGCCTTTTATTGGCTGCGTCCCCCCCATTCGTTGGGCTGCGCGCATAACGCGCAGTCAGGTTATTGGCCTGCTGGCAACCCGCGCCACCATCCGCCGCCCTTACCTCACCCACCTACACTCGCTCTACGCCCCAAACTGTACCCTTATTGCCCATGCGGCTCCCGGGCTCGCAGCGCTGGCAGAATGTGCTTTCAGGGAAGAACCAATCCCAGCAGATGCCATCCCAAAAGAAGTCTTCGGCCTTTTTGAGCGCGATACGCAGGGCCTGATGGATACGGTGGGGTTAGGCTGCACACATTATACCTTCGTGCTAGACCAACTCCGCGCTTTATCACCCCCGCACATAACCTGGCTGGACCCTGCTGACGCGGTGGCCCGCCATACCCTTACGTGCCTTGAAGATCTGCTCGGCAAAACGGAAACAGTTCTGCCGCCCCGCGCATGGTTTACGGCAATGCCTGAGCGCAGTGAAGCTCTGGCCGCACGTCTGCCTGCTTTTGGGTTTGAGGCCATTACTCTGTGGGCATCAGGCGCTGAGCACACCCGTTTCCATCCACAGATGTATGGCTGAATCACGCCTTAGTATTCAGTCGTCAACCATATAAAAAAGGCCAGACCTTGTGGGTCTGACCTTTTCTTACCTTCACCAGTGAGCAAACAGCCTAGCTGGCCCGACTGGCCGAATAACTTGCTGTCTCAATGAGCAAGGACTTGATTTCACAGTCTGCAAATACACTCAAAGCATCGCGTGCCTTGGCTGCATAATCTTCTGCTTTTGCCATGGTCACGGCAATTGCATTTGTTTCAGCAATGCGCTGGAGCGCTGCGTCCAGATCTTCCGGCGTCTGCTCGGACTCTTCAATCACGCGGCGCCAGAATACGCGGTCTTCCTCGCTACCGGCTTCATAAGCAGCCAGCACAGGCAAGGTAACCTTCCCTTCCCGGAAGTCATCGCCCACTTCCTTGCCCAGCACAGCCTGATCCGCTGCGTAATCAAGCGCGTCATCAACAAGCTGGAAAGCCATACCAAGGTTGGCACCATAAACACGCAGGGCTTCCCGCTTATCAGCAGAAATTTCACCAATCACAGCACCGGATTCACAGGCAGCAGCAAAGAGCGCTGCGGTTTTGCCGTAAATCACCTGTAAATATTGGTCGACCGAGGTCGAAAGATCGTTCTGGGTGGTCATTTGCATGACCTCACCTTCTGCAAGGGTCGCAGAAGCTGCCGAAAGAATGGCCATCACATCCAGCGAGGCATCAGCCGTCAAAATCTGGAAGGCTCTGGCAAACAGAAAATCCCCCACCAGAACGGAGGCCTTGTTGCCAAAAATGGCATTGGCACTGGCAAGACCGCGGCGGAGCTGGCTTTCATCCACCACATCGTCATGCAGCAGGGTGGCTGTGTGAATGAATTCTACACAGGCGGCAATTTCAACATGCCGCAGCTTACCATCCTGATTGTCATAACCGCACAACCGGGCTGAGGCCAATGTCAGCAAAGGCCGCAGGCGCTTGCCTCCCGCAGCGACAAGGTGCGCCGCAAGTTGCGGAATAAGCGCAACCGGGCTTTGCATACGATCAATAATAACCTGATTACATGCACGCATATCCGGCGCGAGATAATCGGCAAGGGCTTTTAAGCCCGCTTCTCCTGGCTTACTCACAGAAACACTAGATCCATCCTGGCTTGTGGCCGTGCCGATCTCCGGCTGACTAACTGCAATACCCAAACGCTTTCCCCCAGCCATGGGATGAGTTGACGTCCCTTCATATGCGGGGCACCAGAAAAACGGTCAAGCATCAACCACTTCAAGACAGCCAGACTGTTCTGGTCAAGGGCGGGTATGTCCGAACTTCCTTCACTCTCTACCGGTACACTTATGGCCGGAAAAATTCGCTACGACCAGTTTATTTCTGGTAACAGAACCGGCCTCGAACCTGTTCTCATGGCTGCCAGCATTCCCGCCAAAGCTGGCCAACGTGTGGCCGAAATCGGCTGTGGTGCGGGGGCTGGCCTCTTATGCCTCAGTCAACGCATATCAGGGCTGTCCCTCTGGGGTATAGAAGTTGATGCCCCAAGCCTCGCTCTCGCGCAGCACAATCTGGACGCGAACCAGCGCACAGAAGTCACACTGCTAAATTGTTTCTTTCCCGATGACCTGCCACCCGATGTTCCGTTTGGCCGTTTCGACCATTGTTTTGCGAATCCGCCCTGGCACGCCAGCAGTGGCACGCCCTCTCCGCTATCTCGCCGGGATCTGGCGCGGCGGGCCTTGCCTGATACTCTTGAGAGCTGGGTAAAGGGCTGTACGCGCCTGTTACGCTACAAGGGAACACTCACGCTTATTCTACCAGCCGACCTGCTGGCTGATGCCTGTAATGCGCTGGCACAGAATCGTTTTGGCGGCACCACCCTCTGCCCTCTCTGGCCCAAAACCGGGCGAGAGGCGCGGCTGATGCTTCTTCAAAGCCGCTACTGTGTGCGGAGCCCATCGCGCATTGTGCCCGGAGTGGTGCTGCACGAAGCAGATGGGAGCTTTACCCCTGAAAGCCGCCTGATTTTAAAAGACGGTCAGGCTTTGGCTCTGGGGCCTAAACAGCAGGGCATGACGCGCTCCCCCGTCCCACACGGCTGACGCACAAAAGGCCACCCCATGCCGGGTGGCCTTTTATTTTAAGCACCAGAACTACGCAGCAGCGTTTATTCGAAAATAGAGGCTTCGAAGGCTTCTTCCCACGTTCCGGAAGTTGAAGCGCGGCTATATTCAGTGGCACGATTTTCAAAGAAGTTGGTGTGTTCCACCGCATTCAGCATGTCATCCAGCCACGGCAGCGGGTTGGTCGTCGTGTTGTACAGCGGTTCCAACCCAAGCTGAATAAGCCGACGATCTGCAATAAAGTGAATATAGGTTTTCACCTGTGCAGCGTCCAAGCCTTCTACTGCGCCCATTTCAAAGGCCAGATCAATGAACGCTTCTTCGTGCTCTACAATGGTGGCGCAAATTTCACGCAACTCATTCTGAAGCCTGTCCGTCCAGATTTCCGGGTTTTCATGCACAAACACCCGGAAGAGGCGGATAACTGACAGGCAGTGCAGTGTTTCATCACGCACGGACCACGACACAATCTGCCCCATGCCCTTCAGTTTATTGAAGCGCGGGAAGTTCAGCAGAATGGCGAAAGAGGCAAAAAGCTGTAGCCCTTCCGTAAACGCCCCAAAGGCTGCCAGAGTCTTGGCGATCTCATGCTTGCTATCAACCGAGAAGCCCTGCATGTAATCGTATTTATCCTTCATTTCCTTATACTTAAGGAATGCAGAATATTCTTCTTCCGGCATGCCCAGCGTATCAAGCAGGTGGCTGTAGGCGGCAATGTGGATGGTTTCGATATTGGAGAACGCTGAGAGCATCATCAGCACTTCAGTGGGTTTGAACACCCGGCTGTAGTGCTTCATGTAACAGTTGTTCACCTCAACATCAGACTGTGTGAAGAAGCGGAAAATCTGGGTTACCAGATGCCGTTCCGTATCGTTCAGAACACGGTGCCAGTCCTTTACGTCGTCAGCCAGCGGCACTTCTTCCGGAAGCCAGTGCAAGCGCTGCTGCGTCAGCCAGGCATCATAAGCCCATGGGTAACGAAACGGCTTATAAACAGGGTTGGAGGTCAGCAGGTCAAACCGCTGTTCCTGTTCGTTGGTGCCGGTCTTGGCGTCGCTCATGGTGGCGTCCTTCACAGAAAGGAATAATCTTTGAAAATCAAGAAAATGCAGCCTTTTCCTCCCATCACTGGCAGGAAAGGCACTCATCATAATCCGTGCTGGCGGCGGTAGGTGGCACCACCACGGCGGCACGTTGCGCATCTTCAGCCGCAAGTACGTCCGCTGCGGTCAACACGTTACTGACAGTGTCAGCGCGCTGAATGGACAGAGAGCGGCAATAGTACAGAGACTTGATGCCTTTTTTCCATGCCATGTAGTGGATCTGGTGCAGATCACGCTTATGCACATCCGCAGGCAGGAAGATATTGATGGACTGCGCCTGACAGATGAACGGCTGACGGTCGGCCGCGTGTTCTATAATCCAGCGCTGGTCGAGCTCAAACGCTGTTTTATAAACATCTTTTTCATCCTGCGTCAGGAAGTCCAGAGCCTGCACACTCCCCTTGTTCAGGGTGATGTGAGACCAAACCTCATCCGTGTCCTTCCCCTTTTGCTGCAGAAGCTTCTGCAAATGCCGGTTCCGGACGGTAAAGGAGCCGGAAAGTGTTTTCTGCAAGAACACATTGGCTGCAATCGGCTCAATACCCGGGCTGGCATTACCGGCAATGATGGAGATGGACGCCGTGGGCGCAATGGCCATCTTGTTGGAAAAGCGCTCATGCACACCGTATTCAGCGGCATCCGGGCACGCGCCACGCAGGTCAGCCAGCTTACGGGACGCCGCGTCTGCCTGCTCACGAATATGCTGGAAGATCTTCTTGTTCCAGACCTTCGCCATAACGCTTTCAAATGGCAGGTTCTTGGCTTGCAGGAAGGAATGGAAGCCCATAACCCCCATGCCCACAGAGCGCTCACGCATGGCAGCGTAAGCCGCCTTCTCCATTTCTGCCGGGGCGCGGTCAATAAAGTCCTGCAACACGTTGTCCAGGAAGAGCATCACGTCTTCAATGAACTGTGGATTATCTTTCCACTCGTCCCATGTTTCCAGGTTCAGGGATGACAGGCAGCATACCGCGGTCCGCTGCTTACCGTGATGGTCAATACCCGTCGGGAGTGTAATTTCCGCGCACAGGTTAGAGGTCTTGACCTCCAGCCCAGCCAGCTTGTGGTGCTCCGGACGTGCGTTGTTCACGTGGTCCGAATAAACAATGTAAGGCTCGCCCTGCTCCATACGTGCGGTCAGTATCCGGATCCACAGTGCGCGCGCTGAGACCTTACGGATAACCGAATTATCTTTCGGAGATAGCAGGGCCCATTCTTCGTCCGCCTCTACAGCCCGCATAAAGGCATCAGAGACCAAAATACCGTGATGGAGGTTGAGCGCCTTACGGTTTGGGTCCCCACCGGTAGGACGACGGATTTCGACAAATTCTTCAATCTCTGGGTGCCAGACGGGCAGATAAACTGCTGCGGAGCCACGACGCAGGGATCCCTGGCTGATCGCCAGCGTCAGGCTATCCATCACGCGGATAAAGGGGATCACGCCGGATGTCTTGCCGTTACGGCCCACGTTTTCGCCAATGGACCGCAGGTTACCCCAGTAGGACCCGATGCCGCCGCCCCGGCTGGCCAGCCAGACGTTCTCGTTCCACAGCCCCACAATGCCATCAAGGCTGTCACTGGCTTCGTTCAGGAAGCAGGAAATGGGCAGACCACGTGTGGTCCCGCCATTGGACAGCACCGGCGTGGCTGGCATGAACCAATGCTGGCTCATATAATCATAAATACGCTGTGCGTGGCCTGCATCTGCCCCGTAATAGGACGCTACGCGCCCAAACAGGTCCTGATAGCTCTCATCCGGCAGCAGATAGCGGTTATCCAGCGTGGCTTTGCCAAAAGGCGTCAGCAACGCATCACGCTTGCGGTTAACCCTGACCTGATAATGCCCGGGCAACTGCACCATGTCTTCCAGCTGCTCTGGCGCAAACATATCGCAAGTCCCCGAGATACGGGGGTCGGAGGAACGGCTTTCATTTTCCTGAACGTCGACCAGACTCATGGATCATTTGCTCCGCTTGCGATTAGCATTATCTTGCAGGGTTGTGGGCGGCCTTGAGAGACACACCATATGTCGCGCTTTTGCGCTAAACGCTCCCCTATATCTAGTGATTTTTTTTGCCTTAACCCACCAAAAAATACTTGCCTTCTGAATTTGCGGCAGTTTTCAGCGATCATAAAATATTTCAGGCCGGAATTTTTTTTATGGCGTACGAATCAGGCCCGAGAGTTCCATGCGGCGGCGCGTGGTCTCTATCCCTTCCGCCACGGCAAGAGCGGCCTCAAGAGCGCGACGCCCTGCCCGGGCATCTACCATCACAGGGGCACCATCAAGACAGGCTGCCACAAAGGCCTCATGCTCCGCATACAGCGAATCACTGTCCTTCCATGAGATCGCTTCCCGCTTGAATCCCCCTGTGCCCGGCAAGGGCAGCCCGCGCTCACGGCCAATCATCGTCAGTTCACGCTTGCCGAAATCAGCCGAGAGATATCCTTCTTCAGAAAACAGGCGCATCCGGCGCTCCGTCTTCAGGGAAATACGGCTTGCCGTAATGGTGGCAACGCAGCCGTTCTCAAACCGTACGCGGGCGTTGGCAATATCCTCATGGGCAGAGCTTACCGCAGCGCCCAGAGCATCCACCTGCGCAATGGGGCTGTCCACAATTGCCAGCACCAGATCGAGGTCATGGATCATGAGGTCAAGAATAACAGACACATCCGTGCCACGCGGCTTGAAGGGCGCAATACGCGTAGCCTCAATATAGAGTGGCCGTGTAATCCGCTGCGTAATGGCCTTATGCTCAGCTGAATACCGCAGCAGGTGACCGACCTGACAAACCAACCCGGTTTCTTCAGCCAGCGTGACCAGAAAATCAGCCTGCTCCAGCGTTGCCGCCACAGGTTTTTCTATCAGCACATGCTTGCCAGCCCTCAGGGCCTGCACCGCCAGATCAAAATGAAATTCTGCTGGGGCTGCCACCACGACAGCATCACAAACAGCCAGCAGGTCCTCAACCGCGCTGAACACAGGGCACCCTGCCTCTCCAGCCACCTCGGCAGCGCGGCGGCTGTCAGGGTCGAACAGACCGACCAGAGTCTCACGCGCCACGTCACGTATCTTCAACGTGTGGTAGCGCCCAAAATGTCCGGCTCCAATAACGCCCACGCGTAAACTGGTCTGCATGCTGTGTCTCCGCTCTCTGCCCTGGTGGCTTTAGTTTGTGCAGCGGTAGCAGGCCTTGGGCCAAACCCAAAGGGTGCTCCGGGCAAAGTCAGCCTCCTGAGCCAAATTTCTTGCCATAAGCCCTATTTTTTCCAAAACCGCCCAGAATGGCTAAATTTAGCCATTTTTAGCGCATTGCAGGTGATGCACAGCCGCCACTTTCCAAAACGTAATGCCTGAGGGGCTCAACCTTATGGGTCTGGGCTGTTGCATCCCGCGCACGGTAGCGGCATGTTCCGGGCGACAAAAACCGATTAATTCAGGTGAGAATGTATTACAGCCGCCTCAAGATGGCCTCGGTACTGGGTGTATGCCTATTAGGTCTGCTACTTTGCCTGCCCAATGGCCTGCGCAACCCCTTCCCGTCCATGCCCTGGCGGCAAATCCACCTGGGGCTGGATTTGCGCGGCGGGTCTTATCTCCTCATGCAGGTGGACCTGAAAAGCCTGACGCATGACCGTCTGCAATCTCTGGCAGACAGTACGCGTGAAAGCTTGATCAAGGCGCAGCTTGGCTACCGTAATATTGTGACGGATGCCAACAAAGCCTCGCTCTCCTTCACACCCCGTACGCCAGATGAGGCGGACGCAGACATTGCTGTTTTGCAAAAGCTGCCACAGACCATTCCGCACGAATTTGCGGTTCAGAAGCAGGCTGACGGTAGCATTGCCCTGACCTTGGCGCCGGAAGCCATCACCGCCCGCGCACGGGACGCCATTACACAGTCCATCGAAATTGTGCGCCGACGTATTGACGCAACCGGTGCCGTAGACCCGGAAATTACCCGCCAGGGTGATGACCGTATTGTCGTTGAACTGCCCGGCGTCAGTGACCCAGAGCGCATTAAGAGTCTGCTTGGCACAACCGCAAAGATGACGTTCCGGTTGGTTGACTCAAACCCTCTGCATACCTCAGCGCCCCCACCGGGCGTCAGCCTCGTGCCCATGTCCAACCCGGCAGAAGGCAGCCCACTGCCAGTTTATGATCATGTGGATGTTGACGGCACGGACCTGACCAATGCGGGTGCTGCCGTTGATTCCCAGACCGGCGAATGGGCTGTTTCCTTCTCGTTCGACTCAGTAGGCACGCACGCCTTCTCAACCATAACGCAAGCCAATGTGGGCAAACGTTTTGCCATTGTGCTTGATAACAAGGTTATTGAGGCACCGGTCATCCGCACCCCCATCACGGGTGGCAGAGGTCAGATCACGGGTGGTTTTGATGCACAGCGCGCAACGGACCTTGCTCTTCTGCTCCGTGCTGGTGCTTTGCCTGCCCCGCTTGCTGTCGTGGAACAACGCACCATTGGCCCGTCACTCGGCGCAGATTCCATCCGGGCCGGCATACTCAGCCTTGCCTGCGGGTTGGTGCTGGTCATCATTTTCATGGCACTGTTTTATGGGCGCTTTGGCTGGTACGCCAACATTGCCCTGGTGGCCAACCTGATCCTGATGATTGCCATTCTCTCCCTGTTTGAAGCGACACTCACTCTACCCGGCATGGCGGGGATGCTGCTCACTCTGGGCATGGCCGTGGACGCAAATATTCTCATTAATGAGCGTATCCGTGAAGAAGTGGCGCAAGGCCGTACAGCACTGGCAGCCCTGCAGGCGGGTTTTGAGCGTGCTACGTCAACCATTATCGATAGTAATGCCACGGCCCTGCTGGCTCACGTCATGCTGTTTGTGTTTGGCACGGGCCCGGTACGCGGCTTCGCACTGACCATTACAATTGGCATTGCCACCACGCTGTTCACTACTCTCCTTCTTTCCCGACTGCTTATGGTCCGCTGGTATGCGCGTACACGCCCATCCAGCCTTCCTGTCTGAAGACGAGGCGCATCATGTTTGGACGTCCCCTCCTGCGCTTTGTTCGCAAGGATACCCACATCAACTTCATGCGTGGGCGCTTTGTCGGGCTTATGACCTCGGCTGTGCTATCACTCGCTTCCATCGGGCTGTTTTTCTATCCGGGCCTTACCTTGGGCCTGGATTTTCGGGGCGGCATTGTTGTTGAAGCCAAGACATCTGGCCCGGCGGATTTTGCCAAAATCCGCTCAACATTGGCAGCACATCACATCGACCATGCGTCCCTCCAGGCCTTTGGCGCACCGGACGATGTGCTGATCCGACTGGAAGCCGGAGACAAACAGGCAACCAACGATGTTGTCGACACCGTGCGCCACGCGGTTGCCGAAGCCCAACCTGGCTCAACCGTTCTGCGAGCCGACGCTGTAGGAGCATCTGTTTCTTCCGAACTGTTCCGAAACGGGATGCTTGCTCTCGGCCTCAGCTTGGCAATGATTTTGGCTTACATCTGGTTCCGGTTTGAAAAAGAATTTGCCATCAGTGCGGTTATCACACTCATTCTGGACCTTACCAAAACTGTTGGCTTTCTGGTCATAACCGGCTTTGAATTTGACCTCGTTATGGTCGCAGCCATTCTGACCATCTTAGGCTATTCCACCAACGATAAAGTGGTTGTGTACGATCGGGTACGTGAAAACCTGCGCAAATACCGCACAATGCCACTACGTGAATTGATTGACCTGTCAATCAATGAAACACTGAACCGCACCTTGGGCACATCCTCCACAGTGTTCCTCGCAGCCCTGCCCCTGGCCTTGTTCGGCGGCTCCACATTGTCCGGCTTTGCCTGGACCATGCTGTTTGGTATTGTAGTTGGGACATCTTCTTCTATCTTTATCGCTGCACCGCTTTTATTATTTATGAAAAAAGAGACTTCAAACAAACACTAACATGCCTAAAAATCTAGATTACTTCAATCATATCTCACGATATCCCTTTAACGTATTTAAAGAAAACAGTATACAGAATTACAAAGCGTTCCATGATAGGGGTCGACCAAATGATTATACCTTCTCCACTTCTCCCCTTTAAGGGAGCAAATTTTTATAGTTTGCCTGAAGTTTCAACTTTTAAGGATGCCATATATGAATGTGGATTGGGCCATTTTGATGGACTAAGTGGTCTTTTCACTAAAGAAGGTTATTTGATCAACCAAGCTGCGTTTTTTCACCATCATCCATCTGAAACGAAAGGACAACCGTCCTGGATCAATCCACAGTCAGCAAAAACGTATCCAGTTATAGAAACGGCTATTTTTGCGGGACATCTCCACGAGCAATATGGTCATTATATTACTGAATTCTTATCAAGAATATGGTTCTTAAAAAAATTAAACATAAAAGCTCCTATTTTAGTTCGTAGCTTTAAAGATTTAAATGAAATTTTTTCTTATCAATGGGCTAGGGATTTATTCTCATTATTGGGATTAGAAAAAAAGGATTTCCTGTGCCCTGATTCACCCCTTCGAATAAAGGAACTTCTTGTTCCTGATGCATTGTTTGCTGAACAAGGATATTGCTATCAACATATGGCTGAGTTCTGCCATGAGCTAGGAGACATGGCTTTATCGCATCTTTCAGAAGAGACAATAACAAAAAATAAAAATATCTATTTGTCTCGTTCAGACCTTATTTGTGGAACCATAAAAATTGATAACGAAAAAGAGTTTGAAAATGAATTGAGTAAATTAGGTTTTCTCATACTTCACCCTGAAAAACTATCTATATACGAACAAATTTCACTTTTCAGAAATAATAATATTGTCGTTGGTGTCTTGGGGTCGGCATTCCATACTTCTATTTTTACCCCCGCGCCAGAAGGCGTTGCCATTAACATGAAAGATTTCCCTGATATTAATTATTTAGCCATGGATGGAATCAACTCATCTCGTATAGATTACGTAGTCTACGATGGGCTTGCCCCCTCCACAGCTCCTGATTACAATTTTTATGCTACAAAAACGATTAGGAAACCTCATCAAGCAGCTTCAGATATTTATGAATTTGTTTCGAAGAAACGTGAGAAATTTTTTATCCCCAATATGGGAAAACGTAGCACAGGTTATGAAGTAAATTCTAGATTTTACAAAATCAAAACACGCGAAAATTATTATGTGAAAATTGATAGTCGGACAGGCAACGTCTGTGTTGACGAAAATAAATTCACACATGATGCTGTGTTGTTTGAGTTAGACAAAAAATATAATTTTCTTTTATCTAACCATGAAAATATAACAAATGTCTCCTTAATGGGGGTTGCTCATTCAGGTCCAGCTTTGTCCCTAACTGTGTTTCACAATACGGATGGCAAAATTTCTCTTTATGATCCAAACTTAGACAAGTACGTTTGCTCTCTCCCTAGAGATCAAGGAGGTCACTTAAAGTGTGATGCAAAAAAAATACTTCCTTGGGAAATATATTCTTTAGAAAAAATTGAAAAAAAAGAAATATCAAATTCTGTTGATATTATTTGTTCAATTATTGCTCTTGTCTTCTCTAACGAATCATGGGGCAATGCGGATTACTATATAAACAAATACAGAGATATATTTTGTTACGTATATTATTTGAAGAATAATAACATCAATGAAAATATGCTAAACTATTCTTCTAAAATCAATGGCTATTTAGCTATATCCTCACGAAACAATACTATTTTACAAGGAAAAATAATTACCCACCGTGGTGCTATTGGTGACGTAAAGACGAACGATTTAATCGACACCGGGCAAACTTTTCAGAGTTCCATTGAAGGCATCAATATCACTACTTTTGATACTAATTATACTCTAAAGTATACAGTGTTCGTAAAAGATGAATCTTGGTCTGAGTGGACCTCTGAAGGTGAGTTTGCAGGCACCACTGGTGCAGGAAAAACTTTATCTGGCTATTCTGCAAAACTTTTCGATAAAAATGGTCAAGAAATTTCCATAGTGTGTCACGCAAAATTCATGAATGATGACAAAATTTACTCTTATGCTGGGGGAAGTTTGTTTACTTCGCCGCATGTGAGCGATCTAATTGGCATAAGCATTTGCTTTGCTTAGTTGGTCTGACAACTGTGAGAGAGCTATCGCTTCCTCACAGTTTTTCTATATATAATACTTAACGTCTGCCTCCTTTTATTATAATGGTATGCAAGACTTGCAAGAAATCTTTACGTAAGGAAACACAATGTTAGATATTCGTTGTATTGCTATGCAAAAAAATGAAGGAAAAAATTTAGAAGCTTGGATAAAATACCATGCATATTTATTCGGAATCGAAAATATATATATATTGGATAACGGATCTGATGATGAAGAAACCATCTTAATATTAGAAAAATTCGAAATGATAGGTTGTAATGTCGACAAACAATACACTGGAAGTAATGCTTTTGAGAGTAAAGGTAACATAATAAATGAGATTATTAGAGCATGGGACGAACAAGATACTTACGATTTCGCTATTCCATTAGATGTTGATGAATTTATTATATTGTTTGATGAAAATTTAAGTTGCAGGAAAAAGAAAATTCACGACTATTTTCTTTACTTAAAAAAAACCAAACAAGATCAAGCCTTTATTATGCAAAATATGCTATTAAATATTCCTAATGAACCTGGTTTTTTCTATCCGGCAACAGTTCCCAAATGTTTTTTCCGGAAAAATACAATTGGGCTGTTAGATCATGGCTTTCATCATCCAATTGCCAAACATTCGAATACCCCTTATTATACCCAATTAGGTTACGTGCATTTACATAATAAACCATTCGATAAATTAATAAATTCTGCTACGCGAAAATTATCCCACTTAGTTAATTTAGATGATAAAGAGAGTTTAAAAAATTATTCAGGGCATGGTGAACATTTGGTAAAATACTTTTTCATGACAAAAAAAGATTATGAAAAATTATATACAGAAAAAGGTAATATTTATTTCCCTTCTATAATGAAAATTTTTGAACTCTTGTCTGTTGATATAAAATCAATTTTTGGAAATAATTTCACGAATATAGAGCTACCAAAATTACAAACATTTTTCATTAGATATCCATCTGTGGACAATGATACTCTGTATTATTTTGGATTTTTTAATAAATATCAGTATCTAAATAGAAACCATGACATTAAAAATGCAAATATCGATCCATTAATGCATTTTTGTTCTTTAGGATATAAAGAATATAGACCCCTTAATGATAGCGATTCTAAAATTGCATTAGAAAAATCAGATACTAACACAAATAATTTTAGATTAATAGAAAAAGAAATTAGACACTTAAATTTTTATTGATCTAAACAGACCCTAATTTCATGAGGTTAGGGTCTGTTTATCTTTCTAATACTTCTATGGAAAATTGTGGCTCTGTATTTATTGGAGCTTTGTCAAATCTATCTCCACTAGGAACGATAGCATCCACTATACAATCACCCTCTTCAATTTTTAGAAACTTTTCCTTTGATGGGGATGGTATACTTGCTACGACACTTGAGTTTCCATAGCTTGATAAAGAGACTTTCTGCAGTAATAATGACGTACTCCAGAATGCTGAAGAAGGATTTTTCTGACTAAAAGTTCCTGTTTTATCATTCCAAAAAAATAAAGAACCTTGGTGGTTTGGAAATGCTTTTTGACAGCTATTTTTTGTATAAACCATAATATAATGGCTTATCTGCCAATTACCTTCTGGTTTACTTCTATACTTTTCATCTGACTCTGTCGTAGCAGACACATTTCCATACAAATTTAATAGCCAACCAGGATGTAATTTTCCATTTTTAGAAACTGGTATAACACTGTATGCATTTAAGGTAGGAGTTCTATAATTATTAGAAGAAACTACAAATTCTCCACCTAATCCAACTAGTGATATTTTTTTTACTTTTGAATTTTTTTCAGCATATCGGTATTTTATTTTTATTTTTTGTGCCATTTTATATTTTTTATTTGAAAAATCACTGCCATCCAAAACAGAAAAAATGCAACTGCCTTTCTTAACTTTCAAAGGAATGTCTTCATTAAAAAAATAATCTATTGATGTGTATTTTTTTCCTGAATAAGCCTGTTTTATTATATTTGAAACAATACCTTCATGATGATATTTTTCAAATATTTCATTGTATCCCATACTTTCTTCTGCTTCTTTCGGACAGTTATCATTACCTGACAGGTAAAGAGAAAACAAAGTTTCAGAATGCCCTCGTTTTTCGACAACAGACCTAGGTAATGTAACTGTTGAAATATACATATTAATACTATGAATATAAATTAAAGAATCTTCATCAAACTTTATTATTGGAAACATATTTTTTTTAGAAAAATCTAAGCTTTTTTTTGTGTATATAATGCGTTTTTCTTTTTTAGCATATACGCCTGCACTTGCTGTGCAAAACAAAAGCGGAATACTTATAAAAAAAAACAAATAAAACTTTTTTGCATTAAAACCTCTTTTTTAGCATAAACTATAATATTAGACCCAATTTACACTGTATGCCATGACGGCAAAATAAACTTGTAAGGGGTATCGAACAAGTCAATTATTTGACCAAAAACAGATGCATCATATACTTGTACGCTATCTTTTATTTGAATTCCTCGCAGCGTACGCCATGTTCGACGATTTAATGCGCGATTAAAAATACCGGGGCCTGTTTTATAGGCTATATATAGATCGTGGTATTTATAGCAGTTTCTATATAAAGATAATAAACAATCCTCCCCAACAGAGCTATTACTTATTGTACCGTAAAAATCATTATGAACAAAATAATTATTTGTTGTAAAAAATACATTATCTGCTTCTTGCTTTTTCAAGAAATTTAAAGATTCATCGTCACGAAGGCGGATGTCAGCATCCATCCACCACCCACCATAAACTTGTGTCACATGCACACGAAGGAAATCAGCGGCTTCCGCAGGATGTCTCATATTTAAAAAAAGAGAACGCGCTTCTACTCCATAATTCTGGTAAAGCCACTCTTGAGCTTCTTCTTTATCAAAAACTTTAAAATTAAAATCTGGTATATTTTTATGGTACGTAAAGTTTTCTTGTATTTCCGCAGGCGGATTATGATCCCAATACATAAATATATTTTTAGGTATTGTGAAATGACTACCAGGCTGCGAGGGTTTACCAAATAAGGCATGAGAGTTTTTTAAAGCCACTTCCAAATAGCGACAATCTATTTCTTCCCCTGTATGAAATTCTTCATATGCATTCCCCATATGAAGAAGCGACTGCCGCCCATCCTGACCTGACCAAGCCATTTCAACACCTTCGATATACTTTGCGAAAGGGATGTTATAAGAACGCAAAATATCAATTTCATTTTTAGGAAGCTGTAAGCCTGCCTTAAGCATGCATAATAGCCTTACATGCAGGAGTATTTGTGCAGAAGGATGTTGGTTTGGCTGCTTGGAATGCATTCGAAAACCCAAGCCATAAATTATGGCAGCTTCTTTTACATTCCTGTTAGTATGAAGAATATTCGCAACAGAAAATACGTCGTGAAGGGTATTTAGACCGTTTTGATCAAAATAGGCTCTTGCTTGAGGATCTATGCTCAATGCTGCTACGTCAAAACTTGTAACCTGACCATTACCAGAATCAATCGGCACCTCTATTTCATCCATACGCTTAGGTTGGGAACTGTTCGTGAGAGATATTGTAGGTGAAGGCGCTTCCGCCGGAATCTCCGTCACTTCGCCCTGTTGCACTGACTCAACGCTCTGTCTGCGATAAGGCCTGAATGTATGAATAGAAAATGAATCTGATGAGTTCGTCACAGATTGTGTCCCTGACAGCAGTGGCAATAGTTGTCAGATACAGTAGCGGCAAGTTCGGGTTTCGCCTACCTCTGAACGAACGCTTTTTCTATGTTATTATTTTTCAATCTCGTGAATATAAGATATCAGAGCGGCGTTTGCCGCCTGCGTTGCCTGTCGTGATTGCTCACGAGCTGCCGTAAGAATGGCAACCACCGCAACCTGGTCTGCCTGCGCCATGCTCATAACCTGCGCGGCATCTGCTCGTCCGGCCATCATGCGCCCACGCGCCATGCCATTTGCAATAAGATAAGAATACATCATGGTGTGCGGTGTCGGCTCAAGGCTGACCGCTCTGGGCGCAGTTTGACACCCTGCCAGCAAGGCCACCCCTCCCAGAGCTGCCATATTCTGGAAACAACGTTTAGAAAAAAAAGGGGAAACAAAGAAAGGATGCTTCATGATGACTGAAGCCTAGCCCAACTCCGTTTCCCCGCAAACCTGCTTCTTGCTTTCGTGTCAACGAAAAGCCTGCATGGTATTAGACCCGGCGGGAAGCCAGTTCGTCGCGAATCTGTTGCAGCAGGATTTCGGTTTTCGTTGGTTCCGGCGGAGCTGCTGGCTTGGCGTCTTCGCGTACATGCATACGAGTGAGAGCCTTAATCAGCCAGAAAATAACCAGGGCCGTAATCAGGAACTGAATAACCGCGTTGATGAACAGCCCGAGGTTAATGGTGACGGCTCCGGCCTTCTGCGCTTCCGCCAGCGTTGCCAGATGGGGGCCTTTAAGCGTGACAAAGAGGTTGGAGAAATCAATCCCACCAATTGCCAACCCAATAAGCGGGTTGAACACGTCTTTCACAAGACTATTTACAATGCCAGTGAAAGACGCACCGATGATCACACCAACGGCGAGATCAACCACGTTGCCACGCATAATAAATGCTTTAAACTCGCCAACCCAACCTGGGGCGTGAAGCCCTTTTTTATCATCAGCCATGAAACGTTCCTGAATTTATTTGTCTATCACCAGCGTCTGTACTCAGGATGCGAGGTTTTTTTCAAGATATAAAGCAAAAAATAGGCGTGCTTTTTCTCTATACGCCCTCCGTAATCCCCTGATGCAACAGAACTAAGCCTGACGCCCCGTTATCATGTTGCTGTTTGAAGGCAGAATTCTGCGTAAGAGTTGTTGATCACAGCCACACACATCGGTATATGCACTCGCACGCATAGCCCGGTCGGTATCGGGACAGCCTTGTTTGAACGGAAAAGAGCCATCATGAAAACCGGCATTCACCCAGACTATCACGAAATCAACGTCATCATGACAGACGGCACAGAATTCACCACCCGCTCCTGCTACGGCAAGCCAGGTGACACGCTGCGCTTGGACGTGGACACGAAGTCCCATCCAGCATGGACCGGCGTACAGCGTATCCTTGATACCGGGGGCCAGGTGGCAAAGTTCAACAAGCGCTTTGCTGGTATTGGCGTTCGCAAAAAATAAGACCCCGCACACAATCGTGCATAAATTGTGAAACCCCGCCCCTTGAAACAGGGGGCGGGGTTTTCCACGTTTAGCACCGAGTAGAGAATGCCCTGTCGGGGTTCCTGCTCAGCGTTCAAATCTAATGCCGCATGGCCCGCCATAACGGGGGCCGCACCACGTGGCAGAACCTTGCTAAACGAGGAGGTTTTTATGAGTTACGATTTTGCACCCTTGTTCCGGTCAGCCATTGGCTTTGACCGCTTGGCACAGGTGATGGATACCGCAGCCCGCACCGCAGCGTCCCCCAGTTATCCACCTTATGACATCGCAAAAACAGGCAATGACAGCTATAGCCTGACCATGGCCATTGCTGGCTTTGGCGCTGATGATATTGAGCTTGTGGTTCAGGACAATACACTTGTTGTTTCCGGTCGCGTAAGTGAACCGCAAAATGAAGGGGAAATTCTGCATCGTGGCATTGCCCGCCGCGCATTTGAGCGCCGCTTTGCCTTGGCTGATCACGTGGAAGTAACCGGAGCAGAAATGAATAATGGACTGCTCCGCATTGCCGTGCGCCAGATTGTGCCGGAAGCCCTCAAACCAAGGCGCATACCAGTGCAGGTTGGCTCCAGCGCGTCCAACACGGCTGTTCAGTCGGAGCCAACATTAGTGCAACCTGGCTCCTTTCCCGCCGCTGCGGCCTGATTGAAGCAGCTTAGAACGACCCGGAAAGGAGGGATAAGTTCCCTCCTTTCTTTATTTCATGCATTTGCTTCTTGACCTTGTGGGGGCGCTCCCTCCATATCATCGCCAACACAAGCGCGCCGGCAGGCACGCGGGCCTTACTGGATAGGGTTCCGAACCGTCACTCTCTCCGGTGCCTGCGCAAGCGCCACCCGACGACAGGATGGAACCAATGACGACCCTACCGCTGATGCCTAAAGCCACCGCAGTGTGGTTGATTGAAAGAACAGCCCTCAGCTTTGGCCAGATTGCCGAATTCTGTGGCATGCATCCGCTTGAAGTTCAGGCCATTGCAGATGGCGAAGTGGCTCAGGGCATTGTCGGGTATGACCCGGTCTCAAACCGTCAGCTCACACAGGAAGAGATCCGCCGGTGCGAAGCTAGTCCTGATGCAAAACTGAAAATTCTGGCTGTCAACAATCCGGTTAAACGCAGGTCAAAGGGTGCCCGGTACACCCCTGTTGCAAAACGCCATGACCGGCCAGACGCCATTGCCTTTCTGCTGCGCAACTTCCCGCAGTTGGGTGACCAGGAAGTTGTCAAACTTCTGGGCACAACAAAGGACACCATTGCCAAAGTGCGTAACAAGCAACACTGGAACACGCCTAACATTAAACCGCGTGATCCCGTGACTATCGGTCTGTGCCGACAGGCCGATCTAAATGCTGCTGTGCAGGCTGCCAATCTGCGCCTTGAACGTGAAGGCCACGAAGTGCCACAGGCTCCGCTACCGGAAGCCTATGGTGAGCACGAAAGCGCTACAGGCGAATAAGCAAAGAAAAAGCCGCTGGAGGACTGGTCCTTCAGCGGCTTTTTTATGACGTGTGGGTCAGGAGGAGAGCCGTTCTATTTCTTCCTTGATCCTCAGCTTCTCGAGCTTGAGGGTCATGAGAACGCGAGCATCCGGTCTGGGGCGTCCGCCTTCCGATGAGATTTTCTGATCAATCCGTGAGTGACGCGTTTTTAAGCTTTCAATCCGCGAAGAGAGTGTCATCGGTGCCTCCATTCATGTTGGTGGTCATAAAACCGTAACGCAGAAGTCTTAAATGTTTCCATGTTTTTTTCATAAAAACTGACAGTAAGATATGCATTACCCTCATGGCTTCGGCTTTTGTTTTCCCGCTCCTTCTGATACGACTCAAAAATGAAAAGACGTGAGAAAACACTGCTACGGCACTCTATTACCCGTTTGTAAAAACCGGGAATAGTGCTCGGGAGATCTCAGAACATGCTGAAAGACCGTGATTCTCTTCTTGGCCAGCTCCACGAGCTTCGCAGTGAACATCGCGATCTGGACACCGTCATCAACCGCCTGATTCAGGGGGATGGGCTGGTGGACCAACTCTATCTTCAGCGTCTCAAAAAGCGCAAATTGCTGCTACGGGACAGAATTACCTATCTTGAAAGTCAGCTTATCCCTGATGATATTGCCTGACTTTCCTTGACCAGAACGGACAGACCCCAAAAGTGAGCGAAACAGCCCCCCTCCCTTCCGCTACAACGGAAGCCGCAGACATTACCCCCAAAGTTGGCATCATCATGGGCAGCCAGTCTGACTGGGAAACAATGCGGCACGCGGATGCCATTCTGACAGAGTTTGAGATCCCACACGAAACGTTAATTGTATCGGCACACCGCACACCGGACCGTTTGTGTGAGTACGCAAAAACTGCTGCGGGCCGGGGTCTGTCCGTCATTATTGCGGGTGCCGGTGGGGCTGCCCATCTGCCTGGCATGTGTGCAGCCTGGACCCGCCTGCCCGTGTTGGGTGTTCCGGTTGAATCCCGCGCATTAAAGGGAATGGACAGTCTGCTCTCCATAGTCCAGATGCCCGGCGGCGTGCCGGTTGGCACTCTGGCCATTGGAGCATCGGGGGCTAAAAACGCAGCGCTGCTTGCTGCCTCAATTTTGGCATTGCAGGATTCTGACCTCGCTGCCCGCCTGGACACATGGCGTGCCCTTCAAACCGCCTCTGTCGCTAACGCACCAACCTCCGAAGACCAATGACCTCTTTTTCCCCTGCACTGGCTCCCAATGCCGTTATTGGCATTGTTGGCGGTGGACAGTTGGGCCGTATGTCGGCCATGGCTGCCGCCAAATTGGGTTTTAGAACCCATATTCTGACACAAGATCCACACGGTCCCGCAGCTCAGGTGTCCGATGGCGTTACCTTGGGTGCCTATGACGACCTGACGGCGCTGGAAAAATTTGCCCGTGCGGTGGATGTCATTACGTTCGAGTTCGAAAATATTAATGCAGATGGTCTGGACTGTCTGGCGCAACATTGCCCCGTGCATCCTTCTGGGGCCATCCTGCGGACCAGTCAGGACCGCAGTGTCGAGAAATCTTTCCTGACAGAGACCGGTATCCCTATCGCGCCCTGGCATCAGGTCGATGATCTGGCCTCCCTGTCAGAGGCCGCAGAAAAACTTGGCTTTCCCTTCATTCTTAAAACAGCCCGAGACGGGTATGATGGAAAAGGCCAACGCCGGGTTTATACGCCGCAGGACATGATCCCAGCGTTTGAGGCTTTGGCACCACGCAGGCTTGTTGCGGAAGGCATGGTCGATTTTGCCTGTGAAGTCAGCGTAATGGTTGTGCGCGGGCATGATGGGACGATCCGTTGTTTCGACCCCGGCCAGAATTTTCATAAAAACGGCATTCTCGATCTTACTCTGGCACCGGCCCCCATAGATCCCACAGTCGCAGCGCAGGCCCAGAGCCTTGCGGCCTCCATTGCCGAGCAACTCGGTTTGATCGGTATTATGGGAGTAGAACTCTTCGTTGACCGCACAGGCACTCTGCTTGTGAACGAGATAGCCCCCCGCCCCCATAATTCTGGCCACTGGACAATGAATGCCTGCCCGGTTGATCAGTTTGAGATGCATATCCGCGCTGTGGCAGGGCTCCCATTGCCTGAAGCCTCTCGTCATTCAGATGCCGTCATGAAAAACCTGATTGGCCCTGATGATATGGCCTTGTGGCCAGATATTGTGGCCGCCCCCGGCCTTCTCCCGCATTTATACGGCAAAGCAGAAGCCCGTCATGGTCGCAAGATGGGCCACGTAAACGTTGTATTCCCTTATGGCAGCCTACCCGGTCCGTTAGGGATTCAGGATGCGTTAGGACCGTTGGCAGAGCATGAAAAAGCCCCTGAATTAGCGGACACCTAAAGCGCCCTCCGGCAGGAAGGCGTTAAAGCAGCCCCTCCTGCCGGAAACTGAACAAAAGGCCATGGCCTACAATGACATGGTCCCACACCGTAATACCCATAAGCTGTGCAGCTTTGGAAATACGGTACGTTATATCAATATCGTCCTGAGATGGGGTGGGGTCCCCGCTTGGGTGATTATGCACCAATACAAGGTAAGGGGATTGAAGCTCCAAGGCCCTACGCACCACTTCCCGCGGGTATAATGGGGCATGATCTATAGTGCCACGACCACTGACCTCATCGGCCAGCAATTTGAACGCTGAATCCAGAAAGAGGATACGAACCTGCTCAATATCCTCATGCCCCATGACCGTGCGCAAATAGGCCTCAAGCTGTTCTTTTTTGAGAAGAATTTTTCCCTGCTTTAATTTGGCTAACTGCATCCGCCGGGCTGCATCATAAACAAGCTGAAGATAAATGCTGAGCAGCGTGTTCCCGCCGGATGCCCTTTCCTGCGCTTTGCATGGTGCGCTTATCACTGCGGCAAAAGACCCAAAACGCGAGATTAGCTCCACTGCCACATCTTCTGCCTGTTTTTCACGCGGCGTAATGGCGAGAATAAGTTTGGTCAGCAGGACGACATCGTCAGAGGCGGGAGGGCATGCAGGAGCAACTGTTTCATCTCCGCAATGTGTGTGGCCCTGCTGCAAGTCTTGCAGAAACGGAAGCCTTACAGGCGTTGTCGCACCATCGAGTGAGAAATTTGCGGCATCGGACAAGGCATGCGGCGTACCTGCCGTGCCAGACGCCTGTAGTAAAGGACTGGCCTTCTTTACCACTCATCCTGTCCCATAGTGCGAAAGCTCAGCCATTGACCGTTTCTCATGACAAGATGATCATGAACGTCCAGCGCCAGCAGAGGTGCCGCCTTTAAAAGAGCCTGGACAAACGGGATGTCTTTTTGCATCTGCTGCGCTCTGGAAAGCCCGTCTGACACAAGCCTGACCGTCACCAAAGCGGACGCATTATGCGCCAGAGCCTGCTTCAAGATATCGGCCACACAGGCTTTAGTCGTTTTATCCGGCATGTCCATAACCGGTTCATCGGCAAGCAGATGATTTTTGATATCAAGAAACAACACGCGTAATTGCCCGGCTGGCAACCCTGTAAAAGCCGTATGGCAATAAGTCAGCAATTTATCCCACTTGCCAATATCGGCACGTTTTGTGGTCTGGGGCGTGCTCAACTTCTCGGCTATTTCCGGCATGAGCGCCAGAAGCCTCACACAGGCAGGCCCCACACCGGCTTCTTTCAAGGCCGCTGCCGGTGCTTCCAGAACGGCGCTCAGGCTGCCAAAGCTATTAATCAGTGCCTTTGCCTGCGGTTTAGTGTCCCGCCGCGGCACACCGGGGAAAAGCAGCATCTCAAGTATTTCGTAATCAGCAAGGCCACTCGCGCCCTTCTGTTCCACACGCAGGCGCATCCGTTTCCTGTGTCCGGATGGGCCCGTACTTGCAAAAACCTGCCCCACGCTCAGCCTCACTTGCCCCAAGAGGGCGCTTTCATGATGCTCAGGCCAAAAAGCCGCCCGGTTTTTAACGGCTCCGATTGGCCTTCGCTTCACATGGTATTATAAAGCCATAGTGAGCACGTCAGAACATCCCCCTTCGCCGCTTTTTTCTTCTCCCGCCCCTGAAGGAGCGCCGGGCTATCTTGAGCGCCTGAACCCGGAGCAACGCGCCGCCATTGAAACAACAGATGGCCCCCTTCTGGTCTTGGCTGGTGCCGGGACCGGAAAGACACGCGTTTTAACCACGCGGTTTGCGCATATTCTGCTCAGTGGCCGCGCAAAACCTTGGCAAATTCTGACTGTTACCTTTACCAACAAAGCCGCGCGGGAAATGCGCGAACGGATCAGTTTTCTGTTGGGTGAACCTGTTGAAGGCCTGTGGCTTGGCACCTTTCATGCTCTGTGCGCCAGAATGCTCCGCCGCCATGCAGAATATGTAGGGCTGACACACGGCTTCACCATTCTGGACACAGATGACCAGTTACGTCTGCTCAAGCAGGTCATGGAACCGTGGCGCATTGATACAAAACGCTGGCCTGCTCCGGGCCTGATGGGCGTTATTCAGCGGTGGAAAGACCGTGGCCTGACCCCTGCGCGTGTGACCGACACTGAAGATTCAGACTTTGCCGATGGCCACGCCCGCGCCATTTATACAGCCTACCAAACCCGCCTGCGCGAACTGAACGCCTGCGATTTTGGCGACCTCATGTTGCATGTGGCAGAAATCCTGCGCACCCGCCCCGATGTTCTGGATCAATACCACCGGCTCTTCCGTTATATTCTGGTGGATGAATATCAGGACACCAATACCATCCAGTATCTCTGGCTCCGGCTACTGGCCAAACGGACTGGCTACCCGTCCAACATCTGTTGCGTGGGGGATGATGACCAATCCATCTATTCCTGGCGTGGAGCAGAAGTTGAGAACATTCTCCGCTTTGAAAAAGACTTCCCCGGCGCACAAATCGTCCGGCTTGAGCGTAATTACCGTTCTACCCAACATATTCTGGGTGCCGCAGCGGGCCTGATTGCCCATAATGACGGACGGCTGGGCAAAACCCTGCGTTCCGGCAAGGACGATGCCAGCGGGGAAAAAGTTCTGGTAACCGGTGTGTGGGATTCGGAAGCAGAAGCCCGTGCTGTGTGCGATTCAGCAGCCTCCTTCCACGCCAAAGGCCAGTCTCTGGCTGAAATGGCCATTCTGGTTCGCGCCGGTTTCCAAACGCGTGCATTTGAAGAGCGTCTGGTCCAGACCGGCCTGCCCTACCGGATTGTGGGCGGCGTAAGGTTTTACGAGCGCGCTGAAATTCGCGATGCCATGGCTTACATGCGCATTGTGAACCAGCCAGCGGATGACCTTGCGTTTGAACGCATTATTAATGTGCCAAAACGCGGCGTTGGTCCGGCTGCTCTTCAAAAGCTTCATGCCGCAGCACGGGCGCGGCAGGTCCCTCTGGCCGCAGGCACACAGGCCCTTCTGGATGAAGGGGGCCTGAAAGGTAAGATGGCGGCGCAGCTTGGAACGCTCATGAACGCCCTGTCCACCACACGTGACATCCTGACCCGCGAGGGACATGTGGTTGCGGTTGAACACCTGCTGGAAGAAACCGGGTATCTGGATATGTGGCGCAATGACCGCTCCATAGAGGCACCGGGACGACTGGAAAACCTGAAAGAGTTAGTGCGCGCGCTCTCTGATTTTGGGACGCTTGGTGAGTTTCTGGACCATGTTGCGCTGGTCATGGAGCATGACGAAAACGCGGGTGACGCCAAACTCTCCCTCATGACCCTGCATGGAGCCAAGGGGCTGGAGTTTGATACCGTGTTTCTGCCGGGCTGGGAGGAAGGCGTCTTCCCGTCCCAACGCACGTTAGATGAGGGCGGCCTGAAAGGGCTGGAAGAAGAACGCCGCCTTGCCTATGTGGGCATTACCCGCGCCCGCAAACATGCCCTTATTTTTCATGCTGACCGCCGCCGTATCTACGCCAACTGGCAGCCCTCCATGCCCAGCCGCTTTCTGGATGAACTGCCGGATGAGCATATTATCCGCAAAGAAAACGGTGCAGCCCCGCAGCAGCGCCTCAACATGACAGACTCCGTGTTTGCAAACGGGCCACTCACCACGCGCCGCCGGCAGGACCCCATGCTGGCAGATGCAAACACGGCCAGCTTTCAGCTTGGTGACCATGTCCGCCACCCCCGCTTTGGGGTTGGCATTATCATCAGCGCAGACCGCCACCACCTTGAGATTGCGTTTGAAAGTGGTGACACCAAACGCCTCCTCTCCTCCTTTATAGAGAAAATTTAATGGCCCCTCCTCCCCGCAGACACGCCACAGCCCTCGAGACGGTCAGCGTCACCGTGCCTGAATCCGCTGTTGAAGCCTATGAAAGCGCCATAGGCACCGTATGCACCACCGTTGGTATTTTTGAAGCCAACCCTGAGGGCACTTTGTGGCGTGTTGAGGGTGTGAAAGACGTAGGCCACCGTGATGATGAGCTGGAGACAGCCCTGACTCTCGCTCAGTTGACCAGCAGCACAGTCGCTCCGCTTGAGCGGGCCGAAACCGAGGCAGAAGGCTGGCTGGCCCGGACATATGAGGCCTTCCCTGAGCAGGAAGTAGGCCAGCGCTTTGTTGTGCGGGGCACGCATCTGCCCGATACGCATAACGCTACCCGCATTGTTCTGACGCTGGATGCCGGGGTGGCTTTTGGGTCTGGCGAGCATGGCTCCACCCGTGGCTGCCTGCGGGCACTTGAATATATGGCGCACCGCAAGCCCCGCCGTATTCTGGACCTTGGGTGTGGCTCTGGCATTCTGGCCATGGCCGCAGCAGCCCTGCTGCACCAGAAAGTGCTGGCCGTTGATATTGAACCCTGGTCTGTCCGGGTTTCTGCAGAAAACGCAGCCCGTAACGGGTTGAGTCGTTCGCTGACCTGCCGTCTGGGCAATGGCTGGCGTACTCCGGAAATTCGCCGCAAAGCGCCCTATGATCTAGTATTTGCCAACATTCTCGCCCGTCCACTTTGCCTGATGGCGAAAGATCTGGCCCTGAATCTGGCTCCGGGTGGTACCGTTATTCTGGCTGGCCTGCTGCGTACCCAGATCCGCATGGTTCTGGCGGCTCATCAACGGCAAGGGCTGGTGCTGGAAAAAACCTTCCGTGAGGGGGACTGGGCCACGCTGGTCCTCCGTAAACCCTACGCTCTGCCGCAGGCTGCGTAAGCCCCTCCCTCTGACCCTCCAGTGCGTTGCACTGCTTCATTGTTAAAGACTACGTTTTAAGGACCCGCCAATGCCCTCTCCCTCCGCCAACCGTCTGACTGCTTTGCGCTCCCTGTTGGAACAGGAGGGACTGGATGGGCTAATTATCCCGCATAGCGATGAGTATCTGGGGGAATACACGCCAGCCTGTGCTGAGCGTCTGGAATGGTTGACCGGTTTTTCCGGCAGCGCAGGGCTGGCTATTGTTCTTCCTGAAACCGCTGCCGTGTTCTCGGATGGCCGCTATGTCACACAAATGGACCAACAGGTGGATAAAAGCTGCTGGTCCTGTGAGCATATGTACCAGACGCCTCCCAACCAATGGCTGGCAGACCATGCCCCAAAAGGCGCACGCATTGGTTACGATTCCCGGATCATGAGCCAAGCCGAACTTCTGCCTTTTCAGGCAACGGCGCAGACTTATTCCCTGAGTGCAACCGCCGGAAATCTAGTGGATCGTCTTTGGACGGACCGCCCGGCGTTTCCAGCAGGCCCAGCCGTTATCCACCCCCTCGCTTATGCGGGCGAAGCATCGGACAGCAAGCGTAAGCGTCTGGCGCAGGGGCTGGTGCGGGCAGGCCAAGCTGCTGCCGTGTTGAGCGATTCTTCCTCTATCGCATGGCTGCTCAATATCCGTGGTGCCGACATCCCCTGCCTGCCGGTTGTGCTGGCCTTTGCCGTGCTCCACGCCGATACCACGGTGGACCTGTTCATTCAGGGCAGCAAACTCCCTGCTAATGTCCGTGACTGGCTGGGAGACGCTGTGCGTGTGCATGAACCAGATGCCATGGAACAGGTACTGGCCGGACTGAAAGGCCGTGTGGTCAGCGTTGATCCGGCAACCAATGCCGTCTGGTTTACGGAAACACTGACCCGCCATGGTGCGACAGTGCAGGAAAGCCCGGACCCCTGCCTGCTGCCCAAAGCCCTAAAAAACCCGACAGAGCAGGAAGGCAGCCGCAAGGCCCATTTGAAAGATGGCATCGCTCTGTGCCGTTTCCTGCACTGGCTGGACCAGAACGCTCTTAACACTACTGAACTGAAAGCGGCCGCAACGCTTGATGCCTTTCGGACTGAAGGCGCGGATTACCGGGGCGAATCTTTCCCTGCCATTTCTGGCTCAGGCCCTAATGGTGCGGTTATTCATTACCGCGTCACCCCAGAGTCAGACCGTGCGCTGACTGCTAACGAAGTTTATCTGATTGATAGCGGTGGCCAGTATCCGGAGGGCACAACAGATGTCACCCGCACACTCTGGACAGGGCCGGACGCCCCACCCGCCCGCCTGAAGGAAACCTTTACCCGCGTACTAAAAGGCAATTTACGCCTTGGCCGGGCCCGCTTTCCCAAAGGTACCACTGGCTCTGCGCTGGACACCCTTGCCCGTTTTGACCTCTGGCAAGCCGGGCAGGATTATGACCACGGTACAGGGCATGGAGTGGGCAGTTTTCTGTCCGTGCATGAAGGCCCGGCCCGTATTTCCAAAATACCAAACCCCATTGCGCTGGATGCAGGGATGATCCTGTCCAATGAGCCCGGTTATTATGAGCCCGGCGCGTATGGCATCCGTCTGGAAACGCTGGTGCTGGTTCACCCCATGCCCCATGTCGAAGGGGCACGCCCCGGCTTTGAGTTCGAGACGTTGACTCTGGCTCCTTTCGACCGCCGCCTGATTGATGAGCAGACTCTGGGGCAGGAAGATAAGACTATTCTGGATGCCTACCATGCACGGGTGCTGGAACTGATTGGTCCGCACCTGCCTCCAGAAGCACAAAAATGGCTGAAAACCGCCTGCGCGCCCCTCACGGCGGCGTGAAGGCAAACAGGATAATCGGCTGGTCACGCAATTGGGAATCGCGTCATCAGCCGAACGGGCGCAGAAAAGTCGCGAAGTGAAGGGAGCTTCCAGAATGACGACAGACAGCAAGACCATCCCCGCTACTCTTATACCCGGTGACGGTATCGGCCCCGAGATTGTTGAATCGGTAATCGAAATCCTGAACGCGGTTGGTGCCCCGTTCGAATGGGACAAACAACTGGCCGGTATGGCTGGGGTGGATGCGGTCAATGACCCACTGCCAAAACAGACCATTGAGAGCATTCGCCGCACAGGCCTGGCACTCAAAGGCCCGCTGACAACACCAGTCGGTGGCGGCTTCAAGTCCATTAACGTCACCCTGCGTCAGGAATTCGGGCTTTTTGCCAACCTGCGCCCGACCAAAACAATCGTGCCGGGTGGCCGTTTTGACAAAATTGACCTCGTGCTGTTCCGTGAGAACCTAGAGGGCTATTATGCAGCTATGGAGCACTACATCCCTGTGGGCGATGACCCCAAGGGCATTGCTCTCAGCTCCGGCTACAATTCCCGCACGGAATGCCGCCGCATTGTTAAATATGCCTTCGAATACGCACTGAAAAATAACCGCAAAACGGTTACCATCGTGCACAAGGCCAATATTCTTAAACTGCTGACCGGTCTATTCCTTGAAGAAGGCCGCAAGGTTGCTGAAGAATATAAAGGCCGCGTCGCCTTTAACGAACGGATTGTTGACGCCTGCGCCATGCAGCTTGTCATCAACCCATGGCAGTTTGACGTGGTGGTAACCACCAATCTGTTTGGTGACATCCTCTCTGACCTGACAGCCGGTCTTGTTGGCGGTCTGGGCATGGCGCCAGGTGCCAATATTGGTGACAAGGCTGCCGTGTTTGAAGCCGTGCACGGTTCAGCACCAGACATCGCTGGCAAAGGCATTGCCAACCCGCTGGCCCTGCTGCTTGCTGCGGTCATGATGCTCCAGCATGTGGGCCGTCAGGACCTTGCAGACCGCATTGACCTTGCCATTAAAAAGGTCATTACGGATGGTGGCCTCCGCACCAAAGATCTTGGTGGCGATGCCACAACAAAAGATCTGACAGCAGCTCTGAAACAGCAGCTCGTCTAAAACAAAACAGGGGGGTAAGGCTTTTTGGCTTTATCCCCTGTTTTTCTACCCTCTTTACAACCAAGCTGACTAATAGCGTATTCTGCCTCCATGACCGCGCTATTCTCTGGCCAGTGGCCGCTTCTCCCCCTGCTTCCATCCTGCTTTGTGCGTGTTGTGCCGCATAAACCAGCCTATGACAGCGCATTACAAGATGAGATAGAGCGTATCTGGGCAGAGGCCTGCCGCGCCATACCTGCCTTGTTTAATGGCTGCGTATTTTCGGCTACCCGCATTACCTCTGGCTGCATTGATGGCTACTGGACCGAGTATAAATCGGTTCTGGCGCAAATGAAGAAGCCTGAACTTTTCCCCATACTCCGCCTGCAACCCCTTGCCGTTATTGGCCTGTTGGAAACACCTGAAGGTTTTGTACTGGGGCGGCGGCATCCGTCATCGCTTTACCAAGGGAACTTTTGGCAAAGCCCACCTGCGGGAAGCATTGAGAAACGGGACAACACCCAGAACGTAGACCTGAAAGAACAACTCCTGGCTGAGGCTGAGGAAGAATTAGGGCTGACAGCGGATCTGTTAGAGGTTGGCCCACCGCGTCTAGTGGCCCGTCATCCGGGCACACGCATTCTGGACATTGGCATGTCTCTCAAAACACACTGCTCATTCCAGCAGGTCAAAGCCTGTTGGCAGGCCTCCGCCAACAGGGAGTATGATCAGCTTGCCTTGGTGCCCCATACGCATCGTGCAGAATGGCTGGCACGCGGTGACATATTACCAACCTCCCGCGCCCTGCTGGAGCAGGCGTAAGGCCATTGGGTGCATAAGTTTACTTTTTCTCCAACCTTTTGCAAAAGCAACGCACCACTGATTCGGGTCTTTCTGGCCTGCTGACACTCTTTCCCGCGCAGGACCAAACCCATGCCCCCCATCCACCAACACTCGCCGCAGGACCCATCAGGCCATCAGGCAAGTATTGCTGCCCATCTTATTTTTCTTATTGCTGCGGCCTGCGGGTTAACCGTTGCCAATCTCTATTATGCCCAGCCTCTTTCCGGCCTTATCAGTGCGGCTTTGGGCATGCCGGAGAGCCAATCTGGTCTGATCGTCACCGTTACCCAGTTGGGTTATTGCCTTGGCCTTTTGCTCATTGTGCCGCTGGCAGACCTGCTCGAAAATCGTAGCCTGATTGTCTGGATGACACGACTACTGGCTGTTGCTTTGCTTCTGCTGCCTTTTACCAGCCACCCAATGCCTTTTCTTCTGGCAATCTGGCTTGTGGGGCTTCTGTCTGTCTCTGTACAAATTCTGGTCCCCTTTGCAGCGCATCTTGCCCCCATTGCCATACGCGGGCGCGTTGTAGGCAATGTGATGAGCGGACTCATGCTTGGGATTATGCTGGCGCGCCCCGTTGCCAGCCTTGTGGCGCATGTGGCCTCATGGCGGGCCATTTTTCTTTTGTCCGCAGGGATTATGCTGATTTTGTCAGTAGTTTTGGGAAGAATGCTCCCCAGCAGGCAACCCACCACCCAGCACTCCTACGCTGCGCTCTTACGCTCAATGGGGTCTCTTCTTATCTCCATCCCGGCACTTCAACGCCGTGCTTTTTACCATGCCTGCATGTTCGGGGCTTTCAGCCTTTTCTGGACTGTTACTCCCCTCCTGCTGGCAGCGCCCCCTTATGGCCTGACCCAAGGTGAAATTGCCGTATTTGCTCTGGTTGGTGTTGCCGGTGCCATTTCTGCTCCGCTTGCCGGACGCATTGCGGATAGAGGCTGGATCTGGCCTGCAACACTTCTGGCCATGGCATTTGCGTCAGCAGCCTTCCTCGCAACATGGCTTGTCAGCCCCTCCATGCTGTTTGTTGTGGTCTTAGCGGTAGCCGGAGTGGTGATTGATTTTTGCATCACCGCCAATCTGGTTTTGGGGCAGCGCGTCCTGTTCGTTCTGGCACCAGAGCATCGTGCACGGTTAAATGCCTTGTATATGGCGCTTTTCTTTGTGGGGGGTGCGTTGGGTTCCGCTGTAGGCGGCTGGGCCTATGCGCATGGGGGCTGGGCGCTGGCCTCCACTTTTGGTGCAGCCCTGCCCGCTCTCGCCTTTATTGTATGCCTGACGGAAAAAGGGGCACGAAAGCCCTCATAAGGCTGCCAACTGCAGCATCTTTCCAGAGGCATACAATTGGCTAACAAGGCGGGCTGCATTGTCCCGCCTTGGAAGACTTATTTTATTTCCAGACCAATCTGCTTGATATCATGGAAGCTGATGTCAGGATTCTGCTCTTGCGTCCGGCGCATCATGAAAGAGGATGTCGCCAGAAAAACCGGGTCATCATCCAGATCATCCGCCATGGCTGTACGGTTAATCTGAGCAAAGGTTTCAATTTTATCCCGCGGGCCTGTAACCCAGCGCGCTAGCGAGAACGGTGTAGCATCAAACCCGATAGCCACCCCGTATTCCGCCTTAAGACGGGCCTGAAGCACATCAAGCTGAAGGGTGCCCACCACGCCAACAATAGGCTGTGCACCATCCTGCGGCCGGAAAAGCTGTACCACGCCTTCTTCAGCAAGCTGGGTCAAAGCCTGTTTCAGCTTTTTGGCTTTCATGGCGTCATCCAGACGGACACGGCGCAGAATTTCCGGGGCAAAGTGCGGTACGCCCGTAAATTTCAGATCCTCGCTTTCGGTCAGCGTATCCCCAATGCGCAGGGTGCCATGGTTAGGAATACCCACGACGTCCCCAGCAAAGGCTTCTTCCGCCAACTGGCGGTCACGCGCAAAAAAGAACTGCGGCGTATGCACGGCAAAGCTTTTGCCTGTACGCGTATGGCGCAAACGCATACCGCGCTCCAGCTTGCCAGAGCAAATACGGGCAAAGGCAATACGGTCCCGATGGTTGGGGTCCATATTCGCCTGAATTTTGAAGACCAGAGCCGTCATGCCGGGCTCGTCCGCCTGCACTGTCCGGCTTTCCGCCACCTGACTGCGCGGGGACGGACCAAACGCTACCAATGCATCCAGCAGATCCGTCACGCCAATTTCCTTCATGGCGCTCCCGAAGAAAACTGGGGTCAGATGCCCTGCATCAAAAGACTCACGGTCAAACTGGGGCAGCACACCTTCCGCCAGCTCCAGCTCTTCCGTCAACTGTACCATGCGTGGGTCAGTTGGGGACAGTTCTTCCTGTGTATGGAGCTGTTTGGTCAGAATATCGTAGGTGCCAACAAACTTGCCAGCCCGTCCTACCGGCCATGTTGCGGGGGACGTATCAAGTGCCAATGACGCCGCAATTTCATCCAGCAGTTCAAACGGGTCCTGCGCTTCACGGTCCATCTTGTTAATGAAGGTCACGATGGGAATGTCACGCAGGCGGCAGATTTCGAACAGCTTGCGTGTCCGGTCTTCAATACCTTTTGCGGCGTCAATAACCATGACGGCAGAGTCAACGGCTGTCAGGGTGCGGTATGTATCTTCCGAGAAGTCTTCATGGCCCGGTGTGTCGAGCAGGTTGAAAATACACCCACCATATTCAAACGTCATGACCGAGCTGACAACCGAAATACCACGGTCACGCTCAATGCTCATCCAGTCAGAGCGGGTACGGCGGCGCTCCCCTTTGGCGCGCACGTTACCGGCAAGCTGAATAGCACCCCCTGCACGCAGGATCCGTTCTGTCAGAGTGGTTTTACCGGCGTCTGGATGCGAGATAATAGCAAAAGTACGGCGGCGTTTAATTTCCGTGCTCAGGTCGGTTGTGGGCGCATCAGACATAACGGATCATCCGGCTGGTATAAAACAGGTAAAAACGGCAAACGCCGGGTGGAGAGGGATACCCTCCACCCGGCGCTGCACAAATCGGGCCGAAGCGCCGATTAACGGGAGTAGTATTCGACCACCAGGTTTGGTTCCATCTGTACCGGGTAAGGCACGTCAGAGAACTTAGGACCACGCAGGAACGTGCCCTTCATCTGGCGATGATCGACTTCCATGTATTCCGGCACATCACGTTCGGTCGTCTGGGTTGCGTCCAGAACGATAGCGAGCTGCTTGGATTTTTCACGAATTTCGATCACGTCACCGTCTTTAACAATGTAAGACGGAATGTTCAGCTTGCGACCGTTAACCAGGACGTGACCATGGTTGAGGAACTGACGCGCAGCAAACGGCGTGATGGCGAATTTCATGCGGTAGATAACCGCATCCAGGCGGCGTTCCAGCAGGTTGATCAGGTTTTCAGACGTATCGCCTTTACGACGCACGGCTTCCTGATAGTAGCGGCGGAACTGCTTTTCGCTGATGTTACCGTAGTAGCCTTTAAGCTTCTGCTTAGCCATCAGCTGGATGGAGAAGTCAGAAGGCTTGCCTTTACGGCGCTGACCATGCTGGCCAGGACCATATTCGCGACGGTTGACCGGAGACTTTGCACGGCCCCACAGGTTAACGCCAAGGCGACGGTTAATTTTATACTTGCTCTCGAGACGCTTGCTCATAGTGCGCTCTACTCTTTTCACACCTGCACACAGCGCTGCGTTACCGCTTTACTGCCTGCATATTTGGGCCGGTAGTCTCTGTCCCCCACGGATCAGAGCGGGCGCAGTGCGTATTACTGCATGAATGGGAGCATAGTCCATTCACGGCAGCCGTCCTGTCCACGTTCCCGGCAATGGGTGCAGCACTTACGGAAAGGCAGGCCACCTGTCAACTCTGCACACAGCTGTGCTCCGGCAGGTGTCTTGTGCTGATACAAGCAAATGCTGTGCCCGGCATCATAAATGGCGTAATCTGTTCCCAGTGACTCTTATGTAAAGCGAGGATGAAAAGATATGGATTTCACCAGAAAATGGGGGCTGTTCGTAGGGCTGGGCGTTGCCCTGATTGCCCTTGGCTTGCTGGCCTGCATCGACACCGTATCCGTCACTCTGGCCAGCACGGTCTTTTTGGGCTTCCTGATTATTATGGCAGGTATCATGCAGATGATACACGCCTTTGCCGTACGCGGCTGGAGCGGCTTTCTGTTTTCTTTGCTTGGCGGTTTGCTCTATGTGGCGGCCGGCGTCATTATCATTGAAGAGCCCGCAACAGGCGCTACCTTAATCACTCTTTTTGCGGCCATCTGCTTTATTGTTGTGGGCATTATGCGCTGCGTTGTGGCGTTCCAAAATCGCAATTTTGCAGGCTGGGGTATTATCCTGTGCGGCGGCATTATCAGCCTGATTGTCGGGGTAAGCCTTTATCTGACTCTTCCCTGGTCTGGCCTGTGGCTTATCGGCACGTTCATTGCTGTTGAACTGATTGTCAGCGGCTTGAGCTGGGTTCAGATTGGCCTCGCTCTGCGGCAGAACACCCATAACCAACTTCCTCCATCAAGCGGTTTTTAAACAAACCGCTTTCAAACCCCGGCCCGTTCACGGCCTTGGGGAAGATGGAAGCTACGCACAAAAAAGGGGCTGCTTTCTAAAAGCAGCCCCTTTTTTACGATCAGATCTTCTGGTCTGATACCGGATGTTCCTGATCAACCCCGTCAGCCTCGGACTCTTCCTCTTTATGAGGAATCAGCCCTTGGGCATTGTTACCCAGCAAAGTCCGGGCCGCGATACCCGGCTGCTCCGCTGGTTTGTCGGATAACGTCTGACCGGGCACAACCTTGACGGCACGCTCCCCTACTTCCCGCTTTTTACGCAGGTTCTCGATATTCTCCAGAACAACCGGATATTCCTCCACCAAGCGGCGGAAGCGCGATGCACTGATAACCATGAAGTGCCCGAACTGTACCGCACGAATACTGGCCGGGCAGCGCTCGTTCCGGTAAGCGCCCAATGCGCCAATCAGATCTCCGGCCCCGTACCGGATATCGCGCTCTGCCACATGGGACTCAGCCAGACCCGCACTAATAAAATAGACTGTCCGCACTTTCTGCCCACGCCGTGCAATCAACTCCTGTGGCGCGACAAAACGCAGAGACGTGGTGGTTGCAAGATCATGCAACTCCGCCCCCGGCAGCCCCTTAAAGATTGCTGCGTTTTTCAAACGGCTTTCAATCCCGCTCCTCAGGTCAAAGCTGAGCGGCTTATCCAAACGGGTCCGGCGGCGCTCCAGCTCCTTCAGAAGCTCACGGTTCAACTCATCACTAATGAGGGATTCAGAGAGAAGTGCATCATACTCCTCCCCCTCCAGACGCAGAACAATCTGGCGGAAAATACGGTTTTCCAGCGCTTCCGAATATCCGTGATAATGCAGACGCAAGGTTTCCAGCGCCTCGTTCAGCATCTTGCGCTGGCGCTGCAAAACCTCTGCAACAATTTCACCAATACGCGGGCCAAGCGTTGGCTCCAGCCGCTCACGCATGAAGCGGGTCAGGGAGATGGACACAAAATGCGCCACCATCAACATTTCAAACCGCTCGGCCATGCACAGCATAAGGGGGCGATCAATGCGCAACCGCTTATGCACCCACTGAGCTATCTTGAACCGCACAGACGGGCTTAGCCTGCGCCGCAACGCCCGCACATACCCTAGCCGCCCTTCCAGAATAGCCCCGTCAATGGCGGCCTCGCTGCTGCGAAGCAACGTTTCCATCACACGCCGGGATAAACCCTGAATACGGAACAGGTCCAGCAGCACGGAGCGTTCCTGACTGGCGATTGTCAACAGAGCCAGATTAACGCGCTGGGTGTCGCTCATTGCCGCGTCAAACTCGTTCGCGGACTGCTCTTCATCCGCCCGCCGGTCAATCTGCTGCAAGACGGGGCGCGTGGCATCGGTCGAGAAACCAAGCTCTTCACCCATTTTGGCAGCACGATCCCGCACCTTGTCCAGGCCGATACTGAGCACCTGATGGCGCATCGCTTCATCAATCGGGGAAAGTTTATCCAGCTTTAAGAACAGAACGAGAGAGCGAAGTGTCGTGCCGTTAAGCAGCAGCGTGATCAGCACGAAGCCCGTGGCAATAATACCAATAAAGTGTGCAACAGGCGTGGAAACACGCTCGTTTTCCGTTACGGCAAGAGCAAGTGCCAGCGTAATGGCCCCGCGCAAGCCCCCCCACACCATTGTCACCTTGAATGGTGTTGGAACAGGAGGTGACAGTTTGGTCATGGCCAAAAAGGGCAGCAACCCAAACACAACCGCCCCACGCGCAGCCAGCCCCGCCACGCTGGCAATGAGAATGAGGACACAGTCCCATTTGGTCATGCCAACAAGAAGATGCGGCACCAGCATGGAGGCCAGAACGAACACCAAAGACCCTGCCCAGAAGACAAGCTGCTGCCAAAGCTGGGTCAGGAATGTCCATGTCTGTGGCCGGAAGGTTGAAGGACCATAAACGGAAAGCGTAAGGCCTGCGGCTGCCGTTGCCACTACCCCGGACACGCCCAGAAATTCATCAGAAATAATATACGCCACATAGGGCAGCGCCACGGTGAGCGTGATTTCTGCAGCAGGCGCGTTACCCAGTGCGGTAATCATCATCAGGGTTAATTGCCCGAACACCACCCCTACGATCAGTGCCCCGACAAAGGAGACAACGAAGGAGACTATGGCCTCCCCCGGATGAATGGCATGGTGCAGCGTGACAGAAGGCAGCAGAATGGAGAAGATGGAAATAGCGGCTGCATCGTTCAGCAGGGCTTCCCCTTCCACAAGGCGCGTGAGTCGTGTAGCCGCCCCGATATCACGGAAAATACCGGCCACAGCAGACGGATCGGTGGTGGCCACGATGGAGCCTAGCAACAGGCACACAACTAGCGGAACATCCGCAAACGGCTTAAGCGCAAACCCGATTGTTGCTGTTGAAACCACAACCGCCACAACAGCCAGAAGCAGCACAGTTCCTGTTTCATGCGCCAAACGCCTGACATCAATGGCCAGCGCGCCCTGAAAAACAAGGACAGGCAGGAAGATCAGCAGGAAGGCCTCGCTGTTGATCGGGAAATCAAGCAGCATTTCCGCAAGCCCGTTCAGGGCGGAAAAATGGGAGTTCCGGAGTGCGAAGTCAGCCAGACTACCAATAACAATGCCGACAATAGCCAGCAGAACGGTTTCAGAAAGTTCCAGTCTGCGCGCAATAGGCTGCACTGCACTGACCACAACAAGCAAAAGACCAATGGCAAGCAGAACCGCAGCCAGACCAGTTACCGCCATACTTCCCCAGCCCTTCCGTACTCACATTCTTATTGCTCTTCTCTCACTACCCCTTAACCGCCTGTTGCGGCACCAAAATGGCGGGCTGGAAGATTTTATTGTCAAACTTGTAGCATTGACCGATCGGTCAGACCACACCGTATCCTCATAATTTCACAGCTTTATCCTTATTTCGGGCCATTCTGGTCATGATACGGGGTCAACGCATCACAACCCCATAGGTCGCTGAGTTGTGAGAAGTTTTTTTGCGCGTCATGCTCAACACTACAGGGTGCCGCTCCTCTTCCCCATCACGCTGCTGAGTCACTCTTTCCTGCATTCATGAAGGACCAAGACATGAACACCAAGCCAACATTGCATTTCTGCCCTATTGGCATTCAGGCTGAGGGCATGCGTCTGGAGCGGGATTCCATGGGGGAGATTGAGGTCCCGGCCGACAAATATTGGGGCGCACAAACCCAGCGAAGCCTTGTGCATTTCTCCATCGGCACAGACCATATGCCGCTCCCGCTCTACCATGCGTATGGGGTAGTCAAAAAAGCTGCCGCGCTGGTGAATGCTGCCAACGGGCACCTACCCTCCTGGAAAGCTGATGTGATCTCCACTGTTGCGGATGAGGTCAGCAGCGGCAAGCTGGATGCGCATTTTCCACTTTATGTCTGGCAGACAGGCTCCGGCACCCAGACCAACATGAACGTCAATGAGGTTATTGCAAACCGCGCCATCCAATTATTGGGCGGTGTTATAGGCAGCAAAACACCCGTCCATCCCAATGACGACGTGAACATGAGCCAATCCAGCAATGACTCATTCCCCACAGCCATGCATGTCGTCACACTTCTGGAACTGGAAGACCGTCTTTTTCCTCAAGTGGAAAAACTTGTGGTCACACTCCAGCGCAAAGCAGCTGAATGGCAGGATGTTGTCAAAATAGGCCGCACCCATTTGCAGGATGCCGTCCCCCTGACAGTGGGACAGGAATGGTCTGGCTGGGCAACAGCACTGGAGGATGCTCTTGAAACGCTGCGTCACGCACGGCAGGGCCTGTTTGCTCTGGCGGCAGGCGGGACAGCGGTCGGTACCGGGTTAAATGCGCCAGAAGGTTTCAGTAAAGCCATTGCCCAAAAAATTGCAGACCTGACAGGTCGCCCATTTGTAACAGCGCCCAACAAATTTGCAGCCCTGAGTGGTGTGGATGCCATGGTACGCGCGTCCGCCGGGTTACGTGGTTTGGCGGTGCCTCTCCTGAAAATTGCCAACGATATGCGCTGGCTGGCCTCTGGCCCCCGTTGCGGGTTGGGAGAGCTGATATTACCGGAGAACGAACCCGGCTCCTCCATCATGCCCGGCAAGGTCAACCCCACCCAGTGCGAGGCCATGGTCATGATAGCAACGCAGGTTTTAGGGAACGACAACACGATTACTTTTGCCGCAAGCCAAGGCCAACTTGACCTGAACGTCATGCGCCCCGTTATTCTGGCGAACTGCCTGCACAGCATCCGCATTCTAGCCGATGGGTGCCATAATTTCAGGATTTTTTCCGTGGAAGGCACTACTCTGAACCACGACAGACTGGCGCAATACGTTAACGGCTCCGTTATGCTTGTCACAGCGCTCAGCCCTGAGATTGGGTATGACAAGGCTGCGGAAATTGCCCATATTGCAACAGAACATGGTGTGAGCCTGCGTGAAGCCGCACTTCAGTCTGGGTACCTTGATGGCAGCAGCTTTGACCGGCTGGTCAATCCGCTTGATATGGTTGGCCATGGCGTAGCAGGCGCGTAACGTCTTTTCCGCAGGCTCAAACACCAGTAAGGTAGTCTTATGAAACCTGCCTTGTACCGCCTTGTCGCCCTGAGCGGCCTGATTATCCTAAGTGCTCTCAGCCTGAGCGCCTGCGCTGACAACCATACGCAGAATAATTTCTATCACCCCCACAAACATCACGGTCAACGCACACCCGGTTGGTACAAACCACCGGGCGACATGCAGCCATCACGCTAAAGTAGGAAATGTCATCCATGGCAGGTCGGCTCGTACGGCTCGGTGTCGTTATTGCAACGCTTATTATGGGACTGTTTGTACTGGGCTCGCTGTACAAAAACTTCTCTCACCTTCAGGCGCCTCCTGCGGCGGATGCCCCGGTCGATCATGCGCCACCCACGCAGCAGTAAGGGAGAGTGTGGCACACGCGTCTGGCGTTTCTGCACAGCCCTTATTGCCTGCCTCCCACTCGCTTTCCCCTTAAACGCCAGCAGCGCTGATACACCAGACAGCCTGCTTTCCGCGCATCGCGGCGGCACGCTACAGCTTGTTGCGGCTGCTTCCGGCGGTACACTGGACCCACAGATCAACTATAGCGGCAAATATATTAACCTGTTTGCTGTGGTGTATGACGGTCTGGCCACCTTCAAAAAGGTGCGCGGGGCGGACGGAAACATCGTGGTGCCAGATCTGGCTGAAAACCTCCCGACACCCGAGGATGGTGGCCTAACCTATAAATTCACGTTACGGCCCGACATTCATTTCTCCAACGGACAGCTTCTGACGACAGCAGATGTTACGGCGTCCATTCGGCGTATCTTTAAAGTAGGTTCGCCTACCGCCGGGTCATTTTATTCTGCCATTGTGGGCGCAGAGGCCTGTTTGCGTACTCCCGCCACATGCACACTAAAAGGCGGACTGGAAGAAGACCCCATCCGACGAACCGTCACATTTCACTTGACAAAACCTGATACCGAATTCTTGCAGAAACTGGCATTCACCCATGCCGTTATTTTGCCAGCCAACACGCCTGAGCACGATGTGGGCAATACGCCCATCCCCAGCACTGGCCCCTATACCATTACATCTTACGACCCGAATAAAAGCCTGCGGCTTTCTCGCAACCCGGCATTCCGTCAATGGAGTGCGGACGCCCAGCCCGATGGCTACCCGGATGCAATAGACTACAGTTTTGGCATCCCGGATGAAGCAGCCGTTACGGCTGTTGAAAATGGCCAGTTCGACTGGATGGCAGACGACATTCCAATGGACAGATTGGGTGAACTTGGCAGCCGCTTTACCGCGCAGACCCATGTTATGCCCCACGCGGCCATGTATTTCCTGCCCATGAACGTCAATATCCCGCCGTTTAACGTGCTTAAGGCCCGTCAGGCGGTGAATTACGCGGTAAACCGCAAGGCTATGGTCATTTTTTACGGCGGCCCCGGTGTTGCACGGCCCTTATGCGGCATGTTGCCGTCCTCTCTGCCTGCAGCAACAGATTTCTGTTATTATACAAAGGGTGCATCACCTGAGCATCCGGCAGCAGTCTGGCAGGCTCCAGACCTTGAGAAAGCCAAACAGCTTGTGCGGGAAAGTGGCACGGCTGGGCAGAAAGTCACGCTGGTGGTGGGCAATACCAGCGTTGATATGGCCATGGGCGTATGGGTACGTGACATGCTGCAAACCCTTGGTTACCAAACCACGGTTCGTCCTTTAAGCACCTCGCTCGCCTTTAACTATATGCAGAACACCAGTAACCATGTGCAAATTGCCTTGAAAGACTGGTCGGCTGATTATCCCTCCCCCTCCAATTTTCTGGATGATCTGCTGGGTTGTGAAAACTTCCATCCCAATTCAGACAGTTCCATCAACATTCCCGGCTTCTGTAACCAGACCATTCAGGGCTTGATGGACCGCGCCAAAACGGATGTCACATTATCCAGCGCTGAAACCGAAGCATTATGGCGTCAGGCAGATCGTCTGGTCATGGAGCAAGCCCCGGCTGCGCCGTTGATTGAAAAAGATACTGTTGTGCTGACATCTGCCAGACTGGGTAATTTTTTCTACACCACAGTCAACCAGCTTTTCTTTTCTCAAGTCTGGGTCCGCTAACGCCCGCACTCGGTTTATCCACAGAATCTGTGGATGAAATAAGGGACAAGTACGGGACTATTGGTGCACGACACCGCATAACCTTCCGCGCCATACGGAAGGTCCTACTAAAATCCTTCACAGGACCTCAGCTTTTGCGCACATCCGGTGAGCAGTAGCGGCAACTGGCAGAGCCATGCCGCCTATGATACGGGAAAGCCTCTGTGGGGTTGCGTTTATGCCCTCTCTCGATCGGGATTAGTATTCTTTCCAATGCATGAAACGCTTCTTGCCCTGTCACTGCTGGCCATTACAGGCATAACGGGCATTGTTGCCCGGGTGCTCAGGCTGCATATCCCCATGCCGCTTCTGCAAATTGCCGCCGGGGCGGCGGCTGGCCTGGCGGGCATGAATGTGGGGCTGGATAACAACCTGTTTCTGCTGCTGTTCATTGCGCCGCTTTTGTTTGTTGATGCCTACCGCATTCCCATGCGTGAATTTGGTGAATTACGGCATATCATTGCCGCCATGGCTATTGGGCTCGTGTTACTCGTAACACTTGGCGGCGGCTACTTTGTGCATTGGCTTATTCCTGCGGTGTCTCTTGCTGCGGCCTTTGCCTTGGCAGGTGCACTCTCCCCAACCGATGCCATTTCGGTTTCCGGCATTTTACGCGGCGGTCGTGTGCCGCCCCGGCTGCTGTATCTGCTGGGTGGAGAAGCCCTGCTGAACGATGCATCCGGTCTGGTCTGCTTCAAATTTGCGGTCGCCGCTGCCACCACCGGCCTGTTTTCGCTCAAAGCGGCTTCGGCCAACTTTGTCTGGGTTGCCGTGGGCGGTGTTTTAACAGGCATCGCCATTGGCCTGATCAGCAGCAAACTGGAAATTTTCCTGCTGCGGCGTGGATATGATGACCCGCCAAGCCACGCTCTTTTGGCCTTGATGCTGCCTTTTGCCGTTTATCTGGCCGCAGAAGCACTTGAAACATCCGGCATTCTGGCCGTTGTGGCTGGCGGCATGACCATCCGCCTGAGCGGCGTTATGAATGAGACACAAATAGAAACCCGTATGCGCGCCACAGCCATATGGGACATGGTGTCTTTCTCACTCAACGGGCTGGTCTTTCTACTTCTGGGGCTTCAGCTTCCCCACCTTGTTCACAAAGCACAGCTCATCATGCAATCCTCTGGTGATCTGTCCTTGTGGACCGTCCTCCTTGCCATTCTTGGCTTGCAAGCAGTTATGACCCTCATTCGGCTTGTCTGGGTGACTGGCTCCGCCTTTATTCGGCAAATCACAGCCCGTATTCGGCATCACGCCTGTGTGGTGCCAAGCTGGGGCGAAAAACTGGTGCTTGCACTCGCCGGTACACGCGGCACCATAACCCTTGCGGCTATCCTCACCCTTCCCTCAGAAGCAGACTTTCCGCAACGTGACCTGCTGATCACGATTGCTGCGGGGGTCATTATCAGTTCCCTGCTTCTGGCCAGCTTGTTCCTTCCCCTTGCCCTTCGGTTATTACCGCCCCCATCACAGGTCAGCACTCCACAGCAGGAGTTGGATGATACTCGTCTGGCTCTGGTCAACACAGCCCTGACCATTTTGAAAAACGAAACCACACGCAGCAAAACCGACCCCGCAACAAGTACGGACGCCCCTGAAATTGCCCATGCCGTCCCGCTGTTGTTGCAGGAATTTCAGGAATTACAGCAGACACTGGATAGCAAACAGCCAGACCCCGGCAGCACACGCGAATTGTCTGTCAAAAACCGTCGGGCGGAAGTGGCCATAAGACTGCGCATTATTCGCGCACAGCGCAAAACCCTCCGTGAGTTTCTGCACGACCGGAAAATTAATGATGAGACAGAACGTGTCCTGTCCCGCCAGATTGATGTGCACGAGCAGGAACTTATTAATGAGGCCGCCGCCCTGCCCCATGCTTAATCCTCCACCGCGTCTTCTTTATCCACAGAATCTGTGGATAGGCTGTGGGATAACAACGGGACTATCGTTTGAACACTACGAATGAGTCCCTTAAAACGGCTAAATTCTGCCAAAAACTCTCTGGGGATACTGACGGAGCGTTACTCTTCTGGCCGGATGGTCCGCATAATGTAATCCCGCACAAAATCAGCCACCGGGCTGTGATTCTTGTCCTTTGCCCACACAATCCCGCTTTCCAGCTCCATTTCCGGCAGGAACCTCATATTGGGCGGCATGTTGGAGACATGCCCTATCTGCTCATGCATGGACAACGTCAAAAGCCCATACCCTCCCGTCAGCGCCACAATTTCCCGCGCCCCCATGGGAGAGTTCATCTCCACAATAGTTTGGGGCATCTCAAGACCGTGCGCTAGAATAAGCGCCTCAAACCGGTCACGCATGGCTAAACCCTGTACGGGCAAAACCCAAGGCTTTTCCACAAAAGAGTCCCATTTTTCAATTACTTCCGGCATGTCATGTAGGGACTGAATAGAGGCTACAAAACATTTGTCGGTTTTCAACATGTGGGACTGCAATCGGTCATGGTGATTAAGACCGGATAAATTAACCAGTATAAAATCAAGCTCATTCCGCTCCATACTGGTAATAAGCTGCCGCCTATCACCATATTCGAGGGATATTTTAATATTAGGCGTGTTTTTTATAATATCCGCAACACACTGGGCTATTTCTCTATTTAATGAGGGAGCCTGAAACCCGATACGCACCCGGCCCTGCACACTGCTATTGAGCACAGAAAGGTCATACATCAGGTTCTTAAGCTCGGAATCAATCCGTCTACCGGCAGTAACAACACGCTGGCATAGCGTATTGGGCAACATGCCATTATTGCTTCTATGAAACAGCTTGACCCCAACCAGATCTTCCAGTTCCAGGCACGCTTTAGAAATAGCGGTAGGGGTCACCCCAATATGTTGGGCCGCCAATCTGAGATTTTTTGTTGTTGCTAGAGTGTCAATAATTCTAAAATGGCGCAGTTTCATATGAACGCGCAGGTCAGCTTTTATTGGCATCAGGCCGTCCATTTGCTTAGAGCAGTCCCAAACCCCAAAACATCGCCCCGCAGGGTGTGCTTCCATTTAAAAACGGTAAATCCGTGGGATTAGGTAAAATAACTATATTTGAGTTTTTAATATTTTCAATAAACATTCCATAATGTTAATAAAATTAATTCCCGTTTCATTTTTATTTATTTAATTTTCAATCCCACTAAGGTTTTTTAGTATTTTAGAAAATAAACGGTTCTTAATCTGTTTATCTGTACAGAAATAACACTCACAGTCTTCAGCTTTGCCTGACAGTATTATGCCTACAGCGCCTGTTGAACTTAGGCTCATTATCGCAGCCTGACAGCAGAACAAATGACCCCTCCCTGCCCGACACAGTAAGGCAGTCTTTCCCAAACCATGAGATAGCACTTTAAGTTTTTATAAACCCAGATTGAAAATGATATCTGCATGCGACTTCTGGTCAGCACCAAAGCCATAAAGCTCTTGGGTCTATTGGACCGTGACTTACCATGCGCTGGCACGCACGACACAAGATCAGCGTATCTGTAGCAGAATAATATTTGAGCAAAAAAATCCCCCGACACCTTCTGAATGTCGGGGGTTGTCTACCTTTAGCGAAGGGCCGCGCCGGTTGTTTTGGTCACAGCAGCAACAATCCGTTCTGACACCGCTTCCAGTTCCGCATCCGTCAGGCTTTTATCCATTGGTTGCAAAACAACTTCCACCCCAACAGAGCGGTAGCCTTCAGGCACATGCGGGCCTTCATAGACGTCAAACAGGGTAACGCCAGCAACCAGGTTTCTGTCTGCACCACGCACGGCTTTTAGCAGGTTTTCACCTGGCACATCCCGTGCAACCACAAACGCAAAATCTCGGCGTACTGGCTGGAAGCTTGAAAGTTTGGGAGCAGACTTCTTACGCCGTTTTGGGTCTGGCACGCTGTCCATAAACACTTCAAACCCTACAACCGGCACGTCAATGCCAGCCGCCTGCAACAGGGAGGGATGGAGTTCACCAAAATAGGCCAGCACGTTTTTGGGCCCTTGGCGCACAACACCGGAACGCCCCGGATGGTACCAGCCGGGGGCATCTGCTGTTGTGCTGAGCGCGTCAGGTGAAAGGCCAAGCTGGGTCAGAAGTTCCAGCGCATCGGCCTTGGCAGCCCAAAGGGAAACAGCTTTGCTTTCCTGCTCCGGGTAGCGCGGCGTATGCCCACTTCGTATACCGGCGGCAACAAGCTGCTGCCCGGCCTCTGAAAATGCTGGCCCCACTTCAAACAACCCAATATCAGCCCAGCCACGTACGCTATTGCGCTGCGTTGCGGACACCAGATTAACCAGAGGGGTCGGGCGCATCTGGTCTAGGTCAGACGCAATGGGGTTGAGCAGACGCAAGCTCTCAGGCGCACCACCAAAACGCACTGCGTCTTCGTGCGAAACAAAGGAGAAACCAACCGTTTCAACCAAGCCACGCGCTGCCAGAATACGGCGCGCCCGTGCGGTGCGAATTTGCTTTGGTGTCAGTGCCGTGCCCGGCACAACACTTACGGCAGGCAGCGGCACAGCAGGCACACTATCCAGCCCCTTGAGACGCAGGATTTCCTCAACCAGATCGCTCTCGGCTTCACAGTGGGCAACGCCCTCTGCGGCTTTGGCAGCCTGTGCTTCATCCAGTTTCGGTGCCTGAGCCAGAACAGGCTTCTGGGCAATGTCGTTGCGCCATGACGGCACACTCACACGCACGGCATCATCCGTACGGTCCTGCACTTCAAAACCCAGCTTTTCCAGCAGGGACACGCTTTCCTGCGCAGGCACATCAAGCCCACCAAGATCACGGACGCGATTAAATGCCAGAGTAGCGTCACGCTGCCATGCGGGTTGCTCCCCGGCAGATACAACCTCGCTAGCTTCACCGCCGCAAAGATCAATAATCATGCGCGTTGCAGCTTCAAGCGCTGCAACAGGCAACGCCTGATCCACACCGCGCTCAAACCGGTAACTGCTGTCAGAAGCCAACCCAACCCGGCGGGCGCTCAAGGCAATGCTCACGGGGTCAAACAGGGCGCATTCTACAAAAACGTCTGTCGTTTCTTCTGTCGCGCCGGAGGCTTCACCCCCCATAATACCTGCCAGAGACTGCACGCCATTGGCGTCTGTCATCACGCAATCCTCTGGCGTGACGATGTAGTCCTCTCCATCCAGCGCACGGAACGTTTCACCCGCACCCTGACACACGATCAGGCGGCCGCCAGCAATTTTGCTGGCATCAAAAACATGCAAAGGCCGACCAAGGTCGAAACAGAAGTAATTGGTAATATCAACCAGGGTGGAGATAGAGCGTAAACCAATGCTTTCCAGCTTGGTGCGCAGCCATTCCGGGCTGGGGCCATTTTTAACACCGCGAATAGTCCGCCCCAAAATCCAGGGGCAGGCTTTTGTGTGCGTATTCTCCCATGTGACGGGTGAGGCAAACGTTCCTTCGACAGCCTCAGCCAGCCACGGACGGAGTGTACCAAGACCCGCTGCAGCAAGGTCACGCGCAATACCCCGTACCCCCAGTGCATCCCCCCGGTTAGGGGTGATGGCAATGTCAATGACAACATCATCAAGACCCGCAAAGTCAGCGTAGGACTGACCGGGGAAAGTATCCTCCGGCAGTTCGGCAATGCCGCTGCTTTCTTCACCCAAACCAAGCTCGCGCAAGGAGCACAACATGCCTCCGCTGGCTTCACCACGGATTTTTCCGGCTTTGATGGTAATATCCAACCCCGGCACATAAGTGCCCGGTGGTGCAAAAATAACCGCCAGACCTGTCCGGGCATTAGGCGCGCCACACACAACCTGCACGTTTTCAAAGCCAGGACCAGCATCCACACGACAGACCTGCAAGCGGTCTGCGTCCGGGTGGCGGGTCGCTTCCAGAATACGCGCGGTACGGAACGGCTCAATCGCTGCGCCCCGATTTTCTACACTTTCAACCTCAAGACCAATCTGGTTCAGCTTTACGCAGATTTCTTCCAGCGTTGCCTGTGTTTCAAGGTGGTCATACAGCCAGGATAGCGTGAATTTCATGTCTTACACCCCCTCATGCAGCAGCGCGGGCGCAAGCGGGTCCGACCCGTAATGGCGCAACCAGCGAATATCACTCTCGTAAAAAGACCGCAGGTCCGGAATACCGTTCTTCAGCATGGCTAGGCGTTCAATACCCATACCAAAGGCAAACCCCTGCCAGTCACGCGGGTCAAGGCCACAATTGGCCAGAACACGCGGGTGCACCATGCCGGACCCCAGCACCTCAAGCCAGTCATCACCGCCTCCAATTTCCCCTGTCCGGCGAGACCAGCCGATATCCACCTCCATGGAGGGTTCGGTAAAGGGGAAATAAGAGGACCGAAAACGAACAGGCAGATCCGGCTTGTCAAAGAACACACGCAGGAACTCAATCAGGCAGCCTTTAAGATGCCCCAGCGTAATGCCCTGCCCTATGACCAACCCTTCGCACTGATGGAACATAGGCGAATGGGTTGCATCATGGTCTGCACGGTAAGTCCGACCCGGGCATATAACGCGGATGGGCGGCTTCTCACTCAGCATGGTGCGGATCTGCACGCCGGAGGTCTGGGTACGCAGCACGCGTGTTACATCCAGACCCGGTGCGGGCGGCAAATAGAATGTGTCATGGTCCGTCCGTGCCGGATGATGGTCCGGCGTATTGAGGGCGGAAAAGTTATGCCAGTCAGTCTCGATATCCGGGCCTTCTGCCACACTGAACCCCATGGCGCCGAAAATGGCAGTCATTTCTTCCATTGCGCGGGAGATCGGGTGAATAGCGCCCTGCACAACCGGCGGAGGTGGCAGGGTTACATCCACACGCTCAGCAATAAGCCGGGCTTCAAGAGCCGCAGCCTCAAGCGCCTTGCCGCGCTCTTCTACCGCACGGTTCAGGTCATCACGCAGGCGGTTCAGGGCCGCACCACGGGCTTTACGCTCCTCTGGCGCCATTTTTCCCAACGCCTTGAGCAAGGTGGTCAGGCGGCCTGACTTGCCAAGTGTCCCCACCCGGACGGCATCCCATGCCCGCATATCAGCAGCATTAGCCAGTTCGGACAGGACTTCCTGCCGGAAAACTTCAAGATCGTCGCTCATGAAACCTCGCACGAGGGGAAAAATACGCTAGGGCCGAATACTCCGTCCTGTAGCCGGAGAAAACCCCTATCCCGCCATAAAGCCTGAAAACTGCCTGATGAGGGAGCCAAAACAAAAAAGGCCGCCCGATAAGGGGCAGCCTTTTCCGATAACCTTAACCGGTCAAAAACCTTAGGCGGCCAGAGCTGCCTGAGCTTTTTTCACGATTTCAGCGAAAGATGCTGCGTCATCAAAAGCGATGGCGGCCAGAACCTTACGGTCGATTTCAATACCAGCCTTGTCCAGACCGTTGATGAAACGGCTGTAGGTCAGGCCGTGCTCACGCACAGCGGCATTGATACGCTGGATCCACAGAGCGCGGAATTCACGCTTTTTGTTCCGGCGGTCACGGTATGCATACTGGAGGGACTTTTCGAGCCGTTCCAGAGCAATACGGTAGTTTGTAGAAGACCGGCCGCGGAAACCCTTGGAGAGCTTCAGAACCTTCTTGTGGCGAGCGTGGCTTGTTACGCCGCGTTTTACACGTGCCATATGCTAGATACTCCTCAAACCAGCCCGTAGGGTGCCCACTGCTTGACGGTACGACCGTCCTGCGGTGTCATCACCTGTGCACCGCGGTTGGTGCGTTTCATTTTCTGCGGGCGCTTGATCATGCCGTGGCGTTTACCGCACGGACCGGAGAGCACCTTGCCGGTTGCGGTGATTTTGAACCGCTTTTTGACCGACGATTTGGTCTTCATCTTGGGCATTTCATTACTCCTGCAAACTATTAAGCTTCGCTACGCCTTGCGGCGCAACAGACCACGGCCGGGCATGCCCTACAAGCCCGGACGCGTGTGCGAAGCCGCCCCCATAGCCCAAACTCCACAGCTTTACAAGGTGGCAAGCTCAAGGATTTCCCTGTATCTTGCGGACTATACACTCCTGTGCCCGCACTCCCTTGCCTTATGTGGCAGGTAAAATGTTCACCTGCGGGCCACATAAAGATCTGTGTAGACACATGCTTTGCTAGGTGTGCCACGCAGGCTGCCTGACCTGCAACCTTTACGGCTGGCATACGCTTTAAACCGCATGGAAACAGGCGCTTGCATTACGCCAGATGCCACTGCCCTTAACCCCACATCATGCCATTGCGCATGACGCAACATTAATGAGGTTCGCCACTTTCATGATTTCCCTCTCCAACGCAACGCTCACCAAACTTCCCGTTCAAGTTCTTACCCCTGATTATGACCGCACAAAAACAACTCCCGGCATAGCGCACCTTGCCGTGGGGAATTTTCACCGTGCGCATCAGGCACTCTATATAGACCGGGTTCTGGCACGTCCTGACCAGCAGGAATGGGCAATCGTTGGCGTAGGACTGCGGGATAATGAGCGCGAGACAAAACGCGCCGCCCTTATGGCGGAACAGAATGGTCTGTACACCCTGACCGAGTTTGCAACAGACGGTGACCACACAACCCGCGTTCTGGGTGCAATTACCGAGTATGTGCAGGCCGCAAAAGACCGCACAGCGGCTATTCATCGTCTGGCGGACCCTGCCATCAAAATCGTGAGCCTGACCATTACCGAAGGCGGGTATTATGTGGATGCCAACAGCCAGTTCATGCTGGATGATCCAGCCATTGCAGAAGACCTGAAACGGGATGTACCCGAGACCGCCTTTGGGCTTGTGACCGAGGCCCTGCGCCTCCGCCGTGAGAGTGGCGCAGGCCCTTTCACCGTCATGACCTGTGATAACCTGCGGGATAACGGCACGGTCGCGCGCACAGCTTTCTGCTCCTACGCCAAAGCGCGGGATGCCAAGCTTGGCGCATGGATTGAAGAGAACGTCACCTTCCCCTCCACCATGGTGGACCGGATCACGCCGTCCGTTTCAGCCGCAGATGTGACGCGCCTGAATGCTCTGAGCGGTATAGATGACAAGATGCCCCTGTTTGCCGAAGACTTCACCCAGTGGGTTATTGAGGACAAATTCTGTGCGGGCCGCCCGGAACTGGAGGCTGTGGGCGTAGAGTTTACCCAGGATGTTGGGCCTTATGAACAGGTAAAGCTGCGGATGCTGAATGCATCTCATTCCATGCTGGCTCTTCCCGGTGTGCTGATGGACTATGCCACGGTACCCGATGCCATGCAGGATACGGCGTTGGTTGCACTGCTTGAGCAGTTTTTGGCGCAGGATGCGTCACCCTTCATTAGCCCCCCAGATGGTGTAACTCTGCAACGGTATGCGCAGCAGGTATTAAGCCGCTTCCGTAACCCGGCCGTTGGCGACCAGCTCATTCGTATTGCTTCTGACAGCGCGTCAAAACTCCCCGTTTTCTGGGCAGATACTGCCAAAGGCGTTTTAGAAGCTGGTAAAGATCATAAACGTATCGCCTTCGGCGTTGCCTGCTTCCTAAACTATCTGCGTGGAGAGACGGACAACCACAAGCGCTATACTCTTTCCGAACCCGGCTTGCCCGATGATGCACGAACTCAGGCAGTGCAGGACGACACCACCACAGCCTTACAAATTTCAGTATTTTCTGGCTGGGAATTAGACCGTTTTCCGGCCTTCGTGCAGGATGTGGACACCCTGCGCCAAAGTATCCGCGCTCACGGCGCACGCAAGACACTTCAGAACCTGTCTCTGTAAAACAGCGCACCCCCGCTCCCGAAAATTGGGCGGCGGGGGTGCGTTTACCGTCATAGTCCCAAATAAAAACAACACGTTTTTATTGTGTGTCTATATACAATGGTATATAGTTAGCAGTAAATCAGGACAGAACTTGTACCTGATAAATAAATCTTATTCATTTTTTACAGCTTTTCTGCCGCATCTATGCGTTTATTTGCTCCTTAATTCAGGATAAATACACACTAACGAGATAACGGGATTAAAGACTGAGAAGCGCCAGCGCTGTGGGAGGAAACGCCAGAACCATGGCTTTTCTGCTCTGGCCTCTATCAGTCTGTTACAAGATTGGGGGTAGAGTGATTAAACGTCTTTTAGCTGGGGTTGTCGGGGCTGGTGTCCTTGGTGGGCTGGGTTTCCTGTATTACGCTTGGTACCCGTCCATTGCGACCATAACGCCACCAGCCGCCAGCAGCTTCTCTGCTGAACAGATAGAACGCGGGCGTATTGTTGCCGCGGAAGGCTATTGTGCGGAATGTCATACCCGCACAGATATGGGTGGTGGCCCAGAGCTTGCTGGTGACTATAAAATGGAAACCCCATTCGGGGCCATTTACTCCTCCAACATCACGCCTGACCCTGAAACCGGGATTGGCCGCTGGTCGGAGGACGCTCTGCGCCGCGCCATGCGCTACGGTGTGTCCCGCGAAGGCGAACATCTTATTCCCGCCTTCCCCTACGACCATTTCACGAAAATGACAGATCAGGACATTGCCGATCTGTACGCCTACCTCATGACACGCCCTGCCGTGCACATGACACAACGCCCCAACGAACTGCCCTTCCCGCTGAGCCTCCGCATTGGTCAGGCTGCGTGGAAGCTCATGTTCTTTACACCTGGCGTCTATAAGCCAGACCCCAGCCATGATGCCTTGTGGAACCGCGGCGCTTACCTGGCTGAAGGCAATGCCCATTGTGGCGCGTGCCATACCCCCCGCAACCTGATGGGAGCGGAGAAAAAAGGCTCAGCTTATGATGGCGCTGTGGTGGATAACTGGATTGCTCCCCCACTGAACGAGCATAACCCGACCCCAACCACATGGACGGAAGAGGAACTGTACCAGTATCTGCGCAATGGTGTAGCGCCTCTGCATGGTCCGGCTGGTGGCCCGATGTCGCCTGTTGCACACCGCTTCCTCGCAACCGTGCCGGAAGAAGATGTGCACGCCATTGCACATTACTTTGCCGATGTAGACAAAGCGGCTGAGCGTGAAAAACATGACCCCGCAGCGTTGGCACTGGCCATGGAGCAGTCGAAGAAAGACCTGATCGGCCCCAATTCTGACCCGGATGCCAAACTCTATCAGGGTGCGTGTGCTGCCTGCCATTACAATGCCGCACCGTCACCTGTGCTTGGTCGCCCGGATCTGGCGCTGAACAATGCGCTGTGGCTGGATGAACCGACAAACCTGTTCCAGGTCATGCTTCGTGGCCTGACAGCAGAAGAAGGCCAGTCCGGCGTTGCCATGCCGAGCTTCTATAATGCCCTGTCGGATGCTGATATGGCCCGCCTTGCCGCTTATCTGCGCCGCACCCGCACCACTCTGCCGCCGTGGAAAGACCTCGAGAAAAAAGCCGCTGACGTGCGCAAGACCGTCACACCCATTCCTGTCAATTCTTCCCACTAAGACGGTACACGGAGCCAGATATGATAAAGTTTAAACTCAATGGCCGTGACGTAACCGTCGATGTGCCAGATGATACCCCGCTCCTGTGGGCGCTGCGTGATGAACTAGGCCAGACCGGCACCAAATTTGGGTGTGGGGTTGGCCAGTGCGGTGCCTGCACCGTACATGTCGGGGGGCGTGCCACACGCTCCTGCATCACACCCGTCAGTTCCATCAACGGGGCAGAGATTGTTACAATCGAAGGCCTGGACCCGGACGGCAAGCACCCCGTGCAGGAAGCATGGCGTGATATTCAGGTACCGCAATGCGGCTACTGCCAGTCTGGCCAGATCATGCAGGCGGCAAGCCTTTTGAAGGATTATCCGGACCCAACGGATGAACAGATTGATGGTGTTATGGGCGGAAGCCTATGCCGCTGCATGACCTATATTCGTATTCGCAAGGCCATTAAAAAAGCCGCTGCCGCCATGCGTGAGGAGACAGCATCTCATGGGTAAACTAGAACAGATTGCTGCCCGGCAGGACCGCGCTGCGAGCCTGAAAGCAAGCCGCCGCGGATTTTTGATGACCGCCATGGGGTCTGCCCTCATGTTTGGTTTTGCGCGGGAAAGCAAGGCAGCGCAGCTTTACCCGGCATCAGCCACCATGCCGGGCAATGGCGCGTTCGAACCCACTGTCTGGTGTTCCATCGGGCCGGACGGCACGGTCAACATCAATGTTATCCGCGCAGAAATGGGCCAGCATGTGGGCACTGCCCTCGCCCGTATTATTGCAGATGAAATGGAAGCGGACTGGAGCAAGGTCCAGATCACGCAGGTTGATACAGACCCCAAATGGGGCCTGATGGTCACAGGTGGTTCCTGGTCCGTATGGATGACATGGGATGTCTTCCGTCAGGCTGGGGCTGCCGCACGCACCGTCATGGTGGAAGAAGGCGCCAAACTTCTTGGCACCTCTCCTGCCAACTGCATTGCCCGTAATGGTCGGGTTATCGCAGGCAGCAAATCCATCTCCTACGGTGACATTGTCAGCAAGGTGCACCCTACCCGCACTTTTACACCGGAAGAAATGGGCAAGCTCCCCCTGAAACCAGCGTCTGAACGCCGCCTGATTGGCAAGGACGTCAAGTCTCTTGATATTCCGGCTAAGACGGATGGCTCTGCCATTTATGGTATTGATGCCAAGCTGGACGGCATGGTTTATGCCCGCCCCAAGCTGCCCCCAACCCGCTACGGCTCCAAAGTTGTTTCTGTAGATGATACGGACGCCAAAAAGGTTAAAGGCTATATTCGCTACGTTGTGCTGGAAGACCCGTCTGAAACGGTTCCCGGCTGGGTTGCGGTTCTGGCATCTTCCTACCCGGCGGCCATTCGCGCCACGGATGCCCTGAAAGTTACCTGGACACCAGGCAAGACAGCCAAAGTGTCCGAGCAGGACATCATTGAGCACGGCCGCAAGCAGATTGCTGAAAAAACCGGTGGCTCCTGCGTGTTTAATGACGCTGGCGTAGATGAGGCCTTCAAATCCGCAAAGCAGGTTTTTGAGCGCACCTATACCTGTGCGTCCGTACTGCATTACCAGCTTGAACCCACTAACGCCCTTGCCCGCCTGCAGGATGGCAAGTGGGAAGTGCATTGTGGCAACCAGTGGCAGTCCCTGTTTCTGCCAGTCATTGCCAAAGCGCTTCAGGTGCCGGAAAGCGATGTGGTTATGCGCAGCTACCTGCTGGGGGGTGGCTTTGGTCGCCGCCTGAATGGGGACTACGCTGTGCCCGCAGCTCTGATTTCAAAAGCCATTGGTGGCAAGCCAGTCAAACTCATCCTTACCCGCTCGGATGACATGCTGTTTGACTCCTTCCGCTCTCCGTCTATCCAGACCGTGCGCGTGGCGTTGGACGAACAGAAAAACCCGACCGGGTGGGAGCACCATGCCTCTGCTGGCTGGCCAACGCGTGTTATGGCCGCAGCCTTCATGGAAAAAGGAGCCGATGGCAAACCCTACGACCAGTTTGCCATTGCGGGCGCTGACCACTGGTACGATGTTGGCCCCATGCGCGTTCGCGCACTGGATAACGATCTGGCCAGCGATACCTTCCGCCCCGGCTGGCTGCGCTCAGTCAGCTCCGGCTGGACCCCTTGGGCTCACGAAGCTTTTCTGGATGAACTGGCACATGAACTGGGGAAAGACCCCGTTGACTTCCGCCTGTCCCTGCTGACAGCAAAAGGCCGCAATGCTGGCAAAGCACCGGACTCAGTGGGCGGTGCCAAGCGTCAGGCTGACGTGCTGAAGCGTCTGGTGGAAAAATGTGGGTACGGGAAAACCACCCTGCCCAAAGATACAGCCATTGGCATTGCCACCACCTTCGGGCAGGAACGCGCCATGCCAACCTGGACGGCTGGTGCAGCACAGGTGCATGTGGACCGCAAAACAGGTGTGGTAACCTGCCAGAAAATCTGGCTGGTGCTGGATGCTGGGACCATTATTGATCCCGATGGCGCTGCTGCCCAGACAGAAGGCGGCGCATTGTGGGGGCTGAGCATGGCTCTATTTGAGAACACAGAAATTGTCGATGGCAATGTGCGTGACCTCAATCTGAACAGCTACACGCCGCTTCGCATTGCCGATGCACCGGAAATCGACATTGAGTTTGTCGAAAGCACTGAAAAGCCGATGGGGCTTGGTGAACCGGGTGTGACCACTATTGGGGCAGCCATTGCGAACGGTGTGTTTAACGCTGTTGGCGTACGCCTGCGCCACCAACCCATCCGCCCGGCAGATGTGCTGAAGGGTTTGGCAGACCATAAGTCAGCGTAAGCTGGTGAGGGTATAGACTACTCAAACGGCGTTACTATTTGCTTTGCAACAGTAACGCCGTTTTTTATTGTCTCCGATCAAATAAGTAATTTTACGGGTGGCCTGCTTTAACGGCCTGATAATACTCATCTACTGTAAGCGTATGAGTCAGATAAAAACCACGGTACGCATCAGATACGGACGGGTGAAGCCCTGTGTAAAAACCAAAGGCATCAAATGCCAACAAACAGACTATGATGAGAATTTTAATACGCATTACATCACCCACCGTCTCTGATTATACCACAGAATAGTTGTAACAACATGCAACAAGACCATGCCCACAAACACACACCCCATAAAACGGCGTGACCGCGACACTGTGGCATATGCCAGAAACTGTATTGTAAATGGATTACTGAAAATAAACCGCTCTATAGACTCTACACCTGTGGATGAAGCAAGCAGTGCGGTTACGCCAACAACAAGAGCGTTCAAGCTCCATTGCTGTTTGCACATTCTCCAGATGACGATAAAGCCCAAGACAGCAAAAATACCGTATTTAACCTGATGCTTATTTGTAAATGCATCGGCAACATGCTTCAGGAAAAAGCCAAAATGCCTATTCCATGCAATTTGCACATGCGCAAAGGCAAACCCATCTCCCATAATGTGGAAAAGGTATAAAACGTAAAGCGATAACCCGGCCCCCGCAGCACTGACCAGAAGTAAGCTGTCTGTAACTCTCTCTTTTTGCGCCAGACGTTCCTTGGGCCATGAATGGAGCAACCACCATGCAGCCATCACAATCGCCATAACAAAGCCAGTTGGCCGTGCCAGTGCCATCAGCGCACAGATAAGAGCAGCCCATACGACTTTATGGCTACGAAGTGCAACAACAGTACCGACAAGAAGAACGCCGTAAATTCCTTCTGAATACTGCGCCATGTACCAAATATTAAATGGGTAGCAGACGAAAAAAAGCGCAAATAATAACCTGTCTACCGGCATACGCCGCAAGACAAGGTCACGATAGCTCAGGAAAATCAGTACCGGCCAAAGCAGAAGATTGACAAGCAGGCCTGAGGTTTTTGCACTCAAAAAACTCACGCTCTTCAGGCCACTTACCAATAAGGGGTAAAGTGGAAAAAACGCCCAGTTTGCCTGCGTTCGCCGCGAGGCATCATCAAGCAGCGGCAGCGTTGTGTAACCATCTGTCACAACACTCATATACCAGGAGCAATCCCACTGACAGGACGCTGAAATAAACCCACCCCAAGGTAGTGCAATAAGTGCTGAAAAAAATACGCCTAACAGACAACATAGACCAATGACCACGCCAAATTGCCCGTCAGAGGAATTGGCTATCCCCTGCACACGACACAATATTTTTCCAAACATGCTTCGCTTTTACCTAGATAAAAAACATAGTCTTACAAACTTAAAATCGGGCTTTTTATAATAGTTCTATGAAAAATTTCTTCATTATTTTTTATGGAGTGTCACATCCTGAAACCAGAAAGGCAAAAATATGCCTGACCCTCAGTACCGTGCCCGCCTTGAGCCTGACCAACAAGGCGGGAGCACAGCATTTTTCACAAAATAATTAAGCGCTGATTACTGGGCCGCAGCAGAACGGATGGCACGCGCCATGGCTTCTACGCCATTGCCCCGGTTAGTAGAAAGAGCCTGCACCAAACCCAGATCATGCAGAAATTTAGGGTCTGTTTGCAAAATTTCAGCTTTAGGCCGACCGGAATAAACCCGCAGAAGTAACGCCACCAGACCACAAACAATGGCGGCATCAGAAAGGCCTGCAAAATACAGGTCTTCCCCCTCCGTCCGGGCCTCCAGCCATACCTGACTTTGGCAACCGGGAACCCGGTGTGCATCATCACACCATTCCTTGGGGAAATCAGGCAGCTTACGGCCCATTTCTATGATGTACTGGTAGCGCTCCATCCAGTCATCAAACAAGTCCAACTCATCGCGTATGGCCTCAATTGCTTCAGCAGCAGTATCTTCCTGAGGCAGTACAAAAGGTGCGTCCATTAGAGAATAAACCGGCTAAGATCACCCTTGCGGGCCAGAGGAGCCACCTTGTCCTGTACGAGCGAGGCAGCAACGGTCACATGCTCGCCCTTACGGTCCGATGCTGTGAAAGAGATCTCTTCCAACAGCTTTTCGAGCACCGTGGCAAGACGCCGTGCACCAATATTTTCAACACGCTCGTTAATATCTGCAGCAAGTTCCGCCAGCGCGTCAATTGCCCCATCTTCAAACGTCAAGGTCACCCCCTCAGTTTGCAGGAGCGCCGAATACTGTTTGAGCAGAGAATGCTCAGGGTCTGTCAAGATACGCCGTAGGTCGTCCCGGCTCAAAGGCTGCAATTCCACCCTGATGGGTAAACGCCCCTGCAATTCCGGCAGCAGGTCAGACGGTTTAGCCAGATGAAAAGCCCCTGACGCAATAAACAGAATATGATCCGTTTTAACCGGGCCATATTTTGTGGAAACTGTTGTCCCCTCAATCAAAGGCAGCAGATCACGCTGCACCCCTTCACGGGACACATCGCCTCCTTTTGTGCCGTTTTCTGAAGCGCGGGCGCACACCTTGTCAATTTCATCAATAAAGACAATGCCGTTATCCTGGGCGTGGGCCACTGCCTCACGCGTAAGGGCTTCATTATCCAGCAGCTTGTCCGCTTCTTCCCGCTCCAGGTAAACGCGGGCTGTCGCAACCTTCAGTTTACGTTGCTGCGGTGCGCGGTTCATGAAGCCTTTCATCATCTCACCAAAGTTGATGACATTCCCCGGCATGACACCGGGCATCTCGCCCGTGCCAGATGGGGCGGCTTCTACAACCTGAATATCCACTTCCTTGTCTTCAAGCTGACCAGACCGCAGCATGGTCCGAAATTTGCTTTTGGTATCAGCAGACGCACCTTGCCCTACCAGAGCCTCTACCAAACGCTCTTCTGCCGCCTGCTCAGCCTTTGCTTTCACATCGCGCCGCCTGACATCACGGAGCATGGTAAGGGAGGCTTCCACCAGATCACGAATAATGCTGTCTACATCCCGACCGACATAGCCAACTTCTGTAAATTTTGTTGCTTCAATTTTCAGAAACGGGGCCTGAGCCAGCTTGGCAAGCCTACGGGCAATTTCGGTTTTCCCGCAGCCGGTTGGCCCGATCATGAGGATATTCTTGGGTACAACCTCTTCACGCATACCGTCTGCCAACTGCGCCCGCCGCCAGCGGTTGCGCATGGCTATGGCAACGGCACGCTTGGCATCCGCCTGCCCTACAATAAAGCGGTCCAGCTCAGAGACAATTTCACTCGGGGAAAATGTTGGTGCTTCCATGGTCTCTCCCCCTCACTCTGCCACTGAGCGCGCGGAGAGTGTTTCTACACGCACGGAATGATTGGTATAAACACAAATATCGCCAGCAATTTTCATAGAGCGGCGTGCAATGTCCTCTGCACTCAGCCCATCAACCGTCAGCAGGGCGCGTGCAGCAGACAGCGCAAAATTACCACCTGACCCAATGGCGATAATGCCATCTTCTGGCTCCAGTACGTCCCCATTCCCGGTTAGCGTGAAGGAATGCTCAGCGTCCGCCACGGCCATCATGGCTTCCAACCGACGAAGGTAGCGGTCTGTCCGCCAATCCTTTGCCAGTTCAACACATGCGCGTTCCAACTGATTGGGGTAGCGCTCCAACTTGGCTTCCAGGCGTTCCAGCAGCGTAAATGCGTCTGCCGTAGCCCCCGCAAACCCGGCCAGAATGGACCCTGATGGCCCTATACGCCGCACTTTGCGGGCGTTGCCTTTTATGACGGTGCTGCCAAGCGTTACTTGGCCGTCACCCGCCATGGCGACATCCGGCCCACGCCGTACACAGAGGATAGTGGTCCCGTGCCATCCCACGGGATCATGCGGAGAGGAGGCTGAATGAAAGCTTTGCATCATAGTCACAAAACATAGGTGCTCGCCACGCCAGCACAAGAGGCAAGGCTACGCAGCCAGCATGGCTCTGACATCCGCCAGCAAGGCATCCCGCGTGTAGGGCTTGTGCAGAACAGTGACACCAGTAGGCAACAAGCCCAGATCTGTATAGCCTGTGACAAACAGAACCGGCAGATGCGGCCTTTGCTGCTGTATGCGCCGTGCGGCCTCGTTCCCATTCATGCCGGGCATCATGACATCCATTACGACCAGAGCAATTGCTGGGTTTTTTTCAACTATAGCAAGTGAGTCCTGTCCGCTGGAGGCTTCCACAACATCATACCCTGCCCGCCGGAGGAAACCAGCCGTGACCGCCCGTACTCCGGGTTCATCATCCACCACGAGAATAACGTTGCCAGCCTGTAAATCAGGCAGTGCGGGGCGCGGCTTTTGGGGAAGCGGCGTTACGCCTTGCTGCATAATCGGGTGGTTGGTGTTGGCGGCCATGGCAGGCAACCAGAGCTCGATGGACGTACCGCCACCGGGCACGCTGTCCACGCGCACCTCGCCACCGCAATGGTTGATGAAACCATAAATCATGGACAGGCCCATGCCCGTGCCCTGCCCCATGTCCTTGGTGGTAAAGAACGGGTCAAAAATACGGGCCTGCATTTCCTCGGTCATGCCTACGCCGGTATCCAGCACCTGCACAACCACCCATGCATCTCCCGGCACGCCAGAGGAGGTACGCCCCAGCAAGCGGGCGCTTTTTCTTACGGACACGCTGATGGCGCCATCATCCGGCTGTGCATCCTGCGCGTTGACGCACAGATTAAACACCGCCAGCTCAAGCTGGATGGCGTCTGTCCAAACAACAGGCAACGCCTCATCCGGCAGGTTAAACTGCACACCACTAATACGCCCCGCCGCTTCAAGACTATCCGCACCCAAAGCGTCCTGAAGGTCCTGCGGGACCTTCCCGTGCATCATAAAGCCTTCAAGATCCCGCAACAGGGCAACAACATCCACCTGCTGGCAGGACAAATGGCGCGGGCGGCTGAAGTCCAGCAACTTCTGTGTCAGCACACTGCCACGGCGCGCGGCTTCCATGGCGTTGCCATACAGGCGCACAACGCTGGGCTGCTGCGGGGGCTCAAGGTCCTGAACCAGTTCCAGAGACCCCATGATAGCGGTGAGCAGATTATTGAAATCATGCGCAATGCCGCCAGCCAACGTGCCAATGGCCTGCATTTTCTGGGCTTGCCGCAAACGCTGCTCAAGATTGAGCAAATCCGTAACATCCCGGTCTATCACAATGGAATAATCAACCAGATCGGACGACGCGCGCGGCACTTCCTCTCCGTCATTCCCATTGCCAAGACGGATACGTGTCAGATCATGCCAGCGCACCTGCCCGGAAGGTGTGGAAAGCTTGAGTACCTGCTGGTCTCGCCCCCCACCTGACAGAACAGGTTTTGCTTCATCCAGGCTAGCCAGACGGTCGCCATCCACAAGTTCATCTTCTTTTTTGCCAAGGCAGTCCTGAACAGAGTGTCCAAGCTGCTTGGCCATCTGCGCATTAATACGGATAAAGCGGCCCTGTTCGTCCTTGAACGCAAGGCCAAAGGGCAGGTTATCCAGCAGGCTCCGTAACAGCCGCTGCTCACAGTCCAGTTCTTTTTCCAATTCGTACCGACGGGCAGCCTGCCCCACCATGGACAGTAAGGTTTCACCATCCCAGGGTTTGTACGCAAAAAAGGAAATCTGCCCCCGGTTCAACGCGGCTTCCACAGCTGTAATATCTGCATAGCCTGTCAGCAGGATGGCACCGGCGGATGAGATATGGCGTGCCTGCGCCAGAAAGGCATCGCCAGTCATGTTGGGCATACGCTGATCAGAAATAATAACGGCAACATCAGGCTGCTGCGCAAGAATAGCCAACCCCTGCTGACCAGAAGATGCCGTGTAAACCTGATAACTGTCTTCCAGCAGATCTGTCAGGGCGACAAGTATTTCCGGCTCATCGTCTACAATCAGAACGATCGCCCTGCGCTTCAACTCAGGCAGCGTTGTCACTGCGCTTCTCCTCTACAGGCCGATACGGCACGCGCAAAGTAAAACAGGCCCCGCCATTTTGCATGTTGGTCACAACAACACTCCCACCATGAGCCTGTACAACGCCATAAGCTGTGGCCAGCCCTAGCCCAGTCCCTGAGCCTACAGGTTTTGTTGTAAAAAAGGGTTCAAATATCCGTTCCTGCAAGCTTTCCGGAACACCTGGGCCTGTATCACTAATGCGGATGACATAATCCTGACCGGACTCCCGGTCCGCAGCATCTTCCAGAGCGGAGAAAATCTCTATTTTATCGTTCTGAGTGTTTTTATATTCTTTTTTTTCTGAACTGCGTTTTTCTAAAATAGCATCTGCCGCATTACTCACAATATTCATCACCACCTGATTAACCAATGCTGCCTGACAAAACAGTTCGGCAGGGGCATCCAAGTGGCAGGAAACCTGAATTTCCTGCCCCAATTTGGGAGCCAAAAGTGTTAACACCATACTCAGGGCTTCAGGCACGTCCAGACGCGCAAATTCCCCCTCTTCCAACCGCGAAAAACGACGCAGACTGGCTACAAGGTCGCGCATTCGTGATAACCCGATCAGGGAAGCTGAAAGCCGTTCTCCCCCTTTGCCCAGTGCGGCCTCTGCCTCCTGAAGGTCGCCGTCCTGCACCGCCGCCAAAGCACGAGAAATGCTCCGGCTTACCGTATTCTCATGCGCAAGCACAAAAGCCAGCGGGTTGTTGAACTCATGCGCAATACCGGCGGCCAGTTCCCCCAACGAGGCCATTTTGGCCGACTGAACAAGCTTGGCCTGTGCTTCAATCAGTTTGCGGTTTGCCGCAGCAAGGTCTGCGTTGACGCGGCGCAGGGCATCAGCCAAAGCCATACGCGCGCGCGCACTTTCAATATGCGCATCTTCCCGGCGCATTTCGTCCTGCAAAATTTTGCGGCGGATCAAACTGCCAATACGGGCCATGAGCAGGTCTGCGGAAATCGTCGCATCCACCAGGTCATCCACACCCGCGCCAAAGGCAATAGTGGCGGTCTGGCCAACAACCTGCCCGCTTGGCACCATACCCAGAATCCGGGTGCATTGCCGGTTGCGCCGCCGGAGCGCCACAAGCGTACGGGCCACTTCCAGACCATCGAACTGCGGGCACGAAAGGTCCACCAACACACAATCAGGATGATAGTGCGGCGCGGTCGTGTCGCCTGACTCAAGCTGAGTTACATCTTCCAGCAAAGTTGCCGTGTCTCCGCTTTTGCGGAGAAGGGTCAGGAGGGCGGGCTCATTTCCAGCACTGTCCTGACCCGCCGGTATGGCATGTGGCCATGACCACAAAAGGCCTCCGGGTGCTGTCACGACCATGACAGAAGGAGCCTGAAACGTAGCTCCCTCGCGCATGGGCAAATCATCTTCATATTCACGCAGCAGCGTACAGATGCGGAACATAAGCAGCAGGGGGTCCGACGTCACGCAGAAGCAGGCATCAGCCCCACGCTCGAGCATTTCTTTTTCAAGCTGAGGGTCTGCGGTTTCCGTCAGCACAACAATCGGGATACCACGTGTGACAGCGTTTAGCCTGAGCTTTTGGCTCAAGTGAATGGCTGTCATATCCCCCAGATCAGACGGGACAACCAGCAGTTCGGGCAAAGCCTGCTCAAACGCAGTAAAGGCCGAAGCCCCGTTGGGCAGCACGCGAACAGAAAACCCACGCTGTTGCAGGAGATGCACAAACCGCTCTTCTACGGCGCTTGCAAGCCCCGCAAGCCAGACCGTGCAGGACAAAAAATTCATAGGGCTTTCCCCTCCGGCCTGAGCACACGCAGCCTTAGATAAGGGGGAAAGTGCCATTGTTTGTGCTGTTCCCAACGTGCCTGCTATCTTCCGGCGTTATAATAAACCGGTTACGATCAGGGCTTAAGCCCATAGCGTCCGCTTACTTCTTTCATGAGCATATTTTAATTTTTCATTAAAATGAGAATTCATAGCCTCACAGTTTTGTGACGACCGGCCTGTGACCTGTAAGGCACCCCCACCATGATTTTATGGCCAGACAGTGCGCGAGCCCCGGCTCTTGTGTATAGTCCGCCACACTGAAAGCCCGCGCAGAAAGCCTACCGCTTATGTGCAGCACTATCTTGGCCGCCTTAAAGGAACGACCCCGTTATGGACCAGCCGCATCGCGCCGAATATTCCCGTCCGCCGCTCTCCACCCCTCGCACGGATCTGTCTAGCTCACCATTTGCACTGCGCCTGGTGCGCACTGGCATCTGGTCCGTCTGTTTCTTCATCTTTTATTTTGTGCAGCAACTGGCAGAACTTCTCGCCCCTCTGCTGCTGATAGCCGGTGTCTTGTGGAAGGCGCTGCCCGCTGTTGTTGGCTCACTCTCCCACGCGGCAGCATCTGCAGACCCACAGGCGCGTGACGCCATTGGTTCGGTAGCCTCGGCCATTCCGTCCCATATCGTTATTGCCGGACATGATCTGACAGCCGGTGGCCTGATCTGGGATGGTATTCTGCTGATGGCGCTGGCCGCTGCCGGTGCGACCCTTGCAACCGTGGCTGGTAAAAACGTCTGACTGTATCAGCTCATTTTGAGCACTCCAGCGCCTGTAACGCGCTGGAGCATTTTAGCCCGATTAATGTAAGCGCCCCGCTGGTGGCCACATCTGCACAATACTGTCCCACCAGTACCATGCCCCCAGCAGCACACTCAAAGCGCAGACAAGGCTAACACCCCACGCCACGCGCCAAAACCCTTCTGTAACGAGCAAACCGCTGAAGGATGAAGCCGAAGTCAGCGCATTACTTTGCGCCTGCGCAGGCTGTACAGCCCCCTGTGCCGCAGCGTCTCCGCTCTCAACCGCAGGACGTGCGTTCTCGTTAGAACGTTGCGCGATTTTACGCACAAGGGCGTTTTCTGACACGACCCGCCAAAGGTTAGCGTAAACCTGCCCCACACGCTCTTTTACGCTGGGCTCATGCGGTGCCACAGGCTGATTAGGCGTATGATACGCTGCGGGCAACTGCCCCTGAAAGGCCGTAACATGCGGTTGGATCACCTTGCGCAAGGTATCCTTCTGTTCGTCCCCATCAGTACCCACACCACGCTCGGTTTCCTGAGCGGAGGAAAGAGCGCCTATACGCTGTGCCCGCAGGGTTGCTGACGCCGCAAAATATCTGGCGGGGTCAACCGCAGGTTTCTCTGGCTCTGGCTCTGGCTCTGGCTCTGGCTCT
>NZ_BAMV01000017.1 GCF_000963925.1 Acetobacter cibinongensis
GTTTGACAGGTACTACAATCTTCATGGCTTCTTTCGCTTGCAGACGCAGGATCGTTCAGAGGGGGGCATACAGCATTTTTAACAAAAATTACATACCGGCCGGATAGTTAGGCCCGCCAGCACCTTCAGGGACCGCCCAGTCGATATTTTGTGCGGGATCCTTGATGTCACAGGTTTTGCAATGCACGCAGTTCTGCGCGTTAATTTGCAGGCGCGGGTCTGTGGCTTCCTCCACCACTTCATACACGCCTGCAGGGCAGTAGCGTGTTTCCGGCGCACGGAAGACATCCCAGTTCACGGTTTTCCATAGAGACTGGTTCTTGACCCGCAGATGAACGGGCTGGTCTTCCTCATGGTTGGTGGCGGACAGGAAAACGGAAGACAGGCGGTCAAATGTCAGTTGCCCATCCGGCTTGGGGTATGCTGGTTTTTCACACAAGGACGCCGGTTTGAGCACTTCGTTATCAGAATGTTTGAAGTGAAGGGTCCAGGGGGCATGACCTTTGAAGATCATGGCATCCAGGGCTGAATAGACTGCCCCTTTCTTCATGCCAAACCGGGCGAAAGCCGGACGGATGTTGCGGGCGGTACGGAGCTCTTCCCACAGCCAGGAGTTCTTGACGCGCTGAGTGAAGGAAGCAGGTTCCACACGCTCCGTCTGCATGGCGTCCACCACAGCTTCTGCCGCCAGCATACCGGACTTCATGGCTGTGTGCGTGCCTTTGATTTTGGGTACGTTGAGGAAGCCTGCGGAGTCCCCAATCAAAGCGCCACCGGGGAATGTGAGGCGCGGTATGGCCTGCAAACCACCTTCTGACAGGGCACGGGCACCGTAAGCAACGCGACGACCGCCTTCTAAATGTTTGCGGAAGGCTGGATGCAATTTCAGGCGTTGCATTTCCTCAAAAGGGGAAAGCCATGTGTTGGGGTAGTCCAGCCCAACGACAAACCCATAGGAAACCAGGTTTTCGCCAAAATGGTACAACCAGGCACCGCCATAGGTCTGGTCATCCATAGGCCAGCCAAAGCTATGCTGCACCAGACCGGGTCTGTGCTTCTCAGCCGGGATTTCCCAGACTTCCTTAATACCAAGGCCGTATGTCTGGGGGTCCACCCCCTTGCGCAGGTCATAGTGCGCCATAACCTGTTTAGTCAGGGAGCCACGGCACCCTTCAGCAAACAGGGTATAGGTGCCACGCAGTTCCATACCCGGCTGGTAGTTGGGGCCTTGCTGCCCATCCCGCGTGATGCCCATATCACCGGTTGCAACGCCAACCACCCGGTTATTTTCGATCAGCACTTCAGCCCCGGCAAAACCGGGATAGATTTCAACGCCCAGCTCTTCAGCCTGCGCTGCAAGCCAGCGGCAGACTTCACCAAGGCTGACAATATAATTGCCGTGGTTGGCCATGTGCGGCATGAATTTGTCGAGCATGGGAACGCGCACACTGCCGGTTTCCGTCAGGTACAGCATTTCTTCTGCAGCCACTTTGGTGTTCAAAGGCGCTCCGCGCTCTTTCCAGTCCGGCAGCAGTTCTTCAAGGGCTCGGGGTTCGATCACCGCGCCGGAGACAATATGCGCGCCAATTTCACTGCCTTTTTCAATCAGGCAGACGCTGGTTTCCGGGGAGAGCTGACGCAGACGTATGGCCGCAGCAAGGCCCGCAGGGCCGCCCCCCACAATAACAACGTCAAATTCCATTGACTCACGCACAGTGTCACTCATCCCAGCTCTCTACTCCCCGATAGCGGCGCGGGGCCCTTTTCATGCCTGCTTAGGCTCTATTGCAAAAAGCACTCTCTCCTGTTGCGGAGAGAGCTGCGCCAAACCTTGTTTTATAACGTTTATTGCTGCGCTGCCACAGGACCAAAGGCCAATTCGTGTACAGCCCGCCAGCTTGGATCAACATAATTGACAATAAGTGTCCGACGCGTGCCCTCTATCGGCCGGCGGACAAAACCGTGCCATGTCTTGTCGGACGGAATAAACAGAACACCCGAATTAAACGCGCCAGAAGCACGCGCCAGAGACTCACCATCGGGTGACATCAGGTCCGTGCCCCACTCTCCCGCATGATCATTTGTGGAAAGAGACACCAGAAGCGTCAGTTTCTTGGCACCAATGTCCGTATGGGGCTCAAGCCAGAAACCATCTGTATCTAGGCACAATTCCAGACGCAGGGCGGCATCATCCAACTGGGCACCGCAATGTTGAGCAAAAGCCTGACGAACGGTCTGGCTTTCAAACACATGCGCCAGACGGTCGAGACGCATATCCTGCGCACGCGTGGTTTTATCTACAAACACACGGAATTTGTTGCGCGTCTCCCGCCGTCCTCCAACATCCCCAGCCCGGGCTTCTGTACCCGGATCCCAGGCAACCAGAGCATCGCAGGCCTCAGGTTCCAGAACGGTATCCAGCATCCAGTGCTGGTAGGGGTGGTGTTTGACAGGCGTGGCCGCCAGCATTTGGGGGAATGCCGAAGCTGCGCCAGCTCCTAAAACCTGGGCTTCAGACTGCATCTGCCCTGTCCTTCAGTTGCGGTATATATGCCACTCCCTGCACACCACTCTGGCTACAGTATGGAGCAAACTGCCTTTTCCATGCGCCAAAACGGCCGCACGATCAACATATGCTTATACGCAACAAAGAGAGAGACGTTCAGATAGCGCGTGAAAAACGCTGCTGGTCGGGCCGCCCAACAGAGGCCTGAGCCAGCGTTTTACGGTGCGTATCAAACAAGGCCGCAACATTCCGCACGAAGGGTCTGCCTTTTTCCGTCATCTGCACTTTTGCGCCAGTTACAGTCACCAGACCGTCCTGCACAAAGGGGGCCAGTTCCGCCAGTTCAGGTGTGAAGACATCCAGCCCGGCTTCCATCTGGGCCAGATCTACCCCCATGTCGCACATCAGGCGTTCAATCACTTTGCCGCGCAGATGGTCATCCGCTGTACGGGCAACACCCCGTGCGACTGGCAGATGGTCCGAATCCGCCAACGCGCGAACATAGGGAGCAACCGCCGTAATGTTCTGCGTATAGCCACCGGGCAGCATGGAAATGGCAGACGCACCCATACCAATCAGCGCATCTGCCGAGTCGGTGGTATAGCCTTGGAAGTTGCGGCGCAGGGTACCCTCGCTGGTGGCCTTGACCAGAGCATCATCCGGCAGAGCGTAATGGTCCAGACCTACAGGGACATAGCCGTGCTTTTGCAAGACAACGTCCATACAGGCCCGTTGCGCCAGACGCTCCATTGGGCCGGGAAGAGACGCCTCAGGAATCAGGCGTTGGCGCTTCTGCTTCCATGGCACATGCGCGTACCCGAAAACGGCCAGACGATCCGGGCGAAGAGAGGCAATCTGGCGCACTGTCTCGGCCACGCTTTCTTCTGTCTGGTAAGGCAGGCCGTAAATCAGATCGATATTGATGCCAGACACACCGGCTGCCCGCACGCTAGAGACACAGGCTTCTGTCTGTTCAAAAGACTGATGCCGGCCACAGGCTTCCTGCACTTTTTCGTTCAGGTCCTGCACACCAAGGCTAATGCGTGTAAAACCCAACTCCCCCAACAAAGCCGGGTAATTCTGTGGCACATGCCGTGGGTCAAGCTCCATGGAGCACTCTGCATTGGGCTCAACATGAAACATGGCGCGCACGGAGCGCATGATCTGCCGTAAAGCAGATTCGGGGAGTGTAGAGGGTGTGCCACCGCCAAACTGCACATGGCGTACGCGCCGCTGTGACCCAATGAGCGCCACAACACGCCTCAGTTCCTCGCGTAGCAGGTCTCCATAGGCCTGACGCCCGTCATCACGCCGCATGACAGACGTATTGCACCCGCAAAAGCGGCACAATTCATCACAGAAAGGCACATGAAAATAGAGGGAGAGCGGTTGCTCTGCTGGCAAAGCACGTAGCCAGCCTTCTGCCTGAGCAGGGCCGACTGCCTCCGTAAAGCTGGCAGCAGTCGGGTAGCTTGTATAGCGCGGCAGGTTTCCGCCGTAACGGGTGATCAGGTCAGAAACAGATGCCGCGCCCATGGTCTTAGAACCGGTAAGCGATACCAGCAGAGACCACTGTGGGGTCGAGAGATTCGTGCGCACGAATCTTTGCACCCTCAGCAACTGCCGTGTTCAGGACGCCGCCTTTAGCCCAGGCATGCATACGAACGAACACCTGCTTGACATCAGCATTGAAGAACCAGTTACCAACCAGCTGATAGTCAAAGCCAACATTGACAGCCGGGCCGCCGGTGAAGCCAGAGTTCAGCTTCATGCCGTTTGCGCCATGCATGCTATGGAACCACATAGCTGTTGCACCCACGCCAACATAGGGGTTGAAACGTTTGTGCGGACGGAAATGCCAGGCGAAGGTCAGCGTAGGTGGCAGAACCCATGCGCTGCCAACGTCAAGCTTGCCACCAGGGATGTTGGGGCCGCTTGCGTTCACTTCATGACGGGTGCTGGTAGCAATCAGGTCAACAGATACGTTGTCTGTCAGGAAGTATTCCAGCGTCAGTTCAGGCATGGCCTGATTGGTGGTGGAAATACGGGAATGCTTCAGTTCCGTCATCGGGCCGGTGGGGCCAGCAGCCCATACGCGGCTGTCACGATCCTGCGGCAGGATACCAACACCAGAGAAGCGCACCATGAAGTCACCACGGCCAAGACCGATTTTGGTGCTGGCGCAGGTCTGGAACAGACCACAATGCCCAGACGCACGGGGAGCAGAAGGAATCTGCTTCATGATGGGTGCATTGACATACTGCGTGTTTGCGGAAGCTGGAGCCACAGCTGTCTGCGCCATGGCGCTACCGGACAGAGCCGCAACACCTGCGGTGATAGCTGTCAGGAATGAACGAAACTTGAGCATTGCCGTTATACTTTTCCAACTGCGTTGTAATATGTCTGCTGGAAAAATCACGCACAGGCCGCATGGGCCTTGATTTAAATCAACCTCCGCCGCCTATGCGGTAAATGCTGTGTCTTTAAAAGCACACTCCCGGCACGGGACTATTTGTGACGAGGTGAGCATAAAACGCAGATGGGCAAAGCGTTGGCTTTGGCTTTGATTTACATCAAAAACAACGTAAGATTTATCTACACTTTCTATCTACCTGTTTTTTGGCAGTTTTCTGCCCTGCAGGGCCTATTTTCCTGGATAGTTCACCTTATGTCCGCAGATACACAGACCCACATTACCCCCACCAGAATACGGAGACGGCTGGTGCTGAGCGCTGGGGATGACCTGCGGAGATGTCTGGTATGCGAAGTGCGTGAAAAGAGCGTCTGCAACGCCATTGACGATGATGACCTTGCCGTTTTGGCTCAGGCCTCAAAAACTCTCTCCTTCCCGCCCGGCACGACACTGGTAGAAGAAGGCGCGCCTGCCACAGCATTTTTCAATGTGACCGGGGGCACGGTCAAACTCTTCAAATCCCTGCCTGATGGCCGACGGCAAATTACGGGCTTTGCGGATGTGGGCCATTTTCTGGGGCTGACAAACGCCGGCTTCTATTCTTTTGGCGCAGAGACGGTAGATGCTGTCAGGGTTTGCCGTTTCTCACGCACACGTCTGGAGTCCCTGCTGACGGACTACCCCCAGTTTGAGCGCCGCCTCCTGGAAGGCATTGCAGACGAACTGGCCGATGCTCAGGACCAGATGCTGCTGTTGGGCCGCAAGACAGCGCGTGAACGCGTGGCCAGTTTCCTGCTGTCCCGCACCATTCAGTCACCCTGTCAGGCAAAGGAAGACGAGACACCTCTTGTCTCCCTCCCCATGACGCGGGTGGATATTGCGGATTTTCTAGGCCTGACCATTGAAACCGTCAGCCGTACCATCAGCGCCCTGCGCCGGGAGGGGCTGATTGCGGGCACGGACCATCATGGCATTCGCATCCTTGCCCCCATTCAACTGGAAAGTCTGGCGTTAGGGCAGTAACACCGCCAGCCCCTTGTCTGGGTGCCATGACGGATTATGGGGAGCCTCGGACTCCTTGCTGTTCCACCATCCTCCGCCAAGAGCCTGAAACAGGGCTACAGTATCTGCCAACCTGTCAGCACGGGATTGGGCCAGAGCAAGTTCCGTTTGCAGATGCGCCTGCTGCGCGGCCAGCATGACAATCTGACTAATGGCACCGTATTTATATTGGGCCAGCGCAATACGCAGGCTGTCTCCGGCTGCGGTTGCGGCCTCAGCATTATCCGCCAACGTTGTGGCATCAAGCCGCAGGGCCGTGAACGTATCCGCAACATCCTGCAATGCGGACAGAAGCGTGCTCCGGTAGTCAGACGCAGCCTGATCATACGCAGCACGGGCCGCGTTTTCCTGATGCCTGAGAAGCCCTCCGTCAAACAACGGCTGCGTTATCATGGCGGCAATAGTCCATTGCCCGTAACCGGGGGCTGCCATCTGGGCAATAGAAGCCGCAGCATAACCGGGGGTAGCACCCAACTGAATATTGGGCAGCCGGTTGGCAACAGCGACCCCAACCTGTGCACAGGCTGCGTGCCAGTTGGCCTGAGCGGTCCGGATATCCGGTCTTTGCTCTATCAACCGTGCAGGCACACTGACGGGAAGGTCAGCCGGGAGTGTGAAGTCCTTGAGGCTGAACTCCGGCTGCGGCACGTCTGGCGTATCACCCACCAGCGCAGCAATCAGATGTTTTTGCTGTTCAAGCTGCTTTTGCAACGGGGCAAGCGTGGCCTCATTCTGGGCAAGGGCCGTATGCTGCAAAGCCACATCGTTTTGCGAAAACTCGCCAGCTTTTTCCTGCTTGCGGGCGGAGTCCAGCAGGTTGCGCTGTAAATTAACAAGGGACTGTGTGGTGTCGAGCTGCTCTTTGAGGGTGGCGTAGTCAATGGCCGCCTGCACGACAGACGATGTGAGGGTAAGCTGCACCGCACGCAACTGGTCCCGCTGCGCATCCCGCAGGGCTGTGGCGGATTCCACCCCCCGGCGTACACCGCCCCAAAGGTCTGGCACGTAGGAGATATTCAACTGTGCCGTGTGTACCGTGTAAAGCCACTGGTTGCTGTTGGGCACAGGTGAGTAGGTGCGAGACGTTTTGTTACGGGTCGGGTTAAAACTGCCAGAAATACTGGGATAATAAGCACTTTGCTGTGCCAGCCGGTTTTCCTGCGCAGCAGACAGAGCATTCCGTGCGGATTCGAGCGAAGGATTATTGGCCAGAGCCTTCCGCACAAGCTGGTCCAGCGCTGGTGAGCGGAACAGCGTCCACCATTGTGCCGGAATATCCTGCCCTACGTGAAAAACCTGCGCCCCACCTTGCAGACCGGCGGCGTCCTGCTCGGCCTTGCCGGTAACAGCCTGGGTGCGGCTCAGCTTAGTGCCCTGCCCATACAGGCCGGAAGCTGGAGCTGCCGGTTTTTTAAAGTCCGGACCAACAGCACACCCTGCCAGCGCAACCAAACCGAGGCTGCACCCTGCCAGAAGAAAATGCTTCATGCTTTTGGCTCCCGTGCAGCGGCACGCCGCTCGCACCATGCTTCCATCTCATAATAAAAAGTGGGCAGGATGAAGAGCGTGAGGATGGTGGCAATGCCCAAGCCACCCACCACCACTGTTGCCAGACCACGCTGCACGTCTGTCCCGATGCCTGTTGCCAGAGCTGCGGGCAACATGCCCATGCTGGCAACGGTTGCGGTCATCAGCACAGGCCGGAACCGCTCCCCCGCCCCTTCCTGCACTGCTTCTGCCAGAGCCACACCCTGTGCGCGGTGCCGGTTGATGTTGGACACCATGATAATACCGTTCTGCACAGCCACCCCGAAGAGGGCGATAAACCCGACCGCTGTGGCCACGTTAAGGGTTTCCCCCCGGACCTGAAGCGCAACCAAGCCGCCCAGCAGAGCCAGTGGCACAACCGCCAGCACCAGCACTGCCTGACGCAGTTTGCGGAATTCGCCAAACAGCAGAACAAGCATGACTGCAAGCATGATGGCCAAGGCCACACCCAGGCGCGCCTGTGCGCGTTGCTGTTGCTCAAACTCTCCAGCCCATTCAAGACGGTAGAGGCTAGGGTCAAAATGAACCTGGCTGGCAATACGGCTCTGGGCTTCTGCCATGTAGTCAGACAGCGGGCGTTTGCCGTTATCCACGCGCAAGGTAATCTGCCGCTGGGTCATTTCATGAGAGATCGTGCCTTCGCCGGTCTTGAGACTGAGAGCTGCCACCATTTCTAGCGGAATTTGTGCGCCATTGGCCGCCGTAAGCGGCAGGTGCCCCAAAGCCCGCAAGTTGCTAACCTGTTTGGAGGGCACACGCACAGTCATGTTGTATGTGCGGTCTGCAATATAAATCTGGGAGATTGGTGCATCCCCAATTGCATTCCCTACAACAGCCATAATATCTGCCACGGAAATACCGTAACGGGCAGCCGCACGCCGGTTGGCAACAATGTTGAGCTGCGGAATTTCAGGTTCCTGAAAGATTGATGCTTCTGTGGTGCCTGAGACATGCTTGAGCACGTCCACAATCTGGGTGCCGATATGCCGCAGTTCGCGGGCATTATTACCATACACACGCAAAACAAGGGCAGAGTGGGCACCACCTGCCTGATCGTTCATGCCGTCTGCAATGGGCTGGCTGATGCCGAAGGTGATACCCGGAATCTGCTTCAGCTTGGCACGCAGGCGGCTTACAAACTGCGCTTTGGTTTCTCCCTTAGGCCAATCTGAATAAGGCTTCAGGCCCACGGGTACTTCGATGTGGGATGGAGTCCATGGGTCTGTACCGGAGTCATTCCGGCCAAGCTGCGTCACGGCATAAGACGTTTCCGGGAAGGAGCGAATGGCCTTACGCACTTCATCTGCTGTGCTACTGGCTTTTTCCAGCGACATACCGGACGGAAGCTGGACCTGAAGCCACAATGCCCCTTCATCCATATCCGGCAAAAATTCACGGCCCGTATGGGCGCCCAGAACCAGAACCAGCACAAAAGCCGCTATAGCGCCGATATAGGCCAGCAATGGCTTGCGCATAATGTGGCCCAGCCCGGCATGATACCAACCGTGCAGTTTTTCCAGCGGCTTGTTGTGAAAAATCTTGTGCGGCTTCCGCATGGCCAGAAAAGCCAGTGACGGCGTAAGCACTATGGCACTCAACAAAGCCCCCAGAAGAGCAAAGCTGACGGTATATGCCATGGGGCGGAACAGCCGCCCCTCCGCCCCGACAAAAGCGAACAGCGGGCTATAGGCAACAATGATGACAAGCGTGGAAAAGACAATGGCCCGCCCAACATGCTTGGTCAGGCCTTCTACATCCTCCAGCGTCATGACGTGGTCTGGCCGTGCTTCCCGCATACACAGGATGGTTTCCGTGACCACAATGGCGCCATCAACAATCACGCCAAAGTCGATCGCACCCAGTGAAAACAGGTTGGCGGGCATGTTCAGCATACTCATGATGACGAACACGGCAGCCAGCGCCAGCGGAATGGTCACAGCCGCCACAATGGCGCTGCGCGGACTCCCCAGAAACAGAATGAGAATAACAAAAACCAGCCCCACACCTTCCAAAACGGTGTGCGTGACTTTCTCTGTTGTGGCATGCACCAGATTGTCCCGGTCAAGATACGGCACAATATGCACACCCTGCGGGCCAAGCTGCTTTTCAAGCTCATTGACACGGGCATGAAGGAGGGTCAGCACGTGGGACGCATTCTCCCCCGTGACCATGGAGACAATACCTTCCAGCGTATCCGGGTTTGAATCCTTACCCAGAATACCCTGCCGCACCTGATGACCCAGTTGCATGTGCCCAAGTTCACGCAGGAAGACGGGTACGCCATCATGCTGGGCAACGGGTATGTCCCCCATTTCCTCAAGGGTATGGATCATCCCCACGCCACGCACGATGTAGGATTGCTCCCCCCGTGCAACGCGGCCGCCGCCAGCATTGATGCTGCTATTGCGGATGGCATCCAGAATATCGTTTACGCCCACATGAAAGCGGTCCAGTGCGTCCGGGTCCAGCATGAGCTGGTATTCCCGCGTAAAGCCGCCAAAATTGCTGACGCTGGCAACCCCCTGCACCTTGGTGAGGGCCGGAACCACAACCCATTGCTGGATTTCGGAAAGCTGCATCAGGTTTTTGCTGTCAGACTCCAGCGTATAACGCAGAATCTCGCCCGATGGGCTGGTGACAGGCCCCATGCTGGGCGTCACGCCTGGTGGCAGCGTAACCTGTGCCAGTTGCTCCGTCACCCGCTGACGGGCTGCATACACATCCACCCCATCCCGAAAAATCAGGTTGATCAGGGACAAGCCGAATGTGCTGCTGGAACGACTGCTGACAAGCCCCGGCGTGGCTGCAAGCTGCCGCTCTAGGGGAATGGTAACCTGCTGCTCCATTTCCTCCGCAGCAAGGCCTGCACTTTGGGTACTAATCTGCACAGAGACGGCACCGAGGTCCGGGTAGGCTTCAACCGGAAGGTCTTTCCATGCCCAGCCACCCCATAAGGCCAGCACGGCCATGGCTGCAAAAACGATGCGCCGCTCCCGCAGGCAGACGGCAATAATTTTCTCAATCATCGTTCAGCAGAACCCCACCGCGGGTCACAATCCGTTCCCCAACCTTCAGGCCGGAGAGAACCTGCGTGTCCTCACCCTCATCGTAGGAAATGGTGACCACCCGGCGTTTGAAGGCCCAGGGTGCGACCTCTACAAAGACAGTGACACGGTCATTATTCATTAACAGGGCTGACTGCGGAACCATAAGGCCGGGCGGCTGTTTGAGCTGTATGGCAACAGTGGCAAACATGTTGGGTTTAAGGTCTTCATCCGGGTTCGCCAGCGGTACGATAGCCCGCATGCGCCGTGTATCCGCATGCAGGTCCGGCTCTACTGCTGACACCTGCCCTGGAATAAAAATTCCATCGCGTGCAGGCAGGGTCACCGCCACAGGTTGCCCTACATGCACATCATCTCCATCGGCCTCTGCCACGTTGGCAACGGCCCAGACTTCCGAGATATCTTCCACCGTTAATAAGGCAACGGTCTGGTCTGTAATGTTTACGCCGGGAGCCGTGGCCAAGGTGGCCACAACGCCATCCATCGGGGCACGAAGCACCAGCGTTCCATCTCCGCCAGACTGGTCTGTCAACGCGGCTAGACGCGCCTGTGCGCGGCGTTCCTCTGCCTCTGCCTGAGAGAGCAGTACGCGCGCGGCTTCTACGTCTTTGGTTGCGGCACCACCAGCCTGTTTGACTTCTTGCGCACGCTGCATGGCGCTACGGGCCTGCACCAGACCAGCCTTGGCTTTGGTTTCATCCGTTGTAGCCTGCGCTGTATCGCCCGACAGCAGAGTAAGTAGAACCTGACCCCGCTTGACGTGCTGGCCGGATGTTACGGCAACCGAGGCAACACGACCGGTTACAGGCGCAAAGACAGGCACCACACGGGACGGCTCGGCCATAATGGAACCGGGGACAGACAAGGTATCACGCGGCGCGGACCATTCGGCCGCTGTGACCTGGAGCCGCTGACGAAGAGGAGACTGCTCCGGCACAGTCAGCACGCCATCCTTACCAACAACAACGCCGGATGCAGCAAAAGCAGGCACCCCGGCACTTATGGCAGCCATGGCAAACAGGGTGGAAAAAACTGCACAGCGCATAGCGCGGCGGCCAGACAGGGGAACAAAAACCAGTTTCATCATACAATCCGCACCGACGCAGAGAATTTTGGCACTATGCAACAGCCAGCACCTGCCCACACAGTGTCCTGCCTTTGACCGTGTCAAACAGGACGCAAACTGTGTAGCGAAGCCACCAAGGGTTTGCCAGAGCACCTAATTATACACAAAAATTGAATATCACTTACCCATCTATGTAGGTAAAAATAGGGTTTTTGTATGCCCTAAGCCTTTATCACATAGTTTTCATTCACCCGGACCAAAGCAGACAGGGCTTTCGTTCTTTAAAAGCATCATTTTTTAATTAAAATTTTACAATAGTTTTTTCTATAACCTAACAAAAACAACTCTTTCCTCTCCGTATAGAGCGTTCATACCCGCTAAATAAATTTCATACCTCTCTTGCACGAAGCCAGAACAAAAAAAACGCCGGACCCCAATGGCCCGGCGTTTTACAGCACCACCCTGAGAGGGTGGCTTACTCAGTTATCGTCATCATCATTGTCATCAGGCTGGTTCGCGCTGCCACCCCCATCGGGAGAGATTGCGATAAACAGTGACTGACCATCCCGCAGGATACGCAGCAGGACTGGCTTTTTAGCCGCCAAAGCACTCCGGACAGCACTCACTGCAGCACGCGGCGCTTCAACGGTCTGGCCACCGACTGCCTGAATAACGTCACCAGGGCGGATGCCTGCCTGATCAGCGGGGGAGCCGGGCTGGATGTCGTTAACAACAACCCCTTTCACGGCATTGCTCAGACCCAACTGGTGGCGGAGGTCGTTAGACAGCGGAGCGAGGGAGACACCCAGATGCTGGCCAGATGCTGCTGCATCACTCACGCCGCCATCATTACTGGCTTTCCCCAGATTGCCGATCTTGAGCGTCAGGTTCTGCGCTTTGCCACCACGAATATAGTCCAGCTTGACATCCGTGCCCGGAGCGATGGACGCAACGCGCACAGCAAGATCATGCGGAGACGCAACTTTCTGGCCGTTAAACGCGGTAATCACGTCCTCAGATTTCAGGCCGGCCTTCTCGGCGGGGCTGTCTGGGCTGACACTGGCGATCAGCGCCCCTGCAGGCGGCACACCGTCAGCCGTAGCTGGCAGGTTTAGAGCCTTGGACATGGCGGGAGAGATAACCTGAGCGTTTACGCCAAGGTAACCCCGGACCACATGCCCGGTTTTGCGAATCTGGTCAGTGACACTGCGCACCGTATCGGACGGAATAGCAAAACCAATCCCGATGGACCCGCCGCCTGAGGGAGACAGAATTGCGGTGTTAACCCCAACAACCTTGCCATCCTGCGTAAAGAGGGGGCCGCCGGAGTTGCCACGGTTAATTGGCGCGTCAATCTGAATAAAGTTGTCGTAGGGGCCTTCGTTAATGTCACGCCCACGCGCGGACACAATGCCCGCAGTGACCGTGCCACCCAGACCGTAAGGGTTGCCTACGGCAACGACCCATTCGCCGGGCTGCACATCTTCCGACTCACCCAGCTCAATAAACGGCAGCTTCTGGGACGAGGTGACTTTGAGAAGCGCAAGATCGGTCTTGCCATCACGGCCAATAACCTTGGCCGGCAGGGTCGTGCCGTCGTCCAGCGTTACCGTAACCTTGGTAGCCCCTTTGACTACATGGTTGTTGGTAACAACGTACCCATCGGCAGAGATAAGGAAGCCTGAGCCTCGTGCCTCAATCATCTGGTGGGACTGCTGGGGTGCCATCTGGAACGGGAATGGGAACGGGAATGGCATACCCCCCCCAAAACCGCCACCGCCGCCCATGCCACCTTCTTCACCCTCGACCGCACTGGCCTTGATGGTGGATGTAATAGACACAACAGCAGGTTTGACCTGTTTGACCAGCCCGACAAAGTCCGGGAGTTTCTGGCTGGGGCCGCTTGGCTTAATGGCTCCGGCAGCATCCTGTGCATGTGCAGCATGGGAGAGCATGATAGCAGACCCAACGCCTGCCCCGCCTTCTGCCACCAAAGCTGCACCGGCCATGACGGCCATAAGGGTAGTGCGGCGAGACCGCCCGAAAAATTTTGACACAGATTTTCCCGTCATCACGTTTCCGACTGTTCCTTGCGTTGTCTGGCTGGGGCTTTCCCACCCAGGCGCGGCCCTATGACACCTTACTCCCGCCCAGTCAGCAAGAGGCTTGTGGTTATAGAGCAAACGCCTATGGCAATAAGATGGTTCTCCTGCTGTTAAAACAAAAGTCCGCCCTTTAAAGTTTGTCCGTATTTTTCTGATGGCGAAGGGCCGTAAAGAAGTCTTTGAGCAGGGCCGCGCATTCCTGCTCCCGTACACCACCAATAACTTCCGGCTTATGCAGGGTTTCAGGCCGGTACGGCACTCTGGGGCCGTGCTCCATACCGCCGCCCTTGGGGTCATAGGCCCCAAACACAACCCGCCCCACCCGGAAATGCGTTATGGCGGCGGCACACATCGGGCAAGGCTCCAGGGTGACAAACAACGTACAGTCACCCAGCTTCTGCCCGCCGCGCAGGGCAACGGCTTGGCGCATAGCCAGCATTTCCGCATGTGCAGAAGGGTCCTGCCACGTCTCAACATGGTTGTAGGCCTGCGCCAGAATCGCCCCATCCGGCCCTGTCACCACAGCCCCTACCGGAACCTCACCCGCACGTGCGGCCTCATGGGCCAAGGCGATGGCCTGCGTCATGCCGCTTGTCATGAGTTAATTTTCACAAAATATTTCCTTCCTCACGCAACGCTTGGCCTTTTGATGCATTATGCCTGAAATAAGGCAGCGTTTTTCCTTGCAATTGCGCGAAAATCCCTGCCATCATGCCACAGAGATGCCATGATTGCTTTTGTAACACAGCGTCATGCGCCAAGCCTATTCAAGCGCGAAGGGATCAGTTCGATGCACAGTCTCACTCTCATCCTGGCAGCTGCTGCCATTGGTCTTGGTCTGTCAGTTGTTGACCGCGGTGCAACACCTGACCTTGCGCAGGGCAGAACGCATATTGCCCAGTATTCTTCAGTTCTGACGGGCTGATTCAACGCCTGCCTGTACGACATACGGGAACAGTCTGTCCCTGATACTGATAATAAACGTGCAAAACCACTGGCTCTATGGCAGTGAGCAGGACCTTATTAGCCTTTTCCGGTTCAAGACTGCTCACCCATGACCGCACGCCGCCCTGTTATTGGTATTACGCTTGACCACGAGGCCGGTGGTGAAGACCGATATTCCCGTTTCCCGTGGTATGCCTTGCGGGAAAACTACATGTCTGCGGTCACAACGGCAGGGGGACTACCGGTTGCGGTCCCTCTTTTTCCGCAACTGGCGGCCGACTATATGCCGCACCTTGATGGGCTACTGATTACCGGCGGTGCATTTGACATTGACCCGGCTTTATATGGCGAGACCCAGCGCCATGACACCGTGTCCCTCCGCCCGCGCCGTACTCAGGCAGAACTTGCCTACCTTTCCGCCGCTTTGCACCAGAACCTGCCCGTATTGGGAATTTGCGGCGGCATGCAGCTTATTGCTGTGGCACTGGGGGGCACACTCATCCAGCATATTCCCGAGTCGTGCCCTGAGGCCCTGCCCCACGAGCAGCCTAACCCGCGTGATGAGGCCAGCCACACTGTAAGCATAACGCCCGACACCCTTTTGGCACACATAACCAGAACGCAGTCTATGGCGGTGAACTCCTCTCACCATCAGGCTGTTCGCACCTCTGGTCGCGCCAGGATTAACGCTGTGGCAGAAGACGGTATTATTGAAGGCCTTGAAGACCCTACCCACCGATTTTGCCTTGGGGTGCAATGGCACCCGGAATTTGGCATAGACCCCTCAGACCGTAAGATTTTTAACGCCTTTGTTCAGGCGGCAGGAGAAAAAGTGTGACGCAGGAACCGCGCGGAGAGCGCATTGCCAAATGGCTTGGCCGCACCGGGGTTGCCAGCCGACGCGATGCAGAGCGGATGATTGAAGAAGGCCGCATCAAGCTGAACGGCCAGCCGGTAACGCATCCCGCAACCTTTATAACGGATGGGGACATTGTGCAGGTTGATAACAAACCTGTATCCGCCCCCGACCGTACCCGCCTCTGGCGTTACCACAAGCCTGATGGGCTTGTGACAACTCACAAGGACCCGGAAGGCCGCCCGACCGTCTTTGCCTCCCTGCCAGAAGGCATGCCGCGTGTGATCAGCGTTGGCCGCCTTGACCTGAACAGTGAAGGGCTGCTGCTGCTCACCAATGATGGTGAACTGGCACGGCGGCTGGAACTACCCTCCAACGGCTGGATCCGGCGCTACCGTGTACGGGTTTTCGGGGTGGTGGACGAGGCACGTCTGGCGTCTTTGGCAGAAGGCAGCGTTTTTGAGGGCGTGCGTTACGGCCCGATTGAAGCTGCGCTGGATTCCCGCAAGGGCGATAATGCGTGGCTCACGGTTTCTCTGCGTGAAGGCAAAAACCGTGAAATTCGTAAGGTTATGATGGGGCTGAACCTGCATGTCAGCCGTCTGATCCGCACCAGCTATGGTCCTTTCCAGCTTGGTACGCTGCTGCGTGGAGAACTGGAAGAAGTCCAGAGCCGCGTGATACGCGACCAGCTTCCCAAAGCCTTGCCTGAAAAAACCGGCGCACGGCCTGCACCACGCAAACCGCACCATGCTGGCTAATCGTGCGTATTATTGCTGGGGCCAGAAAGGGCCGTATTCTTGTAGCCCCTGCGGGCGCCACTACGCGGCCAACAGCAGACCGGGTGCGACAGGCTCTGTTTGACATGCTGCTTCATGCACCATGGGGGGGAGCCTCTGTCCTGACGGGTGCCCATGTGCTGGACGCCTTTGCTGGCACCGGCGCTCTGGGGCTGGAAGCCCTGTCCCGCGGTGCAGCGTCCGCCAGTTTTTTTGAAACTGACCGTGCCGCCCTGGCCGCTTTACGCAGCAATATTGCAGGCTGTGGCTGGAAAGAGACCTGCACCGTCCTGCCGCGTGATGTTACAAAACCACCACGAGCAAGAACAGCCTGCTCCCTGATCTTTATAGACCCTCCTTACCGGCAGGGTCTTCCCGCCCGCACGCTGGCGGCCCTTGCTGCACAGGGTTGGGTTGCTGACGGCGCACTGGCTGTTATTGAAACCGCCGCAGATGAGGCCCTGCCACTTGCGGACCTATCCAACCCTGGCCCTATGGCTCCTGATAGCGTGGACGGGGAGCCTGTTCCGCCTCCGGCTTATGCAGGCGTTCTACTGGCTGAGCGCAAACATGGTGCAGCGCGCCTTTCCGTGTGGCGGCTATAAATCCGATTTGTTGCGCCTGCTCCCAACAGAAGGCTGGCAGGAGTAGGCAGGGTGCGCTAAACGGTCAGACACTCTTTTATGAATAGAAACACGATGAAACGGGGTCACTAATGGCTGGCAGCGTTAATAAAGTTATTTTGGTCGGTAACCTGGGCAAAGACCCGGAAGCCCGCACCAGCCAGAGCGGCATGAAAATTGTGTCCTTCCCGCTGGCAACAAGTGACACCTGGAACGACAAGCAGTCTGGTGAACGCCGCGAGCGGACAGAATGGCACCGTGTGGTGATTTTCAATGATCGTCTGGCTGATGTTGCGGAGCGTTTTCTGCGCAAAGGCCGCAAGGTTTACCTTGAAGGGGCGTTGCAGACCCGCAAATGGACCGACCAATCCGGGCAGGAACGCTACACAACTGAAGTGATTGTGGAACGCTTCCGCGGTGAACTGGTCTTGCTTGATAGCCGCGCTGGTGGCGATGATGAGCAAGGCGGTGGTGGTGGCTATGGTGGCGGCGGTTACGGCGGCGGCAGCTATGGCGGCGGGAATAGTGGTTACGGCGGCGGTCAGCGCGGTGGGGATGACTTTGGTGGTGGCTCGGCCCCGCGCCAGAATACCCCCTCACGCGGTGGCAATGCATCTGGCGGGTGGGACGCCCCCAGTGGCAATAACGACCTGGACGACGAAATTCCTTTCTAAAAAACTGTCGTTTCCCTGCTTTGTGCCTTTTTCTGGCCAAGGCAGGCGTCTATGACCTCTTTGTAATGGATACACAGCACCCTTCTGCACACTGGAAAAACCGGTTTTGTGCTTCGCTCAGCGTTTGCGCAGTATTATGCACAATGCTTCTGCCGTTTTTCATGTTCTTCAGTCGGGCGCTTTGCGATATTACTGCGACTGTTCTGGGGTGTCTTTTTTTACTCCAGTCTGGACTAACTGGTCAGTGGCAGTGGTTACGCAAGCCTTGGGTGCTGGCTGCCGCTGCTCTCTGCGCATTAAGCCTTATTTCTTCTGTGCATATGCAGAACATGGGAGCTATTGCGCAGGCAGCCTGCCTGCCACGCTTGTTCCTGATTACTGCGGCTACAGAAAACTGGGTTTTGACCCGCAATAACCGGCGCCTTCTTCTTAGTGGCGTGTTTCTGCTTCTGGCAGTGTGGCTGATAAGCCAATGCTGGGAACAGTATTTTACCGGAACAAACCTTATTGGGGCTCCAGCCTGGCTGGATGGCTCCCTGACCGGTCCGTTTATAAAACCGCGTGCAGGCTTTACGTTTCTCATGCTTTTCTTCCCCGGTATTATGCCGGTGGTGCTGTACGCCTTGAAAAGGCGGAGTTGTGTAGCAAAGCTGGCAGGCGTTGCCCTTCTGCTGCTTTCCGTGTTGACCATGGTCTTTATCGGGCAGCGCATGAGTACCGTTCTGATGATGTTTGGCCTGTTTTTGACAGCCCTGATGGTGCGGCAGTTTCGCTGGCCATTTGTTGGGGTCATTTTAGGCATGATAGCCGCCCTTATCAGCCTGCCGCTGCTTTCCCCGCCCACTTATGCCAAGCTGGTCATCAAATTTTCAGATCAGCTTCAGCATTTTTCAACCAGTGATTACGGACAGCTGTTTAAAAAAGCCACCATCATGGTTCTTAACCACCCTGTTTTAGGGCTGGGGATGGATGGATTCCGGAATTTTTGCCATCTGAGCCTGCAAAGTAATGTGCCGGCACTTGTGGGGCTGCCTTCACTTGAAAGTCCTGCACCGCTGGGATGCAATATTCACCCGCACAACTATTACCTTCAAATTGCGACAACAGCAGGGTTGCCGGGCCTTTTTGCTTTTTGTGCACTGATTTTTTTCTGGTTACGCGCGGGCTGGCAACGCCTTAACCCCATCCAACATTCCAAACAGGCTATGTTGCTGGTGATGTGCTGCACGGTTTTGTGGCCCATTACCTCAACAAGTGCTTTCTTTACCTTTCCAACAGCGGGATGGATTTTTCTGTTCGCTGGTTGGCTTTTGGCGGAAAGCAAGGCGAATGCGGATGCCCCAGCAACCGTTAATGCATGCCCCATATCTGAAAAACAGACATAAATATTTCCTTTAAGTCTTAATAAAACAGACATATTGCTGCTCAGGTAAACGTGATTATAAAACTCAAATGCGTTTTCTTGCCTGAGTAATGCATTATCTTCTTGGCGTATTGTTCTACCACCGCTATAAGCCGCGCATTCTTTCAAGGCAGTGCTTCTGTCATTGCAAAGGCTGATAACGACCATGATTACTTTACCGCCCGACTATCGCCCGTCAGACGACGAAGAGTTCATGAACTCTCTTCAGACGGAATATTTCAGACAGAAACTTCTCAAATGGCGTGCCGAGCTGCTGAAAGAAGCAGGCGATACCCTTGCCAGCCTGTCTGAAGGCGGGATCCATGAAGCCGATATTACCGACCGTGCCAGCGTAGAAACGGACCGTGCGCTTGAACTCCGCACCCGTGACCGCGCCCGCAAACTGATTGGCAAAATCAATCTTGCCCTTCAGCGCATTGAGAACGGGTCTTACGGCTACTGTGAAGAAACCGGTGAGCCCATCGCCCTACGCCGCCTTGAAGCGCGCCCCATTGCAACCCTGTCCATTGAGGCGCAGGAACAGCATGAGCGGATGGAAAAAACACATCGCGATGATTAATTCTGCACTTTTTGCAGAAACACACTTGCGGCGGAGCCTGTGAGAGGCTAGAACCCCGCCAGAAAGCTGCTGTAGCTCAGTGGTAGAGCACTCCCTTGGTAAGGGAGAGGTCGACAGTTCAATCCTGTCCAGCAGCACCATAAATTCTCTACATTTTGAAATTTCTGGTGGCTTTGTAGCGTCTTTGGTCACGTGTAATCGGTGCCAACCAAAACGTCCGTCTACCCCACTAAAAAAGGGATGCGACCTGATGCATCCCTTCCCCAAAAGACTTTTCTTTATAAAATTTGGCTAACTAGCGTGGACCGCCGGGCCCACCGGGCCCGTTCTGCCGCCCACGGTCGGGGCCACCTCCATTGTGACGAAAGCCATTATGGTCTGAGGGGCGTCCCGGCCCACGGTTATCCCGTGGCCCATTACCGGGCGGCCTGCCCGGTGGCATCTGGCGTGTGAACTGCGGCCGCACCCGGCGGTCTGCATAGCCCCAACGAGAGCCTGGGCCGTACCCATAATAATCATCGTAACGCGGGCCGTAGCCGGAATACTGGTAGGAGGTATATCCCCCCACCGGGCCAGCACACGCTGAGAGAGAACCCACCATAGCGAGACAAAGCAGCAAGGGTATGCGTTTCATTGTATCCTCTCCCCCATACGGGCGTGCGTTACAGTTGATCGGGCTTAGGCCTCTGCTTTGACCAAAATATGGTGCTTTTTGCCCGAAGAAAGGCGAATGGCACCCTCTACCGCGTCAGCCTGCGTAACCAGTTGGTTTTCATCCGTCACAGGAATGGTGTTCACACGCGCACCGCCCCCACGCACCAAACGCCGGGCTTCGCCATTGGTTTTCACAAGACCCGATTCCGCCAACAGACGGAAAACCGGTATGCCTGCACTCAGCTCTGCTGCCGCAACGTGGTAGACAGGCAAGTCAGCCGCTGCAACATGGCCTTCTTCAAAGGTTTTGCGGGCGGCCTCCGCTGCGGCCTCCGCTGCGGCGCGCCCATGGCACAGGGCTGTGGCTTCTGTTGCCAGAATTTTCTTGGCTTCGTTAATATCCGCGCCCTCAAACGCTTCCAGGCGTGCACACTCATCCAGCGGCAGGTCCGTAAACAGACGCAGGAAGCGGCCTACGTCTGCATCTTCCGTATTGCGCCAGAACTGCCAGTAATCGAACACTGGAAGACGCTGGGCAGAAAGCCAGACCGCACCTTGAGCTGTCTTGCCCATTTTGGCACCGGATGACGTGGTGAGAAGGGGTGTGGTCAGGCCCATCACGCTTTTCTGGTCAGTCCGGCGCACCAGATCCACACCCGAGACAATATTGCCCCACTGGTCAGACCCACCAAGCTGCAACGTAACCCCATAGCGGCGGTTCAGTTCGCGGAAGTCGTAAGACTGCAAGATGGAGTAATTGAACTCAAGAAAGGTCAGACCCTGTTCGCGGTCCAGACGGCTCTTGACCGAGTCAAACGCCAGCATACGGTTGATGGAGAAGTGCACCCCTACATCCCGCAGCAGGTCAATATAAGCCAGCTTGTCCAGCCACTCCGCATTATTGGCCAGAACCGCATCTGACGGTGCATCCCCAAACGCCAGAAACTGGCGCAGGCACCCTTCTATACCGGCCAGATTGGTTGTGATTGTCTCTTCCGTCATCAGCCTGCGGGCTTCTTCCCGGAAAGACGGGTCCCCAATCCGGGCAGTGCCACCGCCCATGAGCGCCACAGGGCGGTGCCCATGTTTTTGCAGCAAACGCAACATCATGATCTGGATAAGACTTCCCACATGCAGGCTGTCTGCTGTGGGATCAAAGCCGATATACGCGGCCACAGACCCTTTTGCCATGGCATCATCCAGTGCTTTTTCATCCGTGCACTGAAAGAGGAAGCCACGTGCAGCGGCTTCCTGCATGAAAGGACTCGTGTACCCGTTCTCGACCATTTTCTTACCCTGTTATTTCCCGGCACCTGCGCTATGCGCGGCCCTCTGGCCTTGCTCTAGCATGACGGCACGGGTGACCCAATCGTGTTTGCTGTCTTTTGTAGCCGTTCAGGCCGTGCCACCTACGGTCAGGCCTGTCATTTTCAACGTTGGCTGCCCTACGCCCACTGGTACGCCCTGCCCCGCTTTGCCGCAGGTACCAATACCGGGGTCCAGCTCCATATCCTTCCCGATCATGGAAACCTGTGTCATGGCCTCGGCCCCGCTCCCAATCAGCGTAGCGCCTTTGACTGGTGCCGTGATTTTTCCATCTTCCACCAGATAGGCTTCCGAAGCGGAAAACACGAATTTTCCTGACGTGATATCAACCTGACCACCTCCGAAATGCACAGCATACAGGCCACGTTTCATGGACCGGATCATCTCTTCCGTAGAAGCCTGACCTGGCAGCATGAGCGTATTGGTCATGCGGGGGAGTGGCACATGCGCGTAGGACTGACGGCGACCATTGCCTGTAGGGGCCATGTTCATGAGGCGGGCATTCTGCCGGTCCTGCAAATACCCCGTGAGAATACCATCTTCAATCAGGACAGTCCGGCTGGTTGGTGTGCCTTCATCATCCACAGTCAGACTGCCGCGGCGGTCAGGCAGGGAGCCATCATCAATCACTGTCACGCCGGGGGCTGCAATCCGCTTCCCCATAAGGCCAGCAAAAGCCGAAGTTCCCTTACGGTTAAAGTCACCTTCCAACCCATGACCTACGGCTTCATGCAGCAGGATGCCCGGCCACCCGGCACCCAGCACAACTTCCATCTGCCCGGCAGGGGCCGGACGGGCTTCCAAAGCAACCAGCGCCTGACGCAGTGCTTCATCCACCGCACCCTGCCATGTTGGCTCTTCCAACAGACGGTTAATTTCATAACGGCCACCCAGACCGTGGCTACCGCTTTCCCGCTTACCGCCCTGCTCAACCACAACTGAGACATTCAGGCGCACCAGCGGGCGTAAATCGGCCACACGCACCCCGTCTGCCCGGATAATCTGCACCGCCTGCCATTCACCAGACAGAGAGGCCATAACCTGTACCACCCGGCTATCCTTGCCGCGCGCATACGCATCAATCTTGGAAAGCAGGCCCGACCGTGCCGCAAAGTTGCTGTCACCCAGCGGGTTGGCTTCCGTGTAGAGTCGCGTATTGGTCGAACGCGGCGGAGCAGCCAGCGTGCCTGAGCGCCCTGCCCGCACGGCACTGACCGCATCGGCTGCGCGTTTTAGCGCGGAGCGGCTGAGGTCATCAGAATGGGCGAAACCCGTTTCTTCTCCCAAAACCGAGCGAAGCCCAAACCCACAGCTTGTATCAAAGGATGCTGAGCGGATAACGCCATCATCCAGAGCAATGCTTTCGCTTTCCCGGTATTCCAGAAACAGTTCACCGTCATCCATCCCATCCAAAGCATGACGGGTAAGACTTTCCGCTTCATCCCGCGTCAACAGGGCTTCGGGCCGTTTGAAAAACAGGTCATCCGTGACGGCCAGCGCACCGGGGCTTGTGGGGTAGGATGACATGAACACTTCTCCTGAACAGGATTACACGAAAGCAAGGGCTTGGCCCTCAATAAACACAACATAAACAGTTCAGGCTTGCGGCAAAACCCGCATCCTTGCCTGCTTTCCGTTTTCTCTCCCCGTAGGCCCTTATGCGAAAGCCTTGGCAGAGCAAGATATGGGCCTCGTGCGTGGGAGAAAAAAGGGGGAGCCTCTAACGGCCTCACACCAAAGCACGAGAAACCAGCTTTTGGTGCCTGACCGCCCATACTGTTTTACCTGTAACAGGTTCAACCATGCCCGGCATACACGCATAAAAAATGTCAGGGCTGTTTTAAAAAAGTCTCTACAAGGAAATATATTTTACAAAAACTTCCCGCACTATCCTGGACATTTAGGCATCCAGAATAATGCAAGATCTGCCACATCAAATACCGGGCAGTTCATTTACCGTCACCACGCGCCAGCCTTCTTCCAGCCGTTCCAGAATGGTAAGAGAAATATTCTGGATAGAAAAATGCAATGCAGTTTCAGCATGAATACGCAAGGCATGTGCCAGAGCTGCACGAATGGCACCCCCATGGCTTACAGCAACAACATCCTGCCCGGCATAGGTTTCTGCCAAACGGTCGAGCCCACGTCCTACACGGGCGCACACATCAATCATGCTCTCACCTTTGGGAGGGCATTCTGTGGCGGCAACGGACCAGAAAGGATGTGCCGCCAGATGTAAGTGCTGCGGCAGCTCTCCATGTGGCATACCCTGCCATTCACCAAGGTTCTGCTCTATCAAAGCAGGTTCAACTGTCAGAGCACTTGGGCCGTATCCGGCGTCCTGAATGGCCTCTGCTGTTTTGCGGGTACGGGAAAGGGGGCTGACAAGCCACTGCGCCTTTTTGGGGAGCCGCGCGGCCAGAGCCTCATACATCGGACGTTGAGCGATCAGGCTGTCTGGGCAAAGCGGCACATCCAGCGTGCCATACAGGCTCATACGGGCATTCTGTTCAACCAGCGCGTGCCGGATCAGCCAGAACCGCGTAATGCCGGAAGCAAGTTGCGGGGTATCAAGAAAATTGCCTTGATTGATTTGCTTGGTCGGGAGGGTCGCCGTTTGTATCGTCATAGTGTCCGTTGTGCTGTTATGAGGAGCCCATTGCAAGAGAAGACGGTGCCAGTCCTGTCTCTTCACTCAAAGCTGAATACATCTTGTGGCTCAGGGGCCGATAGGATGGAAGCGGGTCCGCCGCTGCAATATCTGACCAGAAATTAAGAATTAAGCTTATTTTTTGAAGAACTTTTCGAGCATCTTCCGTTTCACGCTTCATGCGTACATCCACCCCAAGGGTTTTATGAGACGGCTCGCCCGAAACTAGTCGTGCCCCGGCAGAGAGGCGCAGCGCCCCAGCTTTACCCCCTGCTGCATGAGGGTGCGGTAATGCCACAGGCTGGCCAATATGGCATAAAAGTTCAGCTAATAATTTGTACTCCACCGGAACATAGGGGGAGAGGTCAGCATTAAGCCAGTAATACATTTTTCGGCACCGCTCGAAGTCTAGCGGATGATCTATATCTGCCGCTTCTGGCGCACGGACCAGAAAGGAGAGAATGGTTTGCTGCCGGTCCCAGTCATGAGGGAGCGGGTCTCGTTGTGGCACAAAAGGTGTGACCAGTTGCAGGTCAGCGTTCAACAAAATGGCCTGCGTCACCTCATGCAGGAAATACTGCAACCTTATTTGTATTGTTGAGGCCGGGACAGAAGCAAAGGCCTCCATTTCCGCCCGTGCTGCGGTCCAACGTAGAAGCAGACCATGATTGCTTCCCGGGGCAAGGCCTGCGCAGCCTGCTGCTGATGGCCATTCATTTTGATACGCATAAGCTGCCAAACCAGAAGGAAGAGAATGATGGTCCAAACGGTTCCGCCATTCTGCTGGCAATAGGAGAGCCCCACAAAACGGCGGACCTGTATAAAATTTGGAACCCGTAACCATAACCGCCCAGTTTTTTGCCAGATAGGCCTGTATACGCTGCGGCATAAGGCGAGCCTGACAGGCATCCACAACAATATCCAGATGATCGGGATACGCCGCAGATAAATCAGACATCGCCTGCATATCCGGCGCAAGAAGGCCTGTTTTTGACAGATCAAGCACATGCAGCAAAACACGCTGCCCGCTGGCTACGGCTTGGGCAACAGCCGCATGGCACGCAAGCACAACCTCATCCATGGGGCGCAATCCACCCTCTTCATTCCGCAATGAGAGTGTTACCGTATCTTCTGATTCTTTAAAACCAGATATAATTTCAAGTTTTTTTACAAACTCACCACCTGATGTTTCATTGTCAAAATGGCAGCCTTGTGCGGCCAGAGGAATACCGCGTCCCGTTTCATCAGGCTCCGTTAATATGGTTTTAACTTTCCCGCTTTTCATTTGTGAAAGAGCAAGTACGGCCAGCGCGGCATCTGTTCCCGATGCACAAAGGACGACTGCAGCCTGATTTTGCAACCCAAAGAATGTTTTTAAAAAATGCCTCATGTCATCGGCATGGTGCGCCAGGAACTCTGTCTGCTCTTCTTTTATGAGTGCCCTCATAAAGGCAACACGGAAATATTCAGCAGCCGCGAAACCTCGCTCAGATAATGAGGACGCGGTAGATGAGGCAAATGTTACAGCCCATGGGCGCGGACGGTGTGAGCACCCATAATGGTTCAGGCCGGTCTGAGGCGTAATAGCCAGCCGCGTATCTCCCCCATCTGTCATGAGCGATTCGACACAGCCAATAAGAGGCCAGACGCGCTGGAGCCACTCATGGCATCTGGTCCACACCGCCTCAGTCAGGAATGAGAGTGGGGGGGCATCAGCCATACACGGCAAAAAGCTGGCAACCACAGCGTTTAGCTGCTGCCGTGAGGGAATAAGAGACGAGGCAAAAGCAGAAATCCAAGCCTCAGGCACGGGACTATCCTGCGCGGCATCCATAACCCAGAAGCGTGCCGTGACACGTGCGGCAACAAGACAAGCCCTGAGCATATACTCGGGTGTGTGCTGCGTATCCTGCGTCAGCAGGCTGACCTCCAAGACATATCTTATAAAGAGGGGCGCCAAGGCGTGATCATACAAACACGGAGCCCCAAGCACGATGCGCCCGTCCCCATAAAGGTAAAAGGGGGCCTGAAGGGACGGCTGAGTGGAAACAGAACAATAGCTTTCCAAAACCTTAAATTCAGGCCTCTTAAAAATATGCTGTGCTGCGCCTGTCAGGTTTTCGACAAACATTTTTTCCAATTCCCACCTGCGTTGAACACACCATAACTTTCCAGTGTCATGACATCATAGATACAAATTTTGCAAAATTGATATCATTACTGGCTAACACGACTCTTCTGGGCTATGTTTGCCTTGTGCTATTTTGAAGTTGATTTTGGTCCACCAACAGCGGAATCTCAATGCGTATTTTATTGACTGGCGGGTGCGGATTCATCGGGTCTGCAGTAATCCGTCACCTTATGCGAGCAACAGATCACTCTGTTCTCAATGTTGACTGCATGACCTATGCCGCCTCAACCGAAACCGTAGAAGATGCTGCTGCCACAGGACGCTACGAGTTCGCTCAGGCCAACATTGTAGATGGCGCCGCAATGAGCCATCTGTTTGAAACATTCCGTCCGGATGCTGTCATGCATCTTGCGGCAGAAAGCCACGTTGACCGCTCTATTGATGGTCCGGGCGTGTTCATTCAGACCAATGTTGTCGGCACCTACTCTCTGCTCGAAGCTGCACGCAAATACTGGCTGACGCTGGAGCCTGACGCCAAAAAGGCATTCCGCTTCCACCACATCTCCACAGACGAGGTGTTTGGGGCACTGGAGGCCAATGACCCGCCCTTTACTGAAACGACACCGTACGATCCGCGCAGTCCATACTCTGCCAGCAAGGCAGCCTCTGACCATCTGGTCCGGGCCTGGTATCATACTTACGGGCTACCAACATTTGTGACCAACACCACGAACAATTACGGTATCTGGCACTTCCCGGAAAAACTGATCCCTCTTGTCACCATCAACGCGATTGAAGGCAAAGAACTGCCGGTTTACGGCAAGGGGGACAATGTTCGTGACTGGCTGTTTGTTGAAGACCACGCTGAAGCGCTGGTAAAAGCTGTGGAAAATGGCGTGCCGGGCGAAACCTACGCCATTGGCGCGCGCCAGCCACGCACGAATCTTGAAGTTGTCAAAACCATCTGCGCCGTACTGGACGAGTTGCTGCCAGACCCCGCTGGCCCGCGCGAACGCCTTATCCGCTATGTGTCGGACCGTCCCGGCCACGATTTCCGCTATGAAATTGACCCGTCCCATGCCGAACAGGCGCTGGACTGGAAAGCAAAACATACTTTTGAAACCGGCATCCGCCGCACCGTGCAGTGGTATCTGGATAACCGCGACTGGTGGGAAAGCATTCGTGCCCGCCGCTACACTGGCAACCGTCTGGGGACCGTCAAAGAATGACCCAAAAAGCTCCTGTGCCTACGCCCATGAAAGGCATTCTGCTGGCTGGCGGGTCAGGCACGCGCCTGTACCCCATGACGCTGGCGGCCAGCAAGCAGTTGCTGCCCGTTTATGACAAACCCATGGTGTATTATCCCCTCTCCACGCTGATGCTGGCCGGGATTCGGGACATCATGATCATCAGCACACCGGCTGATATCCCGCAGTTCAAACGGCTGCTGGGCGATGGGTCTCAGTTCGGGGTGAAATTTGAATACCGCGCTCAGCCGTCCCCGGATGGTATTCCGCAGGCGTTTCTGATTGCAGAAGACTGGCTGGACAACGCACCGTGCGCCCTGGCCCTTGGTGACAACCTAATTTTTGCGGACCATCTCAGCGCAGCACTGCGTAGCGCAGCACTGCGGCCCGTAGGTGCGACAGTGTTTGCGTATCAGGTCCGTGACCCAGAGCGTTATGGCGTGGTTACGTTTGACAGCACCGGCCGCGCCCTGAGTGTTGTGGAAAAGCCGGTAGACCCACCCTCCAACTGGGCGATCACGGGTCTGTATTTCTACGATAACCGCGTCCTTGAGTTTGCAAAGCGGGTCAAACCGTCTGCCCGTGGTGAGCTGGAAATTACCGACCTCAACCGCTTCTATCTGGAAGAAGGCACGCTCCATGTCGACCGGCTGGGCCGTGGGTGCGCATGGCTGGATGCCGGCATTCCTGACAGCTTGATGGAAGCCGGTCAGTTTGTGCACACCATTCAGGCACGACAGGGCATGCTTGTGGGTTCACCTGCGGAAGTTGCATTCCGTATGGGATACATCACAGCAGATCAGCTCCGGGCACACGCCCAGCGCATGATCAAGACGGAACTGGGCCGCCTGCTCATGCAGGTTGCCGATTCTGCGCAGGACGGCTGCTGAGTGCAGCCGTCCTAAACTCTTTGTCCTCTGCTTTTGATCAGGAGCCTGTGCCATGAAGGTTGAACGCCTCGCTATCCCCGATGTTATTCTCGTAACACCCCCACGTTTTGGCGATAATCGCGGTTTCTTTTCTGAAACCTACAATGTTGACCGTATGCGGGACGCTGGCATTGCACAGCCTTTCGTGCAGGATAACCAGAGCCTTTCCCGCCAGAAAGGGGTTGTACGTGGCTTGCATTGCCAGCTTGACCCACATGCTCAGGGCAAGCTGGTGCGCTGCACCAAAGGCGCTATCTGGGACGTTGCTGTCGACGCACGCACAGGCTCTCCCACCTATGGCAAATGGGTTGCAGCCGAGCTGTCGGAAGAAAACTGGTCACAGTTGTGGATTCCACCGGGCTTCCTGCACGGATTCTGCACACTGACTGAAAATGCTGAAGTGCAGTACAAATGCACCGGCCTTTACAGCAAGGTTTCTGAGCGCGCTGTGATCTGGAACAGCGCTGAACTTGCCATTGACTGGCCCGTGAAACCAGAAGAAGCCGTGCTGTCAGAAAAAGATCTGGAAGCACCTGAGTTCTCAGCCGCCAAGGGCTGGTTCCACATTTAAGGGCAGGAGTGTTTTCATGAGTGTTCTGGCATCACAGGGCGGCCCCATTCTGGTAACAGGTGGTAAAGGGCAGCTTGCTACGTCTCTGGTCAATCTGGGCGGACCCCGTATTCAGTGCGTGGGTCGGCCTGAGTTTGATTTTGACAAGCCTGAAACTCTGGCTGCCACGCTGGACGCCATCAAGCCGGTCGCTGTTGTCAACGCTGCCGCCTGGACAGCCGTTGATCTGGCAGAAACTGAAAGCGATGCCGCAGCACGCGCCAACACCAGTGGCCCGGCTGAACTGGCACGCCTATGCGCGCTGCGGGATATTCCGTTTATTCACGTTTCAACGGATTATGTTTTTTCTGGCGATAAAGGCAGTCCGTATGTGGAGACAGACCCTGTTTCTCCACAAACTGTCTATGGCCGCACCAAGGCAGAAGGGGAGACGCTTGCCCTTGCCGCCAACCCTAAAACTCTGGTGTTTCGGACGTCCTGGGTCTACTCGGCACATGGCAAGAATTTCGTACGCACTATGCTGAATGCGGGCGCTAAAAATCCTGCACTCAAAGTTGTAGGCGACCAGCGCGGCAACCCGACCAGCTCTGATGATCTTGCGCAGGCTATTCTGTCCGTACTGGCCGTTCTTGAAAAAGATGGCTGGAAAGACAGTTACGCTGGCATTTATCATGTGTGCGGCACCGGTGAGACAACATGGTACGGCCTTGCCGTGGCTGCGTTGAAAGATGCCGAGGCCCACGGTCAGAAAATGCCTGAAGTTACGGCCATTCGCACAGAAGACTGGCCCACGCCTGCCAAACGTCCGGCAGATTCCCGCATGGATAATAGTAAATTAAACACTGTATTCGGTGTTACCATGCCCAAGTGGGAAGAGAGTGTTAAGAAAACCGTAAGCGAAATTTTCACACAGAAATAGCTCTACGTTTTTTGTGAAAAGGATATGGTATTTAAAATATAAAATGTCATATCCTTTTCTCTACACATATTTTTAGTACGCCTTATGCATCAGACTCTTGCACCCACCATACCCAGTGTTTCTTCGCAAAACTCTGATACCATTTATATTCTTCTCTCCATTTACAATGGTGCTCTTTATTTAAACGAGCAACTTGCCTCTCTTGAACAGCAGAATCATACCGATTGGGTGTTGCTGTGGCGGGATGATGGTTCAACCGATAACAGCCAAGCCATTATGCAGGCCTTTACCGCCAAAGTTGGTCATGCACGCTGCAAAGCGGTAGGGTTAGAGAATGGCAGGCATAAAGGCGTCCAGAATTCCTATTCCACCCTGCTTGCAGCCGTACCTGACAATGCCATGGCTGCCTTTTGCGATCAGGACGATGTCTGGCTACCAGATAAATTGACGCGTGGGTGGCAGGCATTGCTGGCAACACCTATTACACAACCGGGCCTTTACTGTGCGCGGCAAACCCTGACAGACCGCCATCTGGTAGCAACGGGACTCTCCCCGCACCTGCCTTCACAGACCAGCTTTCTGGAGGCCATGACCCAGAATATTGCTACTGGCTGTACCGTCATTCTGTCTCCTGCCGCCTGTAGACTCTTAAAAGCCTGCCCTCCCCCTGCTGGAAAAATCCTGCATGACTGGTGGGCCTACCTCATGGTGTGTGCCGCAGGCGGAAGGGTGGTGACGGATAACCAGCCTGTTTTGCTATATCGGCAACATGGGGCCAATACTGTAGGTTCTCAGGCGCGTTTTATGCACCGTGCGTTTGCCGCTCTTAAACGAGGACGCCATGCTTTCATGGCTATTTTCTGGGCCAATACCCAGACCTTACTGGCCAATAGGGACCATGTTGCACCCCAGAACGTGCAAAGTCTGCTTATTCTGGAAAAAGGGCTGCACTCAGGTTTGGCAGGCTTGCTGGCCCGATTCTCCATTTTGCGGCAGCTTCCGGACCTGAAACGGCACGGCATGATGGAGCAACTTGTCTTCAAACTCTGGTTTTTGCTGGGTTGATACGTAAAAATCTACCGCTTTGCCAAAACTCTGCCGTACAAACCTTCTTTATAGCCTCCGTTAACGATAGACTTGCGCTATCACTATAAACTGCAATTTTTGCTGCACGGACCATGACGGATCAGACACTGCTGAGCAGTGGGGTACCCGTCATCCCTATCGGAGTCAGGATCCAGACCTTTGGCGCGAACAAGCCACACACACTCTACCGACTATGTTGTGCCCTCCTACAAAAGCAAGCTTCGCTTAAAGCTTGAAGAAGGGGGAGGCATTCTGCTGTGCGTGCTTGCGTGTGCGCTTCTTGTTGCTTTGGTAACGTATAATCCCAAAGACCCGTCCTTTAATACGGCAACAGGCCAAGCCCCTACCAACCTTCTGGGCATGGCAGGAGCTGTGTTGTCTGACACATTATTGCAAGGGATTGGCATTGCGGCCGTAATGCCAGCACTTGTGCTGATGGCATGGGGGTGGCGCTTCATGAGCCATAGACTGTTAGGGCATGAATCCCTGATGGTATTTGGCCTGCGTGTGGTGGCCTTTCTGTGCCTTCTGCCCGTCTTTGGGGCGCTTTTTGCTGCACTACCTTTATTGTTTACGGCTCTGGCACCTATGTTGTGGCCCACAGCCGCAGGCCTTGGCGGTGGCATTGGGTTTTCAATTGCTCAGGCTTCTCTTTCTGCGGGCACAGCGGCTATCGGCCCTGCTGGCGGTATGGTTATCTGGATTCTGGGGTTGTTGCTGGCTTGCCTGCTGACAGCCTTGGCCACAGGGCTACGCCGTCAGGAATGGTTGGCGCTCTGGCGTGGTTTCATGGTGGTTGTCCGCCTGCCGGGCCAACTGGGTATGCGTTTTGTGCAGTATTATGCCAGCCGCAAGCCCCATGCAGAACCTGCCATAGCTTCCGGCCCGGCTGGCGGTTACGCCACCGGCGAGGAGACCTTGTATTCCTCCAGCCAAACACAGTCCGCCCATAGCCTGTTTGATGACCCGCTGGATGATGAAGACGACCTGGCATTTCATGATGAACCCTCACCCCCCACTCCAGGGACTGCTCTTGCCCTGCGGGAAGAGGCCGCATCGGCACCATCCCTGCCTGCCGCAAAAACAACCATGCCTACAGTACGGGACGAAAGCGCTTACGCCGCCCCCACGCCCGCACCGGTTGCCACGCCACAAGCCGCACAAACAAAGAATGGCCTACTGGGTCGGCTCTTTAACCCGGAAAAAACAGGCGCAGGCGCTGCTGCCAAAACCATGCCAACCACAAAGAAAGGGGGGTGGGAGCTTCCTCCACTTGGCCTGCTCAAACCCCCTCCTTTAAGTGCCCAGCATGGTCCCTCAGCAGATGCGCTGAACGCAACCGCCCGTCTGCTGGAGCAGGTTCTGGCAGATTACGGTGTGCAGGGCACCATTGTGGGCATGAGCGCCGGCCCTGTTGTCACGCTGTATGAACTTGAGCCTGCCGCCGGTATTCGGTCTGCCCGTGTGATTGGTCTGGCTGATGACGTTGCTCGGTCTCTGTCCGTTTTGAGTGTGCGTATTGCTACGGTGCCAGGCCGCAATGTGATTGGCATTGAAGTCCCTAACCAGACCCGTGAAACCGTTTACCTCTCAGAACTGCTGAACCAGCCAGAATGGCAGAATGACCCGGCCCAGCTTTCTCTGGCGCTGGGTAAAGACATTGCGGGCGAACCAACGTTCAGTGATCTGGCACGCATGCCTCACCTGCTGGTGGCCGGGACAACCGGGTCAGGTAAATCTGTTGGCGTGAACGCCATGATCCTGTCGCTGCTCTACAAGCTTTCGCCTGATGAGTGCCGCCTGATCATGATTGACCCCAAGGTGCTGGAACTGTCGATTTATGACGGTATCCCCCACCTGCTGACACCAGTTGTGACCGAGCCCGCAAAGGCGGTAAACGCCCTGAAATGGGTTGTGCGTGAGATGGACCGCCGCTACCGCACCATGGCGCATCTACAGGTGCGTAACATTGCCGGGTACAATGCCCGCGCTGCTGAAGCCCGCGCTGATGGTGAAATTGTTGTCCGCCGTGTGCAGACAGGGTTCGACCCGGAAACTGGCACCCCGGTTTTTGAAGAGCAGTCCGTAACGCTTGATCCCATGCCCTATATTGTGGTGATCATTGACGAGGTGGCTGACCTGATGATGACGGCAGGCAAGGAAATTGATGCCTGCGTCCAGCGTCTGGCCCAAAAGGCACGTGCTGCGGGTATTCACGTTATCATGGCCACACAGCGCCCATCTGTGGATGTGATTACCGGCACCATTAAAGCCAACTTCCCAACCCGTATCTCCTTCCAGGTTATCAGCAAATTTGATAGCCGTACCATTCTGGGGGAACAGGGCGCTGAGCAGCTTCTGGGGCAAGGCGACATGCTCTTTATGCAGGGCGGTGGCCGCATTACCCGTGTTCATGGTCCGTTTGTGGCGGACAGTGAGGTTGAGCAGGTTGTCAACTTCCTGAAAGAACAGGGCGAGCCGATTTACGATGACGATGTGCTCTCCGAACCAGTAGAGGACGCGCCAGCCAGCAGTGGTGGAAGCAGCCGCTCTGGCAACAGTGATGGCGAGTCCGATATGTATGATGAAGCCGTAGCGATTGTAACGCGCGAGGGAAAAGCCTCCACGTCCTTCGTTCAGCGCCATCTGTCCATCGGCTATAACCGGGCTGCCAAACTGATTGAACAGATGGAAAAGGAAGGCATTATCAGCCGGGCTGACCATGTTGGTCGCCGGAAGGTTCTGGTGGGTGCCTCCCGCGAGGAAGAATGACCTCGTCTGACGCCCTCCCCTTCCCGCTGGATATTCTCTACCAAGACCAGCATGTGGTTATTCTCAACAAACCTGCGGGCCTTCCTGTCCACACTGGCCCCGCAGGTGGCCCTTGCGTAGAGCAGTATTTTCCGCAGCTTTCCCGCCGCAAGGATGGGCCATGGCTTGCCCATAGGCTTGATACGGAAACATCTGGTTGCCTGGCCATAGCCTTACGCAAACAACCGTTGCTCACCATGCAACAGGCCTTTGCCACCAAAACCGCTCAAAAAACATATTGGGCCGTGGTTGCTGGTGGCCCGACCACTGACACAGGGGAGATTGACCTTCCCCTTTTAAAGCAGAGCAGCCGGGACAAAGGGTGGCGTATGGTCGCCTCCCCCAAGGGGGACGCGGCCCGTACAAGCTGGCATGTCTTGGGCCGGGGAGCGGGCTTATGCTGGCTTGAGCTGATCCTTCACACTGGCCGTACACATCAGGCCCGTGTTCATTGTGCCGCCATGGGCTGGCCTATTATTGGTGACAGCCTGTATGGCACACAGCACCCACAGGGCCTGCATTTGCTGGCGCGCAGTCTGGTGCTGCCTTTTACCCCACCACTGAGTGTTACCGCCCCACCCCGAGCGGGCATGACAGCTGCCCTAAAGGCATGTGGCTGGCAGAGTGATGACTCAATATCGCACCCCGTTTCTGGCGTTTAAAACGCGGCTTTAGGCCTTAGCGACATTGTTTCTGAAACGTGCCGCGCCACTGCCATTCCCGCACAATGTCCTCATGCAGTGCCAACCGTTTACTGCGTATAGTGGCTGTATCAAACGCCAAAGCACGGTGCATACCCTGCTGCCCCAGTTGCTGGCGCAAGCTGCCGTCCTGCACCAGACGGTCTAAAGCCGCTACAAAATTTTCCAGAGTGTCCGGGTCACAGTAAGACCCCGCATCTGCCACGATATCTGGCAAGCCTCCATGAGCGGAAACAAGAACGGCTGCGCCGCACGCCATGGCCTCAAGAGCCACCATGCCAAACGGTTCTGCCCAGCGGCTTGGCACAACAACAATGGCGGCCCGCGCCATGGCCTGTAAAACGCTGGCATGAGGCTGATAGCCACGCATGATGATACCGGCAGCCTGTGCCTTTGGCCTTAATGCCGCCAAAAAAGGTGTCTCTGGCGAAGCTGGCCCGAAGCGGTCAGCCCCGATCATCTCAGCGCGCCACCCCACGTTCTGTGGCAATACGCTGGCACAGGCCGCCACGAACGCATCCGCACCCTTATCGGCCACAATGCGACCGGCAAAGAGAATTGTTTTCTCTCTGATAGCAGGGCGAGGCGGCAGCACTGACAGGTCCAAGCTATTGGGCAGAACCCGAACACAGGCCTTGACGCCCTGACTGACAAAACGCCCCCTGACCCATTCTGACACAGCCACGACAGCGACTGCACAGCCCAGTTTTTCACGCTCTGCGGCACTTCGGGCAGCACGCATGGAGCAAGGGTCGTTATGAAGCACCAGCATTACGGGCACGTTTGGTAAAAGCCCATGCAAAGCCAAGGCAACATCTGGCCGGTTATGCACCTCTATGAGGTCAGGTTTTATGTATTTGAGGCGCTGTGCCACAGCCAAAGCGTAGCGTTTGCTCAGACTGTAGGGCCTGAGAAGCGGTTTTACGGGAACAAAGCGTACGCCAGAGAACGGTTGCCCCTGTGGCGCTTGGCCAAGAACCGTTTCCATACCGTCCGCCATGCGCTGCACCAGCAAGGCAATGGCCCCGGCTTCTCCCTCCGCAAACGCTTCTGACGGCGGCAGCACTGTCGCAATGTTCAGGCGTGTTGGCTCACATGTAGCGGAATCCGAAGCCGCAACAGTCGCACCACCCTCATGGCTGGACCCCATGGTGTCAGGGAATGGACTCGTAAAACGCGAGTTGCCATGTTTCTGGCTCCCGGTCTGCGGCGGCGTGCCAGTCCTGCATTAAGGGATGTGCTGCAACCGCCTGCATGTAAGCGCGTGAGACGTCAGACAAGCCCTCTACTGCATAGGATAGAAAGCGGTACACCACCGGCGCAAACATGCAGTCTGCCACGCCAAAATCTGCCCCAAACAGGTACGGGCCACTTTGGCCATAGCGTGTGCGGGTTTCTGTCCAGATACGGTCAATCCGCGCAACGTCTTTCAGTGTTTCCGCATCAAGTTCAGTTTGCAGAGCCCTGCTATTGCGGCCCAGATTCATGGGAAAACTAGACCGAACCCCGCGAAAGCCAGAGTGCATTTCAGCAGAAATAGACCGTGCCCACGCCCGCGCCGCACGGTCGGCGGGCCAGAGGGCTGGTGCATACTCAGCACAGTATTCTGCAATAGAGAGTGAATCCCACACCTGTATACCGTTATGCTCCAGATACGGCACACACCCATTAGGGGAGAGTTGCTTCAAAGCGCGGGTCTGGCCCTGCCCTTCCAGCGGTATGACCTCAACAGCAACAGGCAGACCCGCCAGCTTGACAGGGAGCCAACCCCTTAGCGACCACGACGAATAGCGCTGCGTGCCAATAACAAGGCGGCCCTGAGTCTGACTGTCCGTCATGCTGCTTTTTCCTTACGCTGCTGTCGCCTGCTCTGTCCGGCAGATGAATCCGCCCCCAAGAATACGGCTTCCGTCATAGAACACACAGGCCTGCCCGGGGGCTGGCATGGCAGGTTCTGTCAACTGCACCAGCGCACCCTGTGCTGTGGGAATAATCCGTGCCGGACGCGGCATCTCCCGCGCGCGCATCTGCACATGACATTCCAGCCCTTCGGGCGGTGCATCAACAAGCCAGTTTACATCCCGCACGGAGAGGGAACTAACAAAAGACCGTTCACGCGGCCCGATAATCACACGCCGGCGGCCAGGTTCTACCCCTACCACCATCTGACGCTCCCCATTCAGGCGGGCGGCATTCCCAAGGCGTTTGCTCTGCCCGACCGTAAAGCGCATGACCCCTTCATGCTGGCCAACAACATTGCCCTGAGCATCCACAATTTCACCCGCACCTGCCATTTCCGGGTGCATTTTTTCAACCAGGTCAACGTAAGAGCCGTCGCTGACAAAGCACAGGTCCTGACTGTCCGGCTTACCGGCAACAATCAGCCCGTATTTTTCAGCTTCAGCCCGAACAGCCGCCTTGTCCGGCATATCCCCCAGCGGAAAACGCAGATACTCCAACTGGTCACGCGTCGTGGCAAAAAGGAACCATGACTGGTCACGCGCACTATCCACCGGGCGGTGTAGTTCAGCCCCCTGCGGGCCTTCCACACGGCGCACATAATGGCCGGTGGCCATGGCATCCGCCCCAATTTCCCGCGCCAGCCCCAGAAGGTCCGTAAATTTTACGCCCTGATTGCAGGCTACACATGGCACCGGTGTTTCACCTGCTGCATAAGCATCTGCAAAGCGTTCAATCACGCTGTCCTGAAAACGGCGCTCGGCATCAATTACGTAATGCGGGAAGCCAAGGCGGTCTGCTACGGCGCGGGCATCGCGAATATCCTGCCCGGCACAGCATGCGCCTTTTTTGGCGGCACCACGGGAGTCATAAAGCTGAAGGGTGGCGCCCACCACCTCGTGCCCTTCTGCCTGAAGGCGGGCGGCAACCACGGAACTGTCCACCCCTCCGGACATGGCCACAAGAATGCGCATGGGCGCTTTCCTTTCTTTCTCGTTTACGGTCAGGTTCAGGCTGTACGCGGCAGGCGTACCACCAGCCCGTCCAACCCTTCGGTCATAACAATCTGGCACCCAAGGCGGGACGTCTTTTCAAGACCGAAGGCCAGATCCAGCATGTCTTCTTCATCATCCGTCGGTTCGCTCAGTTTGGGCGCCCATGACGGGTCAACAATGACATGGCAGGTCGCGCACGCCAAGGAACCTTCGCAGGCTCCTTCAAGGTCAACACCATGCTTGTGCGCAATTTCAAGCACGGAAAGGCCGAGTGGCGCATCAACCGTACGTTCGGTTCCGTCCTGTTCAACAAACGTCATCTGGGGCATTCGTTCTTATCCTGCCAAGGCTGTCTTTAACGCGGTGAGGCTCTCACACGCACAGTGATTCCTGAGGTGTGTGGGAAGCACGCACCTTCTGGGCGGCCTGTGCCAGCAACTCTGCCGCACGCTCCGCCTCGGCGGCTGAGGTAAAACGTCCGGGGGACAGACGCAAGCTTCTTGCTGCCTCGTCCCACGTCAGCCCCATGGCTTCAAGCACATAAGAGGGGGCCAAGTCAGCTGAAGAACAGGCGGAACCAAGAGAGGCCGCCACCCCCGGTTGTGCCGCCAGAACATCCAGTGCCCGTAGGCCTGCGGGAAGCCTCACACTAAACACACCCGGTAGCCGCTGGCTGTTCTGGGCGTTGACAAAACTTCCCGGCAGGCAACGCTGCAACCGGTCAACAAAGACTGTTTGCAAATGCGCCAGATGGGCTGCGTCCTGCCCGAGCTGCTCCCGCGCAATGGAACAGGCTTCCCCAAACCCAGCCACCAGAAAGCCCGGCAGGGTGCCAGAGCGCAGCCCCCGCTCCTGCCCGCCGCCAGAGAACAGCGGTTGCAGCCGTACCCGAGGCCTGCGCCGCACATAAAGCGCGCCTACCCCTTTGGGACCATAGAGTTTGTGAGACGACAGGGAGCCCAGAGCCACCCCCATAGCCCGCACATCCACCGGAATTTTTCCTGCTGCCTGTGCAAGGTCCGCATGCAAAAGAGCCCCAGCCTGCTGCACAAGCGGGGCAAGCGTTGCGTAATCCTGCAAGACGCCTGTCTCGTTATTCGCCGCCATAAGGGAGACCACAGCGGTGGGAACCTCCAGCGCACGGGCCAGTACGTCAGGGTCCAGCCGTCCATCCGGGCGGACGGGTAGTATGACCGGATCAAACCCTTCCTGCGCCAGATCACGCACGCTCTCCAGCACACATTTATGCTCTGTCACCACGGTCACCACCCGTTTGCGGGGGCTGCCTTGTGTGGCCAGAAAGCGGGCAGCACCCTTTATGGCCAGATTGTTGGCCTCGGTCGCGCCGGACGTAAAAATAATCTCACGGGCCTCTGCGCCAATCAGTTCAGCAACCTGCGTGCGGGCATGCTCAACAAGCGCTGCGGCCTTCCGTCCCGAGTCGTGAGTTGTGCTGTGCGGGTTGCCGTTTGTCTCCACCAGAGCTTTGCTCATCACGGCGACAACACGTGGGTCACACGGGGTTGTGGCTGCATGGTCAAGATAGAGAGGTTCCATCACCCTTTCCCCTGTACTGGCGGGATATACGCCCCGCTTCAAAAACTCAAAACTGACGCCGCGCCCTGCGCCATGCCCTGATAGGCCTTGATAAAGATATCTATGTCTTCATCCTGCACGTTCCAAGGGAGGGAAACACGAATGGCCTCACCGGCCTGATCGCCCAGCCCCATGGCCTGCAAGACATGCGAAAACGCGACCTTACCCGATGAACAGGCAGACCCGGCAGAAACGCAGATATGCGACAGATCAAGCCGCATAAGCTGCGTTTGCGCCTTACGGCCCGGCAGCACCAGAGATGTGGTGTTCCCCAGACGAGGTGCGTCTGCCCCACATATCTGCGCCCCTACAGCACAGGCGGCCTGTTCCAGCTTGTTCCGTAACGAACTGAGGTCTCTGGGCGTCTGCAATGCTGCTTTTAGAGCGGCCGCCAGCCCCGCAATAGCTGGAAGAGGCTGGGTACCGCCCCGCCGCCCCTGCTCCTGACCGCCCCCTTCAAAGAGAGGATCAAGCCGTGCCGGGGCCGGGCCGGCCAGTAGCAAAGCCCCAGCACCTTTCGGGCCGCCCATCTTGTGGCCGGACAGTGCCATACTGTTAATGCCACTCTGGTTCACTGACATGACCATACGCCCCGCTGCCTGTACGGCATCTACATGCAGATGCGCCGCATACTTCCGGCATAAGGAAGCTACGTCCGCCAACGGGTGCAAAACACCCGTCTCGTTATTGGCCGCCATCAGGCAGACAAAGGCAGGGGCGGCACCCTCGGCCTGAGACTGGGCCAGAGCGGCTTCCAACACCTCCAGCTTTACCTGCCCGCTCTCGTCCACAGGGAGCCATGCCACGTCGGCCCCAGTTGGCACGCCTTTGCGTACGGCATCGTGCTCTGTCATGCCAACAAGAAAACGCCTGCCCTGCCCGAGTCCGTGCATGGCCAGCACATTGGCCTCTGTCCCACCGGACGTGAAAATGCAGTTAAGCGGGGCCACATCAAACGCATGAGCAACATCATCGCGCGCCTGCTCCAATACGGCCCGCGCCATACGGCCCGCACGATGGACAGAGGACGGATTACCGGTAAGTTCTGCCGCTTCCAGCACGGCATCCCGCGCCTGAGGGCGGAGGGGCTCCGTCGCGTTGGCGTCCAGATACACCATGCGGGGCGTACGGGAGCCGCTTTGGGCGTTGGGGGTCATTGTTGCGCTCCCGTTGTAAAACAATTCTGCATAGCAGGCAGAAAACAGCCAATTGGACGATTTATGTGGAAATTTGGCATCTGCACCCGCTATAGAAGGGCCTATGGTCAATACCATACAGCACAGCAAGACCACTCGCTACGGAAACACTCGTTCCGCCGAGACCGGTCAAGGGACAGTAGGCAGGAAGTATGCCTGCATATTTCGGCACGTCAATGCCGGATTTTCTGTCTTCCCTTCCGCCTGTGGCCTGCATGGCACACTGCCCATAGCTGAGATCACCCTGCCTTCCGCTGTTTTACACGCCGGGAGCAGAACGCCTTTGAGAGTGTTTGCAGGTGCTTGATGCCTGCCTGTTCCGGCATGATGCGTGGCATCGCACCGTTTCGGGACACACGCCCAACCTGAATACGCCATGCCCTCGGACGTATTCAAACAGTATGCGGAAACCCTATGCCTGAGGTTATGTTTGCCGGTCCGGACGGTCGTCTGGAAGGACGGTATCATCATTCAAACGAACCTAACGCGCCGCTTGCTCTCGTGCTGCACCCACACCCGCTGCATGGCGGCACGATGAACAACCGTATTACCTACGCCATGTATCGCTCGTTTGAGAAAATGGGCTTTTCTGTCATGCGCTACAATTCTCGTGGCGTTGGCCGCTCTCAAGGGCGTTATGACGGTGGTATTGGTGAAATTTCAGATGCCGCCGCTGCCCTTGACTGGATGCAGATGGTCAACCCCAATGCCAGCGGCCTGTGGATTGCCGGTTACTCCTTCGGGGCTTTTGTTGGCATGCAGTTGCTGATGCGCCGCCCTGAAATTACTGGCTGGATCAGCGTTGCACCGCCTGCCACCTATTATGATTTTGGCTTTCTGGCCCCATGCCCATGCGGCGGCCTGATGATTGCTGGCGGCAAGGACGATATGGCTCCTGAACCCGCCATTCATAAGCTGGTGGACAAACTGAACACCCAGAAAGGTGTTACGGTAGACTACCGGGTTTTCCCGGAAGCGGACCATATCTTTGCCAAACAGGCTGAGAAAATTACCGCAGCACTGGAAGACCATGTCACAACTGCCATGGCCCAGCGTAACATGCCGCTGGCGGCTGACTAACAGCACAGGTTTTTCGGGCAGGCTTTTTCAGTCTGCCCGAAGCATGGCTATACCGCCCCGACACACCCCAAAAATTCTGACCGCCGCAGCAAATTCAGTCTCTGGTGGTTTTGCGCTTATTGGCCAACTCACGCACAACACCATGCAGGGTGCGTAACTCCTGCTCGGTCACTTCCCCACGGGTAAAGAAATGCCGCAGATTGCGTACCATACCGGGGCGCTTCTGTTCATTCCGCCAGAAACCACACTCATCCAGCTCACCAATCAGGTGACCCATGAAATTTTCCAGCTCACCTTTGGTCGCAACATGCGTCTCATTGGTCATCAGCTCACGCGGCGGCGTTTGGTCAGCGGCAACCCACCATTCATACGCCATGACCATAACAGCCTGCGCCAGATTGAGGGACATGAACGCCGGATTAAGCGGATAGCGTATCAGGCCGTCAGCCCGTGCCATGTCCTCATTATCAAGCCCTGCCCGTTCTGGCCCGAACATCAGCCCTACCTTGAGGCCACGATTGGTGGCAGCCCGTAATTCAGCAGCGCCCCCGCGTGCTGTCATGATGGGTTTGACAATATGCCGGGGCCGCGGGCAGGTCGCGTATACATGGTGCAGGTCGGCTACGGCTTCATCCACGGTATCATAGACCGTGGCAGCATCCAGAATACGGTCGGCTCCTGATGCTGCACGCCATGCCCGGTCCTGTGGCCAACCATCACGCGGGGCGACAAGCCGCATGTGAAACAGGCCACCATTGGCCATGGCGCGGGCGGTGGTGCCAACATTTTCCGCAAGTTGCGGCCGCACCAGAATAACAACCGGCGTGTTTCCAACAGGCTCCAGCGGCGCGCCGCCGTCCCGCCCGGTCATGCACGCCTCCAGTTTGTGCCGTCCTTGGTATCTTCCAGCACAATCCCCTGACTCTGCAACTGGTCCCTCAGCGCATCTGCCTTGGCAAAATCCCGCGCTTTTTTTGCCGCCAGACGCTCAGCTATCAGGGCATCAATAGCGGCATCTTCATCCGATGCTTCGCCCTTGAACCATTTTTCCGGGTCTTCCTGCAAAAGACCTAGCATGGCGGCACCGGCCTTCAGCGCGCCTGCCGCAGTGCGATCTCCGGCAAGGGCCTGCCCTGCCAGAACATGCAGTTCCGCAATGGCCATAGGCGTGTTCAGATCATCCGACAGGGCTTTCATGACCCCTTCCGGCACATCCGCTGCAGGCACAGGGCCTGCCCCCAAAGCACGGTAGAAGCGATCCAGCGTTTTACGGGCTTCCTGCAAGCCTGCCACGGTATAATTCAGGGTAGAGCGGTAATGTGCCCCCAGCAACAACAGGCGCAATGCCTCCGCCGGGGCCTGTGCCAGCACGTCACGAATGGTCAGGAAGTTACCGAGAGACTTTGACATCTTCTCGCCTTCCACCAGCAGCATGGCGTTATGCACCCAGTAATTGGCAAATTTGCCTTGTGGGAAACAGCACAGGCTTTGAGCGCGCTCATTCTCATGGTGCGGGAAGAGCAGGTCAGACCCACCCCCATGAATGTCAAAGCTTTCGCCCAGATAACGATGCGACATGGCCGAGCATTCAATATGCCACCCCGGACGCCCACGACCCCATGGGCTGTCCCATCCCGGTTGGTCGGCATCGGACGGTTTCCAGAGCACGAAGTCTCCGGGGTCTTTTTTATAAGAGGCGACTTCCACACGCGCCCCGGCCACCAGTTCTTCCGGGTCACGGCCCGACAAGGCCCCGTAGGAGGGAAAAGATGCAACCGAGAACAGCACATGCCCGTCAGCCGCATAAGCATGCCCGTTCTCTATCAGGCGGCTGATAAGATCCTGCATTTCCCCAATATTGTGGGTAGCGCGGGGCTCTATGTCCGGCGGCAGCACGTTCATGGCCGCCAAATCAGCATGAAATTCGTCCGTGGTGCGGGCGGTCAGGGTCGCAATATCTTCGCCATTTTCACGGGCGCGGGCGGTAATTTTATCGTCCACGTCCGTAATGTTACGCACAAAGGTAACACGTGGGTAAGCGTGGCGCAGCAGGCGCACCAGCACATCCGCCGTCAGCATGGCCCGCAAATTGCCAATATGCGCAAGGTCATACACCGTTGGGCCACAATAATAGACCTTTACATGCTCCGGATCGAGCGGGGTAAAGGGCACGGTCGCGCGGCGCTGACTGTCATGCAGGGAAAGATGGGGCATTGATCCTGACTCTGAGTGCGGCATGACGGACTAGATGCGCCAGCGCTTTGCGGGATGCAATATCATAACGCCCAAAAATCTATGGCTTAACGTAAAACTGGGCCTTGACGCGGAGCAAAAATTCCCGTTTTAATCCGCCCACTACGCAGAACATGCGTTATGCCCTTATAGCTCAGTGGTAGAGCAACCGCCTTGTAAGCGGTAGGTCTTCAGTTCAAATCTGAATGGGGGCACCATTCTTTCCAATAATTCAGTCAGCTACCAGCCTCGTTTTTGACGCTGAGAGGTCTGGCATTCTCTTTTTCCCGCTGAAAAGAGCGCTAGGCGTCCCCTGTTGTTCAGGGTACGCGCTCGGTGTTACGCCTCTGGCGTCCACCCATCCTGCGTCAACGCCACCCCGGCTAAATACAGGCTGCCACATATCAGCACGCGGGCTGGCACGGTCTTCTGGCCATGCAACCGAAGGCTCGTTAGGGCTTGTGCCAGAGTTGGGCCGACTTCAGCCTTGCCGCCAGACGCCGCAACAATAGCATCTACCGGTAAAGCCAGATGCTGTGTGGGTTCACTAATCGCCCAAACCGTGGTGGCGTAAGGCAATACGGGGTCAAGAAAGCCGGAGGCATCCTTGGTCTGCTTCATGCCAACCAGCAGATGCAGGGGGCGGTCGTTCCAGTTTTTCAGTTCTTTGGCTAATGCGTGGCCTGCACCAGGATTATGGCCACCATCCAGCCAGACTTCCCACCCTTCAGGCACCTGCGCTGCAAGAGCGCCTGTCAGGCGCTGCATCCGTGCTGGCCATGAAACACGCGCAATACCGTCCCATGCCTTATCCGGCAAAGACAGGCCTGTCGCCCGCAGCGCCGCAACGGCCAGACCGGCGTTTTCCACCTGCCACGGACCGGAAAGGGCCGGGCATGGCAAGGTCAGGCTACCGCGAGCATCCGTATAGGTGAGAGAGGTAGGTTTGCCCTCCCCCGCTTCCCCACCATTGGCGACAATTTGCCATTCATGCCCCCGCCGGTTGAGGGGCGCGCCAACTCTGGCGGCTTCAGCTTCCAGCACCTGCATGACGGAATCGGGCTGCGCCCCTGTAACAGCCGGGACACCGGGTTTGAAAATACCGGCTTTTTCTCCCGCTATGGCGGCCAGAGAATCGCCCAGAAAGGCCTCATGATCCATGGAGACAGAGGTTACAATACAGGCAGCCGGGCGCGTGAGCACATTAGTCGCATCGCACCGGCCACCAAGCCCGACCTCGATAATAGCCAACTCTGCCGGATGACGGGCAAAGAGCAGAAAGCCTGCTGCTGTCAGCACCTCAAAAACTGTAATCGGCGCACCAGCGTTGATATGCTCAATTTCTTCCAGTGTAGAAACCAGTTCGCTATCGCTCACCAGTTTACCGGCAATACGGAAGCGCTCGGTTACATCCACCAGATGCGGGGATGTCATGACATGCACACGCCAGCCTGCTGCCTCACCAATGGCACGCAGAGTCGCACAGGTGCTGCCTTTGCCATTGGTACCGGCCACATGAATAACCGGCGGCAGCTTTGCCTCCGGGTTACCCAGCTTGGCCAACAAAGCTTCCAGACGACCAAGCGAGAGGTCTATCAGGGCCGGATACAGGCGGTTCAGCCTTTCCAGCACCTCCCCTGTACGTCCGGAGAACTCTGTAGTGGGCGGAACGCTGGGGGCTGATGCTGGCACGGTTTGAGTCTCAGGCTGAAGCGGAAGCTGCTGGTTCTGGCGTTGCTGCTGGCGGCGGGGCTGTGACATCGGCTGACGCGCGGGTCAGTAACCCGATGACGCGGCCCAGTGTTTCACGCATCTCTTTACGATTCACCACCATGTCGAGCATCCCGTGGTCCAGCAGATATTCTGACCGCTGGAAACCCTCTGGCAGCTTTTCACGTACCGTATCCTGAATAACACGCGGCCCTGCAAAACCGATAAGAGCGTTAGGCTCCCCAATCTGCACATCGCCCAACATGGCGAAGGACGCCGTAACCCCACCTGTTGTCGGGTTGGTCAGCACGACAATATAGGGCAGGCCTGCTTCCTTAAGCATTTGCACGGCAATGGTGGTACGGGGCATCTGCATCAGGCTGATAGCGCCTTCCTGCATACGCGCACCGCCAGAGGCCGTGAAAATAACAAGCGGAGATTTTTGTAGAACAGCCAGACGGGCCGCGGCCACAAACCGCTCCCCAAAGGCTGCGCCCATGGTGCCTGCCATGAACTCAAACGCCATAACAGCCACAACGGCAGAATGACCGCCAATGGTGCCGTGCGCCACAATCAGAGATTCATCGACATGGCTTTTGGACCGCGCATCTTTCAGGCGGTCTGTATATTTTTTCTGATCCCGAAAGCCCAGCGGGTCAACCGGAGCAGACGGCAGTTCAATACGGGTGAAATCCCCATTATCAAACGTCCAGCTCAAACGGTCGGCTACCAGCGCCTTCATGTGGTGGCCGCAATGGGGGCACACATTCAGGTTTTTGTGCAGTTCCTTGGTCAGCACCATCTGATTGCAGGACTCGCAGTTGGTCCACAGATTATCCGGCACTTCACGGCGTAACAGTCCGCGAATTTTAGGACGGACATATTCGGTGATCCAGCTCATCGTAACCCTTGTCACTGCGCAATAAAAAGAAGGGGCTGCACGCCCATGTTGGCCTGTGCATTACGCTGCTTATACCCTTCTGCCAAGCATTATGCACCATACTCAACTAGGTGCACTGCCGGGCAGAAGGGCAAAAGCGTCAGGCGGGCAAAGGCTTAAAGTGCGCCTTCAACCCATGCCTTAAGCTGACTTTTTGGCAGCGCACCCACTTTGGTTTCAACCACTTTGCCGTCCCGCACCAGCATCAGGGTGGGGATGCTGCGCACGCCATATGTGGTGGGTGTGTTAGGGTTTTCGTCAATGTTCACTTTGGCGACAGTAACCTTGCCAGCAAACTCCTTGCCGATTTCTTCCAGAGCCGGGCCGATCATTTTGCAGGGGCCGCACCATTCTGCCCAGAAATCAACCAGCACAAGGCCGGAAGCCTTCAGAACATCGGCATCAAAGCTGGCATCGCTTACAGCGCGTGTATGGTCACTCATTGTTTCTTCTCCTGTGTTGGAGTGGGGCAAACACCCCCACCACTCTACCCGTTATGCCTGTTCTGGGGCGGTGCAGCCTGCGGCCTCACCCCAAACCTGTGTCCTTACACTTAGAGTGGTCTGGCACCGGGTCAAGATGGCGGGTGTGTGGGAGCATGTGCATCCAGCACTGCATCGGGCAGAACATCGGCCCGCGGGCCCTCTGTCCAGACCAGCACACACACAACAGGCCGGTCAGGGTACAGCCCCTGCAACAGCGCACGATAAGCTGCCATCTGCCGCAAATACAGGACTGGCGTTCCCGCACTTGTGCGGGGCATGTGCCGCCCGCTCTTGAAGTCACAGACCAGTACACGGTCTGGCAGCACACGCATACGGTCCACCTGCCCCACAATGACCTGACCGGCAGCAATACCGGCCAGCTTCTGCTCCGGCCTTGCTTCCGGCGCAAAAAGCGGTGCCAGATCAGGCAATACCAAAACCCCCAGCACCTGCTTGGCAAGGTGGGCTGCATCGTCCGCCGTTAAGCCGCTGGCGGGCCTTGCCAGCCACTCCTGCGCTAGACGCGACCAGTGCGCAGTTGGTTGTGCCGGGAGATATTGCAACAAGGCATGAACCAGATTACCGCGCCGGAACGCAGCCTCCCGCGCGGCCGCGGGTGTAATGCTGGCAACATCTAGCGGGGAGCGAACAGGCGGCAGCGGCCCGAGCATGGCATCATCTGGCCGACTGGGGGCCAGAGGCAGCGCAAGAGGAGGTTCCACAGGCAATGGCGTAGGGTGCCAGTCCGGAGCCTGCCCCATCCAGCCTGGCAAGGCAGGCGGCTTAGGTGAAACCTTTTCTACCTCACCTGCATCATGAGAGGCCGGTGCCTGAGGCGGCACAGGATGTTCTTCCAGAACCAGTGCTTCCCCACACCAGTCCCCTTCCTGCCATTCCTGCGCCTGTGCTCCTGCGGCCTCAAACCCCTGACGGCAGCGCTCATACCAGCTTTCAGGCGGAATATGGCGCCCCGGCATCCAGCCACACACGATAAGCCGCTCGGCTGCGCGGGTCAGAGCGACATAGAGCAGGCGGTTATATTCCTCGACCGCGCTGGCCTGCGTTTGGGCACGCAGGGTGTGGGTAAGGCCGGTAGCCAGAGCGCCGCGCGGTACATAGAGCGGCACATCCAGGCCGGTATGCTTGTCTTTGGTCCAGAATAGGCGATCTTCATAGCGTGGCTTACTGACTGTATCTGGCAAAATCACCAGTCTGGCCTGCAACCCTTTTGCGCCATGCGCGGTCATGACTCTTACGGAATCGCCCCCGGCTTCGGCCTCGCGTTTTACGCTTTCTTCCGAATTACGAAGCCAATGCACAAACCCCTGCAAAGAAGGCGGGTGCTGCTCCTGATACCGCAGAGCAGCAGAGAGCAACTCATCAATCGATTCGGCTGCTTCTGGCCCAAGGCGTGCCAGCAAGCGGGCACGGCCTCCGGCACGGCCCAAGGCCTCTGACAACAGTTCGTGCGGGGTCAGATAATCCACACGGTGGAACAGACTATCCAGCAGCGCCCAGGCCTTTTGCCAGTCAGGGCGCTCCTTATGCCGCTCCCGCAAGGCCGACCATAAGGGTGCCGCCGGGTTACGGCCCGTTGCCAGAACCATCAGGCTGTCATCTGACATCCCACCCAGAGGAGAGGTCAGCACGCAGGCCAACGTCAGATCATCCTGCGGCAGCAGCAGGGCTGAACACAGGGCCATAAGGTCCTGCACAGCCAGCTGGTCAGCCAGACCAGTCCGTACCAAAGTTGCGACCGGCACGTTCTGGGTTTTCAGGGCACGGATCAGGGCCGTCACAAAAGGAGACCGGCGCGGCACCAGAATGAGCACATCACCCGGTGTAAGGGCCTTCTGGCCGGGTTGGGGTGGTGCTGCCAGCTCCCGCGCAATATGCCGGGCCAGCGTATCGGCCAGTTTTTGCCGGGGGTTCTGCCGCGTTGTATTGGCAACCGCCGGTGCCCAGGGGCTTGCCGGGTCATCCTCCTCCGCGCCGGAGTCAGCCAGCGGCCATAACTCCACACGCCCCCCCTGCCCAGGGCGAGCAGACTGGTGCTGCATGGCGCGACCATCTTCCTCCGCCACGCCTTGCGCTGCGTCCGGCACAGAGAATACGGCGTCCACCAAGCGCAGAACCGGCGTGGTAGACCGGAACGAGACCGTCAGTTCCGGTTCACGCCAACGCAACCCCGCGGCCAGCGCCCTGTTCTGGAACACGCGCCGCCAAGTACGAAACGATTGCGGATCTGCCCCCTGAAACCCGTATATCGACTGCTTGTAATCCCCCACAGCAAAGACGGTTCGGGGGCTTTCTTCCAGTGTGCGGGTGCCCTCACCGGCAAAAAATTCTTCCGTCAAATCTCCTGCAATGCGCCATTGCTCGGCGGAGGTATCCTGCACTTCGTCCAGCAACAGATGGTCTATCCCGCCATCCAGCTTGTACATGACCCAAGCCGCCCCCGGCTCCCGCAGCAGGCCGAGGGTGCGGCGGATAAGGTCATCATACTCCACGAGTCCCCGTTGGGTTTTGCGGGTCGCATACAAGGCAGCAACAGGGGCTGCATTTTGCAACAGGGCCACGCCAAGACGGGCCAGCCCGCGTGCGCGCAGGGTTTCCTCAACACCAAGAATACGCTCGGCTTCCTGCACCAGATACTCAGCCTGAGTGGCGTATTTGGCGCTCAATTTGGTTGTGATAAGCCCTCGACTACGTGGCTTGCCCTCTTTGGTCAGCAGACCGTTACGCCACACGGCCCAATTCTCAGCCCGCTGCGCTGGTGGCAGGGCAAGCCAGTCCAGCAACAGCACCACGTTGCGTTTGACCGTGTCTGTCCCTTCATCCGCCAATATGCCCAGAAAGGTGCGTAACGCGTCCTCCCCGGCAAAATCCGTGCAGGCTGCCTGTTTTTGCTCAAGGTCAGACCCTTTGAGCGTGTTGGCAGACAAACCAAGCACGCGGCTGACGATGACTGGTATGTCCTGCGGCTGCTTGAGCGCCCAGTCCAGAATACGCTCCGCCTGTGGTTTGTGGCGTAACGTGCCAGCAAGAGAGACAAAATCTCCTAGCCCGATCTGCCCAGCCAAGGGGGCCAGAGTCGAGGCATCCCGCTCACCCAGCACTGTTTCCACACAGCCTAGCAGGGCGAGGGAGGCATCCGTTTCTTCCATGACCGTAAAATGCGGGTTCATGGCTGCTTCAAGCGGGAAACGCCGCAGAAGGGACTGGCAGAAGGCATGGATAGTGCCAATCCGCATACCACCTGGCAGATCCAGCACATCGGCAAACAGAGCACGCGCACGGCGGCGTGTTTCCGGCGTACAGGGCACAAACAGAGACTGTAGTTCCCGGTCCAGATGTGGGTCTGACAACGTGACCCATTCCCCAAGCCGTTTTTGCAGCCGAATAGCCATTTCCGCAGCCGCAGCTTTGGTAAAGGTCAGGCACAGGATGCGGGCGGGGTGACTGCCGGGCGTGATCTCTCCGTTTTCAAGCCGCCGGGGCAGCATGAGGCGGAGCAGACGGTCAATGAGAAGTTTGGTTTTTCCGCTTCCAGCCGATGCTGACACAAAAACGGATGCTGTGGGGTCAGACGCCAGCCCCTGCTGGGTGTTGGCTTGGGCAATAGCATCGGAAGAAGACTGAACGGCGGTCATGCCTCATCCTCCGAGCGAGCGCTGTTCCATTCCGGCACGCGGGCCAGACGGGCATAATCTGCAAACCGGGGCTCCTGCCCCGGATGGGGGTGAGACAGATACGGTTGCTCCGGGTTGTCATAAGCGGCAACGCGCTCCCGCAGGTTGGCCCATGTCTGTTCAGCAAGGTCAGTCAGGGACACGCCTTTTTCCGCTGTAATGGTCACTTCTTCTCCCGGTTCAGCGCCGCCTGTCAGACGCCAGTAAACCAGCCCCGCAATATCCGGTGCAGCCCCTGTCTGGGGCAAGGGCAGGCCGGAAAAACCACCCCGCACAACCATAGCGGCTTCCAGCGGTAATTGCGGGCTCCAGCCATGCAGCACATCCCGCGTAGAGGGGAGCGTGCCAGTTTTGTAATCCCGCACGATTAGACGCCCCTCTGCATCAAAATCTATACGGTCAGCACGCCCAACAAGACTGAAAGGTTTGTAGGGCGCATCAGGAATATCCACCCTGCCGCGCAGTTCTGTTTTAATGGCATGGGGGGGCCCATTCTGCTCCCGCTGCGCCTCCTCCGCCTGCACCACCCATGTTGCAATCCGCATCAAGCGTGGCTCCCACCACGCACGCAAGGCAGGCCGAAGCGTATGCTCCTGCAACACCTCCCTGAAGAGCGCCTGCAATTCCGTTTCCGCCTGGGCTGGCCACGCAGTCCCGTGCTTTGCAAACCAGCGTTCAAGAGCTGCATGCACGATCATGCCGTAATCAGAGGCATCCGCCGCCTCTTCCAGTTCCGGCAGGGGTAGCAGGCGCAGAACATGGCGCGCATAAATGGCGTAGGGGTCGCGCATCCATGTTTCTATTTCGGTCACACTCAACCTGCGCGGGCGGAGTGCAACTGGTGGAGTCGGGCGGGGCGGAGAGGCCGCCTGTGCCGAGCCTGCTGGCCTGTCCAAACCATGCAACCATGCTGTTGTAGCGGGATGATGCGGTATTTTGACACCCAGCCCAGCCAGAAAAGCATCCAGCCGGGACAGCCAGCGGGCAGGCACGACAGGTGCCCCCTCCCGCCTGCGGGGGCAGGACAAAACAACCTCCGCCGCTGCTGTGGCGCTTGCAAAAAAATCATGCGCAGCCTGACCAATCGCCTGCTCGGGTGATGGTAACCCCACTTCCTGCCGCATGGGGCGGCTCATCCAAGGACCGGCGTCAGCCACAGGGGGCCATACCCCCTCCGCCAACCCGCCGAGAATAACCGTATCCGCCGTCTGAAGCCGTGCTTCAAACAACCCCCAGATCAGCACACGCGGGTGCAGGGCAGCGGGGTCTCCGCCCCGGCGGCTGGCAACGCGTTCTTCCGCCAGAACGGCACTTAGCAACCCATCCAGAACGGCCGGGGGTTGGGGTGGCAGGATATCGGTTGCCAGCATCAGCTCCGTCAGTTTACCCGCCAGCAGGTTACCTTCCTCCCCGCGCCACAAGCGCTGAGGTGCTTCCTCCGTATCGGTCGCAACAAGGCGTTCAACCGTCTGAATCAACGCAGCCAGCAAATCTGGTACAGGCGCATGAAAACCCGGCTGACCCGCTGTAACATGGGCTGGCAGAGAGAGGGCATCAGGCTGCACGGTCTCATCCGGCCACGCCAAAACAGGTGCCAGGCACACGGCAAGCCGGTCCATAAAGGCAAGGAGAGGCTCCGGCCCAAAAGGACGATCTGCCTCAGCGCCCGCTTCAACCTGCTGGGCTTTTTTCTCGTGCCGGGCCTGCTCAGCCAGTGCGTGCTCCACAGCACTCCGCAGTGCCGCAAAACCCGGGGATGGCGCTGGGCCGCGCAGCACTACACGCTCAAGCAAACGGGCTGAGGCACGGCAAACCCCGGCTGAAAGCCCGCAGGCTACAAGAGGATGTTTGAGAACCGACAGTAGAGCAACCGGCGCATAACGGCTCTCCACCAACTGGGCGACAAGCCGCAACAACACCCCGCCGGGTGTGCCTATCAGGGACGCTCCGCCACTGTCATCCGCCAGCACGCCCCAGCGCACAAGTTCCGTCACAACACGGGAGGCGAGACCACGGTCTGGCGTAATCAGCGCGGCCCGCTTGCCGGGCTGCACAATCACATCCCGCATGATCATGGCTATTGCCACCGCTTCTTCCTGCTGATCTGCCGCATCCAACCGGGAGACATGCGGCAGGGCAACGGGACCATCCTGCGCCCAGTCTTCCAGTGCAGAAGCGGGCAGCAAAGCACGCTGCAAGGCATTGGTCCGTTCGGGAAAACCACCCTCCCCTTCCCACAGGCTGACATCTGCCCGCGTGGCACCCAAGGCGGCCAAAAGACAACTTAACCCTGCTTGAGGGTGGCTATCTGACAGCGTGGTGAAGACATCCTCCGGCATGGCCATATCCAGCCCCGGCACCACCACCAGCCCTGCCGGGCAGGCCATAACAGCCCGCAGAGCCTCAGCTGTGGCGGGCATGATATTGGTAAAACCTGCTGCCCAGAGAGGCGTTGCATCACCCTGTGCAGCCTGATTGCGCCACAACGCCGCCTGCGCCCGTAGCAGCGCCACCTGCCGTGCGACAGGGTTCATAACCCCCTGCTCCCGCAGCCAGTCCGGCCAGGATTTTGTAACAATTTCCAAAAACTGGAGAATGATCTGCCAGTGTTCGGCAAAGCCTTCCTGCACAGCATTGGGTAGCCGCTCAGCCAGGTCGACCTCCGCCCACTCGGCTTCATCCATCAGTTCAGCCAGAGCCTTGGCCAATGGCCATGCCTGATCAAGCGTTGGCCGCGTACCAAATGCTTTATCTGCTTGCAGGACCAAACGGGTCAGGACAGCAAGACGTGTCATGCCCGCCACAGCAGGCGGGAGGGAAAGGCCATGACCGCCCCCAACGCCAGACGCAAAACCAAGCTCAGCTTCATCCAGCGCACTGATAGGCAAAATACGCGGCAGAAGCATGGGTTTGCCCTGCATATGCCGCAGGAAGGCTTCCGTCAGGCCGCGCGCCGCACGACGCCCCGGAAGAATAAGGGTTCCCTCCCCCATGACATGAGGGTCCCACTGCGCCGCATTCAGCCAACGCAGGGCCAGTTGATCAAGAAAAGGGAGATGCGCCGGGATGGTTGCCAGCTTCACCGCACCAGTTCCCCACGATGTGCCAGCGTGCTGTTGTACCGACATCTTCTTACAGCTCTTCCGACAGAACATAACGTGTAAGCCGGTCAGACCAGCCAGATACCACACCATGCCGCGTACCGTCTGGCAGAACAGAAAGTGTCAGATGGAGTGCAGACTTGGGTGTAAGGTCCTCCAGTCGTTCTGGCCATTCCACCAGCACAATACCGTCTCGGGCCTCATCCCACCCCAGTTCTTCCAGTTCGTCAGGGCCGCTCAGCCGCCACAGATCGAAATGAGACAGGCCGCACATAGGCGCTGCATAGGTTTGAACCAGCGTATAAGTGGGGCTGGGCACCTCGAGCGCCTCATCCTGACAGACGGCACGCAGGAAGGCTCTTGCGAACACACTTTTTCCCGCGCCCAAGGGGCCGGATAACAAAATACAGTCACCAGGTTGCACAAGGCGCGCAATAATTCTGGCCAGATTTTGGGTTGCGTGTTCAGTGTCCAGCCGTACTGCGCTACTCATGCCGTCTCTTTCCGCCCCATCCATAACAGACCCAATAACTTAGGGCTGTGCGCGACGGAACATAAGAGCAAAACAAAAGCCCCACGGCATTGCGGCGTACTTTTTCCTGATGGCACCAGTCAGCCGCTCGGTTTCACTTTCCACAACAAGGCATGAATTCCGGTTATAAATATTTCCTATTGATTGCTTTATTTTTATTTTTTGGGAATGTTTATGTAATCAATTTCGTGTCTTGTTTTTGTTTTTCAAACATGTTCAGCCTGAAGCGCTCCCTTTCCTTCTTTTATGTTCCAGTTTCATCATATTGTTTTATATGGTTTTTTTATTATTTTCTCTTGCTTCTTTTTGTTTTCCTCAAAAAAAACAAACATCACAAGATTCGATCACATTTTTGTTATCTTCTATAAAAACATCTAAAAGTATATTATAGTGTTAATGTCACAACTAATAGGTGTGACATACACTCTCTGTGGGGGAGATGAAACCACTATGCGTATTCTTTTTGCAGAAGATAATCAGGCTTTGGCCGCGAAGGTCGTGCCTTTTTTAAACCGGGCTGGATTGGTCACAGATATCGCGACATCAGGGCAGGATGCTCTCGATATGCTGCGCAGCTACAGTTACGGGCTTGCGATTATAGAGCTTATCATGCCGGACATGGATGGGTATGATATCATCAGCACACTCCGGACCATGAAAATTCAGACGCCGGTTATCGTTTTGTCAGCCATTGATAAATCGCATTCCAAGATCAAGGCGTTCTCAAACGGGGCCGATGATTACCTGACCAAACCATTTGATGTTGATGAACTCGTGGCTCGCATACAGGCTATTCTGCGGCGCTCCGGTGGGTTTTCCAGCCCGGTTACGCAGGTTGGCAATCTGACTATGGACCTGAACACCCATACGGTGACCGTTAACGCCCAACCTGTTCATCTGACCGGCAAAGAATTTTCTATCCTTGAACTTCTGATCCTGCGCAAGGACATTGCTTTGACCAAAGAGATGTTTCTCAACCATCTTTATGGCGGCAGAGATGAGCCAGATGTAAAAATCATTGATGTTTTTATCTGCAAATTGCGCAAGAAATTGCAGGAAGCAGGCGCCGGAAACCTGATTTCTACCATTTGGGGGCGTGGCTATATTCTGAACGATCCCATGAACCGCAAAAATGCTATTCCCACCTCTCCCAACAAGCCTCTGGTCACCCCTTCAAGCTTTGAAACCAACCTGTGTCATCAGGTAGCAGGATGAGTCTAACCTGCTTTCGGAACAGTATGCGCATGCCAGAGCGGTCCGGCCCCGTGGCCTAGCTCTGGTGCGTGCAGAATAGCTTGCCGCACATACTCTCTGGCGTGGGCAACGGCCTCTTGCAACGCTAAGCCCTGTGCCAGATACGTTGCTAACGCACTGGCAAGCGTACACCCTGTGCCATGCGTATGGCGGGTTTGAACGCGTTGGCTGAAAAACTCGGTCAGCCCTGTTTCATCAGCCAGTATATCAACAAGCTCGTCTCCCTCCATGTGGCCACCCTTGAGCAAAACGGCTGCTCCGGTTTCCTGATGGAGCAAACGCGCCGCAGTGCGCATTGCGGCACGCGTTGTAATGCTCTGCCTGGTCAGACGCTCAGCTTCCGGCAAGTTGGGAGTGATGACTGTTGCTTGAGCAAACAGGCTTTTCTGCACAACACCCACAACATCATCAGCCAGCAAAGCCGCCCCGCCCTTTGCAACCATAACGGGGTCAACCACTACAGGTATCGTAGGGTATTTGCGCCGATAGAGGGCAATTTCTTCCGCCACAACCTGCACTTCCGCGGCTCCCCCCACCATGCCGGTCTTGAAGGCGTCCGTCCCGATATCGTCCAACACACAGCGTATCTGCTGCCGGACAAATTCTGCAGGCACAGGAAAAATGCCGTGAACCCCTAAAGTGTTCTGGGCTGTCAGAGCTGTTATGGCCGTCATGGCATAGCCCTTGAGGGCGGTTATGGCTTTGATATCTGCCTGAATTCCAGCCCCACCACCCGAATCGCTACCCGCGATTGAGAAGACACGAGCCGGCATCAACCTTGCTCGCTTACAGCCTGAATAACCTTGCACATGTCTGCCACGGTTTCCTGCACTAAAGCGGCATCTTCTGCTTCCACCATGACCCGCACCAGAGGCTCCGTGCCGCTTTTGCGCAAAACCAGACGGCCTCGGCCTTGCAGGGTTTTTTCAACTTCTGCGCGCTTGCTGATGACACAGTCCGCTGTCAGGGGGTCACGCCCAGAAAACCGTACATTCTGCAATTTCTGTGGGAAGGGCGTGAACAGACGGCAAACCTGACTGGCTGGACGCCCGTCTTCCACTAAAACAGCCAGAATCTGCAAGGCTGCCGTTAGCCCGTCCCCGGTTGTCCCAAAGTCTGTCAGCACCATGTGGCCGGACTGCTCACCGCCAATGTTAATATTTTTCGCACGCATACATTCTACAACGTAGCGATCGCCGACCGCAGTGCGCTCCAGACCAACATTCAAACCGTCAAGAAACCGCTCCAGCCCCATGTTGGACATGACTGTGGCAACAATTGCATCCCCGGCCAGTCGTCCCTCACGTGCCCAGGACTGAGCGATGAGCGCCAGAATCTGGTCTCCATCAATCAGGTGGCCGGTCTCATCCGCTATCAGAACCCGGTCTGCATCTCCGTCCAGCGCAATACCCAAATGCGCACCATGCGCAACCACGGCAGCACACAATGCTTCCGGATGGGTAGAACCACACTGTTCGTTAATGTTTACGCCATCCGGTGTGCACCCGATGCGGATAACCTCTGCCCCAAGCTCCCACAACGCGGTAGGGGCAACCCGGTAGGCTGAGCCATTGGCGCAATCTATGACAATTTTCATGCCATCAAGGCGTAGTTTACGGGGGAAAGTTGACTTTGCACCTTCAATATACCGACCGGCGGCATCATTCAGGCGAGAGGCCCGGCCAATTTTTTCAGGCGTAGCCAACCGTCCCGTAAGGTCAGCCTCCATCAGATCTTCAATTTCTGATTCGTCCTGATCAGACAGCTTGAACCCATCCGGACCAAACAGCTTGATGCCGTTATCTCCAAACGGGTTGTGAGAGGCAGAAATCATCACCCCTAGATCCGCCCGCAAGGAGCGGGTCAGCATGGCTATGGCGGGTGTCGGTAGCGGCCCCACTAGGGTCACATCCATGCCGGCTGACAAAAAGCCCGCCACCATGGCGCTTTCAATCATGTAACCGGACAGGCGCGTATCTTTACCCAGCAAAACACTGTGCCGGTGTTCACCGCGTGTAAAGCGCAGGCCAGCCGCCTGCCCCAGGCGCTGTGCGACTTCGACCGTCATGGGGGCGATATTGGCGGTCCCGCGAATACCGTCTGTGCCAAATAACCGTTTCGTGCACCCCATGGGCCTGCTCTCCTTGCTTTTATCGTTCTTGGCACACATCAACAAAAGCCTGAAATCATAGCTTTTTTATGTGCGGTACTCCCAATATGGTTTGCGTTCGTACACCGCCTTACCATAGAGGAAAAAGGTTAAATTCTTCCTGCGCCATGTACGGCCTGCCAGACTTTAACTGCCTGCACCATACCCTCCACGGCATGAACCCGTAAAACAGACGGCCCCAGCGCCAACCCTGCCAGAGAGGCTGCCTGAGTGCCGGGGTCTCGCTTAGCGGCGTTATCCTCGCCGGTTACAGCACCAATCATGCGTTTGCGCGACACCCCAACGACAACACGACAGCCTAGATTGGCCAAAATGGGTAACCGCGCCAGTAGCCGCATATTTTGCTCTGCTGTTTTGGCAAAACCAAAACCAGGGTCAATCATCAGACGATCGGGGCTTATACCGCCCTCGTGCGCTGTCTGCACCCGCTTCCCCAACTCACGCACCACGTCGTACCCTATGTCCTGATACTGTGTGTGCTGCGCCATAGTTTCAGGCGTGCCGCGCATGTGCATAAGCACAACACCGCAGTCCTGCTCTGCTAATAAGGGCAGTGCCTCTGGGTCATGCATCAGGGCTGAGACGTCATTAATAACATTTGCCCCGGCTTTCAGGGCCTGTGCCATGACAAAGCTGTTCCGCGTATCAATAGACAAGACAGTGTTAGGGAGATGAGCGCGCATCTGCTCAAGCACGCCCCCTATACGCTCCCACTCTTGCCGAGGGGTGACGGATAGAGCGCCGGGGCGCGTACTTTCCCCACCCAGGTCCAGCACACCGGCCCCTTGCTGCACCATCCTTATGCCTGCGGCCAAGGCGTGTTCCGCCCTACTATGATGGCCACCATCGCTAAAGCTGTCAGGGGTCAGGTTCAGAATACCCATAACCTGCGGGCCATCCGGTACGGTGCCGGATACCGGGGGCTGCGTAACACGCTGCACCACGGGCAGCCACGCGGCAGGTATGGATGCAACAGGCATAAACCCGCTGCGCTGTGTTCCCTCTATCAGGTCCACCTGCGTAAATGCGGCAGGTCCACCCGCCAGCGGGAGGGCGTTACCAGCCCTTAACGCATCCTCCGCAGCAAGGCCGTAAAGAAGGCCAGCGGGTTCTGCCAGACGTATGAAGTCCATGACTTTAGCCTACAACACAAAAGAAGGCGGCATTGCTGCCGCCTTCCTGTTACGCTCGTTCTCTATGACCGCCTTAAACAGGCTGGGGTGCCGGAGTGCCGCCTTCATCTTCTGATTCCGGCTTGGTAATTTCCGGGCCAGAAACCTGCGGGACAGAAGAGCGACGGTTTACAGGGGTTGTATCATCAACCTCCACCCGTTCAATCGGCTGACCCCGCATGATCTGGCGAATTTCTTCCCCTGTCAGGGTTTCATATTCCAGCAGAGCCTCAGCCAGGCGGTGCAGTTCATCAACATGGTCATGCAGATAAGTGCGGGCCTGATCGTAAGCTTCGTCAATCAGGCGTTTGATTTCTGAATCAATTTCCATGGAGGTGTGCTCGGAGAAGTTTTTAGCAGCTCCCCCAAACATGCCCATGCCGCCCTGATCATCGTTGGCATAAGCAATCATGCCAACCTTTTCGCTCATGCCCCATTCAGTCACCATGCTGCGGGCCACACGGGTTGCCATCTGAATGTCACCCATTGCGCCGTTGCAGACATTGTCCTTGCCGTAGACGACCTCTTCCGCAACGCGGCCACCCATGGCCACAACCAGATGCGCAATGCAGTTCTTCTTGCTCATCGACAGGCGGTCACCTTCAGGGAGCCGCATGACCATCCCCAAAGCACGCCCACGCGGAATAATGGTAGCTTTGTGAATGGGCTCGCTTTCCGGCACAAGAACGGCCGTCACAGCATGACCGGCCTCATGATAGGCCGTGCGCTTCTTTTCCTCATCACTCATGACAAGGGAGCGGCGCTCGGCACCCATCAACACCTTGTCTTTTGCGTCTTCAAACTCACGCATGGCGACAGTGCGCTTGCCCAGGCGGGCGGCAGCCAGAGCTGCTTCGTTCACCAGATTGGCAAGGTCAGCACCAGAGAAGCCGGGAGTGCCACGGGCAATGATACGGGGGTCAACGTCAGACGCCAGCGGCACCTTGCGCATATGAACGCGCAGGATTTTTTCACGGCCAGCCACATCCGGGTTCGGAACCACAACCTGACGGTCAAAACGGCCGGGGCGCAGTAGAGCCGGGTCCAGAACATCCGGGCGGTTGGTAGCGGCAATCAGGATAACGCCTTCATTGCTTTCAAAACCATCCATCTCAACCAGCATCTGGTTAAGGGTCTGCTCGCGCTCGTCGTTACCGCCGCCCATACCGGCACCACGGTGGCGGCCTACGGCGTCAATTTCGTCAATGAAGATAATGCATGGTGCAGATTTCTTGCCCTGCTCAAACATATCTCGCACACGGGATGCACCAACACCCACGAACATTTCCACAAAGTCAGAGCCGGAAATGGTGAAGAAGGGCACGTTGGCTTCGCCTGCAATGGCGCGGGCCAGCAGGGTTTTACCGGTACCGGGCGGGCCACAGAGCAGTACGCCCTTCGGAATTTTACCACCAAGACGTGTGAACTTCTGAGGGTCTTTCAGGAAGTCCACAATCTCCTGCAACTCGCTTTTGGCTTCATCAATACCCGCCACATCTTCAAACGTGACGCGACCATGCTTTTCGGTCAGCATTTTGGCGCGGGATTTTCCGAACCCCATGGCACCACGGCCACCACCACCCTGCATCTGGCGCATGACGAACAGCCATGCCCCGATCATGATGATCACCGGCAGGGCGTTCAGGAAGTAACGCAGCAGCGGGCTTCCTTCACGGTCCAGCGGCTTGGCGATAACCTCCACGCCTTTTTCCACCATGTGAGGAACCAGCGTGGGATCGTGCGGAGCATAACTCTCAAACGCCGTGCCGTCCTTCAGGGTACCAGAGATCGTCTGCTCCTGCATGACAACGGACCGCACACGGCCTGTATCCACATCCGTGACAAAGTCAGAGTAAGCGAGCTGCTGAGCCGCATGTTGTGTGCTCCCCGGCTGGAAGATATTCACCAGCAAAAGCAGCAGCGCGATGATGCTGACCCAGAGAGCCAAATTGCGGCCTAAATTATTCATCTTGGCTGTGTTTCCATAACTTATCGTGCGAGAGCGCCAGAGGGCTCCAATCTGAACGGCAGATGCCGGAAAATGCAACCTCTGCTTTCATAAATGGTGCGCCTGTCGGGTATTCCTAGGCCACAGGGGGTTTTTCTGACAGATTCTCCCCCGGGTCACGTATTTTTGTCAAATACCCCCAGCTCTGCCCCATACAGGCTACCACCACGGACTGGCGTAGGGGGGCGGAAGGTTATGGTGATCTGCTCTAAGCCCTGCATCTCCCATAATCCGAGATGCGGCACCGCCACACGCTGCCCATTGCGCCACAATGCAGGCAATGTAGCACAGAACCGGGCTGGCCAGCCGCGCCGCGCCGCGCGTGGCACACCAAGACCCGCTGCACCAAGACTAAGGCCCTCGACCTGAACCATGCGGGGAACGGACACCACAAAACGCCTGTCCCACACCACTCCATCCGCAACGGCCACAAAACCTTCCTGTGCGGCGGCTTCACGCAGCAAAAACCAGTGCTGCTGATGACGGGTCACCTGCACGCCCCCCAATGTTCTTTCTGTCTGCGACCGGCATAACGCGTCCACGCGGTCAGATGAGGGCAGATAGTTCTGCCCACCCACCGCCCGCAGGAGGTCCCTTACCTGTTCAGAGGCTGTGCTTAGGTCGCTCCCCAGACAGGCCCACCCGAACTCCGTCAGGGTTTGGCCTCTGTCCAGCAGATGCTGGGCATGGTCCTGTTCCTGCTGCATCCGGGCAATACCCGCGCGAGCGCCATTAAGCCATGCGTCCAACTGCGCTTCAGGGTCCAGACGGAAGGCCTGCCGTACCCGTACCCGTTCGGAGCTTCGGTCTTCATTAGAGGGGTCGTCTACCCACTCCACACTGTTCTGGTGCAATGTGTTGCGTAAGGCCGCGCGTGAAAACCCCAACAGTGGCCGCACCAACCTGACATCTGGCAGGGCTGTTACCCATGCCATACCAGCCAAACCCCTGGCCCCACTTTTAGCCCGCTGGCGCATAGCAACTGTTTCTGCCTGGTCATCCGCCTGATGGCCCAGCAGTAGATCCACACACCCGTGCTCACGGCACATCTGTACCAAGGCAGCGTACCGCGCCGTTCTGGCACGCTCTGCAATGCCGGGACCTTTTTTGAGATGGGAGAGTGTAACCCGCTGGCTGGGAATACCCAATGCATGAAGGCGCTGCTGGGTGAGCGTAGCTTCCACCGCGGACTCAGGCCTCAAACCGTGGTCCACTATAAGGGCCAGAAGGTTTTTCCGCCAAAATGTGGCCAGCCATGCAAGGCAGAGGCTGTCACCCCCGCCAGAGACGGCTATCCCTACCGGACAGTCAGGACGATCCGGCACCCACGGCCCAAGAGACGCCATGACTGCCTGAAATTGCTCTGCGCTAACAGGCGCTGCGCTAAAAGGCTCCGTGACGGAGGGAGGAGAATAGACCCACCCTCCGGAAAGATCGGTCTTGGAAATTATGAACAGCCGCCCCGTGTGGCATAAATTTCTGCGGCATGAGAAACGCGCTGGGTTGGGGACGGAAATTCCGTCTTCAGCTTACCCAAAGCCTGACAGGCGGCCTTTTTGTCGCCCAACGCAAGCAGGGATGCACTTACACCCAGCAGAGCATCTGGCGCACGGGCACTTTTGGGAGCCTGACGGTACGCGTCATAATACGATACAGCAGACTGACGATACTGCTTCTGACCAGCAAGAGACTGGGCAAGCAGGAACTGGGCATCAACCTTGAAATTACCTTTGGCGTTTTTAAGAGCGCCTTCAGCATTTTCCTGCGCTGCTGCGTAGTCCTTCTGTTGCAGTGCTGTTTTGCCTGCTGCCAGCAACGCATCCGGTGTTGTGGCCTTTGGCGCTTCACCATCTTTCTTGCTCGCAGCACTCGTTGCAGCGGATGCTGCCGGTGCCGCCGCAGCACCACCGCCATTCTGCATGGCAAACTGGGCATCAGACAGTTGCTTGGACAGGCTGGCTGTCTGTTTTTGCAGGTCGTTGGTGAGCTGGTCTATCTCGCCACGCATATCGCGCTGCTGCTGCTCCAGCGTATTAACCCGCTCCAGCAACTGCGCTGTAAGGTCTCCATTTGCACCAGAGGAGGACGTGGCTGGCATGGCAGACGGAGGAGCCAGAGCGCCACCTGTGTTACCAGATACCTGAAGCTGGCTAAGCTGTTGCTTGAGAGCCAGAACCTCATTTTGCAGGGACAGAGCCTCACGGCTGGAAAGCTCCTGAGCCTGAGCAGGCTGGGCAAAAGCAAGCCCCACGGCCAGAGCAGGCAGGCAGAGCGCTGCCATACGCCCACGGGCAGAAACAGACGTAACAAACAGGCGCTTCATGAAAAGACCCTCACCCTTTTTAAAACGGGCAAGGATTTCATTATTCCAGCCCGAAAAACAAGAGCCTGAATAACAAAACAGGCCGGGTGAAACCACCCGGCCCGCTTTGATCAGACAAACTCTGAACGAACCCGAAACTTATTTAACGGATGTGATCGCGTTACGGTTCTGGGCCCATGCGCTTTCGTCATCACCAACAGCAGACGGACGGTCTTTGCCGTAGGAGATTGTGGAAATGCGGGAAGAAGCAACGCCTTTAGCAACCAGGAAGTCACGTGCAGCGTTTGCACGGCGCTGACCGAGAGCAATGTTGTATTCTTCGGTACCGCGGTCATCGCAGTTACCAGCAATTTCAACATTAACCTGTGGGTACTGAGCCAGCCAAGCTGCCTGCTTCTGCAGGGTGGTCTGGGCGTCGGACGTCAGGCCGCTTTTGTTCAGGTCATAGAAGATGCGGTCGCCAACGTTGGCAACCAGGTCAGCTTCACTGCCGGGAACTGGGCCGCTCGGCTGTGTTGCCGTCGCAGCGCCGGAAGACGCACCGGTGTCTGCTTTTTCATGCGCACAGGCTGAAAGCAGGGCAACCATACCAAGCGCAGCGATAAACTTCAGTCTCATGTGATCGGATCCTGAGAACGAGTTCCTGAATTGGAACTACATCGGAGAAAAAAAACAACTTTGTGTCTGCATCTCCGCGTATTCCTCTGCTCCCCTCCGAACCCTTCGAAGAGCCTGATGAATTTTGGAGACTACTTGCCGTAAGCCATAGCTTATTGCCCCGGTCAAGCGACAACTCTGCTTCGGGTAACAGCCATACGCAAAACGATGCCAAAAGGACACAATTAAGGCCCTTTGGCGCGTCTTCACCCTGCCAGGAGAGTGGGGATATGCCCCTACCACAACTAATGGTTTACGATTTCCCGACCCGTGATTCTCAACCGATTCGCAAAACAGAATCCGATCTAACCGGACAGATGCGGCATAAAAAAGGCGGGAATGCCTGAGCACCCCCGCCTTCATGATCTTACGGCAAAAAAAGTTAGCCGTTACGCGGAGACCAAGCCGGGTCTGACGCCTGACCGGGCGTATGCAGCACGCGGTCATTAAAGCCGGTGATATCCACCATACCAATGGAGGAACTGAACCCTGCCCCACCCGCACCAGCACGTGTCTGGCGGCAATAGGCCAGGACGCGGCCATTGGGGCAGAAACTCGGGCTTTCCACAGTAAAGCCTTCGGTCATGATCCGCTCACCCGTGCCGTCCGGGTTCATCACCCCAAGGGAGAAGCTGCCATTGGCAATACGGGTAAAGGCAATCAGGTCCCCACGCGGTGACCATACCGGAGAACCATAGGTGCCGTGTCCGTAAGAAACGCGGCGCGCCCCGCCCCCTGATGCACTCATGATGTAAAGCTGCGGGCTGCCACCACGGTCAGAGTTGAAAACGATCTGGGAACCATCCGGGCTATAGCTGGGGCTGGTATCAATTGCGCCGGACGCCGTGATCTGGCGGCGTGAACCGGAAGCAAGGTCCACTACAAAAATATCTGACCCACCGTTACGGGTGACAGACAACACAACGGAGCGGCCATCCGGAGCAAAACGCGGAGCAAAGGAGATGCCCGCAAATTCACCCAGAATCTGCTGGCGGCCGCTACCCAGATCAAACAGATACACGCGGGGGCGGTTATTGGCGTAGGACATGAAGGCCACCTGATCCTTCACCGGGTTAAAGCGCGGTGTAAGGGTCAACCAGTTGCCTGCTGTCAGCATCCGGCTATTGGCCCCGTCCTGATCCATAATAGCAAGGCGGGTCTGCTGGTGGGCGCGGGGGCCGGAGCGGGAAATAAACGCAATGCGGGTATCAAAATACCCTTTTTCACCCAGCATACGCTCATAAATAACGTCACCCACAATATGGGCAATTCGGCGCCAGTTAGCCGGAGACGTTGTATAGGCTGTGCCCTGAATCTGCTGCTGGGTCAGTACGTCCCAAAGGCGCATTTCAACGCGAACACTTCCGCTACCCGCTACAGTTCCGGTGACCAGAGCGCGGGCACCCATAGACTTAGCTGCCGCAAAATCCGGGGAACCACCGGATGCACCACCCGGCAGAACTTTGAACAGGCCCGTATTGGTCAGGTCGTTATTCAGCACTTCTGCAATCTGTGCGCCTAGACCGCCGCCAAAGTTTGGCAGCACAATGGGGATAGGGGCAGTACGCGCCTGATCAACCGTAATTTCCGCTTCCGGCTGCGCTGCTGCGGCAAACGCTGACAACGGAGTTGCCAGCACGCCCCCTGCTGCCAGGCCAGCGCCCATAAGGGTGCGGCGCTCAAGCAGCAGAGACTTCAGAGAATCAGCATCCTGGTCGGAAATAAGCGGCCGAGTATTGGTCAACATTCGTGTTTCCTCCGTGCGGCCCGATCAAGGCCGGAATACAAATTTCAACTGCCGTGTCTGGCCCAGAAGATTTTTGGGGATCGGCAGCTTGGAGCATGTGGGGCTGAGAACAGCCGCCCGTGCGCGCTCTGCTAACGCACGGTAAGACGAATCAGCACTCATTTTTGCCTGTGTGTCTGGCGCAAACTGTACGATACGGGCTTCACCCGCGGCATCCACAGTCACAATCAGATGGGCCACAAAGGTTGCATAGTCCTTGGCTGCCGTGTCTTCCGTATAACAACGGCGGACAGCGCCCCCAATGGCCTTCTGCTCACCCACACTCAGGCTGCGGGTAATATCTCCGGTAGGAGAACCGCCACCATTAGGGGCACCACCCTGTACCGGGTTTGCCTTGGCTTTAGGCGCGTGAGTCTGCTTCTGGTCAGACCGGAAGGCATCCAGTGTTTCCAGCAGAGAGTGTGACTCTTCCTGCGTTTTCTTGGCCTTGTTCGGCTGCGTGATATGCGACGGCAGCGGATTATCCGGCAGGGTATCCGTCGGCGCCGTAACAGGTGATGGCGGCGCAACACTCGGCGTGGCCTTGGGCGGCGCAGGCGGAGAGGGCGGCGTTTTCACCACGTCAGGAGACGGCTCATCCGCCTTGGGGGGCAGAGGAGTGTCAGGCAGCTTTTCAGTCTGCGGTACGGGCGGCGGCGGTATGGGCTGCGGCGGCGGAGGTGGAGGTGGCGCTTCCTCATTCGGCAGGGCCTTCGGTGGCTCTGGCGTAGGAGGGGCTTCCTTAGGTTCCGGTGCCGGGGCAGGCGCAGGTTTAGGGGCTGGCTGTGAAGCCTTGGCCGTAGAGCCACCCGTTTCTGCGCTTTCAAACTGCATTTCAACCACCGGGGGTGGTTCTTCCTGCTTTTCTACAGGCGGCAAGGTGACCAGCAAGGCCAAAAGGAGCGCAATATGCGCCCCCCCTGACAGATAGAGCGCCCGCCGGAGCAGGCGCTGTTCGGAACGGCGTGGCCGCACCATGAGTTTACCCTATCCCTCTATGTGAGGAATTTAGTGCCCACTGCTGGCGGGTTGCTGCGCCAGCAGGGCCACGTGTGTGAAGCCGCCTTCGGTAATTTGTCCCATTACCTGCATGACGCGGCCATAATCGATATGCGTGTCCCCACGCACAAAGATACGGTGCTCAGAGTCATTATTGGCAGCCGCTTTGAGTTGCGCCACCAACTGGTCTGCCGACACCTCGGACTCACCCATGTAAATGCTGCCATCAGCACGGATGGAAACCGTTATGGGCTTGGTGTCCGTATTGACTGGCCGTGCATCGGTTTTTGGCAGATCGACATTCACGCCGCTGGTCATCATGGGGGATGTCACCATGAAGATGATGAGCAACACCAGCATGACGTCCACCATAGGTGTCACGTTGATGTCGGCCATTGGGCGCCGACGCCTGCGCCCCCCTCCGCCCGATGGCATACCCATGGCTTACGCCCTTTCCTCAGACTGGCGGGAAAGAATAGCAGCAAACTCCGTACCAAAGCCTTCCAGACGGTCCTGAAACAGGTCCAGGCTATTGCTGATCACGTTGTAAGCCACATAAGCCGGGATAGCAGTAATCAGGCCGATTGCTGTTGCAAACAGGGCTTCAGAAATACCGGGAGCCACAACGCTCAGGTTGGTGTTGTGCTCAGCCGCAATGCTGGCGAAGGAGTGCATGATACCCCACACGGTACCAAACAACCCGATAAACGGTGCCACAGGAGCAACCGTTGCCAGAAAAATCACCCAACGGCGCAGACGGTCCATCTCACGCGTGACGGTAATGATAATGGCACGATCAACGCGCTCTTTCACGCCACCGCGTACCAGATCAACGCCCGGAATACGCGCAGAACGCCGCCACTCACCCATAGCTGCGCCAAACACGGCGGCAAGCGGGTGGACGGGCTTTGCACCATCACTTTCGTAAAGGTCATCAAGGCTGCCGCCAGACCAGAACCGGTCTTCAAAGGCGCTGGCTGCCTTGTTGATACGCCGTAGGGTTACAATTTTATCAAAAATGATGGCCCAAACCATTATGCTACACAGCACAAGCCCCAGCATAACCAGCTTGACCATAGGGGATGCATGCATGAACATGCCCCAAATGGACAGGTCTCCCGCCGCCGCTGTTCCGCCGAGATTTGCCGCGTCAACCGCACGATCCAAAAACGCCTCCTGCCTCTGCACCCTTACCGGGCAATCAGTCTCCGACTCGGGAATTTTTTGTTAAAACCCAATTGCCCTGTATTTACTGTCTTCCAAGCAAAAGCAGAAGAGGGCGTGTTACTCCTCCACTGCGAGTTTGCGTAAAAGATCACGCCATAACGGCGGAAATCGGGCAGGCCGCCCATCTTCTGCTTTTACGCACGCCAGAACAACATCCACCCGCGTACAAAACTCCCCATCCCGGGTGAAGACCTGCTCCAGCCGGCAGCTGGCCGCTTTCTGGTCCAGCAATCGGGTTGTTACGGTTGTCACATCATCAAGTTTCAGGGGAACGCGGTAGTTTATACTGGCATCACGCACCACAAAAACCAGACCGTAATCCGCCAAAAGGCTGGCTGCGGGCATACCCAGGCTGCGTATGGCCTCCGTCCGGGCACGCTCCGCAAAGGCCAGATACCGGGCATGATACACGATGCCGCCAGCGTCTGTATCCTCGTAATAAATACGGAAATCGATCGCGTGTTGGGTCATTCATCCCCCTCGTCTTCTGGCAGAAGGTCCATTTGGGCTGACCGTGGCTCATCCGGTCTGGCGGGTGGTGTCAGGCCCAGATGTCTCCAGCCCCGCTCTCCAAGCATACGCCCACGACTTGTGCGCATGATAAGGCCTTCCTGAATCAGATACGGCTCAATCACATCTTCCAAAGTATCGCGGGCTTCTGCCAGAGCTGCGGCAAGGGTTTCCACCCCCACCGGGCCACCATGATGATACTCCGCAATACGGCGCAGATACCTGCGGTCCATGGCGTCCAGCCCTAACTCATCCACCTCCAGGCGGCTCAGGGCAGCATCAGCCACTTCACGGCTGACCGGCGCCTTTCCCGGTATGGTCACAGCAGCAAAATCCCGCACACGGCGCAGCAGTCGGCCTGCAATACGTGGCGTCCCGCGGGAGCGGCGGGCAATTTCCTGCGCGCCGTCTCGACTCAGCGCAAACCCCAGCTTGTCCGCACCACGGGAGACAATCAACTGCAACTCATCGGGCGTATAAAACACCAGCCGGAGCGGAATACCAAAGCGGTCCCGCAGCGGCGTGGCCAAAAGGCCTGCACGGGTGGTTGCCGCCACAAGTGTAAAAGGTGGCAGGTCAATCCGCACCGAGCGCGCCGCTGGCCCTTCCCCAATAATCAGATCGAGCTGGAAATCCTCCATGGCTGGATAGAGAATTTCTTCAATCGCAGGCTGAAGACGATGGATCTCGTCAATAAACAGTACATCGCGCGGTTGAAGGTTGGTCAGAATGGCCGCCAAATCCCCCGCGCGCTGAATAACGGGACCGGATGTAGCCCGGAATCCCACCCCCAATTCACGTGAAACAATTTGCGCGAGCGTTGTTTTCCCAAGGCCTGGAGGGCCGTGCAGCAACACATGGTCCAGTGCCTCGCCCCGTTGCCGCGCGGCTGCAATAAAGACCGACAGATTTTCCCGGCTGGCTTTCTGCCCCGTGAAGTCAGCCAGCGTTTGCGGTCGAAGCGTTGCCTCGCCCGTATCGTCCTCACGGCGGGAGGCATCAATTTCGCGGTCAGGGGTAAAATCTGCACCACTCATCGGGCCAGCTCTTTCAAGGCATCACGCAGGATCGTGTCCAATGTTGCCTCTGCCCCGCGGTCGGTCAGCAAGCGGCGCACAACAGGCACGGCTTCCGAGCGTTTGAAACCCAGTCCAGCCAGAGCCATCAAGGCATCTGCCTCAATCCCGCCATCGGGGGTTGCCCCGGCTGGAATAATAATGCCGCCACCGCCACCGGGCATTTTTCCTGCCTTATCCCGCAGTTCGGTCAAAATACGCTCGGCCAGACGGCTCCCCACACCCGGAGCACGGGTCAGGCTGGCTTTATCTGCCGTGCTCAGGGCCGCCACCAACTCACCGGGTGAAAGTGTGGACAAGATCCCCAAGGCCACTTTGGCCCCAACCCCCTGAACGCTGGTCAAAAGCCGGAACCATTCACGTTCAGCACTTTCAACAAACCCATACAGAAGAATGGCATCCTCACGCACAACAGTTTCTATGAGAATACGTGCTTTTTCCGGCGGGTGAGGCAGGGTTGCCAAAGTACGGGTAGACGCTGCCACCAGATACCCAACCCCGTTGACATCCACCACGCAGGAGCCAGTATCAACCTGAATAATCAAGCCGCATAAAAACGCTATCATGCCATTCTTACTCCGGCGGCTATATGCTGTGCGCTGGCTCTATGATGGGCATGGCAAATGGCAACAGCCAAAGCATCGGACGCATCAGCCCGCGCCACTTTAACACCCGGCAAAAGCCTGTGAACCATCATGGCAACCTGATCTTTATCAGCAGAGCCAGTGCCCACTACGGATTTTTTGACAGAAAGCGCCCCATATTCAGCAACGCTTAACCCCGCCAGAGCGGGGGCCAGCAATGCCACGCCACGGGCATAACCCAGCTTGAGCGTGGCCGAGCCATTACGATTCACGTAAGTTTCTTCAACCGCAGCTTCAACCGGAGCCAGACGATCAATCAGAATCATGAGATTATCATGGAGCACCTTCAGGCGCTCAGGCACGCTATCCGCGCTATTTGTCGCAATAACGCCGTTTTCAACGTGCCGCAGGCGGTTGCCCTCAACATCAATCACACCCCAGCCTGTAAACCGCAGGCCGGGGTCAATGCCGAGCAGGCGTACCACCCTCAGGAAGACAGCTTTTCGGCCAGATCGTCCGGCAGGTCAAAGTTGGCGTACACGTTCTGCACGTCATCATTGTCTTCCAGAACGTCCAGCAGCTTGAACACGCTGGTCGCCTTGTCTTCATCCAGCATCACGGTGTTTTCCGGACGCCAGTCCAGCTTGGCGCTCTCTGGTTCACCAAACTTTGGCTCCAGCGAGTCCCGCACCGCGAAGAAAGATTCCACTTCACAGGTAATCTCGTGCGTGGTGCCATTGGACACAACGTTTTCTGCACCAGCTTCAATAGCCGCTTCCAGCATGTCATCTTCCGACGCAACAGACGCCGGATAGGTAATCACCCCCAGACGACGGAACATGAAAGAGACCGAATTGGTTTCCCCCATGGACCCACCGTATTTGGAGAAAGCTGCCCGCACATCAGATGCCGTGCGGTTGCGGTTGTCGGTCAGGCCTTCAACAATAACAGCAACGCCTGCCGGGCCGTACCCTTCGTAGCGCACTTCCACATAGTCTTCACCACCGGCAGCACCGGTTGCTTTTTTAATGGCGCGGTCAACATTGTCTTTCGGCATATTGACTTCACGCGCCGCAACAATAGCCGCGCGCAGACGCGGGTTGGATGAGGGGTCAGGCAGGCCGGAGCGGGCAGCCACGGTCAATTCACGAATAACCTTGGCAAACTGTTTGGCCCGTTTGGCATCCTGCGCACCTTTACGGTGCATAATGTTCTTAAATTGGGAATGACCCGCCATGTTTCTCTACCTACTGCCTCTCATACAGTCCGTATCTGGTTAAACCAGACGGCCGTGACAATGCTTGTATTTTAAACCCGAGCCGCAGGGGCATGCCGCATTCCGTGGCGTTTCGCCCCAGCTTGACGGGTCATCCGGCATAATGGCGCTGCCACCAATAGGTGTTGCCATTGCCGGGTCTGCTCCCGGAGAAAGCCCCGGCCCTGGTTCGGACTGAAAGCCCGGAATGTCAGGGTTGGCATGAATTTCTGCCGTGTCTTCAAACGGATTAACCGTACCCGGCGGAGCAACCTCCACCCGGGCAACCAGTGTCACCACACGCTCGCGCATTTCTTCCAGCATCAGCGTAAAGAGCTGGAAGGCTTCATGCTTGTATTCGTTCAGCGGGTCTTTCTGGCCATATGCCCGCAAACCAATACCCTGACGCAGTTGGTCAAGAACATGCAGGTGCTCTTTCCAAACCGCATCATAGGTGGTCATGAGCACCTGTTTCTCAATAAAGCGCATCAGATCCGGGCCAATATTGGCAGCCCGAGCGGCCTGTGCCTGCGTAGCGGCTTCACCAATACGGTGAGCAACCTGCTCCGCATCCATACCATCTTCCTGCGCCCATTCCGCAATGGGCAGTTCCAGTGCCAGAGCTTTATGCACGGCTTCTGTAAGGCCCTGAACATCCCATTGTTCTGCAAAGGATTTTTCAGGAATGTGGCGCGCAACCATGCTGTCAACCACATCATCCATCGCTTCGCCAACAATGGAGGAGACATCTTCCATCGCCATATATTCACGGCGCTGGGCATAGACTTCCTTACGCTGATCGTTCATGACATCGTCATATTTCAGCGTGTTTTTGCGCATGTCGAAGTTACGGGCTTCAACTTTTTTCTGCGCGCGCTCAAGCGCCTTGCTCAGCCACGGGTGAACAATGGCCTCACCGTCCTTCATGCCCATTTTCTGGAACATGGAGCTCATGCGGTCGGACCCGAAAATACGCATCAGGTCATCTTGCAGGGAGATAAAGAAGCGGGAATTACCAGGATCACCCTGACGCCCTGCGCGGCCACGGAGCTGGTTATCAATGCGGCGGCTCTCATGCCGTTCCGTCCCAATAACGTACAGACCGCCAGCCTGCTTCACAATCTCATGGTCGCGGGCTACGCGCTCCCGAATCCCCTGCTCAATAGCGGCGTATTCTGCCGGGTCTTCAACGCCTTCGGTCTGCTGGGCAATCAGCATATCCGTATTGCCGCCCAGTTTAATGTCGGTCCCACGGCCAGCCATGTTCGTGGCAATGGTAATAGCGCCCGGAGCACCCGCCTGCGCCACAATCTTGGCTTCCATTTCATGGAAACGCGCATTGAGCACGTTGTGGGGCACACCTTCCCGATTAAGCAGTTCGGACAGGGCCTCGCTTTTTTCAATGGATGTTGTGCCAACCAGAATAGGCTGGTTGCGTGTGTGCACATCCTTGATAAGGCGCACGACGGCGGCAAATTTCTCTGCTTCCGTCAGATAGATTTCGTCGTCTTCGTCTTTACGGGCAATCGGACGGTTGGTGGGAATTTCCACCACATCCAGCTTGTAAATTTCCGCAAACTCATCGGCCTCGGTCATGGCCGTGCCGGTCATGCCAGACAGCTTGGGGTAAAGGCGGAAGAAATTCTGGAAGGTAATAGACGCCAGTGTCTGGTTTTCCTGCTGGACCTCCACATGCTCTTTTGCTTCCAGCGCCTGATGCAGACCGTCTGAATAACGGCGGCCTTCCATCATACGGCCCGTGAATTCATCAATGATGATCACCTTGCCGCCACGTACAATGTAGTCCACATCCCGGGAGAAGAGCGTGTGGGCCCGTACAGACTGCTGAACATGGTGCACAACGGCTACGTGGTTCAGGTCATAAAGCCCGCCATCGTCCAGCACGCCAGCGTCACGCAGCATGGTCTCAACAGTGTCAGACCCGGTGTCAGTCAGGACAACACTGCGGAATTTTTCGTCTTTTTCGTAAGTGGCCGGATCCTGCACCAGTCGGGCCACCACTTCGTCCACCGCCCGGTACAGGTCTGAACTGTCTTCAGCGGGGCCAGAAATAATCAGCGGGGTCCGGGCTTCGTCAATCAGGATGGAGTCCACTTCGTCCACAATGGCGTGGTAGAAGGGGCGCTGTACCATCTCTTCAAGGCGATATTTCATGTTATCGCGCAGATAGTCGAAGCCGAATTCGTTATTGGTGCCGTAGGTAATATCGGCTGCATAGGCTTCACGCCGGGCGTCATCTGGCATGTTGGGCACAATTACGCCAGTGCTCAGCCCCAGAAACGCGTACAGCTTGCTCATCTCACCAGCGTCACGCGCGGCAAGATAGTCGTTGACTGTCACAACGTGCACGCCCTTGCCAGCAAGAGCGCTCAAATACACAGCCAGTGTTGCCACCAGCGTCTTGCCCTCACCGGTCCGCATTTCTGCAATACGGCCAGCGTGCATTACCATGCCGCCAATAAGCTGCACGTCAAAATGGCGCATTCCCAGCACACGGCGGGAGGCCTCACGCGCTACGGCAAAGGCTTCTGGCAAAATCTGGTCAAGGGTCTGGCCTTGCGCCAACCTTCCCCGGAACTCCACGGTTTTGGCAGCCAGAGCAGCATCGTCCAACGCCTGCATCTGGGGTTCAAGGGCGTTGATTTCCGGCACGCGGCGCTGGAACATCTTGAGCGTCCGGTCATTGGCGGTGCCGAACAGGGCGCGGACGAAGCTTGCGAGCATGAAAACCTTTCCAGAACAATGCGCGGCCCATACCGCATTCCCCCCGGAACCAGACCGGCAGAAATCGGACGGGGTATCAGCATGGCGTGGCTTGGGTGCAAAATAGGACCGGGGCCGCTTGCGGTCAACCGAGCAGCCCTGTTTCTTGTTGAACAGACCCCCAAGAGGGCTTGCAGGCCTGGATAGGCTCCTTCATAGATGGAACTACTGTTTTTATCCTTGCTTAAGGTTTGTCCTCATGCGGTTTACCAAACAGGCCCTTGCTGTTGCTGCAACGGCCCTGCTTGCTTCTACAGCTCTTTCTGTCAGCTCTTTCGCAGCACCGGCTGCGCCTGCAACCGCTCCGGCCCCGGCCGCAGCACCAGAAAAGCCCGTTGACCCGAACACGGTTGTGGCAACCGTCAATGGTGAAAAAATCACTGTTGCTGATGCACAGGACGCTCTGGCAAACCTGCCACCGCAGATGCGCCAGCTGCCACCCAACATGATCTTCCCGATGCTGATCAACCAGTTGGCTGACCAGAAAGCCATTCAGATCGTTGCCCGCAAGGAAGGTCTGGACAAGACGGCTGACGTCAAGAAAATGATGGAAGCGGCTTCTGTCAACGCGCTACAGAATGCCTGGCTGTCCAAGCAGGTCACGCCGCAGCTAACCGATGCTGCCATCCAGCAATATTATCAGGAAAACTACGCTGGCAAGCCACCAGAGCAGGAAGTGCACGCACGCCATATTCTGGTTAAAACCGAAGCCGAAGCCAACGATGTCATCAAAAAGCTGAAAGCTGGCGCTGACTTCGCCAAACTGGCTGCTGAAGTGTCTACCGACACCGGAAGCGCCAAACAGAATGGTGGCGATCTGGGCTGGTTCAAGAAAGATGACATGATCCCGGCTTTCTCCACTGCCGCATTTGGCATGAAGAAGGGTGAAGTCAGCAGCGCCCCAGTAAAAAGCCAGTACGGCTTCCATGTCATTCAGGTGCTGGATACCCGGACCGATCCCATCCCGTCTCTGGACAGCGTGAAGGACAAGATCCGTCAGGCCCTGATCCAGAAATATGTGCGTGAAGCCGTTGGCAAAGCCACAAGCACTGTCAAAATTGTGCGCTTTGACCCCACCACAGGCAAACAACTGCCAGACGCACCGGCAGCCGGCGCACCAACAGCGCCAGCCAAAAAGTAAGTTTTCGTCTTTTCTCTTTTTGTCTTCTTTTCAGCCCGCCATGTTCTGCATGGCGGGTCTGCCGCTTTAAGGACATTGCGTTATGGCGCACGCTCTTCCCGTCTCTCCTCTTGCCCGGCCGTTGCCTGAGCTTGGTGTTATTCGTGGGGTGCGCCTTGGCGCGGCTGAAGCTGGCATTCGCTACAAAGGCCGGACAGACCTTGTTCTTGCCGAATTTGCGCCCGGTACAACTGTTGCGGGTGTTTTCACGCAATCAAAATGCCCCGGCGCACCAGTTGACTGGTGCCGCGCAGCACTACCCCACGGGCTGGCCGGTGCACTGGTTGTCAACGCTGGCAACGCCAATGTGTTTACTGGCCGCGCGGGACATCAGACCTGTCAGGCCACAGCAGAAGCTGCTGCCAAACTGGCAGGCTGCCCCCTGAACACTGTCTACCTTGCCTCCACCGGCGTTATTGGTGAAATTCTGCCGCATGAACGGCTGACAGCCGCCCTCCCCGCCCTGCATGACTCCTTGAGTGAAACAGGTTGGGAAGCTGCTGCCCGTGGCATCATGACCACGGATACCTTCCCCAAGGCCGCCATCCGCACAGCAACCCTGAACGGCACCACTGTCACCATTCAGGGTATTGCCAAGGGGAGCGGGATGGTGGCTCCGGACATGGCCACTATGCTGGCATTTGTTGCAACGGATGCCGCCCTGCCAGCCCCCGTGCTACAAAGCCTGCTGTCAGAGCAGACCAAAACAACCTTCAATTGCATTACGGTTGATTCTGACACCTCAACCTCAGACATGTTGCTGCTGTTTGCGACAGGGGCCGCACAGAACCCTACCGTAGCCGCAGACTGTGATGCTCTGACCGACCCTACGTTAGGCGCTTTCCGGGCCGCCCTGCACGCAGTGCTGCGGGATCTGGCCCTGCTGGTCATCCGCGATGGCGAGGGCGCCACCAAGCTGATGAGCATTCAGGTTTCCGGGGCTGTCTCCAACGACTCCGCGCACAAGGTCGCCATGGCCATCGGCAATTCTCCGCTGGTCAAAACGGCTATTGCCGGGGAAGACGCCAACTGGGGCCGGGTTGTCATGGCTGTTGGCAAATGCGGTGAACCTGCTGACCGTGACACCCTGTCCGTCTCCATTGGCGGCGTGTGCATTGCCCGCAACGGCACTGTGGTGACGGGGTATGATGAAACCCCGGTTGTAGCCCACATGAAGGGTCAGGACATTGATATTGCCGTTGACCTCGGCCTTGGTTCCGGCACAGCACAGATCTGGAGCTGTGACCTCACCCACGGTTATATTGACATCAATGGATCCTATCGCAGTTAATCTCAGCACACAGGCAGAACGCCTGCTCCAGAAACCGGCACGGTAAGGAAATACGCTTATGTCTACTCCCCTTCCCCCCGGCTGGGGCGGCCCGGCTACACCGCAGGGTGGCTTTTCCCAAAGCTCTCAAACCGGCTTCAACCAGCCTGTCTGGGTTTATGCCGGGTTCTGGTGGCGGCTTTGGGCGTTTGTGATCGATTCCATTATTCTCAGTATTTTTAATGGCGTTCTGGCGTTTTTCCTCCTCCCCACCTTTCGGGTTGATTGGGAGGAAACTCCCATTCCGGATGCCTCTGGTCAGACCATGGACGTGGTCGATATTGCCAACTTCCAGCCAGATACCATCTCCGTACTTATTCCCCATATTCATGCCGGGAACTGGCATGGCCCGAGCCTGCTTCTGGCTTTGGTGCCTGCGCTGTATTTTATTCTGTTTGAATCGTCCGTGTACCGCGCAACGCCGGGCAAACGCCTGTGCAATCTGGAAGTTGTCACAACGCAGGGTGAACGCCTGTCGCTTGGGCGGGCTGCTGCCCGGTTTGCCATCAAGGCTCTTATCTCGTTCCCGTTCCTGTATATCGGCGTGATCATTATCGCCTTCACCCAGCACAAACAGGCACTCCATGACCTGCTGACAAACACGCTGGTCGTGCGCGCTGAAAAAAGCCAGACAGTCACATTCAAACGCTGACAAACAGCCCCCTCCGGACCCACTGCCTCTCCCCCGGTCGCAAGACCGGGCCTTGATGCCGCCGAATTTGCCCCTTACGCTTGCACGCAAAGACTGGGCGTTTTAACGCCCTTGTTCACTCTTATTGCGTTACAAAAAGGATACGGCACACCATGGCGGCAGATAGCCAGGACAGGGTTTTGCCCAAACACCCGCTCGCACACTCTGGTAAACGGGCATTTCTCTCCTTGTTATTTATGGTCATGCTTGTGGTGGGGGCTTTTATAGCCCCGCCCGGTAGCGCATGGGCAGAGGGCACGGCAAACGCAACAGCCGCAGCCCCCGCCTTAAGTCAGCAGGATGCCCAGCAGCTTTTAAGTGTTCTCAACGACCCCAAAAAGCGGGCAGATTTTACCAATACCCTGTCCCTTATGGCAAAGGGCCTGCCCACGGCAGCCCCACCCAAAGCCGCCACTGCCGCCCCGGAGGTCGTGGATAGCGACATCCATACAGAACTTGATGGGCTTTCTGACACCGCCCACCATTATGTTGCAAACTTTGCCAGCCTTTTTAAGGATCTGGGGTTCGTTGGGTCTTGGTTCCATACGCAAATCAGCAATCCGGATACCCGCAAAACGCTGATTGATGCGTTCAGCCGTGCGTTCCTGATCCTTGGTTTTGCCTTGGTCATAGAGCGTGCTGCCAGCCTGTTCCTCAAGAAGCCACTTACCCACGTAACCGCTTTAGCTGAAGCCCGCGAACGCAAGCGGCAGGCAGCTGAAGCTGTGGAAACAGTCGCGGCAGCCACGTCCACCCCGGATACGGATAATACCGAGACACGCGCTAACGACCAGCGCCGCCGCAACCAGGTCATGTATTACCTGGTGCGTGTGCCTTACAACATGATGCACTTTCTTCTGAAATTGCTGCCTGTTGTGACCGTGTTTGTTCTTGGCTATCTGGGCGCAGAGTTTCTGACCAAAACACCTCAGGCCCGCACAGTCACACTCACCCTGACCAATGCCTATATTATTGCTCGTGGCCTGTATCTGCTGGTTGAAACAGCACTTGCCCCCCGCTCCCCCGCCATTCGGCTTGTTCCGGCAACTGACCCCACGGCACGTATGCTCACGCGCTGGTGGAACGTTCTGGTTGCAGCGCCCTCGCTGATCGTGTGTCTGTCCACTCTGGGGAGTGAGTTCAACCTTGCCCCGCGCGGAACAGAGGCCATTTTGCGTGCCGTTATTCTGGTCCAGCATCTGATTATAGCGGCCTTCATCTGGCGTCTGCGGCACATCGTGGCGCGCGCCCTTCAGCCCTCCGCAGCCCTCCGCGCTCATGCTTTCTGGGCCTTTGTTGGCACAATGGCGCGCTTCTGGTGGATTCCGGTGCTGTTTCTGGACATTGCGTTGTGGTTTGTCTGGGCTGCCCACCTGAAGGGCGGCTACCAGTGGATTTTGCACGGCACTATTCTGACACTGGTCTGCCTGGTCGTCTCACGGCTTATCGCTGTTCTGCTCTATGGCTTGCAGGACCATTTGTTCCGTGTGTCTGACGCTGTAGAGGCTGAGTATCCCGGCCTGCAAAAACGGGCGGATTTTTACTATCCAGCCGTACGCCGCATCCTGACCATTTTTATCGTATTCGTAACCGCTGTCTGCATCGCCCAAAGCTGGAGCCTGCCGACCTTCTACTTCTTCACCAAGAACCCTCTGGGTGAACGGATTGTCAGCGCAGCACTTATCCTGACCATTGGCCTCGCCATTGCCTCTGTCGCGTGGGAGGTCATAAACGGCGCGCTTAACAAACAGATTGATCGTTACACCTCGTCTGCTCAGGCGGCCCGCGCCACGCGCCTGCGGACCATTCTGCCCATCATCCGCACGGTTCTGCTGGTCATTATCGTGATCATAGTCGCCGTCACCACCCTTTCGCAGATTGGCATTAACGTCACCCCGCTGCTAACCGGTGCCGGTATTCTTGGTGTGGGTCTGTCCTTCGGCTCCCAAAGTCTGTGGAAAGACGTGATCACCGGCTTCTTCATGCTGGCGGAAGATGCCATTCAGGTAGGGGACTGGGTTACAACCAGCGGCGTCTCCGGCACGGTCGAGCATCTGTCCATCCGTACCTTGCGCGTGCGCTCGATTGACGGTGACCTGCACATTATCCCGTTCTCATCCGTGACCTCCATTGCCAATACGGGCAAGGGCTTCAACCAGATCATTGTGCGCCAGACGCTTGACCTGAGCGAAGATACCAGCCGCGTTGCCAGCATCATGGAAGGCGTGGTGAAGGAAATGCGGACAGAAGATGCCTTCAAGCACATGATCTATTCCGACTATACAGATCTGGGCGTTGATTGCAGTGACAGCAACGGGGCCGTGATGGTCGGGGCAATCCGTACCGCCCCCATGATGAAGTGGAAGGTTCAGCGCGAATTTTACCGCCGTCTTGCCCACCGTCTGGTGAAAGAGGGCGTCAAATTCTATACGCCGACCTCTTACTCCACCACACCACCGGGCAACGCCATGCATTTTGCGCTGGATGCCATGCCTGATGCCCTGATGCCCCAGCCAGCCACAGCTCAGTCTCTGTCTTCCGCACAGCCGGAAACAGAAGCTGGTTCAGAGGCACCAAAGCCCTCACCCACCCACTCCGGCCACACAGGCCCGGCCAAAGGTCCATCTCATGGCTGATCCCTTGGATTCCTACACCACACAGCGTCTGGCAGACCTTGAAAAACCCCTGACCGAGCAGGGGTTTGCCTATGAGCCCGCACAGGCCATGCGCCCGTTGCTGGACGCTTACGGTCTGGAGCGATGGGACGAGTTTGCGGAAAGCTGGAACCATCTGGGTGTTGACCGTTTCATGGCGGATGGGGGGCGTTACCGCCGCCGCCGCTATGCCACGTTCTCCCTGACGGACCAGCAGGTTACGCGCAAACCGCACCAACCGCATTATCAAAGCCGGGACTATAATACGCTGAATGGCGGCATTGAGCGGTGGTTCAAACCCGTTGCCCCAGATATTGGCGCTCACCCGGCCCTTCTGGCTGTGCTGCGCCTGATGAACCGCATGGCAACCGACCTGACGCCTGAGGCACAGCGCCCGCAGGCATGGCACGCAGAAATTCATCAGTTCCGTATTGAACCCAGTCCGGACGCCGCGGGCCAACCCACCCCTGAGGGCCTGCACCGGGACGGTGTGGACTGGGTCTGCGTTGTAATGGTGGACCGTGAAAATATTGCGAGCGGTGAGACCACTATCCACGACCTCAACCGCGCTCCGGTTGGCAGCTTTACGCTGGCACAACCGATGGATACGGCTTTTGTGAATGACAGCCGCGTCTATCACGGCGTAACGCCGGTAACCCCCATGGACCCTACACGCCCTGCCCACAGGGATGTGCTGGTGGTTACCCTCCGGCACGAATAAAAAACGCGGGGAGAAGCCCAGCCTCTCCCCGCGCACACCTTATCGCGGCACTATCAATTTTTAGGCCCGGTCAGTACCCGGCATAAAAAACAGCATGAAGCCCCAGCGCCGCAAAACCAAAAACAAACACCATTGCGCCAACCATCTGGGCCACTTCCTTCATACTCACATCCTGTTCATGCTCTGGGGCAATAGGCAACGGCTCTGCCGTTAGCGGCACAACCGGGTCGGGCAGTGCTGCGGCCTCGGTCTGCACTGCAACGTCGTGATAGGTTGCCTGCTCCGCCACGCTCGCGGACTCGTTCTGAGCGGGCAACGGTGCGTCATGTGATGAATTTGTTCCGCTCATGACACAACCCTTCCGTTTTTTGCAATGCTGACTTGTAATGCATACCTATCTGGTGATGCAAGTTCGGTGCGTCAAGAGGCGGCTACGGCAAAAACCTGACCCATCTATTCCACCAAAGGGATAGACGCTGTGTAGCAAGACAGGCACATGATGGAAAAACACGTTCAGGAGTTTGCCTTCATGAAATGCTTGCCTGCTCTTACCCTTGCTGCGGCAATGGCTACGGTTGGTACCATGATACCTGTGGCATCACAGGCTGATACATCCCCCCATTCCGGCCCTGCACAGGCCACAGCCAGCACGCAATACCCCGTTCCCACGTTTGAAGGGGAATGGGCCATCATGGCGATGGACCCTGTCAAAGTTGCTGGTAATAGAGCCTTGGGCCCAGCGGCACGCCTTTTGGTAACGCTCCCTGACTCCTTGCAGAAAATTGTTGGCCAGAACCATTTCAGCCTATCCCGGCAGTCTGGTTCAGCCTGGCAGGGCAAGCAGGATGATCTGACCGTTACTTTCAAGCTGGTTTCTGAAAACAGCGCTGAATTGCACATCAGCGGCAAAGAGAACCACAAGCTCGACCTGCCCCTCTACCGGAACAACTAAAGCGTAAAAAAGCCGCCCACTCCATAAAGGGGGGCGGCTTTTTTCGTTGGTCAACAGCACTCTACAAAAGGGTCAGGCAACACCTTCGGGCGTCCAGCTTTTCAGGAACTCTTCCAGTGCTGCGTCTGCCTTGCCAATCTTGATTTGCAAGGTGACATACAAATTGCCCACCGGGCGGCTCCCATGCGCCTGCACCCCGCGGCCACGCAACCGTAGTTTAGACCCGCTATCAGACCCGGCAGGCACGTTCATTTTCACATCGCCAGTTGGGGTTGGTACCGTAATAGCCCCGCCCAGCACCGCCGTTTTCAGGTCCACAGCCAGTGTTTCATACAAGTCTGTGCCCTGCCGTGTGTAGGTCGTATCCGGTTTGACGGTCACTGTAATGAGTGCATCCCCTGGGGGGCCACCCTGAGCACCTGCCTCACCTTTTCCGCGCAGGCGCAGCGTCTGGCCGTCCTCAATCCCCGGAGGAATTTTCACATCCAGCGTTGCACCATCCGGCAGGGTAATGCGGGACGTTGTGCCGTTAACTGAGTCCAGAAAACTGACACTGAGCGTATAAGAACGGTCCGCACCTTTACGCGGCCCGGCACGGCGGGCACGAGCGCCACCGCCTGAGAACATGCCAAACAGGTCACTCAGGTCTTCTTCTGAAAAACCGCCCTGACCGCCAGCGTAACGCGCCCCACCGGGACCGCCACCAAAACCATGGAAGCCACCCCCAGCACCACCAAAACCGGGATGGCGTTCCTGGCCGGAGGCATCAATCTCTCCACGGTCAAAACGCGCCCGTTTTTCGGTATCGGACAACAGGTCGTTGGCCTGATTCACGGCCTTGAACTGCTCTTCAGCCGTTTTGTCATTCGGGTTCAGGTCAGGGTGATATTTTTTGGCCTTCGCCCGGTAGGCTTTACGGATTTCGTCCTGGCTGGCGCCTTTGGCAATACCCAGAACCTCATAGGGGTCACGCACACTCATGCCTGCTCTCCCTGAGTTGAGGCCCCTTGCGGAGCCGGAGCAAATGTATCCGTATCCAGAAGGCTGATCAGCAGGGCGATCGTGACATCCTGAGCATACCCGGCTTTTTCAGCCTCTGCGACAAGGGCTTCAAGGCGAGGTTTCAGGAACGCCTCTGCCGATAATGTGGTCATATAGGAAGTTTCTCCTTAGCAAATCCAAAGCAGGCGCTCCACCGTGCCGCTGCTTCGAAGGTTGGTCTTATTTCTTGTAATAATAATGGGAAGTGCCCCGCGCCGGGTCAATGGACAACACACCACCTCCCGGCAGGTTTTGCGGCTTTTCAGACCACAGCGGAGCAGACATTTCCAAAGAACCAATAGCCTCTGGCATCCATACTCACTATAAGCCGTTACAGAGAGAAACATGCTCATGCACTTTATTCCTGACAAGACATGAGCCATTCAGAAAGTGGAGAACCAGCAATGGCTGACAAACCGCGCTTTTTTGACGATCTGGCCGGTGTAGCTGGCGGCGCGTTTTCCGCCCTGACCGGCCTGCGTGAAGAAATTAACGCCATTGTGCGTAGCCGTGTGGACGAAGTGCTGACTGGCCTGCAGGTTGTACGCCGGGAAGAATTTGAAGTGGTGCGTGAACTGGCCGCCCGCGCCCGCATTGGGCAGGAAGAAGCAGAACGCCGCCTTGCTGCGCTGGAAGCCCGTGTGGAAGCCCTTGAGCACCACGCACAGCACCAGAACGACCACGCACATCACTAAGCCTTCTGCTACCGGGAATGGCGAGGCACATCCTCGCCATCAGGCCCAGCTTCTGCCCATCCCCCCTTGCGCTGAGAGTGAGCCATGCCTGTACTAAGCACCATGCCAACCAACAGCACAGCCAACCCGCTTGACCTGATGGAACAGGTTGTTGCCGGGCTGGACTGGAGTTTTGAACGCTGCACCGCAACGGAAATGGCTGTAGAGGCCCCAGGCAAGTGGTGCGACTATGGTTTGTTTTTCTCATGGTCATCAGAACTTGGCGCTATTCACTTTACCTGCGCCTTTGACCTGAAAGCACCGCCCGCCCAGCAACGTGCCCTGTACGAGCTAATCGGTATGGCCAATGAACGGATCTGGGTCGGGCACTTCAGCCTGGATCAGGATGACGGGGTGCTATTATTCCGCCACGCTTTGCTGTTACGTGGCACGAGCTTGAGCGTTGAAGCCTTTGAAGACCTGATTGATATTGCCCTGACAGAATGTGAACGCCTCTACCCGGCTTTCCAGTTCTTTCTCTGGGGCGGGCAGAACCCCGCAGATGCACTGGCGGCTGCCATGTTAGACTGTGCAGGAGAAGCATAATGACATCACGTTCCCAACTTCCCTCTGTTCTTCTGGTTGGCTGTGGCAAAATGGGCAGCGCCATGTTTGAGGGCTGGCTGAAACATGGGCTGAAACCCTCCGTTGTGCTGGAGCGGCATCAGAGCATCACTCTGCCTGCCCCGCACAAGCAGGCTGAGACTGTTGCAGATATTGCCCCGGACTTCACGCCCGATGTCATTATCCTCGCTGTCAAACCACAGATGGCTGATGATGTGCTGCCTGAACTGGCACAGCGCTTCCCCTCTGCCACGCTTCTGTCCGTCATGGCTGGCCGTACGATTGACAGCCTTGCACGCCATTATCAGCAAACCTCATCCAAGGTTACACCCACAATCATCCGCGCCATGCCAAATACGCCATGCGCTATTGGTGCCGGTGTAACCGGGCTTTACGCCCCGCCTCAGGCTACGGATACGCAGAAAAACGAATGTGACAGTCTGCTCCGCTCTGTTGGGGAAACCGTATGGGTCGAGTCCGAAGAGCTGATTAACGCTGTGACTGCTGTTTCTGGAAGTGGTCCTGCCTACGCGTTTCTGTTAGCTGAGCTTATGGAAAAAGCAGGAATTGCAGAAGGCCTGGCACCAGAAACCGCCCGTAAACTGGCCCGGCGGACCGTGTACGGAGCAGGTGCTCTGCTAAACGATTCCGACCTTGAGTCCGCAGAGCTACGGACCCGCGTAACCAGCCCCGGTGGCACAACAGCGGCAGCCCTCAACGTGCTGATGGCACCTGACGCGTGGCCCACCGCAGTACCCAAGGCAATTGCCGCAGCAGTAAAGCGCGCGGAAGAACTCTCCACCTGATCGCTCCAGGCATTTCCCCGCCAGCAGGCAGCCGTCTTATTTTTTACTCCCGTTACACAGGCCTTTCGCATGGACTCCGACGACTTCGATACAGCTCTCCTTTCCGCCGCAATGACACAGGCGGAAGAGCGCGGATGGGCCTCTGTTTCTCTCCTAGATGCTGCCCGTGCGGCTGGGTTGTCCTTTGCGGAAACCCGCACACGGTTTCCTTTCCGCGGTTCCCTGCTGCTACGGCTGGGTCGTATTGCCGATGACTCAGCTCTGGCGGATGACACAACAACCGGCAGCGCACGCGAGCGCCTGTTTGACCTGTTGATGCGGCGGCTGGACGTGTTTCAACTCTACCGCAACGGCATTAAATCCGTGCTCCATGCCCTACCGTTTGACCCCCCGATGGCCCTGCTGCTGGGGGGGGCCACATTTGAGAGCATGCGCTGGATGGCAGATGCTTCGGGCATTACCGTCACCGGGTTGGGCGGCGTGCTGCGCATCAACATGGTGGTTGGCATCTGGACGCATACGCTCCGAGCATGGGAAAAAGACGATAGCGCCGATATGGGCAGCACCATGGCTGCCCTTGATCAGGCGCTGGATAAAGCAGCCCGCTTCAACCTCTTCCCGGCTGATACGGGCCAGAGCGAGGGCGATCTGCCAGATATGGACTTTCCCGAAGCCGAGTTCACCTTCGCGCCAACGACAGAAAATCATGCTTTTGATGAAAAACACGACGCATAGTCTCTTTACGAAACACTCCAGTTGGTCTTAATAAGGGCCAACCACGTTTCTGGTGGGGCGTAGCCAAGCGGTAAGGCAGCGGATTTTGATTCCGCCATGCGGAGGTTCGAATCCTCCCGCCCCAGCCATTTTCATCCTAAAAATTGAACCTATGTGCCGTAACGCTGTACTTACTGGCAGTTCGTTACATCTCTTCACACATCCGTTTACATCCGCTGTCTGTTCCGGCCACAGTATTCTGCTATGACAGAAACATGACGCACGATACGGCAGCGGAAACGCCCCTCCTCTCCCTACCCGGCCTGAAAGCTGTTTTGACGGCCCGCACACTTTCTGCCTTTTCCTCTCAGGTTCAGGCTGTTGCTGTGGGGTGGCAAATCTATGCTCTCACCCATAGTCCTGCGGCTCTAGGGTTTGTGGGGCTTGCCCAGTTTCTGCCCATGGTTGCCTTTATTTTTCCGGCTGGCCACGCGGCAGATCAGCACGACCGGCGGCGTATTGTCATAACCTGCCAAACCATTGAAGCGGTGTCTGCGGCTTTTATGGCCGTTGCCTCTTTTACGCATCATCTCAGCCCGTTCATGATTTATGCGCTGGTGGCTTTGTTTGGGGTATGCCGCTCATTTGAAATGCCAGCCCAGCAGACATTCCTGCCCTCCATGGTCGCACCTGCGGTCTTTCCCCGTGCTGCGGCTCTCTCTTCGTCACTCTTTCAGGTCGCCTCCATCGCCGGTCCTTCGTTGGGCGGCCTGCTCTACGGTTTGGGAGCCGATGTCTGTTACGCGCTATGTGCCGTAGGTTTTGGCATTGCAGCCTGTGCTACCGCCTCCATGCGGCTTCGCTTTCCGGCGCGCGCAAAACAACCTGCCAGTCTGGCAGCAGTTTTCGGGGGCATCGCCTTTCTCAAACGGCGTCCGACACTTTTAGGCGCCCTCTCGCTGGATCTGTTTGCCGTCTTGCTCGGCGGGGCCACAGCCATGCTGCCCCTTTACGCCACTGATATCTTGCATGCTGGCCCTTGGGGGCTTGGCCTACTGCGGGCAGCCCCGGCAATCGGAGCATTGCTCGTTGCTGCCGTGCTGGCACGATACCCACTCGGGCGTCATGCCGGGAAATGGATGTTCCTCTCCGTTGCAATTTTTGGCGTTGCAACCATTCTGTTTGGTTTTTCAAAGTCCATCCCGCTTTCCGTGCTGGCTTTAGCGATTCTGGGTGGGGCTGACGTTATCAGTGTCATGGTGCGCAGTTCACTGGTCCAGCTTGGCACACCAGACGACATGCGGGGCCGTGTTTCTGCTGTGAACATGCTTTTTATCGGTTCGTCCAACCAGTTAGGCGAATTTGAAAGCGGTATGCTGGCCAGCGCTATCGGTGCTGTGCCTGCCGTGGTGCTAGGGGGAGTGGGCACATTACTGATTACCGGCGTATGGATGGCGCTTTTTCCCGGTTTGCGCAAACTCGACCGCTTGGAAGACATCAAGCCGGACTAACGGCTCCAAGAAATAATCTTTATTTCTGCCAAACAATAAAAAACCGCTCCGGAAGGTATCCCTTTGGAGCGGTTTTTTTCAGTCAAAGCCTGAGACGATCAGGCTCCTGCCAGATGAGAGAAAACGCTCAAACAGCTTTCTTCAGGTTAGGGCTTGCTTTAAAGCGAACCGTCTTACCTGCTTTCACTTTAACAGGCTCACCCGTACGGGGGTTCAAAGCTTTACGAGCTTTGGTTTTCCGCACTGTAAAAGTCCCGAAAGACGGAAGCGTAAAGCCCCCTTCACGTTTCAGTTCTTCAACAATTGCATCCAGCAGATCATTTGCGGCCTGATTGGCGGCAACACCCGTGCATTCAATCGAATCCTGAATCACGGCGGCAATAAAGGCCTTGCTCATTGAGAACCTAGCTCCCTTCGGATAGTACTATGTCAGTAACAATTATTCGGTTACGATAACCAACGTCTCTGGTCGCTTAGTAGTCATATTTTCACGAAAAAACCAACTTAAAAATGCTTACATTTTCAAATTCTCCCGCCCCTATCAGCAAAAAGCAAGGGGAGGATCAATTTACCCCTGTCATGCCCATAGGCTCAGTGTGTTTGTTTGCAACGTATGCACCATCAGGCAATCTCCCTGATTATACACGGTTTTACATAAAAAACTTACAGTCCTGCGGGTTTATTCTGCACGTTATACTCTCAGGATGTTCTGTTATTACAGAAGATACTCTTAATTTTTGTGCCCGTTACGGCATCCATGTCTCGTGCAGAAAAAATGGCGGGCTGGACTTCGGCGCATGGCACTCCCTTGCCGCACAGGGCGTCACAAAGGGAGCCCCGTATATCCTTTTGGCTAACGACAGCGTCTTTGGCCCGTTCACTCCCCTGCAACCACTTTTGCAGCGCCTACAGGCCAACAGCCGCCCCGCATGGGGGCTTGTCGGGTCGCGGGCTGTTACACCCCATATTCAATCCTGGTTTATCGGCTTTTCTCAAGAGGTTTGGGAAAGCGCCGCTGTGCAACGCGTAATGGCTCTTCCCTTTGCGGATATGTCACGGGATGAAATTATATGGCACGGAGAGCTAGGGCTGTCGGTTGCCCTCACCGCTAATGCCATTCCTCTCCATACCCTGTGGAGCGATATTGCATCGCCTCTTGCGCGTTTATTCCCTGCCAACCCCACCCATGCTTATTGGCGTTCGGGGCTACGCTCCGGAAATGTTCCTTTTCTTAAGCAGGAACTTTTGAGGGATAACCCTTACCATATCCCTAAGCTTGCAGGCTGGCGTACCCTGATCCCACAAGGCTCCGACTTTAACCCGGCATGGATTGAGGAGTATCTGGCGCAAACACCTCCACGCCAAAAAACACTCCCATCAAACCGGAAAGGCCGTATGGTTTATTACGCCCTTTCCCAACTTGACCGCTATTTACCCTTTTCATGGGGTATCAAAAAATAACTAGTGTGCCTGAGGGCGCTCACGCACAATCGTGCGCAAAATTGACTCCAGTTCTTGCCCCTGCATGTCAAACGTAGCCAACCTGTCCTTGTACGGATTTTCATAAGTCAAAAGTTCAGCTTCTTTTGCCAGAAGGTCCTCTACAGCTTTTTGCAACTGCGCAGGGTTGGAGCCAATGGGGATTATGGTGCCGTTTTCATCTTCAATAATATCCTCTACCTGTCCACCAGGTTCGGTCACAACAACCCAGATATCACGCGCCAAGGCTTCCCTTACCGTCAAACCATAGCTTTCTTTACATTGTGACGGGAACAACAGAACATCAATGCTGTTGTAAAAATCATCCATCGTTGACTGCGTGTATGCGGGAACTGTTTTAATTACCCCGTCCACTTTCCATGATTCAGGGAAAACAGACCGAATACCTAAATTCAGTTTATTATCAACGAGTATTAATTCCCATCTATCCGTCTTCAGTTTTTCAAAAACTTTACGAATAAGAGGGTACCCCTTAACGGTCTCAGCACCGCCAACATAGCCAAAGCGTAATGGCTGCCCCGGTTTACGCCGCACTCTTGGTTTTTCCGGCCAGACAAAACCATTCCTGTTTACCACAAGTTTCTCTTCTGGAACTCCGTTCACAATAAACAGATTTTTATGAGACTGACTGGGCACCAACAGAAGGGCTGCATTATTCATGGCAACCCTCATCATAGTAGCACGTTCATGCAAATGTCGGGCACTCGGCTCGCACATCTGGCAGATACGCAAATCAATTTTATTCTGAAAACAGAAGTTTCCTTCACCAGTCACCATAAATTGGCGGTCACACAACCACCATGCATCATGCAATGTAATGACATAAGGAATACCAGCTTCCTGACAGGCTCGTGTTAACCCCAAACCAAGCCCTTGAGTCGCGTGAAGATGTACAATATCAGGCTGCACAGTCTGCAACCATTGTCTAAAGACTTCTGTTGCCAAGGGGTTATCAACGCCCCCTACCCTGTCACCGTCCGGTGGGACTTTCACGCCAATAACGTTACAGTCATACGCTCTATACCGTATGGCAGCATTTGCTCGCCATTCCATATCCGGACGTGACGTAAAAATACTAACGCTGATATCCGACTTTTTACTGAGATAGTTGACCATCTCTTCAGCAACAAATGTAGCACCGCCAAAAGACCGTGGCGCAAAATAGATATTGGCTGACACAACAGAAAGACCAGACTCCTCTTTTTTATACGGTCTCCCGAAGGCTGGCAGAACCTGATGCTGAGTTATGCTCTGAGGGCTATAACGTTCAAGCACATCCTGCCGGGCAGTCTGGCCAATTGCTTTTCGTTTCACGTCATCAGCCGCAAGGCTCAAAACTGCATTTTTCCAATCTTGCGGTGTGGTCGCTATCACAGCATTTTCGCCATCGCGAACCACTTGTATGAACGCATCCGCTGGCGAGCATATAACCGGTACAGATAAAACTGCTGCTTCCAGAAATTTTATATTACTTTTGCAGTCATTGAATATGGTTTTTTCTAAAGGTGATATTGTTATATCTGCTTGAGCAAGCAGACGCATATACAAGCCATAATCTCGGCCCTCTAATTTTTTGATACGGTTTTTTACCTTATCGCATACTTCTGGTAACGTAAGGTCACCAATAATATGCAAGGTTAAGCGCTCATCTTCCAGCATGGCAGCCACAATACCGTCAGCTGCAACACGGAAGTCTGCATCATGGGTCTTTGTTCCTGACCCGTAAACAATACGAACTTCTTCCGGACCATGATCTGGCGCCGAGTGCTCTTGCAAAATTTGCTGCGAAATAGACAGGGTTTGCTCGTCTATAGCATTTTCAATAATACTGACATCTTTTATGCCTGCATTTCTCATTTCTTGTGCAAGAACACGTGTGGAGGCTATTGCCTTATCGCAGGCTAACAAACAGTTCCTAAAAAGCTTCACCCCTGACAATACTGCTGCACGTTCAGATGCACTCAGTGAATCAAGATTGGCATTGTTCTTATAGTGTTCTTCAGAAAAAATAAGATCATCAACCTCCCACCACGTTGGGAGATTAAGCCGCTTTGCTTCGTCCAGTAGTTTTTCAACCGATTCAAACGCTGGAACACGATAGAAAATAACATTTGTGCATGTTTGGAGCGCCGTCATGGCGACAAATATTTCCCGCCAGTCAATAACACGCACATGCCACCCAAGGCTCTCAAGCTGCTCCTGCTTTTGCCACACACGGTATTTGGCGCATTGCCGTAGGCTTAGCTCTGCAATAATCAGATAACTGGGAGAAAAATCAGAGAGACATTCCGCCGAAACAGGCTTCAAATATTTGTCTTCAATCGTTTCTTTTTTTTCTAATATCTCTGCTTTATTAGCAACACTATCACTTGATGACGCTTTATTTTTTTTTAGTGAAACAGTCGGCTTTTTGGGGAGTCTTGCCTGTATACGACTCCATACTGCTTTACCGCCCTCTTCCTGATAAACATCTTTAATCCTACCCAAAACATAAGTAATTTTGCTTCCTGTAGGAAGCTCGCCTTTTGAAAGATGCCGGATGACTCTCAACGGAGCTGTAATACGCCAGGAAAGTGTATTCCGTTGGATCTCGATAAGATGCCTCAGATGATGCGTTTCATTAACAAAACCAGCCATCCTCATATCCTGAATCGTCATGCTGGCTTGATAGCTCTCCAGCAGTGATTCTAGGTTGGTTTGCTCAGGAAGCACTGGAGACGTGGAAGATTTATCTGAGGGGGTCATAGCCAGCATCTAACTTTATTAGTTTTGCAATTGCATTAAAATAAGAAAACCGGGTCTTTTGGACCCGGTTTCCCTTAACATCATTAATTCTAAAACGTATTTAGAATTAGAAACCAGAGAACTGATTGATGTTCAAGCTGTCTACACCAACAAAGGTAATTTTGCTGTTGTCGGACAGAGTAATGGTCGTGTTACCGTTCTGGTGCGTAGCAGCATCAAGGACCTGCTGGAAGTTGTCCTTGGTGTAGCCCTGACCGTTTTTGAGATATGCTGAATCGTAGTGAACGAGCAACACGGAGTTACCAGCTGCGCTACCAAAGTCAGTGATGGTGTAATCTGCACCAGCAACGCCATTGCGGAACCCGAAGACGTTTGCTGCGCCAGAACCACCGGTCAGAGTTGCGTTACCCGTACCTGCAACCAGCGTATCTGCTGCTGAAGCGCCAGAGCCACCAATAAAGGTCTGGGCGGTCGTGCCGGAATCCGCGCCAAATGCATGGATACCATAGATGGAAGAAGCACCATCTAGCGTCTGGTTACCCGTTGTTGCAATGAACAGCGAATTCGCGCTCGTTGCGTTAACGTGTGCGTCCAGACCTTCTGCACCGTAGATCGTGCTCTGACCTGCCGTGATTGTGGTCTCACCCGTACCATTTTTAAAGGTCAGGTTACCAAGGATGCTGACATCTGCGTTTTTAGCATTGGCAACCATAAAGTCGCCCTGTGCCGCAGAAATCGTGCTGAGTTCCCCACCGGTTACTGTACCTGTGGTGCCAGCAAGCGTTACGAGGTCCTGAGAACCACCAACGACCGTGCTGCTACCACCAACAGTAATCTGCTGGTTGCTCGCTGTGTCAACAACCAGAGAGTTGCTGCCAACATCTACTGTAGAACTTGCGCCAGTGAGCGTAATGTTCTGCGTACCGGTAGACGCCGTAATGGTGTCCTGACCATTGGAATGAACCTGGTTAAAGCCATTACCTAAAGTAATGGTGTTATCACCAAGGCCAGACGTGATGGTGTTGTTGCCATTGCCGCTGTTAATGACGTTGTTACCGTCACCAACGGAAATGTTCCAATCCCCTGCGTTGTTCAGGTTGCTGCCCTGGAAGAAGTTATCCCCAGAACCACCCAAGAACGTACCGCTCTGGCTACCAGCACGGAAGTTCACACCAGCATTCGTGCCAGCCAGAACGTTCAGGTTGGAAGCTGTAGCTTTCGTTGCGTCAAGGTTGACCCAACCAGCAAGAGCTGTACCCGGCTGGTTTGAGGCGTCGGAGCCAACCGTCAGCCACTCAACATTACCGCTTACGTTATATGCCCCAGAAGCTGTGATGACCCCGTAACCGGCTTGGTTACCGCTGAAGGTTGAAGAACCCGCAGCAAGGTTGCGTGCATCAAGAGAGGACAGTTCATTTCCGAGCTGTGAGGCAAGCTTGTTGGCCTGCTTCACGAGTGCTGACTTGTCAGCACCATCCACGGTAACCTGAACCGAATTCCCTGACGCACCGACAACGGTGATGAGCGCCATATTTCCGTCCTTTTTTCAATAACCGCCGAAAGCACAGAAGAAATTCTCTGTGCAAATGGCATATTAGTGTCAGGTTCAGTTTTAGGACAAGGCTATGCACCATTGCAAGCATGAATTAGGTTTTTCTGCCGCTATAGTGGCTTTTTAGTACTGGTTTGATAAAATTATACCACACTATTTTTGTATCAATCTTTTGTATTCCACAAAAAAACCAAGAAGCTTTTGTGAATGTTTTTATATTTACTGATTTTTTTTTCGGATACAGCCAGATGTACGCTTTCCAACCTCACTAAATCTCTAATTATTTACTTTTGAATTTCCTCACATTACCATGAAATTAATTTCATGTTGCGCATATCAAAACTATCTTCTTTCCTATCTTCGGACTCACATAGAAACGAGACGTATTTTTACCCATGAACACCGCGCCAGATCCCAGCACTGCAACAAATATTTCACAGACCGGAAACAGTGGACTCCTGCCCCTTTTCCTACATGTGACCCTTGTTGACGAAGATACGCGTGGATGCGCGTTCATGCCCGTGACTAACTGGATTCTGTCCACTTTTGTTCTGAACCATCTGGTTCTCATCAACGCAAGCCAGACGGCTATCCAGACACTCACCAGCGTTATCAAAGCACAATCAGCCGCCATTCTGATTCACGAATACGACTCCATTCCTGATATCAAGCCTTATGATAATTGCGTGTATTACTGTGGTAACCCAAGCAATACGAGTGTGGACGCCATAACAAAATGGCTTCAGACGCTGCCTGAGGGAAGTATCGTATTATTTGAAGATTCTGACCTTAGCCCCTTAGACCCCACAAAATTATCCTCCTCTTTTACCTCTACACGCTTAGACTACGGGGCAGGTCTTCTGATTCTTTCAACGCCCAAAACTTCTGCCTGTCTGTCACCTCTTGTTCAGACCTCAAAAAATACTTCAGACACAGAGCATTTCCTGTTCCTGGAAAAATGTAAATTTTTTGCAGATTATTGGGCTACAAAAGCGCGTATTGCTTTGTCTGAAAAAACCAAAGAAAAAAATGGCCTGATTAATGTTCAGGCCCGATTTTTAATGATCGAAACCTTAGAAAAAGAAAAAATAATTAGTGAACAAAACCTCAAAATTGATTCACTTTTAGATGAAAACCGAGATCTAATGTCTGCCTTAGAACAGGCCCAAGCGAGAGAAAAGGAATGGCTTTCTTTTTCCCAAACTGTTCTTCAGACTCAAGATGCCCTTACATCTCTCAAAAATTTCTTTGCACAACCGCGAAATATACTCAAAGATATTGCGCGTGTTATCTTAAATAAAAACTTGGGAGTTTTTGTTCCCTCTCTCCCCACCCCCCCTTCTTTTCCTTTACAGAGCATACCTGTTTCAGATCATAATACTTCTGATATAGTGTGTTTAGAAAAAGAAGAAGTAGAAATTTACTCTCCTGCAACCGAATTAGGGCGCGTTGTTTTTGTTATCGGCGATACGGAAGCAGAACAGCTTACGCAACGTTGCACTCATAACGCTGAAGCCGCCCGCCTTGCTGGATACACAGTCCGGCTGAAATCCTGTCCTGAAATCGGACCCGATGATATTGACTGGGCCACCATTCTTGTTTTCTACCGTGTAGAATTTAGCGATCATGTCAGCATTATGATGCAGATTGCGCAAGAACGTTCAATGCCTGTTATTTTTGATATAGATGCTCTTTTGTGTATGCCCAGACTGGCTCGATCAGAAAGTGTGTCTGCTCAATTTTCTTCTTTATTTAGTGAAGAACAGTTAGAAACCTATTTTTATACGTTATGGCGCACTCTTGTGCGAGCGAGCATCTGTACAGCCACAACTGACACTCTTGCTCAAACTCTACGCCTGGATCGCCCTATATCCTACACACTTCCTAATATTTATGATGTTGCAACTTGGCAGCGCGGCCGGAATAACTTTCGTGAAAAATGTATTTTCGAAGACAACTCTTCTGTCACTTTAGGTCTTGGATATGATATCTTAAAAAACTCTATTTTTTTTAAATCTACATCAACAACAATAGCTTCTGTTCTTCAAAAATACTCGCATGTCAAACTAAGACTTTTCACGCAGGGATTTTCTGATAAAAATACTTACATAGAAAAGTATTTTCCTGAACTTATCCCCTCCATAGATCAGATTATCTGGCAGAAATTAGACTCAAATAATGACAGTATGCTCAATTGGAAGGGCGTTGATATCGCGCTTTTTCCATGCCCTACTGATAATGTCTATTTTACCTCTCAGTCAGAAAATATTTATCTCAGAACAGCACTTTGCAATATTCCTCTCATTACCTCACCTCTTCCTGCGTATCGAGAATGCATTGAAGACGGTGTTTCTGGCTTTCTGGCTGAAGGTGTAGAGCAATGGCATGCCGCGCTTGTAAAACTTATTGAAAATACCAAAATCCGTCATAGCGTTGGCCTCAATGCTTATCACGGGTGCCTTTGGTATTTTAGCGTTCAAAGGCAAGCAAAATTTCTCAAAAGCATATTTGAAAGCACTAAAAGTGAGGCGTCATCCTGCCAGGAATTTGAGCGTCAAATTGCACGTAAATCCTACCGTGCAAAGTCTCTCCCTCATATTGTGGGGTGTGACATCATTTTCCAAAAAGATACTCTGAGTCCATCAGATGTTTCCGTCATTATAACCTCATATAATTACGAACACTATTTGCTGGATGCTCTGGAATCCGTGCGTCTTCAAACTCTGGGAGCGCTTGATCTGATTGTGGTTGACGATGGATCAAAGGATTTTTCCGTAGCACTTACACATGAATGGATGCAGCGTAACGCACACCGGTTTAATCGGGTTCTGCTACTACGGACAACCTATAATTCCGGTCTTGGCGCTGCACGAAACTGCGGCGTTGCCTACGCTGAAACGCCTTATTTTCTGCCATTAGATGCAGATAATAAACTGTTGCCAAACGCCTGTGCAGCGCTTTTGGTCGCCACATCCCCCATGACAGCTTATGCCTACCCTATGCAGCAGCAATTTGGGAATGCAACAGCTGACCATATTCTGGGACAATCACCATATACACCCTCACGCTTGCAGGCCGGGAACTATATTGATGCCATGGCCCTTATAGCAAAATGGGCATGGGCTGCTTGCGGCGGTTATTATGTAAACAGGGCTGCCATGGGGTGGGAAGATTATGACCTTTGGTGCTCTATGGCGGAGCTGGGGCTACAAGGCACACATGTCGCAGAAGTTCTCGCTGAATACCGGGTGCATGGAAACTCCATGACATCATGCGTAACTGAGCAGGGAGATCACAAACACAGTGTCATAACCCTCCTTGAACAACGCCACCCGTGGATCAAGTTGGTACAAAAAAACGTAAGAACCACTCGTTAAGTGCTTCTGATTTAATACTGCTGAGGGCAAGGAGGCTTAATATAAGCCTCCTTATCGGTCTCTCCGCAAATCCGATATCAATAGGCGATCAAAATAGCCTAAAGCTGTAGACAGTTTTGCAAACATTACTTGTTTGTTTGCAGAGAAAAAATTCTTCAGTGTTTTAGGAATATACGATGCGGCTAGATAAGTGAAAATCTGACTTATCTAAGCTCCAGATTTTCTTATAAAAATCTGGAGCGGGCGATGGGATTCGAACCCACGACCCCAACCTTGGCAAGGTTGTGCTCTACCCCTGAGCTACGCCCGCATCGGATGACCTCCTTCTACGGGGGTTTGAGAAACTGCGCAAGAGGGAAAATCAAATTTTTTTACTTTTTTATATCAAGGTCTTCTGACGCCTTGTGAAACGGCTATTTCTTAAGGGATGACAAGCGCTTGGCGGCCTGCGCCATCTCTGCAATCATCATTGACTGCCACTAAAACTGGAGGGCAACGCCGTGTCTGGGTCCAACTTTCATGCGCTGTATCATCAGGGTTTTGCCCGGGTTGCTGCCTGCACGCTGCCTGTAGCCCTTGCTGACCCAGCCACCAATATGCAGCGCATACTGGCCGCCGCAACAGCCTGCTCAGAAGAAGGCTGTGCCATCTGTGTTTTCCCGGAGCTAGGCCTTTCTGGTTACACTCTTGATGACCTTCGCCAGCAGGAAGTTCTTCTACACGCCACAAACACAGTCCTGACGGAGATTGCCGCCGCAACACACGCTCTGTTGCCTATTCTCGTTATTGGGGCGGCCCTGCGCCACGGTTCTGCCCTGTATAACTGCGCTGTGGTGTTGCATCGTGGTAAAATTCTGGGGGTTGTTCCCAAAAGTTTTCTGCCAAACTATCGGGAGTTTTATGAAGCCCGGCACTTTACCGCCGGTGCCACGCTCCGCAATGAAACCATTGTCATAGGGGAAAGGCACGCTCCTTTTGGCACGGATCTTCTTTTTGAAGCCACAGATGTGCCAAACTTCTGTCTGGCCGTAGAAATTTGTGAAGATCTCTGGGTTCCCGCGTCTCCCGGCATGTTTGCCGCACTGGCTGGCGCAACCATTCTTGCCAACCCCTCCGCCAGTGACATCACAGTTGGCAAAGCAGAAACCCGCACACTGCTGTGCCGCGCCCAATCTGCCCGCTGCCTGTCCGCCTACATTTACGCTGCGGCTGGAGAGGGGGAATCAACAACCGATCTCGCCTGGGATGGCCAGATCTCCATTTTTGAAAATGGCGAACTTCTGGCACAAAGTGACCGCTTCCCAACCGGTGGTCGTACAGTCATTGCTGATATTGACCTGACATTACTGGCGCAGGAACGCCTGCGTATGGGGTCATTTACTGCCAATGCACAGGCTGTTGCAGGCACAACGCCCAACTGGCGGCGCATTGCCTGCACACTTACTCCACCCCTGACCAACCTTGGTCTGAAGCGGGACCTTGCCCGTTTTCCGTTTGTGCCCAGCAACTCCGCCCGCTTGGCGCAGGACTGTTTTGAAGCCTTTACCATTCAGGTTACTGCTCTCAAGCAACGCCTGAAGGCCAGCCGCGCCAAAACCATGGTGATTGGCGTTTCCGGCGGGTTGGACTCCACGCACGCGCTGCTTGTTGCCGCCCGCACAGCAGACGAAATGGGGTGGCCACGCTCAGCCATACTTGGCTACACCATGCCCGGCTTTGGCACGACAGACAAAACGCTCTCCAGTGCGCAAGCCCTCATGGCGGCACTCGGCACCTGGAACGAACTGCTTGATATTCGTCCCTCTGCAACGCTCATGCTGCGAGAAATCGGGCATCCTTTTGCCAAAGGAGAGCCTGTGCATGACATTACGTTTGAAAACGTGCAGGCAGGCCTGCGGACGGACTACCTGTTCCGCCTCGCCAACATGCATAACGGCCTGGTCATTGGCACGGGAGACCTCTCAGAGCTGGCGCTGGGCTGGTGCACCTACGGCGTAGGTGACCAGATGGCGCATTACAATGTGAATGCTGGCCTGCCAAAAACACTGATCCAGCATATTATCCGCTGGACCATCGCCTCTGGCCATTTTTCCGGGACGGTATCTCCCCTGCTCTCCACCATTCTGGCAACGGAGATCTCCCCGGAACTGGTCCCCGCAACAGAAGGAAAATCACAGAGCACTGAAAGCCTGATTGGCCCCTATGCGCTGCATGATTTTACGCTGTTTTATGTGCTGCGCTACGGCTTTACGCCGTCCCGCATCGCGTTCATGGCGCTGCATGCGTGGCAGGATGCACAAGCCGGACAGTGGCCCCCCAATTTCCCGGAGGCGGAACACAAAGCCTACGACCTGCCCACCATCAAGCACTGGCTGGGTGTGTTCCTTCATCGCTTCTTCACCACAAGCCAGTTCAAACGCTCTGCCATGCCCAACGGGCCGAAAATCATGGCAGGCGGCAGCCTGTCACCGCGCGGGGACTGGCGTGCTCCCTCGGACGGTAACGCCCGCCTCTGGCTGGAGGATCTGGAACAGTCCGTACCCTGATACGGCACACTTCCGTACGGCAAAACATACGATATGCCGCAAGCACAATGGCATCCCCCACGCTCTTGCGTTATAAAGCTGCACCATGACCACACCGCGCCAAGCCACCCTCCATCGCGTTACTAGCGAGACAGATATTGCCGTAACTCTTGATCTGGACGGATCAGGACAGGCTGACATTCAGACAGGCATAGGGTTTTTCGACCATATGCTGACAGCCCTTGCCAAGCATGGGCTGCTTGACCTGACAGTCAAGGTGCAGGGGGACTTGCATATTGATGGCCACCACACCGTTGAAGATACCGGCATTGCCCTTGGGCAGGCGCTTCGTCAGGCGGTGGGAGACAAGCGCGGTGTACGCCGCTTTGGCCATGCTCTGGTCCCGCTGGATGAAGCCTTGTGTGAGGCTGTGGTGGACCTTTCCGGCAGGCCGTTCCTGACATTCAACGCCACGTTTGACCGCGACCGGATTGGTGAGCTGGATACCGAACTGGTGGAAGAATTTTTCCGGGCATTTGCCATGTCTGGCATGATAACTCTGCACCTGAACCAGAAAGACGGAAAAAACTGCCATCATATTGCTGAAGCCGCATTCAAGGCTTTGGCACGGGCCCTCCGAATGGCTGTTGAGCAGGACCCGCGGGCGCAGGGTGCCATTCCCTCCACCAAGGGAGTGTTGTAAACACACCCTCGCGCCTGCTGGCGGCGTTTTTCCTGTTGCTAACCTGTCTGGCAAATACTGGCTGCCTGAGGGTCTCCCCTATTTTCCCTTCAGGACCAAGAAGTGCGAGGTCCCATGACCCAGTCTCTCTCCATTGCTGTCCTTGATTATGAAGGAGGCAATCTGGCCTCCGCAGCGCGCGCTGCGGCGCGTGCGGCCGAACTTTCTGGGGTTTCTGCCTCTGTCTGCATTACCAATGCGCCAGAAACAGTTCTGAAGGCAGACCGTATTATCCTGCCCGGGCAAGGGGCCTTTGCAGACTGCGCCCAGGGGCTTGCCGCTCAGCCGGGGCTGAGAGAGGCACTTCTGACTGCCACCCGCAAAGGCACCCCGTTTCTGGGCATTTGCGTTGGCATGCAACTCATGGCTGAGCGTGGGCTGGAACATGGTGAAACGGCGGGCTTGGGCTGGATCAAGGGGGAGATTGCCCCCATGGCGGCCCCCGGCCTGCGCTTGCCCCAAATGGGGTGGAATGAACTCAACCTGACACGGCCCCACCCCCTGACAGACGGGCTGGGCACTGCGCCGCACGGGTATTTTGTTCATTCCTACGCACTGCAACATGGTCAGCCGGAAACTTTGCTCGCCACTACAGACTATGGCGGCGCTGTACCAGCTATTGTGTGTAACGGGAATGTCGCGGGTACACAGTTCCACGTGGAAAAAAGCCAGACTGTTGGCTTGCGTATCATGGCAAACTTTCTCGCCTGGCAGCCGCAGGAACGGTGGATCGGCTGATGTCCAGAAAAAAACCAGTCCACCGTGTGCTTGAGCTTGAGGAAGATGACCTTCAGGCACTCTGCGAGGCCGTTGATGCCGCCATTCTAGACGGTGGCGGCTTTGGCTGGATTCAGCCACAAGGCCGTCAGGTTCTGGAACGATACTTCAAGGGATTACTCCTGGTCCCTGAACGGATGCTGTTTGCGGTCCGTCTGGATGGCGTCATCGTTGGGTGCGCCCAACTGGTCCGGGCTCCGCGCAATAATGAAGCACAAGCCATGTGCGTCAGCCTCATGCACCTGTTTGTAGCCCCCTATGCCCGCAAGCATGGGTTGGGGGCACAACTGCTGCACGAAGTGGAAAATGCGGCCCGCAGCATGGGCTACCGCGTCCTGAATGTGGATATTCCTGACACACAGACAGGTGCCATAGCGCTGTTCCGCAAAGCGGGCTTTCAGCAATGGGGCACTCACCCGCATTATGCCCGCATTGGCGACCAGACCGTATCTGGCCTGTTTTTTACCAAGCTGCTTGACGGCACGCGTCTTCCCTCCCCCACTCCTGTTGTGGACGAAACCCGTATGACCCAGACCAATCAGTCCTCCACACCTTCACCAGCACGGGCACTGACACTCTACCCCGCCATTGACCTGAAGGATGGTGCCTGCGTGCGCCTGCGGCGTGGAGAGATGGATGATGCAACCGTCTATTCCGATGATCCGGCAGCTCAGGCCCGCGCTTGGTGTGATGCCGGGTTCAAGTGGCTGCACGCTGTTGACCTGAACGGCGCGTTTGAAGGGCAGTCAGCCAATGCACCCGCCGTACGGGCCATTCTGGACGCAACAACCGTTCCCATGCAGCTTGGCGGCGGTTTGCGGGATATGAGCGCCATTGCCGGCTGGCTGGAAGCCGGTGTGACCCGCGTTATTCTTGGGTCTGTTGCTGTTAAAAACCCGGCACTGGTGCGGGAAGCCTGCCGCCTGTTCCCCGGCCGCATTGTTGCGGGCATTGATGCCCGCTCTGGCCGTGTTGCCACAGAAGGATGGGCCGAAGTCTCTGACATGCAGGCTACGGAACTTGCCCTCCGGATGCAGGAAGCGGGTGTAGCCGCCATCATTTTTACGGAAATCAGCCGGGACGGCATGCTGGAAGGGCTGGACCTTGAGCAGACTGTTGCCTTAGCCAACACTGTGACCATTCCCGTTATTGCCAGCGGTGGCGTGGGCACAATTGAGCATCTGGCCGCCCTGCGCAAAGCTGCAAACCACGCTCCCGGTATTGAAGGTGTTATTGTGGGCCGGGCGTTGTATGATGGCCGCGTGTCTCCGGCAGAAGCCCTCAAGGTGCTTGGTTAATGCTCAAACTCCGCGTTATTCCCTGTCTGGACGTCAAGAACGGGCGTGTGGTCAAAGGCGTCAATTTTGTCTCTCTGCGCGATGCTGGTGACCCGGTGGAGCAAGCAGCACTCTATGATGCAGCGGGCGCTGACGAGCTGACATTTCTGGACATTACTGCCAGCCATGAAAACCGTGATACCATTCTGGACGTAGTGGGCCGCACCGCAGAGCGTATCTTTCTACCGCTTACGGTTGGCGGTGGCGTCCGCACACCTGAGGATATGCGCCGCCTGCTTCTGGCCGGAGCAGACAAGTGCGCCATGAACTCGGCAGCCGTCTCACGCCCGGACCTGATTAACGAAGCTGCCCGTAAATTTGGCAGCCAATGCGTGGTTGTGGCTGTGGATGCCCGGCAGTCGGCCCCCGGCAAATGGGAAGTCTATACCCATGGTGGCCGCACCCCCACAGGGCGCGATGCCATTGACTGGTGCCGCGAAGTGGCCGAGCGTGGGGCTGGAGAAATTCTACTGACCTCCATGGACCGGGATGGCACGCGTTCCGGGTTTGACCTCAACCTGCTCAAGGCTGCCACGCAGGCCGTTCGGCTCCCCATCGTGGCATCGGGTGGTGTGGGAGAACTGCACCATTTTGTTGAAGGTGCTCAGGCAGGTGCCACAGGTCTGCTGGCCGCCAGTGTGTTCCATTTTGGCCAATTCAAAATTTCGCAGGTTAAATCAGCTTTGGCTGAGGCTGGCTTGCCTATTCGCCCCTCTCCTATCCCTTTTCAGGTATCTCCACGCTCATGACCAAGAAAGTCGCCACAAAGCCCATGGAAAAAGCAGCACCAAAACAATCCGGAAAAAATGGCACCAAAGGGCAGAGCAAAAAAGCGGCCGCTCCTAAAAAAGCCCTTACAGAAAAAGAAATAATGCTACCACAAACCTCTCTGGACAGCCCCGCCAATAGCGCCGTGCTGAACCGTTTGTTTGATGTTGTCAAAAGCCGCAAGGGTACAGATCCCAGCGTCAGCCACTCCGCACGCCTGCTTTCCCGCGGCACCTATAAAATTGCCCAGAAGTTTGGGGAAGAAGCCGTTGAATGCCTGATTGAAGCCGTTGCCGGGCGCAAAGACCTTCTTATTGGCGAAAGTGCTGACGTCCTCTACCATCTTATTGTTTTATGGGTGGATGCTGGCATACAGCCATCTGACGTTTGGGCAGAGCTGGAACGACGTGAAGGAACAAGCGGCATTGCTGAAAAAGCCTCTCGTCCCAAGCAGACTTTGACAAAAAAGGATAAATAATGGCTGTGCATGGAACTGGTTCTTACGACCCGGACAACATTTTTGCAAAGATCCTGCGTGGAGATATTCCGTGCAAAAAAGTCTTTGAGAACGAATGGGTTCTGGCTTTTCACGACATTGCACCCAAAGCCCCTGTGCATGTTCTGATTATCCCTAAAAAAGCCTATGTGTCCTTCATAGACTTTAGCAAAAATGCTTCTGTTGAAGAAATTGCAGGGGTCATGCAGTCTGCCGGACGTATTGCCGCAGACCTGCACCTGGAACAGGCAGGCTACCGCCTTATTACCAATGCTGGCCAGAATGCAGGGCAGGAAGTGCCGCATTTTCACTTGCACCTGATGGGCGGTAAGGCTCTTCCTGCTTTCCCAGCCTGATCTTAACGGAGTTTTCCCTTATGACACCTATGGATATGCTGTTAAGCCGTGCTTCTGTTGATACTCTCATAGAACCAGCACCCTCCGCAGACCAATTATCTGAGGTGCTTGCGGCAGCTATGCGCGCACCGGATCATGGAAAGCTCCGCCCATGGCGCTATATTCTTATTGAAGGCGATGCCCGCCCACTGGCAGCAGAGCGTGTTATTGCCAGCATGTTGCGGCTGGATGCGAATGCACCCGAATTTAAACTGAACAAACGCCGCCAGCGTTTTTCCACCATGCCACTAGTCATTGCACTGGGCATGCACTTACGCCCAGACCATAAAATTCCGCTTTGGGAACAGGAAATGGCCGTGGCTGCTGCAACTATGAATGTTCTCAATGCCCTGCATGCAAAAGGCTTTGGTGGCATCTGGGTTTCTGGCGACATTACGGAAGATCCTGTCCTTGCGGCAGAACTGGGCCTGCCTGCACCGCATAAACTGGCCGGGTTCCTATTTGTTGGCACTCCAGCACAGCAGTGTGAGCCGCCACGCCGCCCAGACCCCGCGCAATTTACGGCATCCTGGACGGGTAGCCCGGTCTCTTTCTCAGCAGATAAAGAATAAGCGCATGAGCACCGCATCCCATACTGACGTTGCCATTATTGGCGGGGGGCCTGTTGGGCTCGCCACGGCACTGTCCCTTGCAAAAACAGGCCTCACTGTCGCTGTTTTGGAACGCGCACCAACGCCTGTATGGGAAGAGCCATCTTTTGATGGACGGGAAATTGCTCTGACCCACCATTCTGTCAATATTCTGAAAACTGATGGTGCATGGGACCATATTCCAGAAACCGCTATATGCCCTTTGCGTGAAGCACGGGTTGAAACTGGTAAGTTTCCGCACCCTCTGAGGTTTGATACCAATGGTCGTGGCGTAGACGCGCTGGGCTGGCTTGTTTCAAATAACCAGATCCGCCGTGCCCTCTATGCTGCCGCAGCAGCGCATCAGAACATCACACTGCACTCTGGGGTCTCTGTTGAGACAGTGCGCCAGAACCCGGACCATGCCGTTATTCATCACACCAGGGGCCAACTGGCAGCACAGCTTGTGGTTGGAGCGGATGGCCGTTTTTCTCCTACACGCCAACGGGCGGGCATTGGGGCTATTATACATGACTTCAAACGCACCATGATGGTGTGCCGTATGGCCCATGAGTCTCCGCATCATAACGTTGCAACGCAGTGGTTTGATGAAGGACAGACAATTGCCTTGCTGCCAGTTAACGGCATGGCATCCTCTCTCGTGCTAACCCTGCCACCGGAAGAGATCCAGCGGCTGCTTTCCCTGCCGCAGGATGACTTCAATAAAGACATCATGCTTCGGGTCGGTAACCGTCTGGGCACCATGCGCCTAGTCAGCACGCGTCATGCTTACCCTTTGAAAGGTGTTTACGCGCACCGTTTCGCAAGTCGTCGCCTGGCGTTGGTGGGGGATGCCGCAGTGGGGATGCACCCTATCACTGCACATGGGTTCAATCTGGGCCTGAAGGGGCAGGAAACACTTGCTGAAGATGTCGCAAGAAGCGTGTCTAAATGTGGGGATGCAGGCCTTGCATCTGGCCTACGCCGTTTTGAGCAGAGGCATCGTCTGGCTACAGCGCCCTTGTTTGCCGGGACGAATGGTATTGCCTCTCTCTATACGCATGACGGTGCGCCCTTCCGCCACTTGAGGGAAACCGGCATCAGACTGGCAGATGCCTTCACGCCGTTTAAATCCGTTGTGACATCCCTGCTGATGGACAGGCACGCAGCATCTCACCAACAGTCTTAAACTATAGCTTTTACGTTTATCGTCACACCATTCTGCGGCGTTCTGGCCGTTATAGTCGCTTTTCTTCCCGATGAAGCCACTCCGCTATAACCGCCAGAACGTAAGTCTGCTGCTGCGCAGACAATGCCTGGCCTTTGCCAAAACCGTGCCATTTCTCCAGACAGGACCGGCAGCATGTACCCGTTGCATGCTGCGCAACAAAAACAGGGTGTCCTTTCCAGGGAGTTTGCCGTCCATCTTTAACGGGATGTGCGGGTGCCAGACGATGCGCAATAAAGTCAGCACCATGCTCCAAAATAGTGGAGAAACCCTTACTGGCTAAATATGCACGGTCCGCCTGCCCCAAGTGAAATTTCTGTCTGAACTGAGAACCGGCCAGACGCTCCCATAAATCTGACTTAACCCGAGGCAACTGGGGTATATATCTCTCAAGGAAAAAATCGCCCTGTACTGAAGGCTCTGCACTTCCTGCTTTCCTGACGTCAGACACTTTTCCCCCTTCATTCCTGCGGCAGACTGGCCCTACAGGCACTTCACCCTACCGGCACTAAGTAAGAACTTACATCCGGACACATCAACAGACAGAGCACTATGCTTTCCAGCATAGCCTGAACACACCCGTCTTTAGGGAGGCGCCCCATAATACTTTGCCCATACTCTATGAGAAACAAGACGGCACGCTATCCTTCCACGAAAAAATCTATAAATACTCTCGCAACAAAGCGTGTTTTCAGGAGAGTTTGATCATGCGTTGTCTGGTAACTGGTGGTGCTGGCTTTGTCGGCAGCCATGTCGCACTCAGCCTTCTGGATGCTGGCCACGAAGTTGTTATCCTGGATGATCTCAGCACTGGGCATCTGGCCGCTATTCCTGCCGGTGCCCATTTTGAAAAAGTAGATCTGGCCGACCTTCAGGCAACCGAGAACATCGTAAAGCAAGGCCCCTGGGATGCCGTGCTGCATTTTGCTGCATTATCTTTGGTCGGTGCATCTATGGTGGAGCCTTATCATTATCTCCGCCGTAACACTGTGACATCCTTGAACCTGATTGAGGCATGTGCCCGCCACAAGGTTAAGCGCTTTGTCTTTTCGTCCACTGCTGCTTTATTCGGTGGGGAAGATCGCACACCACCTATCGCGGATGATGCCACTATCGATCCCGGCTCCCCCTACGGCGAAAGCAAATTTTTTATTGAGCGCGCCCTCCTCTGGGCTGACCGTATTCATGGCATGCACTCCGCGTGCCTACGCTATTTTAACGCTGCCGGGGCAGACCCAAAAGGCCGACTTGGGGAAGACCATAGACCCGAAACCCACCTGATCCCTTTAACGATTGACGCCATGCTGGGCCGTAGGCCAGCCCTGAAACTTTTTGGCCATGATTACCCTACACCCGATGGCACATGCGTGCGCGACTATATTCATGTCACTGACCTTGCGGATGCCCACATCCGTGCCATTGACCAGCTGAATGACCGTTCCGTGACTTACAACTTGGGCAATGACAAAGGCTTCAGTAACCTAGACGTTATCAAAAGCGTGGAGCGGGTTTCTGGAAAGTCCGTGCCGTGGGAATGGGCACCACGTCGTCATGGAGACCCTGCGGTTCTGGTAGCAGACTCCTCACGCATCCGGGCTGAAACAGGATGGAACTCAAAATTCTCTGCTCTGGACGCTATTGTCGAGACAGCCTTCCTTTGGCGTGCCAAGCATCCCAATGGTTACGAAACCAGTCTGTAAAAGACTCTTTGCAGCAACGCGTTTAGTTTCTCGTTTTTGGGGAACGGCGTTACATCACCACGCCATAACGGCTCAATGAGAAGGTATTGGGGGTTCTTTCACTACGAAAAGTACCCTTAAACCAAGCAATACATACGTCTCTAGTTTGTTCGTATGTTGTAGAATTTTGAGATTTTTTGAACCACGGCAATCTTTGAAAAGATTGGTGGGCGCACAAGGGCTCGAACCTTGGACCCGCTGATTAAGAGACAGTGGCGCTGAGATACCGTTAAGACGCAACAAGATGCAAGGAGCCGCAAAACCCCTTGTTTTTACACACTGTGTCACAGGTGCATGACGCAAGGTGACGCAACAAGACGCACGGGTTACCATTTCAAATGACTCCGGAGTGACTCCGGAAAAACCCATCAGGGGTTGAAAGGGCTAAAATGCGGGGCGGCGTTACACAAAAGAGGTGTACAAGGTGTAACAGGTGTAACACTTATATATAATATATTGATTTCCCTGCCTTTCTCCCTGCCCAGAGTGTTACACCTCACAGATTCGTGAGGTGTAACAGGTGTAACAAAGGTGCTGCATGAAGTTTACAAAGCCGGGAATAGACGCCCTCACCTGCCCGCCGGGAAAGCGGGATGCCATGTTTACAGATAGCGAGGTGAAGGGCTTTGCCATTCGGGTAAACGCTACAGGCAGCAAAACCTTCCTGTTTAACTACCGTTTTGCTGGTAAGCCTCGGCGGCTGGTGCTGGGGCAATACGGAGAACTGACGCTTGCTCATGCCCGCAAGCTAGCTGAGGCCGCACGGGGCAAGGTTTTGGCTGGGGGTGACCCAGCCGGAGAGAAAAAGGCCATAGCAGTCGCCCACCAGCAGCAGGCCATAGAGAACGCAAAGCAGGCCGCTGCCAATGCTTTGACCTTTGCCGCACTTACGGAGCGTTGGGCCAGCAATGCCCTCCGAGATAGTAGCGAGAGCCACAGCACAGAAGCGCCACGCCGCCTACGTTATAATTTTGCCGATATGCTAGACCGTCCAGCCCATGCCCTGACTGTGGCAGACATACAAAACCGGCTGGATGATGTGGCAGAAAACCACCCTACCACTGCCCGCCGCCTGCAATCCTATGGCCGCGCCATGTATGCTTGGGCTGTTAAACGCCAGTTGCTGGAACACAACCCCTTTGCCCATGTGGTGATAGAAGGTCGGGAAGTATCGCGTAGCCGCGTTTTGACAGATGCAGAACTAGGTGCTGCATGGCGGGCGGCCTGCCAGATGCCCTACGCCTTTGGCCCGTTCTTTAAGCTGCTTATTCTAACCCTCCAGCGCCGGAGTGAGGTTGCTGGCATGAGGTGGAATGAAATAACGCCAGACCTGACCACATGGACCATTCCGGCCAGCCGCACCAAGAATGGCAAAGAACACATTGTGCACCTGTCTGACCCTGCACGACAGGTTCTTGCCTCTATGCACAGGCAGACAGATGCCAAAACCGGGGCGACCTCGCCTCTGGTCTTCACCAATACGGGCAGGACGCCAATATCTGGCTTTTCTGATGCCAAGGAACGGCTTGAAGCCCTCATGGCACAGGAGCAGGCTTCTCATAGCTCCGGAGGGCAAAAAAAAGCGGGAAAAAAGCCCTCGGCCCTGCCAGTAAACGGGTGGCGGTTGCATGACCTGCGGCGCACGGGGGTCACCACAATGGCCCGCTTAGGCATTGGCCCCCATGTGGCAGATAGAGTGCTGAACCATATAGAGGGCACCATAAGCGGCGTGGCCGCCGTGTATCAGCGCCATGAGTTTTTAACGGAGCGAGCCGCTGCGCTGGATGCGTGGGCAACGCATGTGCTGAATGTGGTTCCCGATGTGGGAATCGAACCCACGGCAGGAAATGTGGTGCTTCTGCGAAGGTAAAGAAAAAGGGCACCCCTCCGCGAAGAAAGGGTGCCCTTTTATATCTACACCGTGCATAAGCTTGTCATGGCTTCGCTGCACGGCGGCCTCCGAAGAGGTCTTGAAATGCTGATCTGCCAGTTACGGCTAGAGAGCAGCGCACAGGGTTATATCTTGGTGTCAGACGTGTTTTGTCAATGAGAAAAGCCCTAATCCTGAGAGGATACACCGCCTTACGGTCGCAAGCTGTTCTGCGGAAAGGGTTTTCGTATAATAAATTCTTTTCCCATTCTGAGGGTTCCGACCGCCCCTAATCAGATCAAGGCGATGGAAGCCAACCGTCATAATCAGGTCAGCTTTCACCCAAACCTCCTGCTGGCTCCATGGGTCGGGTGGTGGAGGGTCTAGATTCAGAAGGCAATGATATGGTCGCTTTGGGTCGGGTGGTGTCGTGCTTAGAGCCACAACAGTACATAGCCCGGGCCGCCATGATATTTGCGGGCTTACCACTACCACTGGCCGCTTTTTAACCATTTCTGGCTCTTTAAAGCCTTCCCTAAAATCGCATAGCAATATCTGTCCAAGGCTTGGGCATTTCTCGATTGGCATACCCTAATTATTTCCTTAAATTTTCGTGGCACAACATAACGGAAAACATGGCAGCGTTTTCCGCTACGTCAACTGAATGGCGTTCGGTTTGGATACGCAACGAGTTTGCAGGCGTAATTTTAAAGTAAACTCGATTCCGTATTTTACGCGACTCTTCTATCCCAAACAAAAATTAACACCTTATTTCAAAAATATATCATTCCCTAGGAATAGGGCCAAAAACAATATTTCTTCCTTCCCCTCTTCTTTTTGATTTTATTTTTAAACATACTTCCAAATATTTAATGTAATTCAGTATGAATAAAATAGAAACAATATGTTTTTTTGCTGAATTAAATTCGTAATTTCCTATCAATTTTCCAGAATGTGCAATGCTATCTCTTTGCCCCCATATTCTGGCCAAATTATTGATATGATATTGATCCAATTTTTTCGTTTTTGTTTTTGTACATATATCATCCATAAGAAATTTTAGCAGTTGTTTATCTTGGATGTTAGGAGGTCTTTGTATTTTAGCAGATTGCATAAAAAGTTTAATTCTAAGCTCAATAGAACAAACCGCAGGAATAATCATTTTTTTGTATTGCTTTTTATGGAAGTTTTCTAATGCTTCCATAAATTGGCTTTCAAAGGGATTTAAATCCTCTTCGTCATAGTAAACAAGATAAAATTGGCATAAATTATGAAGAACTCCTTGAGAGATTTTTTCTTGAAGAGAGAACCCTATAATTCTTAATTGTGTTGTCTGAGAAAAATCCAAATTCCAATTGTTTTTTGATAATATTGCAGGAAAACAACTCCCAGTAGGTGTTGTAATAATCTGTATAATTTTTGATGTTTCTTTTATTCCGTACTTTTTCAAGTCTATGAGATTGATTTCTGCATTTGACACGTCTTCGCTAAAACATACAACTGAAAAGCCAAATCCGACAAAAATATTATTGAACAAAAAAATATTATTTGTATCCATACTTTGTAACAAATAATTTCTCACATCAATATTACTATAACAGTAAAAACATATGTTTGCGTTCATGTTTTCTGTTGTTATGGCTGTATCTAAAGAATAAAGATGCTTATTACAAACAGGACAAAAAATACCTGTATGTGGTAAAAAGTACTGCATTTATTACCCCAATAAAAATTTATATTTTAATTTTTTGAAATTTGTAGAAAATACAGTAATTAACACAACAAAGGATAAGACTTTATGTTGTGCTACGTTTTCGCAACCTTACCCCAGCTCCGCCCCCGTTTTCAGGAATGAACTCTACCCCAGCGCCCTCTAGAGCAGAACGGATTGCTGCCAGATTGTTTGGGTAAGGATTACGCACACCACGCTCAAAATCTTTGACCGTATGCCTGGATACATTGGCCGCGTTAGATAGAGACTCTTGGCTCCATTCAATCAGGGCACGCGCAGCACGGCATTGAGCTGGGGTTAAAGCCAAATCTGACAAACTATAGCCTTTTTGGTTGATCTTGTGATTAAGTTCAACCATATTGGCTTAGCTTGCCCTACAAGGCAACCGACCGAATGAAAAGCTTGCACCCTTTCCATCCGGCCTAACCGCAACCGCTCGCACTAGGAGACGGCAATGGCTGAACACGCCTATACCATGCCCGGCATACGCTGGGCAGTGCTTACACATGCTCGCCTGAATGGTGACCTTTTGCCTGCCATTGCTGCGGCTGGCTTGCTCCTGCTGGCTGTGGCGGGCTTCCTGCACCCTGAACACCTGCACAGCCCCTCCGAAAGGCTGGTAGAGCACGCTCGCCACCACAACTCCCCTCATACCATGCTGCTGTTGGAGGCTGTGCGATGAACGCCCACACACACCCAGAAGCGGCTTATTTACTGGCATGGAATGCAACATATATCCGTCGGGCGACTGCCGTAGCTGATGCCCTTGCCCACTTTGTTGCGGATGGCGGCGGCACAACCCAAAGCGAAAATTCTGACATCGTGGCAGGAGGAATTACTTTCCTGTCGTCATACCTGGGGATGATTGCCACCGAAGCAGAGAGCAGTGCCGAAGCATTCAAAGGGAAGGCACAATGAACCAGACCTCCTCACACAGCCCCGGTCTATCCCGCCGTGGTAACCTTGCCTCTGTGCTGGCCGCTGCGGCCGCCGCCATGCCCGTTATCGCCTCCGCCTCGCCTCATGCTCAGGATGCCGCCTTACTGGCAGTCTCTGATGCATTCTGGCAGATCCATAATGAAATATGGTCTGCTGATTATCTGACAGAACACGAATACGGCTCCCCCGAACAAAAGACAGTAGAGGCCAAGCTAGAGCAGCTTTGCCAGCAGGAAGGTCTGCTTGTGAGGCAGCTTGCCCAAACCCCTGCCCGCACTCCGGCAGGCCTGAAAGCCAAGGCCACTATCCTGCAAAGCCTGCTGCCAGACATAATGCGGGATTGCTATTTGTCCGACGAGTCTGCCGAATTCCTATTGCTTATGAGCTTGCTGGCAGATGTGGCGGGGGGTGCAGCATGAGCAAGCTCCCAATCTCACGCCGTGGCGTTCTTGCCTCGCCTCTGTTCGCTACGGCTGCTGCCGTGCCTGCTATCGCCGCCCCCAGCCCAGCCGAGGAGCCTGATGCCGCGTTGTTAGAGGCACTGGCACGTTATTGGCAGGCTGAAAGAGCCGTTCTGGCTATGGAAGCCGGTGTCGAGCCGCCTGCAACCTCTCCAGCATATCCGGCATGGGAGGCCAAGTTTGATGCTTTAATCTCCCAACGCTCCAAGGCCATAGCCCAGATGGCAGACCTTCGCGCCATGACAGCTGAGGGCCAGCAGGGCAAAGCCACTGTGCTTGAACGTCACTTACCCCTGTGCTTGCGCTGGTATGATTGTGGCGACGACCCAGAGATAAAACTGGCCTTGTCTCTGGCGCGGGATGTGGGGAGGAATGCAGCATGATTGCTATGCATCAGCCCTCCGCTGTTTTCCCCTTGCCTATTCCGGTTTTGTTCTCAAATATGAAACCAAGCGCGGCTAGGTATGGCCACCGAAAGCCTGACCCCCATGACAGGCCCGCCGCGCTCCCTTTTATAGTTCATGAGGATAACCGACGTGGGGCGGTTTTTGTGTCTTTTTCTCTTTCGCCATTTGTGGCTGACAGACTAAAAAACGGTATCCAGCTTTCTGCTGCTGTCGATGTTTTTGGGCGATTTAACCAAGAATTCTCCAAATGCGAGGATGCCTTGTCCGAAAAATTAAATATGTGCCAAGAAAATTCGGTACCCGATGCATGGATAGATGACCCTGAGACTTTTTGGCCAATGATCAAAAAAGCTTCAAACAATAATTTTGCTGGTTACTCTAAGGGAAACATTAAGATTTTCTGGGATTTTAGAGAGTTTTGCGGAGCATGGTACCAGATACGCGATGCAATTATATCAGATCTTTCTTTAGGCGATATTGAGGCTTGCGGACGTAAAAAATCCCCTGATTGTCCTTTTTCTATCATGGAGATTTCCCTATTTGGGAAGCGTTCAGAAATAAATTTTCGTGAAAACCATCTTAAGCTTGATAAGCTGACTTATTATGATGTGCGTATAGCAAGCCACTCTGGTCTTCCCTTGCGCTGCGCCATAGTTGCCTACGGAAACCCACGGCAGGTGGAAAACTATCTTGAGTTATCGTGCGTTCACATGCGTGGAAAAAATAAGGAAAAATACCAAGCACGCCTTGATGAAACAACCTTTGCGTTACGGCAGCAAATATTTGTCCTTCTTCATGAAGGCCTTCTTCGCGCAGTCACTGTGCAAGGTCAGCATCGGATAGAAGCCGGAGCGTGGAAAGACCCAGAAGTGAATATGGAGGCATCAGCCCTCCGAGATGCTGAAGGTAGATGGCGTGAATTTCGTGTGTTGTCTCCTTTAGCCATTCGTAAGCAACCAGACCTTCTGGGGTGGCGGCCTGAAATAGTCAGCCCTCAAACGCCAATGCTCTTAGGGTCGGCACTTGAGCCAGCGGGTAAGCTTGTTTTTCAGGCATCCGATGATTCCCTTATTCAGTTCGCAGTGAAAGAAGATAAAAGGCGAGCTGATGAAGGTGAAGATTTGCTTGATACGAAAGAGCGCTTGTCTTTCCTCAGAAAATACCGGGCAAAGCTGACTGAAAATTATCTGAAAACCAAACTCATGCCCCAGATAAGGAAACAGGCAGAGTTACAAAATGTCCCGCTACGCAGGCAAGGCCAAATAAAACAAGGGGTTAGCAAATAATAGGAGGTGAACTTCATTCCTCCTATTTGCCTCCTATTCCCCTCTCATTCTGGTCTTTGCTTCCATGCCCTCACAGCACTCAAGCCGCATACTCGTGCAGCAAAGTACTTGTGAAACAGGGAGATTTTACCATGCCTACAACGGCACATCATCAGACAGACAAATCAGGGACAGCGTGCAGTATCACCCGCTTTCCTGCACAGCATCATAAAGAGGTTCCAATGCCTCTGGTTCTTTCAGAAGCCAAGGCTGCCGCATTGGTTAACCTTGCCCCCCGCACCATGCAGGCAAAGCGATTAGACGGCACAGGACCTGCGTTCGTGCAGCTTACCAAGCGCCGTATTGGTTACAGTGTCGAGGCTCTCCGTGCATGGGTTGCCGCGCAGTCTTTCCAAAGCACAGCAGAAGCTTCTGTGAAAGCCAGAGGTGCAGCATGACAAACCGTGAAAGTTACGTCTACGGCCTTTCAATGCTAACGCCATACCAGATGCAAAAAGCCAGCGAGCATTATGAAATGACGCCGTGTGAATGGCTTTGGCAAGAATACAACTCTACTGGCCCCAACATGCTGAGTAGGTTCGTAACCCTATGCTACGGGCTGGGTGAATACATGAAAGAGAGTCTCTTTCAGGCAGAGATGGATGAAGCCTTGCGCCTTTATGGTCGCACAGACTTTAACCCTGTTCCGTCTCAGGCCGCCCTTGTCGGTATGGCACTCATGTGGGCAAGTCTTGAAAATGTATTAGATGCTGATGCCTCTTTCCGTGCCCTTACAGACATTGAAGATAGGCCGCTTAATGCGTCTGTAATGTTTATTTCTATGCGGGCAACATTAATTTTATTGCGTCGTGATATTCACAAAAATCCCAAGGCGTCTGAGTTCTGGTATTGGCTGTGCCGCGTGGGCTGGGATGAAATATTGACTCTTGCCGAGCAAAGAGACCATGCCGCTCTGGAAATGATAGCCGGTCGTGCTTTTTGTGAACCGGAGGGATGTATTGCCGTGCTTCCTCCCGATTGGTCCATCCATGCGGCGGCATAGCGCCTCAGAACTGGCCCGGCTTCTAGCTGACAGCATTACCCGCCTTGCGCCTGAACTTCTGCCACACGGTAAGAAAGACAGTTCAGAGTGGAGGGTTGGCAGTCTGGCCGGAGAGCCGGGACAGTCCCTTGCTGTGCGTCTATCCGGCGCACGGCGGGGCGTATGGGCTGACTTCTCAAGCGGTGAGCGTGGCGATGCTCTGGACCTTGTGGCTTCCTGCCTATTTGGGGGTGACCGCAAGCAGGCTATGGCTTGGGCAGCAAATTGGCTGGGACTGAGTGAGACCACCAGCACTATGCCCGTCCAGCGCCGCCCGGTTCAAGAAAAACCGTCAAACTCTGAGGAACTTGACCGAGAGGCGCAACAGCGGAGGGCAAAGGCCCGCCGCTTGTGGCATGACGCCCCTGCCGGGATAGCTGGCACACCAGTAGAGGCATATCTGCAAGGCCGGGGAATAGACCTACGGGCTTTAGGTCGTGCTCCGGGTGCCTTGCGTTTTGCCAATGCTGTCTGGTGTCAGGAAGTACATCGTCCCCTGCCCGCCATGTTGGCTGCTATCTGTTCGCCTAGCGGCAAGCTTGTCGCTGTGCATCGCACATGGCTGGCGCAATCGCCCTCCGGCGTGTGGGCCAAAGCTGACCTTAAAAACCCCAAGAAGGTGCTGGGTAGTTTTGCAGGCGGCTGCATTCGCCTATGGCGTGGGGCCTCTGGCTTGGCTCTTGGCATGGCTCCGCAAAATGAAATGGCTATTGTAGCGGAGGGGATAGAAACCGCCCTTTCCTGCGCTATAGCCTGCCCAGAGCACCGCGTATTGGCCGCCGTGAGCCTCAGCAATATGGCAAGCCTAAAACTGCCAGACACCATCACAGAGATTCTCGTTGCAGCAGATAACGACACCGGCAATCCCTCCGCACGGAAGGCGCTGGATGCTGCACTCTCACAATTCGCACAGCAGGGCCGCACTGTTCGGCTCGCCATGCCAGAAATACAGGGACGGGACTGGAATAATGTCCTGACACAACATGACGAACACAAAGGGCCAGAACGGCCTTAATGCCGTGAGAGACGGGCTTAACGCCGCCAAGGTTGTACCAATGCCCGGTGCAAAGACAAAACAGAAAACCGCAAACCAGCGTATAGACTCACCCTGTGGCCGGTTCTTCTGTGATGCACACGGGCTATTCCGCAAGGCAGCGGATAACTCCAAAACAGATATGAAGCTTTCTGGTCCCGTCTGGATACTTGCCGAGACACGCGGGGCAGATGGTAAAGGCTGGGGCATATTGCTGGCATGGACAGACCGAGACGGGCAACAACATGAACAAGCCTTTCCTCGTGCCATGTTTTGCGGAGATTGTGCCGAACTGCGGAGCCAGTTGGCAGACGGTGGCTTAACCTTACAGGCTGGCCCCGCCGCTAAAGCCGCGTTTGCAGATTGGCTTTCTTCCATTTCCAGTCAGGACAGGGCGCTTTCAGTCAACCGTATAGGCTGGCACACCCTAAACGGAGGGCTGGCCTATGTGCTGCCTGACGCCACCTACGGCAACCTGAAAGAGAGGGTTGTGCTGCAAACAACCGAACAGGAAGCCAGCCTGTTTGGTATTTCCGGCACCACAGAAGAATGGCAGCGTCATATCGGGCAATTCTGTAAAGGAAACTCTCGGCTTGTTCTGGCTGCCTCTACTGGCTTTGCTGCTCCACTTTTAGGGGCATTAGGGCTAGATGGCGGCGGTGTTTCGTTTGTGGGGGCTTCTCGTGCTGGTAAGTCTACCGCGTTGCTGCTTGCCTCTAGTGTATGTGGTGGCACTCCGGAAGCCGGGGCCAAAGGTTATGCCCGCTCTTGGCGCTCTACCTCTAACGGACTGGAAAGCGTGGCGCTGGCAAGCTGTGACAGTCTTTTGCCTATGGATGAAATTGGCCAGCTAGACCCAAAGGAAATTGGTGATGTGGCCTACATGCTCGCCAACGGCCAAGGCAAGGTGCGTGCCAGCAGGACAGGCAGTGCCCGTGCCACGACACGTTGGCGTGTCCTGTTTCTCTCTACTGGCGAAAAGACGCTTGATGACCTGAATAAGGAAGTCGGCAGGACAACAAAAGCAGGGCAGGAAGTTCGCTTTGTGGATGTCCCTGCCGATGCCGGGCAAGGCATGGGGCTTTTTGAAAATATCCACCACCATGACAGCCCCGGTGAGTTTGCCGATTATCTGGGTACTGTCTGCGGGCAGTATTACGGCGCACCCCTCCGAACCTTTTTAGCCAGTCTCTCCCAGCGTATGGAGGCTGAGGGCATCAAGCCATTTCGTGAGGCACTCCTAGAGCGGTTAGAAGTCATAGCCACAGGCTATCTCCAAAACTGGCCTAGTGCCTCCGGTCAAGTTCGTTCCGTTTCCCGGCGCTTTGCCATGATTGCACTTGCTGGGGAATTAGCCACCAGCTTTGGCCTGACAGGTTGGGACAACGACACCGCAGAAGTCTTGGTTGGTATGGCCTTTGGTGACTGGCTTCGTGCGCGTGGCACAGCAGGCCGGAGGGAAGATGAACAAGCCTTACAGCAGCTCAGAGACTTCATTGCTCGCAATGCCTCTGCCCGCTTTGAAGATTGGGTGGATAAAACAGCGGAGGAACTGCCTCAGAGTGGTGAGGAAGGCAAACCACCAGCAGAACGCTACCGCACACAAAACCGCGCTGGTTGGCGTTATTGGGTGAAGGCGCCAGATGGGCGGTATGTTTGGCGCTATCTCCTGACTTCTGCTGGCATGAATGAAGCTCTGAATGGCCTAAACATAAGGGATGCCAAGCGAGTGCTGGTAGAACGCGGCCTGCTCATTCCTGCCAAGGATGGAAAACTTTCGGAAAGCCTGCGCCCACCTGGCCAAGGTCTGGTGAGACTCTACCAAGTGCATCATGACATTCTGGCTGTTGCCACCGGTGACAGGTAGGCGGTGTGTGACCGGAGGGTTTATGTACCCTTTATCGCTCTCTCCATTTGCCATGCGCCTCATACATGGCTCGGAATGTACCAATAGGGCAAGGTCTATTGGTACAGATGATGTGGAACACTTTTACCCCCGCTTTCTGTTCCAATAGGGTTGTTTTTCGTAGTTTGGAACGATATAGGCCTAGGGTCTAGACCTTTTGGAACAGTTTTAGGAACGCTCTCACATGAAAATTGGATACGCACGGACTAGCACCACCGATCAGGTGGCTGGCCTTGAAGCACAAGCCCGTGACCTGTCAGCCAATGGGTGTGAACGTATCTTCCGTGAACAGGTGAGCGGTAGCAGCACGGACCGACCTCAGTTGAGTGCGGCGTTCGATCACATGCGGGCCGGTGATGTGCTGGTAGTGACCAAGCCAGACAGGCTGGCCCGTTCCACTGCGGACCTGCTGCGACTTGTAGAAGAGGTCAAGGCAAAGGGTTGCGGCCTGATCGTGCTATCCATGAATGGCATGACGCTGGATACCACAAGCCCCACCAGCAAGATGATGCTGACCATGCTCGCCGCTGTCGCTGAGTTTGAGCGTGATATTATGAAAGAGCGGCAACGAGAAGGCATCACCAAAGCCAAAGCAGAGGGGCGCTATAAAGGGCGCAAGCCTACAGCACGAGGTCAGGCCGAGCAGGTGCAAGCACTGGCGGCTCAGGGTGTGAATGCTACGGAGATAGCCAAGCGTCTGGGCATTGGCCGGACCTCTGTTTATCGCTGTCTGGCGGCTTCTGCTTCGTCCTGACTGGGCATTGTGCCGTGGGCGGGTGTGCGCGGGCAGCGCGCGGGTTTATTTCCCGCGATTTTAGCCGTTTTATCCCGAAACGAAATAATATTACTTTGATGCATGTCGTGAGCGCATGGCTTATCGGGGCAAAAACACCCTGTTTTTTGATCCTAAAAATGCGTCCAATACGTTAAAATTTAGTAGAATAAGCCAAAAATGACCAGAAAACAGCCAATCTTCTTTTTCAGGTGTTACACCTTTTTCGGCAAGGTGTAACATTCTGAAATAGCTTGGTGTGACATTTTTTCTGTTTATTATCATATGCTTATAAAGAGTGTTACACCTTGTACACCTGTTACACCTCTTTTTGGTAGGGGGTAAGGTAAGGACGCGGGAAGCAAGGCATGGAGGTTCATGCACAAATTGCATAGCTAAGGATAAAGACGATTAGGGGGGTAGGTTCAATGTTGAAACCGGCATGGGCACTGCAACCGCTTCAGGGCCACGCACAGATTTTCTTGGCAATTTTTGAAAACAATCAAGTTTTTCAAATAGGCCGGGGGCAGCATTAAATCTCTAGGAGCGTTAAGCACCCGGACCGCACCATAGTAAAATTTTCACACCCGCGAAATTGAGAAGAAAAGATACCAGGGCAAACAGAGAGAATGAGGCACGCACGGTAGATAGACACCTAGAGCGAGAAAAAGCCTCTACCCTGCCAGCACCAACCCATTTCAAATGACTCCGGATTGACTCCGGAAGTCTACCGGGGTGAAGCACCCCGAAGCCTGAATACCACCTAAGTCTTTGAAAAGATTGGTGGGCGCACAAGGGCTCGAACCTTGGACCCGCTGATTAAGAGTCAGCTGCTCTACCAACTGAGCTATGCGCCCTTACAGCCTATCAGACTGAAGTGGGGGCTTTTTATCACCCCCATGATAAAAAGACAAGATAGATTTTCAGCTTTTTAAACGCAGAAGCACGTCATCCAGTTGGTCGAGACTTTTATAGTGAATTTCGAGAAAGCCGCCCTTGCGTCCATCAAAGTTCACCTTGACCTTGAGCCCTAAACGGGAAGCCAGCTCTCTCTCCAACGCCGCAATTTCCGGATCTTTTGCTTTCTTGGTAGCGGCTGTTTTGCCGGCCTTTCCTTTATTTTCGGATGCGGCCTGCACGAGGGCTTCCGTCTGCCTGACTGACAACCCTTTGGTCAGGACATCATGTGCCGCTGCGACAGGGTCAGGATGCCCCAACAAGGCGCGTGCATGCCCGGCAGATAAAGCCCCGCTCCCCACTGCTTTACGGACAGAGTCAGGCAGCCTTAACAAGCGGAGTGTGTTGGCTACATGGGGGCGTGACTTCCCGATAGCAACAGCCAGTTCATCCTGTGTCAGGCTGTAGTCTTCCATCAACCGGCTGAAGCCTTCGGCTTCTTCAATCGGGTTCAGGTCAGCGCGCTGAAGGTTTTCAACCAACGCCGCAGCCATGGCATCGGCCTCGTCCAGATCCCGTATATGCACTGGCACTGTATGGCACTGCGCCAGTTGCGCCGCACGCCAGCGGCGCTCACCTGCGATGATCTGGTAATAGCCCTCTTTATCCGGATTAGGACGCACAAGAATGGGCTGCAAGATACCTCGTGCACGGATGGACTCTGCCAACTCCTGCAATGCCTCAGGCTCCATTTCCTGCCGAGGCTGGAAGGGGCCGGGAGCAAGAACTTCTACTGGTAACACGTTAGATGGTGCAGCCAACTGCGCATCTTCCCCTTTTTCAGATTTATTCCCCTCTGTGTTTGTAGACAGAGAACGCGGGGCTGTATCCCCCAATAAGGCAGCCAAACCACGGCCAAGCTTTGGCCGTGCAGCAGGTTTACGAGCCATCTTACGCTGTTCTCCTCTTAATTTCCGCTGCCAGAGCACGATAAGAGGCAGCACCACTTGCCCGTGGGTCATAGCTCATAACGGGTTGACCATAGCTTTGCGCTTCAGAGATACGGATATTCCGAGGGATAACAGTCTCAAGCACATCATCCCCAAAGAAGCTCCGGGCATCTGCCCCGACCAATTCCGAAAGATTGTTCCGGCGGTCATACATAGTGAGCACAATCCCCGTGATAACGAGAGACGGATTAAGCTTCTTTTTGACCCGGTCAATTGTTTTAACCAGGTGCCCCAACCCTTCCAGTGCAAAAAACTCACACTGCAAGGGGGCCAGTACACCGTTGGCAGCCACAAGAGCATTCAATGTCAGCAGGCTCAGGCTGGGGGGGCAATCAATAATGATATAATCGTGGTTTTCAGCCAGGGTCGCCAAGGCTGTGCGGAGCCGATTTTCACGCCCCTCTTCATCAACCAGTTCAATCTCAGCCCCGACCAATTCCGTATTGGCCGCTATGACTGAGAGGTTTTCAATTTCTGTCGGTTGAAGGAGTTCTATTGCTGGCTTTTCCTGCATCAGCAGAGAGTAGGATCCACCCTGCCGCGCATCATAACCAACACCAAGCCCTGTAGAGGCGTTTCCCTGCGGGTCCATATCGACCAGAATGACGCGCTTTCCGTCTTCTGCCAACGCGGCTGCCACATTGATAGCTGTTGTGGTTTTACCCACCCCACCCTTCTGGTTGGCCACGGCCAGCACAAAACATTTTCTGGTTGTTTTATTCGTTTTAGACACGGTCAAGATTGCTCACTTCAAGAATCACCCCATCATGGCTGGTTATACTGGGGTGAATAGAAACATCCATGTGCCAGCAGCGTCGAGCCTCGGTCAACTCATCCTCAGCCTGCTGGCCTTTAAGAAAAATGGCTTTTCCGCCCTTGGCCAACAGTGGAGCAGTCCACTCCAGCAGTTTTGGAAGGGCGGCCAATGCACGGGCGGTTACCACGGGGGCAGGCGCAATGTCAGCTCGCTCGATGCGTTCAGCCAGAACAGTTATCGGTGCCTGCGTAACGCGTGCAGCCTCCCGCAGGAAGGTTGCCTTACGTTGGTCTGACTCAATCAGTGTGCCCGGCACATTGGTTGCAATGGCCGTGACAATACCCGGAAAGCCACCGCCTGAACCAATATCAATAAACTGCTTTACCCCTGCCACCAGAGGGGCAATTTGCAAGCTGTCCTTGACGTGACGGTCCCACACAAAAGGAATATCCCGCCCTGATACCAGATTGATACGTGGGTTCCACTTTTGCAGCAGGGCTACAAAGGCCTCTAACCGCTCCTGTGTTTCACGTGAAACGTCCATACTCTCCCCTGATCGGCTTAGTGTGACACGCGCTGCCGCACATGCGCCAGAATAGCCACGAGGGCTGAGGGTGTTATACCCGGTATTCTCTGCGCTGCACTAAAATTCTCGGGCTTTGCAGTTTCAAGTTTTTCCTGCATCTCCGCGCTCAACCCGCCAATTGCTTTAAAGCTGATCCCTGCCGGGAAACGTATTTCACTTTCAGCTTCAAGCTGTTTGATCTCGCGCTTCTGCCTTGCAAGGTAGCCTTTGTAGCGGGCTTCCGTGGTGACAAAATGACTAACACGCGGGGGCACCATTGCAAACCATGGTGCAAGCTCTTTCAGGCTTTCCTCACCCACACCATATCCCAGAATCTCCAGTAAGCTCCGGCGGCGACCATCCTGAGCTACCCTTACCCCAGCCTGCAACAGAACCTGCGGTTGCCAGCTTTCCTGCTCTGCTTTTTCTGTCACCTGCTTAATAGCGGCGCAGTCCTGTTCAAAAACAGACTGCCGCTCAGCACCCACGCATCCCCACTCCACACCAATTTGGGTCAGCCGCATGTCAGCATTATCAGCCCGCAAAGTCAGCCTGTATTCTGCTCTGGACGTAAACATACGGTAAGGCTCGCTCACGCCTTGGGTGGTCAGGTCATCTACCATAACCCCGATATAGGCCTTCCCACGATCAAGGGTAACAGCCTGTTGCCCGCCTGCCCGTCTGGCTGCGTTCACGCCTGCCAGAAGGCCTTGTGCGCCTGCCTCTTCATAGCCAGTCGTGCCATTAATCTGGCCTGCGAGAAAGAGATTAGGGCATTTTCTTAACTCAAGAGATGTCGTCAGTTCTCGTGGGTCAACATAATCATATTCCACCGCATAACCGGGCTGAGCGATGACCGCGTGTTCAAGACCCGGAATAGCATGGATCATTTCTTCCTGAACATCGGCAGGAAGACTTGTGGAAATCCCATTTGGGTAAATGAGATCACCGCCCTCATGGTCTGGTAGCGCTTCTGGCTCAAGAAAGATTTGATGGCTGGTTTTTTCCGCAAACCGAACCACTTTATCCTCAATTGACGGGCAATACCGTGGCCCTCTGCCTGAAATCGCACCACCATATACAGCAGAAAGATTAATATTTCTTCTTATTATATCATGTGTTTTTTCGTTTGTAGCTGTAATGCCGCAAACAAGCTGGGGGTTTGTAATACTCTGCGTCAAACGGCTAAACGGTTCTGGAATTGCATCCCCACGGTCTTCCGCCAAGGATGCCCAGTCAATCGATTTTTTCAATAAGCGTGCAGGTGTGCCTGTTTTTAGCCGACTAACCGCAAGCCCCAACTTCCGAAGCCTCTGCGCGAGCGCAACCGCTGGTTGTTCGCCCACTCTTCCTGCCGGTTGGGATTTATGCCCAATGTGAATAACTCCACCCAGAAAGGTTCCTGTGGTCAGGACGACCGCCCCTGAGCGATAGGCCGTGCCATCTTCACACACGACCCCTTCCACTGCGCCCTGATCGTTGCACAACAGGTCTCCTACAGCACCTTCTGCACACTCCAGATTAGGGGTTTCAGCAAGAAGTTCTTGCACCGCTTTTTTATAAAGGTAGCGGTCAGCCTGTGCCCGTGGCCCCTGAACCGCTGGCCCCTTTGAACGGTTGAGCAGCTTAAAGTGAATGCCTGCACGGTCAGCCGCGCGGGCCATAATGCCGTCCAGCGCGTCTATTTCCCGCACCAGATGACCTTTACCAATGCCACCAATAGCCGGGTTGCAGGACATGGCCCCGACTGTGCTTTTGTGATGTGTCAGCAAAAGGGTGCGGGCACCACATCGGGCAGCCGCCGCAGCAGCCTCGCACCCGGCATGGCCGCCACCCACAACAATCACATCATAAAAACGGTTCATCATATCCCGCCTTTTTCAAAAAACTTATTTGCCAATGCAAAACTGCCCGAACACAGCATCTAACAAATCTTCCACACCAACATGTCCGGTCACACGCCCCAGGGCGCGCATGGCAAGGCGAAGTTCCTCCCCACGCATTTCCGGCCAATCCTGTGCTAAAGCCGCCTGCAAACAGGCAACCGCCTCCTGCACACCGGCTTTATGGCGTGCACGTGTTAACAACGGAGCGCCGAAAGAAGACCGCGCTGTCAAAGCCTCAACTTTCTGTTCAAGCAGTTGACGCAATGCCTCAAGCCCTTCGCCTGACTGAAGGCTAATGGGCACTACTGTCTCCCCTAGCACTTTTGCCGGCACAGGCCCAAGGTCTGTTTTGTTACCTATGAGTACGGCGCCCGGAAATATGGTTTTTGGCTGATCATCCGCAGGGAACATCTGCAATACGCAATCGGCCTGTTTCACGTGAAACAGCGCACGCTTCACACCCTCAGCTTCTATCGCGTCCTCAGTTTCGCGCATGCCGGCAGTATCTACAAATGTTACACGCACCCCTGCAAGGCTACCGTTGACCTCAATGGCATCTCGCGTCGTCCCGGCTACGGGAGAAACAATAGCCGCGTCACGGTCCGCAAGCCAATTCAACAGGCTGGATTTGCCTGCATTTGGAGGGCCTGCGATAGCAAATACCACACCGCGCCGGATACGCTCCCCGCGTTCCCCTTCCCGAATATGGGTCTGCATGGCGTTAATCAGGGTGTTAATTTCTGTCAGTAAACCTTGCTCGACTTCGGGGGGAAGGTCTTCGTCCGGAAAGTCAATCAGGGCTTCCTGATGCGCCAGAACATGCTTAAGCCTGTCAGCCCAGTTCTGATAGAGTTTGCTCAAAACACCGTCTGACTGAGCTAGCGCCAGTTTGCGCTGGCTCTCTGTTTCCGCTTCAACAAGGTCCGCAATCCCCTCAGCTTCAACAAGGTCCATACGGCCATTCGTGAAGGCTCTACGGGTGAATTCGCCTGGTTCTGCAGGTCGTGCTCCGTAGGCAACAAGGGCTTCTGCTACCGCTTTAATAACCGCAGGGCCTGCATGAAGATGAAGTTCAAAACCGTCTTCACCCGTATAACTCTTCGGGCCGGGAAACCACAGGACGAGCGCTTCATCTAGCAAGTTTTCCTTTGTACCTGCATCCTGCCAGAGCTTACGCAGCGCCGCATGGCGGGGCGGGGGCACATCCCCACACAGGCGTGTCAGCAGGTTTTTACTCTCTGCTCCACTCACACGCATTACGGCAATGGCGGCACGCCCCAAGCCGGTGGAAAGTGCAAAAATGGTTCCTTCGTTTTCATATCCCATCAGTGCATTACTCCTTCCACATGGTGGTTATTGTCATTTCTGTATGCGCTTTGCTGCGGTTGTTCTACCTTGCGTGCAAAGCGTGCAGGAATGTGTGTCGAGCGGGTTCTAAAACAGAATAAGGCTCAGGCGTAGCCCTTAAATGGTCACATACATAGCCTCGCATTAAAGCATGGTCTTAATGGGTACGTCCTCCTACTATAGGCGCCATACTTATTTTTCCTTTTACGGACCAATCTGCCATGCCTCAGCTCTCACTTCATTCCCCACTCGGGCCACTCACTTTGTCAGAAGAAGATGGTAAGATCATTTCTCTTGATTGGGGCTGGGGCCGGGACCAGACGGAAACACCATTGCTGTGTGACGCACGGGACTGGCTGGACAAATGGTTTGATGACCCCAAAGCCCTTGGGGCATGTCCCTTCCCTCTGGAGGCCTTTGGCACACCCTACCAGCAAAAAGTATGGGCTGCCTTGTGTGCCATCCCGGTAGGGACAGTCACGACATATCAGGCCCTTGCCCACTCTGTGGGTGGTAGCGCCCGCTCTGTTGGGCAGGCCGTGGGCCGCAACCCTATTCCCATTCTTATACCATGCCACCGTGTTGTGGCGCGGCATGGGCTTGGCGGGTATTCTGGCGATGGTGGCGTTGATGATAAAAAGTGGCTTCTTGCCCTTGAAGAAGCCACCCTGCCATCTTTCAAAAAATGATCTTTGAGCGGGGTTTTATTTCCCGCTTATCCCTCGTGCTGCGGTGCCTGCGGCCTCTACTGGCACAACAATGCCGTCTTCCGGCAGGGCCTGTATTTCTGTTTTAACCTTGCCCACAAAACTATTATCGCCGCGATTAATGTCTGGAATAACGTGATCCGGGTCCAGTATAGCGGAGCGTATGGCCTGCCGCCCTGGCACTATGAGGCTCACCTCGTTTTTCTGATACCACGCCTCTGTTGGGATCGTGGTGCGGGTGGTGCTTCCATCCGCCCATGTCACTGCCAGTACGACTGGCAACGGTAACCAGCCTTTATTAAACACATGCACAACGGTGCTGTGGGCGGGATCATTTTTCACAGAAGCAACGGCACCCACTGCATAGTCGGGGGCCCAGTTTTTGAAATACCATCCCCGCCAGAACCAAGACAGATTTTCTCCCCCCTCACTTTCCATAACACGGAAAAAGTCGGACGGTGTTGGGTGTTTATAGGCCCACAGGGCAATATACTGCCTGAAGGCATGGTCAAAACGCTCTGGCCCCAGAATCTGCTCCCGCAGTAATTTCAGCCCGTAGGCACCCTTGAAGTAGGTTATGCTGTGGCGGTATTTTTCAGGGATAAGGTCAGCCTCAGTCATCAGGCTTGGCGCGGCGGGGTCCTGCAAAACAGGCACAATATCGTCAGCCGGGTTACCCGTTTTGGGGGCAAACTCCACATCCTGCTTTGGCGCAAATTCACCTTTGTTGAAATGGTCCGATGCATACGCATCAATGAAGGTATTGAACCCCTCATCCATAAACGCAGCGCGGCGTTCATTTGAGCCTACAATCATTGGGAACCAGTCATGCCCCAGTTCATGTGTGGTAACCCAGAACAGCTCCGCTCCGGCATCTTTTTTGCCGTCAAACACTATGCCCGGATATTCCATAGCTGCACCATGCCCACCAACATTAATGGCGTTAGGCCAAGGATACGGAAACCACTTTTGTGAGAAATATTCTATGGCGTGTTTGACGTATTCCGTTGAGCGATCCCATTTTTCCTTTCCAACGGATTCAATAGGGTACACAGACATGGCCAGACGCGGCTGGTTATTCCCTCCCTCTTGTGCAGGAAGGTCGAGTTTGGCGGCGTCCCACAGCAAGGCCGGAGAAGCGACAAACGCCACGTCCCGCGTGTTGGCCATAGTGAAGTGCCAGGTCTGGGTGGCCTGTGTGGGGTGCTGTGCTGCAAGAAGATCTTCCGCTGTGCGGATCATGACACGGCTCTCACTCTGCGCTGCCTGTGCCAGTCGTGTTCTTTCTGTGTCTGTCAAAACGTCTTGCGGGTTGACCAGAGCCCCACTCCCAACAACCAGAAAGTTTTTGGGAACAGTCACACTGTACTCTATATCTCCGTAATCAAGATAGAATTCCTGCCCCAAATACGGCTCCGTATCCCACCCTCTTACATCATCATAAACAGCCATGCGTGGGTAGAATTGGGCAATCTCAAAGACTTCTCCGGTCTTATTGTGACTGTAGGCTGTGCGCCCTCCCCACTCACCTGGGATTGAGTAATGCCAGGAAATCTTGAGCTTTGCAGTGCCGCCTTTTGGTGCAACAGGGCTTTGCAAAACAACCTGAAGCCTTGTGTCCGAAACAACAGTCCTGGCTGGTACGTCTTTTCCATCTGACGAGATATTTTGAACCGCATCCAGGCACAGGCCGGACGTGTGGTGCCGTAACCATTGCGGCGCAGCAAACGATGCTCTGGACGCTGGCCCATACATGTTCTGATCCAACTGGACCCATAGAGAGGACAAAGCGTCAGGGCTATTGTTGGTATAGGTCAGAACTTCCGTGCCAGACAGAGTGTGCGTGGCTGGATCTATGGTAACGTGAATGGAGTAATCTGCTTTGTTTTTCCATGCCAGCGGGCCGGGTGCGCCGCTGCCTGAATGGTAAGCATTGACCGGCTGCGGGTAGCTCAACGGGGCAAAAATGCTTTGTGGGTCCGGTGGTGCGGCCAGAGCCATGCGGGCACATGGCACGGCGCATAGAAAACTGATCCAGAAGCCACTTTGCCGCCACCGTATTTTGCGCTTGCCGTCTTGCACCTTACACCTTGTCCCATCTCATTTTTTCAATACTGTCCCGTAATGTAATATGACGGCGGGTGAAATACAAAGAGGGGAGGATAAGCCCAAGCCTATCCTCCCCTCTTTTCTAGTGTGGCACGCCATAGTCAGTGCGTGATGCTGTTAGCGAGCGTCACAGCTTTCTGTGAGCGTATTGAAAAACTTGCCTGCACTACAATGCACGACATCCGCCCCTTGGGCGGCCGCAGAAGGCGGAGGGGGAACATTCTGGTATGATGTCCCCTCTCCCTGCAAATACGAGCCTCCTGGGGCTTCTACGGGCTGTTGTGGCGCTGCATAGTAGCTTGATGGCGCATAATAACTTTGGTCGGCATAAATAGCCGGCGTGGAGGACGCCGCAACCGCACTCCCTAAAGCCAGACCAACGGCCGACCCAAACAGGAACGGGGCACCCCAACCCCAGCCCCAACCGACACCACCATACGGGCCTGCGCCCCAGCCCCAGCCGGGGGCTCCCCATGACCAGCTATAAAACGGGTAACCGCCACCCCAGCCCCAACCAGGGCCGCCGCGCCACCCGTATCCGCCGCCCCATCGTGGGCCGCCACCCCAGCCAGGCCTTCCCCAGCCCGGACCACGAAAGCCACCCGGCGGGCCACCCCGCCAACCAGGCCGAAAGCCGCCGCCACCCCAGCCACCGGGACCACCTCCAAAACGCCCCCCTGCCGGAGGGCCAAAATGCCCAAACCTAGGGCCACCGCCACGCGGGCCAAAGCCGCCTCCACCTGGGCCACCACCATGAAAGCCACCGCCTCCGCCACCTCCCCCTGGATGTGCAAAGGCCGGCGCACTACAGACCAATGCTGAAGACAGCAGGAGCATGGCCGCACTACGGTATGTGAAAGATGCTTGTTTTTTCATGTGTCCCTCCTCAAGGCCACATCCGGAAGCCACATAAGGCGGCCTCTTAATCCGTCTCTCGTGCTTTGATAGTCTTTAACGTGGGGCAGTCGTGCACAAAGTGCCACACAATTCAGCCCTGAAACCTTATCAATACGGTCTTGTAGACAGGTCTAAAGGCTTTCTCGTGGCACAATTTCTGTATTGTATGTCTTTGGAATACTTACAGAATAGCCTGATGCCAAAGAGGAGCGCGCCTGCTTTGTATCAATAATATTATATTTCATGGATTTTTTTGGTCGGAGTAAGAGGATTCGAACCTCCGGCCCCTGCGTCCCGAACACAGTGCTCTACCAGGCTGAGCTATACTCCGTCGACCTGACGGCGGCTATAGCGCCCTCAGGCCATTTTAGCAAGAGTGGAAACGGAGGGAATATGCTTCCGCTCCAGTTTTCTCTTGTTCGTCCTTAAAACTGCTCAATCGACACAGGCTGAGTTTTTGGTTCTGTCTCGCTATGCTTCAAGGCAGTTTCAATATCAGAGACAATTTCTATTTTGCCGCGTGCGGAAGCCGTTGCAAACCCTTGCGTTACTGCGGCATCCAGCATGGCGATTACCTGATCAGCCCAGCCTGCTGTGTTGACGATAATAATGGGCTTTGCATGCTGCTGAAGCTGCTTCCATGTCAGAATTTCCATCATTTCGTCAAATGTTCCAAAGCCTCCGGGTAATATCCAGAAGGCATCCGCACGGGAAAACATGATCTGCTTTCGAACATGCATGGAATCCACAACGATCAGTTCGGCCACGCCCTCATGCATAACTTCCCGTTTATGCAGGAAATGGGGGATAACACCTGTAACCTGCCCCCCTGCCTGTAAGGTTGCGTCTGCCACAACCCCCATGAGCCCTTGTGCGCCACCACCATAAACCAGCCTGATATTTTTCTGTGCCAGCACCTGACCAGCCTTCTGTGCAACCTGTTTGTACAGCGGGTTATTCCCCAGGCGTGACCCGCAAAATACGGCAACAGCTTTAACAGATACCGGCATGTCCATTTTCTCCTGCTTGCGTTTCTTTTTTGTATTCTCTCATGGTCTTTTAACCAACACCAGATGCATCCGCCCGCTCTTTGCTTTTTAGAACAAGACAAAGAGCCATACCTGCCAGGCAAACTAAAGCTGTAATTTCAAACATGGGGCCATAGCCCCACCGCGGAATAATAAGCCCCAGCAGGGGGCCGGAAACACCAATAGCAATATCCAGAAAAAGCGAGAACGCGCCTATGGCAGCACCCCGGTTTTCTGCCCCTACCTGTGCAACTGCTCCAACACCAAGTGCTGGAAACAAAAGGGAAAATCCTGCACCGGCTATCCCTGCCCCAAGACACGCCCAGAATGGTGTAGGAGCCCACGACAAAACAGACAGCCCCAAAGCCTCGACCAGCAAAGAAGCCACCGCCACACTGGCACCACCATGCCGTGCGATCTGTTTGGTAAAAGCAAAGCGGGTTAGCACAAACACTATACCAAACAGCGCAAGCGCCGTGGCAACGCCATGCCAATGATTATCGGCAAAATACAAGGCCAGAAGTGCTGAGATAGCCCCAAAACCGATAGACCCAGTTGCCAGTGCCAGCCCAAAAGACCAGACACTGGAAAGCGTTTTAAAAAAGGATTGAGGACGCACGCCCGGAAGAGGTGCAACGGCAGGCTGCCTGATAGCTAACGGAAGCCCTATAAGCATAAGCAGCGTGCACATAAGTCCTACGCCACAATAACCCGACAAAACTGACGGGAACTGACTATGATAAAGCATAGTTGCCACGGGCGCACCGACAGCAATACCCCCATAAGAACAGACCCCGTTCCAGGATATAACCTGTGCCGTGTTGGCAGCCCCTACGCGCCGAATGTTCCAGACAATGACCGCCGTTGAAACCCAGCTTTCTGCAAAACCAAGAATAATGCGCCCTACAAAAACGCATACCAACGCCATGGTGGGCCACGCTGTCAGTAACGCTGCGGCCGTTATGAACAGCCCACACAATACGCCGGCGACAAGGCCTATCAGCACAACATATCTGGGACCCTGCGTGTCAATTCTGCGCCCTACCCCCACACGCGTGACAAAGGTCGCTAAATACTGAACAGACACGGCAAAGCCTGCCATGGCAGAGCTAAAACCCAGTTTTTCACGCACAAACAAAGGCGTTACCGCCATTTGCAGGCCTATGACCATGTAGCAAAGCAACGTGAACAGCACGACCGCCCATAAGGTTCTGACTACAGATGGCGGACGCGCAGGCACAGCAGGCATGAAAAAACCCTCTTAGATAATACCAGCACTACTTTTGTGCATTCTGATCAGTCTTTTCTGGTTCGAGACTGAAAAAACTGCAAAATTCGTCTCTCATACTTCATACAGGCAGCAAGGACACCTTATGACCAACCCCGTGCCAGACGCTGGCGGCTACCTCGTTCTGTCTACCCGCATTGCCTATGAAAACCCATGGACCCGTGTAAGGGAAGACATCATTCGTCGTCCCAACGGCAAAGACGGCTTATACGGCGTGGTGGAGCGCGGTCAATTTGTTGTTATCCTCCCTCTTGGACGGGATGAGAATGGCAAACCGACCATCACTTTGATCAACCAGTATCGCTACCCTATTGGTCAGCGTTTGTGGGAATTACCCATGGGCATGTGGGAATCCCGCCCAGATGCAACACCCGCAGAAGTTGCAGCAGGAGAATTGCGGGAGGAAACCGGTTTAAGTGCCGGAGCCATGCACCATGCAGGTATTGTGTATCAGGGTGCTGGCTATTCCACCCAAAAAGGGCATGTCTATCTGGCTACAGACCTGACGCAAGGTGCCACACAACTGGAAGAAACAGAACAGGACATAACCTGCCATACATTTTCACTTGAAAAAGTGGAAGATATGATAAGAAAAAATGAGATTACCTGCATGGTAACGCTTGCTGCTTTTGGGCTTTTGAAAGCTCAAAATCTTATCTAAAACAAACAGGGCCGCACTAAAACCAGTGCGGCCCTGTTCTAACCCTTTGTGTTTCTGTCACTAAAAATCAGAACGGACGCACAATAACCATAATAACAATAATCATCATCAGTACGGTCGGCACTTCGTTCGCAATACGATAGTATCGTTCTGAATGACTGTTTTGGTCACGCTCAAAATCTTTACGCCAGCGGGCACAAAAACCATGGAATAGAAACATGAAGACCAAGGCTGTCATTTTACAGTGCCACCAGCCTGCGTGCCAATCTACCCCCCCCGGTGTTAGTACCAAAAGCACACCAAAAACAAGACTTGCAAGCATGGCGGGATTGATAATGGCCCGTAAAAGACGCCGTTCCATAATCTTAAAACGTGCGCTCTCCTCAGAACCTATCTGAACCTGACAATGATAAACAAATAAACGCGGCAGATAAAACATGCCTGCCATCCATGCCATCACAGACATGACGTGAAAGGCCAGAATCCAGCGCATCCAGGGGAGAAGGACTTCAAACACCATGAAATTCTGCCTGCTTCAACAAGGTTTTTTGTAACAATGGCGCAAATTCTGACAGATGATGAATAACCAGAAGATTTGGCCATTCTGGTACAGGCTCACCCTTAGCCCGCAGTAACACACACACCATACCGGCATCTACCGCAGCACGTGCGCCTGTATTGCTATCTTCCAACACAACACAATTGGCAGGGTTTACGCCTTCCTGCTGTGCTGCGTACAGATAGACATCCGGCCTTGGTTTTGGAATCCCCATATCTTGTGCAGAATGGATACGATTTTCAAAATACTGCGTCATTTTAGTTGCCTGAAACTTGGCTTCCATTTCTTCGCAGGAAGAATTAGAACCAACTCTTACAGGTAAACCAAGTTTCCTGATGTCTTCAAGCATAGCGTGAACACCATCAATGGCCTCCACCCCTTGCCGCATAGCCGCGACAAAACGCTTTTTTGTTGCGTCAATCCAGTCTGACGGTAATTGATTTCCTGTTTTTTCTTCAATTATTTTTTTAACGGAGGGGAGTGCCATGCCGGAAAATGTTGCAACAGCATTTTTGTCAGATACATCCATTCCGGCAGCACGGGCTTCTTCCGCACTGATACGGCAACAGGTTTCCTCACTATCTACCAGAACCCCATCACAATCAAATATGACCAGCTTGAGCTGGCCATCCGGAGAAAGAGCGAGTGGAGCTGCCATTATTCTGTCTCCCTGACAGTTTTGACCAGCTCTTCTACATGTTCAACTGGTGTTTGTGGCAAGACGCCATGGCCAAGGTTAAAGACATGAGCACGGCCTTTACCAGCATTCCTCACGCTTAACGCTTCACGCCGCATGGCTTCACCGCCAGACAGCACGGCAAGTGGGTCCAGATTGCCTTGCAGCCCAATATGCTCAGGGATCAGTGTGCGCGCCAAAGACAGATCAGCCCCGGTATCAAGCGCTACAACATCAACCCCAGTTTCACGGGCGTATTCAGGCACAAGCATACCACCAAGACGCGGGAAACCGATAACACGCACTGTGGGGTGTTTCGCCTTGATCGTTTTTACAATTTGCCGTGTTGGCGCAATGACATGCTTGCGGAATTCAGAAGGCGGAAGCAGCCCTGCCCAGGAATCAAACAACATCACCGCTTCTGCGCCAGCTTCTATCTGGGCGCACAGGTAATCTGCTGTGGTTTCTGTCAACAAAGCCATGAGCTTATCAAACAAGGCTGGTTCTGAAAAAGCCATGTCGCGGGTTACGGCAAACTCTCGTGAGCTACCGCCATCAACCATGTAGCAGGCAACGGTAAAGGGAGAGCCGGTAAAACCAAGTAATGTTGTTGCGCCAGCCTTTGCGGCACCAATATTTTCTACACCATTTAATGTTTTGTGCAGGCGGCTGAGAGTTTCCAAAACAGGTGCCGTTGCTTCGGCAATGCGGTTACGGTCAAGTTTTGCCAGGTCCTGCGCTGTGCGTATGGCACCCAAGACCGGGCCTTTCCCTTCTACAAATTCCAGTGACTGACCCATAGCCCAAGGCAGGATCAAGATATCTGAAAACAGAATGGCACCATCCATCCCGAACCGACGGATGGGTTGCAGTGTTAATTCTGTTGCAATGTCCGGTGTCATGCATCGTGTCAGAAAATCTGCCTTTGCACGCATGGCGCGGAATTCAGGCAAAAAACGTCCGGCCTGTCTCATCAACCACATCGGAGGGGGCCACAGGGCCTCACCATTCAGAGTTCTGAGAAGGCGTTTCGCGGAGGGGATGTGTGAGTTGCTGTTCATGCTCAGCAGTCCTGCACGTCTTTTCCCACGCTGTCCACGCCCCCTTAAATATAAAATAAGAGATAGAAATGATTGTTGAGAGTAGTAGGTACTGTGGATGACGGGGTACCCAGCATTCCAAAAATGTACCCCAGCTTTCCCACAGTGTGTACAGTTTACAGATGCTTGAGAAATAAGGTATTTTTCGACTTATCCAGAAAACTCCACAGAGAGGCTGTGTACAACTCACCGGTTCATGAGTCTTGAGAGTTGTGCACGGTACTCGGTACGCCGTTGTCATGATCGCCGTACAATCCACATGTACCCCGGTACTCATGACAGTACTCACAGCCCCTATTTTACGCAGTACCTGAAAGAGACTCGTAGCGATGACAGATTTAGTACTGAAACCGACTCCATTACAGAACAGTGATTCGTTGCTAGTACTAGCGAGCGGATCTGTTACAAGAAGACATCTGCTGAATAGTGCAGGGCTTTCCTGTTCTGTCATGCCTCCAGACCTAGATGAAACCGAGCTTAAACAAAAAGGCAGTGCAGAAGGGTGGAGTGCAGCAGAAATTGCCCTCCGGCTGGCTGAAGCAAAAGCGCTGGCTGTGCAGAAGCCAGACGCCTTTGTTATTGGCGCAGACCAGGTGCTGTCCTGCAACGGGACGCTTTATGACAAACCTGCATCCATCAACGCGGCGCGGCAGCAACTTGAAGCTTTGAGGGGGCAGACACATACGCTGCATACAGCAGTGGTTGTGTGCCATCAGGGACAAGTGGTCTGGCATCATGTGGCAGAGCCAAAACTGACCATGCGTGCCTTCTCATCCCTATTTCTGGAAGCCTATCTGGCGGAAGAAGGGACACGGTGCCTCTCTTCCGTAGGCGCTTACCGGGTAGAGGGGCCGGGGCTGCATTTGTTTGAACGCATTGAAGGCGAGTATGCTGCTATTCTTGGCTTGCCGCTTTTCCCGCTCCTGCACGCTTTGCGGGACAGAGGGGTCATACTTTCCTGAAAAAAGGGGCTTGCAAGCTGTCACAACGCCTTGTATTAGCGAGCACACGCACATCATACCCAAGGATGTTGCCTGAAACAGTGTGGGGCCATAGCTCAGTTGGGAGAGCGCTTGAATGGCATTCAAGAGGTCGTCGGTTCGATCCCGATTGGCTCCACCAGTTTTCTTCTCTCATAAAATATATTTCTTATTAGAAATCCAAAGTCTCAAGCTTTGTCATGCTTGCGTGTTGCACCCTGCCAGCAGCTTTTAGCCTCAGGATACCGTCCCAAAATATCCCTCCCCACCCTGTTCAAAATTTATCAGGGGGGATGGAGCGTGTGTGGTATGCGCCACCTGTTTGCACGGAAAGTCTGGACAAGGTGGGGTGAACTAACCCAAGAGCAGGGTAGATTTTCCTTTTTTCACATCAGGTCTGTTGCATGACGCCTTCTTCCTCCTCCCATGCACCACCGGCTCGTCAGTTTTCAGCTTGGCATATTGTGCTGTTGGGTTTGGTTACCGGTATTGGTCCGCTTGCAACGGATATGTACCTGCCTGCTTTCCCGGAAGTGGAGCAGGATCTGGGTGGCGGTCCCGGCTCTGCCCAGTTTACGCTGGCTGCGTGGTTTCTTGGGCTGGCCTTTGGCCAGTTTTCCCAAGGCCCCTTATCTGACCGGTTTGGACGGCGTGCCCCTCTTGTAGTGGGGCTGGCTATTTTTGCCGTGGCATCCGCTGGGTGTGCTGTTGTGCAGGACTATCACCTGTTCTGCCTCTGCCGTTTTCTGGGAGCTGTTGGGGGGTCTGCCTCTGCCGTTGTCCCTCGGGCTATTGTACGTGATGTGGCAACCGGCAAGAAAGGGGCGCGCATTATGTCCCAATTGACGCTGGTTTTTGGCGTAATGCCCGTACTTGCCCCAAGCTTTGGCAGTATTGTGCTGAAATTTGGGAACTGGCGGTGGATTTTCTGGGTTGGCGCACTGTATGGTGTGCTGGCAATTCTGGGCATTCTCCTCACCCTGCCGGATACACTGGCTAGGGAACGCAGAATACCCTTCTCTCCAACCCGTATTGCTGCGCGCTATCTTGTCATTTTGCAGGAGCCAGTGTTCCGGGCAAATGCGCTTATTGCGACCTTTTCAACATTCGTCATGTTTGCTTACTTGGGAAGTGCTCCTGTCTTGTTTGAACAGGTGCTCCATTTCTCCTCAGCGCAATTTGGTCTGTTTTTTGGGGTGAATGCAGCGGCGTTTATTCTTGGCACGCAGATCAATGGTAAGCTGGTGCATAAAGTTGCCATGCCTGCATTGCTGGAAGGTGCCTTGCTCTGGGCGTTGGTCATTGGCGCTGTGTTCGTTGTACTGGCCTGTATAGGGGTTGCGGGCGAGCATCATCCCATCCTGACCTGTGCGCTTATTACCAGTATCACAGGTGCGCTTGGCTTTATTGGCCCTAATGCAACTGTCATGTCTTTCTACCATCATGGTCACCATGCCGGGAGCGCATCAGCCATGTTGGGAACCTTACAGTTTAGTATTGGTTCACTCAGCAGTGTGCTGGTGGGGCTATTGCCAGGTGGGAGCGCCATCCCCACGGCACTGGGCATGATGGCAGGTATTCTTGGTATGGCAGTGGCTGACGGTATGCGCCGCTTTGCCCCGCCAATAGGGGCGGAGGACGACTAAGCCCTGTTCTGAGCACAAAGGTGATAAGGCAGAATGAAACGTAAAAACGGTTTTCTCAGTCCCATGCCCTGCAAAGGACATGCCTTTTCCCTACTGGCGGGTGTTTGCCTGACGGTATGGTGCGCAGGGGTAACCCACGCAGCACCATCGGACACTACTCTGCTTGAGCATGTGCAAGTTTTTGATGGATCATCCCTTACAGAGCAGCCTGAAAGGGATGTGCTGATCCAGAACGGTGTTATTCGCGCTGTTGGTAAAAGCGGCACAGTGTCCGTGCCTAAAGGGGCACGCCATACTGATCTGAGCGGGAAAACGCTTATCCCCGGCCTTATTTCTGACCACAGCCATGTAGGCGTGGTGTCCGGCACACAGGTTGGGTCTGCCAACTTCACCGCTCCCATCATTCAGGCTGCTTTAGGGCAATATGCACGGTATGGCGTGACAACGGTTACGGCGCTGGGGCTGACCAAGTCTCCTTTGTTTGACCAACTCCGCCAGCAGCAACATCAGAATACACAGGGGGCCGACCTGTTTGGCGTGGACCAAGGGATAGGCACCCCCGGAGGGATGCCGCCTGAAGGTATGGTCAAAGTCGGGAAGGACCAGATCTTCAGGCCTGCCACGGCAGAAGAAGGCCGACAGGCTGTCCAGAAGATGGCGGCTGAGGGCACGGACCTCGTCAAGCTTTGGATTGATGATTTCAAGAATGGCGTATCGTCCGCCAAACCATTGCCTGTCATGAAACCTGAGGTCTGGCAGGCAGTCATACAGGAAGCTCACGCCCGGCATTTGCGGGTTGCTGTTCATATTCATGATCTGCGCTACGCCAAGCGGTTGGTCGCGGATGGAGCAGATATTATTGCTCACGGTGTCAGAGATGAACCTGTGGATGGTGAGTTCATAACCCTCATGAAGTCTCATTCTGCCTGGTATGTACCTACTATCAGCCTGGATGAAGCGACTTATCTGTTTGCGGAACAGCCAGCCCTGCTGCAGGACCCGGTTTTAAAACCAGCTTTGAGTGAAGACCTTATCCGGCAGATTTCTGACCCCGCCTGGCAGGAAAAAACCCGTACAGCGCCTTTGGATGCGGCATCGCACAAAGCTGTAGCCATGAACCAGCAGAACCTTTTGGCTCTGTATAAAGCGGGTGTGAATATAGGGTTTGGCACGGACTCAGGTGCGGCACCGGTCCGTTTGCCCGGTTTTGCTGAGCACAGAGAACTCCGCCTGCTGGTAGAAGCCGGTTTGACCCCGCTGCAAGCCCTCCGGCTGGCAACCAGTCAGGCCGCGGCATTGCTGGGCCTGTCCGACCGAGGCATGATTGCACCTGGCAAACGGGCTGACTTTGTCGTGTTGGAGGCAGATCCCGCACAGAATATTGCGGCAGTAGACCAGATTGCTGCGGTCTGGCGGGGTGGCGTTAAAACGGAAGGACCGCTCGTTCCACGATAATACGGTGCATTACTCTGGCAGATACCGGGAACAGTCTCTGCCAGACGGTTTTATTGTGGAGACTGTGGCGTGGTCTGCGGTGCTTTGCCGTATATGGGCTGTGCTTGTGGAATAACCATATGACCATCGCCAGACTCAAGCGGGCCAGATGTTGCGTTGGACGGCATGAGTGCTTCAAACCGGTCTTCAGGACGGTTTGATGGCTCAGGCGGTTTCTGACCATTTGCCGCAGCCAGATCTTCGCGGTCCTGCGCCTCCTTGGAGCGGCGTGCTTCTGCTGGAGCAGCTTCCGGAATAAAGCGGCCAGGCCGTTCTGGGGGCAGGTCTATGTTTTCACCTTCAATTTCCCGGTGGCATCCCGTCAGGCACGGGATGCAGGAAAGCAGGGCAAGCCCAAGGCAGAGTGTTACAGGTGAGCGGCGCCAAATCCCGCGCGGCCGGAACCGAACAGGAACAGTTTGGGTGCAGGGGGAGTGATGGATCACGAGCAAGCTACACCCAGTCCTGTATCAGCCTTCCAGGTGGCGGGCTTCTTCTGGCAGCATAACAGGAATGCCGTCACGAATGGGGAAAGCAAGCCCGGCCTGCTGGCTGACCAGTTCATTTGTCTCGGCATTATAGGTCAGTGGCCCTTTGGTTACGGGGCAGACCAGCAGAGACAGCAGGCGGGGGTCAAGCGGGGCGTGGGTATGGGCACCGGACATATAAAGAGCATTCCTACAAAATCATTTACGAAGGCGGACCATTATCTTCCGGCCCGGCCAGATCAAGCAACATCTGTAGCACACGCACACGCTCTGTTAAGGTGGCTGCATCAAGCAATGCCTGTTTTTCTGCCGGAGGGAAAGGACAGATCATGGGAAGGGTGACAAGCAGAATGTCATCTCCCATCTGTTCAATGACCGACCAGCGGGCATTAAGGCCTTTCTGCCGAAAATAGCGGCGCAGGGCCTCCAGCAGCTTTTGCCGGTCAAATGGGGCGGACGGCAGTTCAGACAAATCTGCCGCGAAGGAAGAGACATCCACGCGGGCATGGCGATACCCCCTGTCTATTTCTGTCTCACGCAAAAGCCTGAAGCGGGCAATGCCGGTCAGGGTCACGGCATAAGTGCCATCACTGCGTTCTGTGAAGGAGGTGATACGGCCCACACACCCGATTTTGTAGAGAGGCGGGGTGGCCTCTGGCGTTTCCTCATCTTCTTCCCGCCAGACAGGCTGGATCATGCCAACAAGCCGGTGGGAGGCCAGAGCATCTTCCATCAAGGCAATATAGCGCGGCTCGAATATATTGAGCGGGAGCTTCCCTCCCGGTAGCAGCAATACGCCACTGAGCGGGAACAGGCCCAGCTCAATAGGCATATCTGCCAGAGTAAGGTCACAGACCCGCGGAATATGCCGCGGGATATCTGTCACGTCATCTTGGGGGAGGTAGGATGCCAAAATTATAGATCAGGAAAAGAGCAGGGAAGACAGCTTGCGGCGTGCTGCAAGCGTTGCCGGGTCCATATGGCCCCAAGCTTCAAAAAAGCGCAGAAGCTGCTGGCGCGCGGCCCCATTGTTCCATGTCAGGTCAGCCTTGATAACGCTGAGGAGCTCATCTGCCGCTTCCATCCGTTTGTTGGCCGCGTTAAGGGCTGTCGCAAGTTCACATCGGGCTTCGTAATCATCCGGGTTGGCGGCAAGGCGGGCTCGCACGCCTTCCATTTCCTGCGCGGCTTTTCTGCCTTCTTTTTTCAGCTCCAGTGCGGCACGGGCGCCAACAACATCCGGGGCCTCGGTAATTTTGGCGGGTACATCCGCCAGGGCAGCCGTGGCGGCTTCCTCATCATCCAGCGCCAGTAGGGCGCGCACCAAGCCGCCCCATGCCTTGGGGTTTTCGGGCTCTTCCCCAATAACGGCAGAATAGAGTTCTGCGGCTCGGTCCGGCTGGTCGGTTTCCAACGCAACATCCGCTTCAGCCAGAAGTTCGGTTGCGGGTAAGGTGCCGCCACCAGCAGCTTTTAGAACACCTTCAACAAATTTCTTGATTTCACTTTCCGGCAATGCCCCCTGAAACAGATCAAGGATCTGCCCCTTCCAGAATGCTGCAACCATGGGGATGGACTGAAGCGGCAACCCAACCTGCGAGAGCTGGGCTGCAAGAGCGCGGTTGGCATCAATATCAAGCTTGACCAGACGCACACGGCCTTTGGCTGCGGTTACAACCTTTTCCAGCACCGGGGCCAGTTGTTTGCAGGGGCCACACCAGTCCGCCCAGAAATCCACCAGAACAGGAACCGTACGGCTGGCCTCAATCACATCCTGCATGAATGTGGCCTGAGACCCTTCTGAAATAACAGGGGCAGACCCTTGCCCTGTTGCACCGTTCTGTGTCTCAGGACGTGGCTGGCCGATAATATGGTCCATCTGGTGTCTTCCTTACTCAAAACAGTGGGGAGTTTTTGTGCAACCGCTCCCCGTTTTGCGGCGTTTGCCGCCCTTGTTGTCCTAGATGGTCAATGAAAGGCGTGGGTGCAATGGGAATTCCGACGCAACATGCCCATATAGCTTATTAAGTATGCCTGACAGCATTCCATACCCTTTGGAGAAGCGCTAGAACAGGTAGTAGGACAAAACAGGAACGGCAGCGAAAATTCTGATGGAAAATACCCTTCCCCCCGATCAATCAGCTATTCGCGTCCGTGGTGCGCGGGTTCATAACCTCAAGAATGTTGATATTGATATTCCGCGTGACAGCCTGACAGTCGTGACCGGCCTGTCAGGGTCGGGTAAATCTTCCCTGGCGTTTGATACCATCTACGCAGAGGGGCAGCGGCGCTATGTAGAAAGCCTGTCCGCTTACGCTCGCCAGTTTCTGGAACTGATGGGAAAGCCGGATGTGGATTCCATAGAAGGACTGTCTCCCGCAATTTCCATTGAGCAGAAGACAACCTCCAAGAACCCGCGTTCAACCGTTGGCACTGTGACGGAAATTTATGACTATATGCGCCTACTATGGGCGCGTGCAGGCATACCGTACTCTCCCGCCACAGGTTTACCCATTGAAGCCCAGACCGTCAGCCAAATGGTTGACAAGGTGCTGGCGTTGCCGGAGGGCACACGCCTGCTTCTGCTCGCTCCGGTTATTCGGGACCGTAAGGGGGAATACCGCAAGGAACTGGCCGAGCTTCAGCGTAAAGGCTTTACACGTGTTAAAGTGGATGGAGACCTTTACGAAATTGCTGATGTACCCACACTTAATCGGAAGCTGCGGCATACGATTGAGGTTGTGGTTGACAGAATTGTGGTCAAAGAAGGGATTGAAACCCGACTGGCTGACAGTTTTGAGACAGCACTGGAGCTTTCCGATGGTATTGTTTATGCCGAGGAAGTGCTGAAAGACAGTAAAGCTGATGCTGAGAGATGGGTTTTTTCTTCCCGTTTTTCTTGCCCGGAAAGTGGCTTTACTCTGGAAGAAATAGAACCGCGCCTGTTTTCTTTTAACGCGCCCCAAGGTGCTTGTCCGGCTTGTGATGGCATTGGCACGGAAACATTTTTCAACCCGGCACTTGTTGTTCCCAACCCGGCACTCTCCTTGAAAAAAGGTGCGATAGCACCGTGGAAGGATGCAAAGTCTCCTCTGCTTGACCAGACATTGGAGAGCCTTGCTGCACATTTCGGGACCAGCATGGATACGCCATGGAAAGACCTGCCAGAGGATGCTCAAACAGGTATTTTAAATGGTGTTCTTGAAGATGTAACCTTCACCTATAAAGATGGCAAAAAAAGCTATTCCGTTACAAAACCTTTTGAAGGGGTTTTGAAAAGTCTTTCACGCCGCCTTGCCAATACCGATAGCATGTGGGTGCGTGAGGAACTTTCACGGTATCAGTCTGAAAAATCATGCCATGTTTGTCATGGCGCACGGCTACGCCCGGAAGCATTATGCGTTAAGGTTGCGGAGAAGACAATTTCAGAAGCATGTGATTTACCGATTGGAAAATCACTGTCCTGGTTTGAAAGTGTTTTGCCGACATTGACACCACAACGTGCCGAAATTGCCCGACGTATTTTGCGAGAAATTCAGGACCGGTTGAAATTTCTGGATGATGTCGGGCTGGATTATCTTACTCTCTCACGGAGTTCGGCAACGTTATCTGGAGGCGAGAGTCAGCGTATCCGTCTGGCAAGCCAGATCGGGTCTGGTTTGACAGGCGTATTGTATGTTCTGGATGAACCGTCCATCGGGTTGCATCAGCGTGATAATGAACGCCTGCTTGGAACTCTCGATCGTCTTAAAAAGCTTGGTAATACACTCATTGTTGTTGAACATGATGAAGATGCCATAAGGAGCGCTGACTGGCTGGTTGATATGGGGCCCGGTGCGGGTGTAACTGGTGGCACGGTGATTGCAACCGGTACGCCGGAGCAGGTTGCCAAAGTGCCGGAAAGTATTACTGGTGCTTATCTTTCTGGCCGAAAAGTTATTCCAGTCCCTGCTCAGCGTAGGCCGATAGACAAAAAACGCCTTCTGACTGTGGAGGGTGCAAGTGGGCATAACCTTAAAAATGTTACGGCACGTTTTCCGCTTGGTACATTTACCTGTGTAACTGGCGTTTCCGGCAGTGGAAAATCGACACTTGTTATCGATACATTGTACAAAACCCTGTCGCGTGAACTTATGGGGTCTTCAACATCACCAGAACCTTGTAAATCCATAAAAGGGTTAGAACTGCTCGATAAAATTATCGATATTGATCAGTCACCCATTGGCCGTACACCACGATCTAACCCGGCGACCTACACTGATCTGTTTACCCCCATACGTGACTGGTTTGCCGAACTGCCTGAAAGCAAGGCGCGCGGCTATAAGCCTGGCCGCTTTTCATTCAACGTTAAAGGCGGACGGTGCGAGGCCTGTCAGGGGGATGGCGTTCTCAAAATTGAAATGCACTTCCTGCCAGATGTTTTTGTGACGTGCGATACCTGTAAGGGGAAACGCTATAACCGTGAAACACTGGAGATTAAATTTAGAGGCAAATCCATAGCAGATGTTTTGGCTATGAGCGTGGATGAAGCCTTGCCCTATTTTTCTGCGCAAACCCGTATCCGGGACAGGTTGGCCATATTGCAGCAGGTTGGCTTGGGTTACGTGGCGCTTGGCCAACAAGCGACAACCCTTTCTGGCGGTGAAGCGCAGCGCGTTAAACTTTCTAAGGAACTTGCGCGCCGGGCAACAGGCCGCACGCTTTACATTCTGGACGAACCCACAACAGGGTTGCACACGGAAGATGTCCGGAAACTTCTTGAAGTTTTACATGCCCTGGTAGACCAGGGGAACACGGTGGTTGTGATTGAGCATAATCTGGAAGTTATTAAAACAGCTGACTGGTTGATAGATGTGGGGCCAGAAGGCGGCGATGGCGGTGGCCAGATTGTTGCAGAAGGTACCCCTGAAGATATTGCGGCCTGCCCAGAGAGCTATACGGGGCGTTTTCTTGCACCTCTTCTCAAATCAGTGCCAGCAAAAAAAACAACACGAAAAAAGAAATAACATGATAATTTCAAAAAAAGTCATTGCCAGGGTTTTATGTGTCTCTGCTCTGTTTTCGCCTTTTTCGGTGCATGCACAGCAGGCAGGACAGGTTTTGTTCGAGCAGCAAACCTGGACAGAAATACAATCAGCTTTGAAAGCGGGTACCACGACCATTCTTGTGCCCATTGGTGGTACAGAGCAAAGCGGTCCGTACCTTGCTGTCGGGAAGCATAATGTGCGTGTTATGGCGCTGTCACAGCAGATTGCACAAAAGCTGGGCCATACACTGGTAGCGCCTGTGGTCGCCTATGTGCCAGAGGGTACAACCAACCCCAGGTCATCCCATATGCGTTTTCCCGGCACGATAACCGTGCCGCCTGATGTTTTTGAGAAAACCCTTGTATCAATAGGCAAAAGTTTTCAGGTGCAGGGGTTCAGAAATATTGTATTTCTGGGAGACCACGGCGGGTACCAGAAATATATGGAAAAAGCGGCTACAGCGTTAAACCATGAATGGCAGGGGAAAAACGCAAAAGCGCTTTATATTAAAGACTATTATACCGCTATTACCAACCAGTATGCAAAATGGCTTACTCAGCAAGGGCACGGGAGTGAGGTAGGTATGCATGCCGATATAAGTGATACGTCTCTGCTTCTGGCTGTTGACCCCTCAATGGTAAGGGAAAGTGCGTTACGGGCTTCTGGCACTCCGTCTGCGGCAGAGGGCATGTATGGGGGAGACCCCCGCCATGCCTCTGCTGAACTGGGGCGCGTAGGCCTGGCCATGCAAGTGAACGCGGCAGTTAAGGCCATTGAAGAAGAGCGTGTTAAATAATTAGTAGTAAAAAAGTCCGAAATAGCCGGAAAATAGACGGCCTGTCCTAGTTATGCTAAGCCCATACAGTGTTCATTTGGGCAAAAGTAAAAGCAAGGTACAGGCTGTAATATAATGATAGTAAAAAGGCATCTGGCAGCGGCAGCAGCTATAATGGTCACGCTGGGCACAGGGTATAACCTGGCCCATGCGCAAACAGCCGCTCCTGCCCCCGCCCCAGCGGAAGCTCCTGCCCCGGCAATTCCTTCGGGTAGTGCTGCGCCATCTGCTGGTGCAGCTCCGGTTAATCAGCCGGTGTATCCGGGGACAACTGTCTCTGCTGTCCAGACCATTCCTGGCATGCCGCCGGTCCTGAACCCGACCAACCTGTATAGTGAAACGGCAGAGGGCCATATCGCCCCCCAGATTGCTCAGGACCCTGCCCGCGTTTATGTGCCGAACCTGCGGTCTAATGATGTTTATGTTATTGACCCTGCGACCAATACGGTGGTGGATAAATATAAGGTTGGCAAAAGCCCGCAGCATGTTGTGCCGTCCTGGGACTTACGTACGCTTTGGGTGACCAATAATGCTGAAGGCACCTTTGACGGAAGCCTGACACCGATTGACGCGCATACAGGCAAACCGGGCCCAGCCGTACCGGTAGATGACCCGTATAACATGTATTTTACGCCAGACGGTAAGTCCGCCATTGTTGTGGCTGAAGCCCGCAAGCGGCTTGACTTCCGTGACCCGCATACAATGGCGTTGCAGCAGTCCGTGGATACGCCTGATTGTAAAGGCGTGAATCATGCTGATTTTTCCATTGATGGTCGGTATGCCATTTTCACCTGTGAGTTTGGTGGTCACCTGGTAAAAGTCGATACAGTTAATAAAAAAGTTTTAGGATACCTGAAACTTTCAAGCGGTGGCATGCCTCAGGATATCCTGATTTCGCCGAATGGTAAGGTTTTCTACATCGCGGACATGATGGCTGATGGTGTTTTTGTTGTAGACGGTGATAACTTCCGTGAAGTTGGGTTTATCCCCACAGGTGTTGGCACGCATGGCTTGTACCCAAGCCGTGATGGCACAAAAATGTATGTCGCTAATCGTGGGTCTCATAAAATCCACGGCAAACCCCATAGTGCTGCTGGCGGTGTAACGGTTATTGACTTTGCAACGAACAAGATTGTTGCAAACTGGCCCATTCCCGGTGGTGGCAGCCCAGATATGGGCAATGTCAGTGCAGATGGAAAAACCCTTTGGTTATCTGGCCGCTTTGATGATGTTGTTTATGCTATCAACACACAGGATGGCAGCATGGTCAAAGTGCCTGTAGGGGCAGAACCACATGGCCTTACAGTCTGGCCCCAGCCTGGCCGCTATTCCATTGGCCATACAGGTATTTTACGCTGATATTTATAGAATGTTTGAGAAAAGGGGTGCAAATATGCACCCCTTTTTTTATTCAGGCATTCAGATAGACGGTTTTGGTTTGCACATAGGCCTCCAGACCATATTTTCCGTCCTCTCCGCCTAGTCCGCTATCTTTGTAACCATGGTGGAAGCCCTGTGGTGCTTCTCCGCCTTCACGGTTCACATAGACTTCCCCAAAATTCAGGTCAGAGCTGATACGCATAATGCGTTTTAAATCCTGCGTGAATACGTAGGCGGAAAGACCATATTGGCACTCATTTGCCTGACGCAGGGCATCATCATAATCAGTGACTTTGGTAAGAAGAAAGACTGGCCCAAACACCTCGTCTTTAACAATATCCATATTTTCCGTTACGTTGGTCAGGAGCGTGGGTGCATAGAAAAATCCCTGGTCATAAACGCCGCCTGTAAGGCGTTTGCCCCCCATCTCCAATGAAGCGCCCTGTGCCACGGCCTGCTCCACCATTTTATGCACTTTTTCAAGCTCTTGCAGGCTGACTTTGGGGCCCATATCTGTTTTGGCATCCAGCGGGTTACCAACCGTCAGGGCGGCAATTTTCTGGCGCACAAGCGTTAGGAACTGGTTATAGACCGCATCATGCACATAGGTGCGTTCATTGCTGGTACAAACCTGCCCAGCGTTTGAGAATCGAGCCTGAACGGCAGCGCTGGCGGCTTTCTCAATATCTGCATCTTCCATGACAATGAAAGGAGCTTTTCCACCCAGTTCCAGACGGACTTCCTTAAGAGTGTTTGCTGCCGCAGCCATAATTTTTTTGCCGGTTGCGGTGCTACCGGTCATTGTAATCAGCTTAATGTCGGGATGTTCCACCAGGGGTGTCCCCACATCTTGACCATTCCCGGTAACAACATTCAGCACACCTGCTGGAATACCGGCTTCTTCCGCCAGACGGGTGGCCTCCAGCGCAGCTAGTGGGGCGAGTTCGTGTGGTTTGATAACAATGGTGTTGCCTGCGGCCAGAGCGGGCGCGACCTTGCGGGCAAAAAGAGCTAGGGGAAAATTCCAGGCTGAAATAGCGCCTATGACACCGTGCGGTATCTTCTCAAACAAAATTTTCTCACCCGGTCGGCTGCCGGGTATAATGTCGCCTTCAAGTCTGCGTGTGTTCTCAGCAGCAAAACGGATGAGGCCTGTTGCAAAGTTAACTTCCGTGCGTGCCTCCGCAAGGGGTTTTCCCATTTCGCTCGAAATGATATGTGCAAAATGATCCGCCTGTTTTTCTATTAAAGCCTTGAAGGCATAAAGAATGTCGGCCCGTTCTTCAGCCGTTTTTCTGCTCCATGCGGGGAAGGCATCCGCAGCAGCTTTAACAGCTTTTTCAACATCTTGCTTTGTCCCGTTTGTTGCTTTGGCAACAAGAGCACCTGTTGCAGGGTTACGAATTTCAGTGACACCATCAGCACTTCCGCTTTCCCACTGACCATTGATGTAGAGTTTGTAGGTATCTTTAAGAGCAGGATTGGGCATGAAATTTTCTTTCCCTAAAAATTGCGTGCAAGACTGGTTTCGTGAAGACTAACGCCTTGCGAGCTCATGGTTTCATAGTGCCTGCTGTTCAGAAGGGATGAAAAGTGATTAATTAAGACGTTCATCCTCATTTTTTATGAGTCTTAAAAAATGTATCATCCCAAACTGTCTCAGCTCCGCTTTTTTTGCGCTATTGTGGAAATGGGTTCGATTGCTGCGGCAGCGGATAAAATGCACTGTGTGGCATCCAATATTACCATGCGCCTGAAAGAGCTGGAAAATGATATTGGGCATCCGCTTTTCACGCGGGAGAACAAAAGCCTCATCATCACTCCGGCAGGCCGAAAGTTTTATCAGGACGTCAAACCACTGGTCGAGAAATGTGACGAACTTCCGTCTTTATGGGCGCAGAACAAACAGAGAGCTATTTTCAAAATAGGCGCTCTGGATGTTGCGTTTCTGACTTGTATTTATCAGAAATTACCACAATTTATAAAAAATTATCCTGATATTGATCTAAGCCTTATTAAAGGCTCCAGTTTTGCGTTGGAACGTATGGTGCTGGAGCAAGCCATTGATCTGGCCGTTACAGATGGACCCGTACAAACAACCCAATTGCAGAGTGTCTTTGCTTTTCATCAACCGCTTTATCTGGTTATGCCGCAAGGTATGAAAAAAGAGAGAGCCGATATCATCAAAAAATCGAATTTTTACCTTTTTAATCGGGATTGTTTTTACCGGCAGCGTGTTGAAGTATGGCTTGAACAAAAAGGGTATCAGCCGCGCTCTATTCAGACGATAGAATCTTACGACGTCATAACCGCGTGCCTGGATCTCGGGAATGGCTTTTCCTGTATGCCGGAGAGCATCATCAGACAGTTGCGCAAGCAGGGTCATGTTTTGAATGTGCGGCCCATGCCCGAAATTGGGCCAACAGATGTTTATTTTGTTTGGCGCAAAACTGCGGCGTCCGAAATAAGAGAGAAATTTATAAGCATGATGAAGATATAAAATTTTAAAAACCAGCCTTGATAGAGCAATCTACAGTCTGTGTGTTGTTTTGCTACCGATATATCTCGACACTCTAATGTTATAATGCTTCTAGTAGGAGCAGTTTTTCCCCGGCAGTTTGGCGTGTGTGGCTGATCTGATACCGGGGCACAGGGAGTATATCACAGTATGTCTTTCCGCCGTTTTATTCTGTCTTCCGTGGCTGGGGTCGGTCTTATGTTTGGGGCTGTGCTGGCTCATGCGGCAACGCCACAGGAGCAGCCGCAGCCTCTACCGCTGCCTCCCGCGCTCCCAACCCCTCAGGACAAGCCTTATGCCGGGCAGTTGTCCCTTCAGGTTGATGCTACGGATCTGTCCCGCCACATACTGAGCATGAAAGAGACGGTACCTGTTCCAGCAGATATCGCCCAGAATGGCGGTGATTTTGTTTTACTCTACCCAATGTGGATTCCGGGTGATCACTCCCCTACCGGCACCATAGACCAGTTGGGCGGCATAACCGTAAAGGCAGCAGGCCAGTCCCTGCTCTGGAAGCGCGATACGGTAGAGGTCAGCGCCTTCCATATTCAGGTGCCTAAAGGCACGCACGAAGTCACGGTTGCCTATCAGCTCTTAACGCCCGTTTCCCCTAATGAGGGGCGTGTTGTCATGACTGATGCCATGGTCAATGTGCAATGGTCGGCCGTCTCGCTTTATCCTGCCGGATATTTTACACGGCAGATTATGGTCAAACCGCAGGTTACTCTGCCCACGGGCTGGGATTATGGTACCGCCTTGCGTGCGGATGGCGCAAAGACCGGCGGAACAGTCACATTTAAGCCGGTCTCCTTTAACGTACTAGTTGATTCCCCTCTCTTTTCTGGAAAATACTTCAAGAAGTTTGACCTGACACAAGAGGACCATGTTCCTGTAACGCTAAACGTCATGGCAGATCACCCTGAGGATCTTGCCGCAACAGATGCGCAGATAAAAGCGCATAAAGAGTTAGTAAAGCAGGCAAACCTGCTGTTTGGCTCACACCATTACGACCATTATGATTTTCTTCTGGCTTTGACCGAGCATCTGGGCGGGATAGGCCTGGAGCATCATCAGTCCAGTGAAAATAGTGGACCACGTGGTTACTTTACCAAATGGGATAAAACATTCGCGGCGCGCGACCTGCTGGCACACGAATATACGCATTCCTGGAATGGCAAATATCGTCGTCCGGCTGGTTTGTGGGCGCCTAACTTCAACACACCGCAGCGTGGTGCCGGTTTGTGGGTGTATGAAGGGCAGACCCAGTATTGGGGCTATGTTCTGGCTGCTCGGTCTGGTTTGATGAGCATTCCGCAGGTGGAAGAAGCTCTGGCACAGGTTGCTGCGGTGTATGATGACCGACAAGGCCGCCAGTGGCGCCCCTTGATTGACACGACCAATGACCCGATTATTGCACAACGTGCTGCACAATCCTGGAAAAGCTGGTTGCGGAGCGAGGATTACTATTCTGAGGGCCAGTTAATCTGGCTGGATGCAGATACGCTTATTCGCAAATTGTCGAATAACAGCAAATCCTTGAATGACTTTGCGGCGAAGTTTTTTGGCACGCACAATGGCAGCTTCATAACCAGCACGTATCAGTTTGATGAAGTGACACAAACGCTCAACGCTGTGCAACCGTATGACTGGGCTAGCTTCCTGCACCAGCGTGTTGACGAAATTCAGCTTCACGCCCCCTTGGATGGGCTGACGCGTACAGGTGCCAAGCTTGAGTTTTCGGAAAAGCCTTCAAGTTACATAGAGTCCGCTTCTGGCATCCGTCATAGCTCAGACTTTCTCTTTTCTCTTGGCTTTTCTGTCAGCAAAAAGGGCGCATTGTCTGAGGTTCTGTGGGGTAGCCCTGCTTGGAAGGCCGGAATCACCCGTGATCAGGACCTTATTGCCGTCAATGGGGAAGCCTACGATGCCGATACTCTGAAAGATGTGATTACGCAGGCCAAAGGCGCTAACAAAGCCCCAATCACGTTACTCCTGCGTGACAGAGACCAGTATCGCACTGTCACCCTCTCTTACCATGATGGGCTGCGCTATCCGTATCTAGCGGGTAATCTGGACGGGCTGAAGGCTCTTTTGTCCCCTATTACAACGCACTAACCGCACTATCTTCTGGCAGGGTTGGCAAAGCATAACGCCAACCCTGCTTGGAGCGGGTTACCATATCAGGTAGCGGGTCTGCCTGACTGTATGGTTATACTCCGGCGCTGTCAGGGCGTGCCTGATAGCTGGAGAATGGGTTTTCTTTTTGTAACAGGACTTGCCGTGTCCTCATTCTGATGCCACCTGATAGCGACATAGTGAGCTTTTCAGAGATCAGGACCCAAACCGATGTTCATTGAAACAGAAGACACCCCTAATCCCGCCACTCTCAAATTTCTACCAGGCCGCCCTGTCATGGGGGATGCAGGCACAATAGACTTTATTGATGCTGATGCCGTGATAGGCCGCTCGCCTCTGGCAGATGTGGTGTTTGCTATTCCGGGTGTGTCCCGCGTGTTTCTGGGGCAGGACTTTATTTCCGTAACCAAAGCCGATGGTACGGATTGGTCAGACCTGCGCCCTGCCATTCTGGCTACGGTGGCAGACCATTTTGCTGCGGGCCTGCCGGTGGTGGGTGAGGGCGTAGGGGTTGTGGAAGACGCTATTGCCCCGGAAGATCAGGAAATTGTGGCGCAGATCAAGGAACTGCTTGATACCCGCGTACGCCCTGCCGTGGCAGGCGATGGTGGGGATATCGTCTTCCGTGGGTATCGGGACGGTATTGTGCGTCTGACCATGCAGGGTGCCTGCTCTGGCTGCCCATCATCCCGCGCAACACTCAAGCATGGTGTGGAAAACATGCTCCGGCATTATGTGCCGGAAGTGGTTGGGGTTGAGCAGGTAGAAGGCTAACAGCCCCACCATCTTTGCGTTGGCGCGTCTCTGACCTAAAAGGGACGTACCAAATGCACTATACCGCCATCATGCTGGTGGCGGGACTATGGAGACAACATACCTATGCTGGACGAAAGCGGGCTGGACCTTCTTTTCCATAAAGCGCGCACGCCACGGCGCTGGATGGCCCGCCCGGTGGAGCCAGACCTCTTGCGCCAGCTCTACGAGGTGGTCAGTCTTGGCCCTACGTCCGGCAACTGTAGCCCTGCCCGCTTTGTATTTATTACAGGTTCGGAGGGGCGGGAAAAGCTGCGCCCTGCTTTGTCCGCAGGCAACGTGAACCGCGTTATGGGGGCACCGGTCATTGCCGTGGTGGCGCATGACCCGTTGTTTTTTGAACAACTGCCCCGTCTGTCCCCCAACGAAGAACTGCGTTCGTGGTTTGCCGCAGATGTAGGGCTTGCGGAAGAAACATCCTTCCGGAATGGCACATTGCAGGGCGGGTATATGATTTTGGCGGCCCGCGCATTGGGGCTGGACGCCTTGCCCGTTTCCGGTTTTGATCAGTCTGCTGTGGAAGATGAGTTTTTGGCGGACACTGGCTGGCGCGCCAATTTTCTACTGTGCCTGGGGTATGGGGATACGGAAAACCTGCCGCCTCGTGCGCCACGTCTGGCCTTTGAAGAAGCCTGTCGTCTGCTGTGAAACAGATGAGCCGAATTCTTGTGCTGGATGGCAGTGCAGCAGGTGATGCAGCCTTTGGTCTTGCTGCGTGTGTGCAACAGACTGACGGGGGAGACTTCCAGCCAATAAGCTGCCAGCAGGCTCCGGGGAAACAAGCTGCGGAGGGCATAGGTCTGCTGGCCGCGCAGGCGCTGAAGGATGCCGGGTGGCAGGCGGGTTCACCATTTCAGCCAGAGCTTGTGGCAGTGGTGGTAGGGCCGGGTTCTTTTACCGGCCTGCGGGCTTCCTGCGCTACGGCTGCCGGTTATGCTCTGGGGCTTGATGTGCCTGTTGTGGGCGTTACACGCGGTGAAGCGCTATGCCCTGTGCTGGACGCAGAGTGTACGCAGCAAGAGAACGAGGCCCTGCAAGGCTGGATGGTGGTGACTGCCGCGCGGCGCGGGCGTGTTTTTGTAGAAACAAAGGCTGGCACACAAGCGGTCGCTTTGGACGCATGGCAGTTTCCCGCAGGGCGCTGGCTGGTTGCTGGTGACGCCGCAAATGTTGTGGCAAGTCCGGACTGTGTTTTGTCCAGCACTAACATCCCTGATCCAGCGCAGATTGCCGCTGCGGCCTGCGCACGTTTGCGCGGAGAATTGCCCCCTCGTGATGCGCTTCCACTTTACGTAGATCCACCTGAAGCCAAACTGCCAGCAGCGGGTTTGCGGTCGGCTCCTGTATGAGCGCTGATATTCCAATTTACCCCGTGGGGGCCGCTCATGCCGGTGTTCTGGCTGCACTGCATTGCGCAAGTTTCTCTGCGGGAGATCAGTGGCAGGAAGCTGCCATACGCGAGCTTTTGCCGTTGCCTGGCACATATGTAGGGCTTGCAGTTCAAGGGGGGCACCCCGCAGGTTTTATTATGATCAGATGTGTTGCGGGTGAAGTTGAAATCCTGACCATTTGCGTAGCCGCAGACTATAGACAGCATGGCGTGGGAACCGCTCTTTTGACGTGGGCCATACAGCAGGCTGAGGCAGAAGACGCGGAAAGCCTGTTTCTGGAGGTTTCCTCACACAACCATGTTGCGCAGCATGTTTACCAAAAAGCAGGTTTCAAGCAGGTGGGTTTGAGAAAGCGTTATTACCCTGATGGCTCTGATGCATTTGTACTTGGTTACACCTGTAACAGAGCAGCATTGGCTGAAGCCTGAAACTTCCGATACCTATTTTCTGACTATGCGGTGTAAGGAAGGGTGTAGCGAGTATGCCTTTGCCTGCATAAGGAGAAAGAGTGCGTAAATCTTTTTTTTTAATCAGTTGTTTTTATTTTTTTCTACCTACCTCTGGTTTAGCCGCGTCCTGCCCGGACATGTTTGCAAACGGGCAACCGCCTGTTGTGTTGTCTGAAACACAGCGTATCGGGACAGTTATGCTGTGCAACACACACTATGCTGTTCTTGCATCTGAGCAGAAGCGCGCACCGTTATGGTCTGCGGAAGATCTGACAGAAGAAAACCTTGAAATAGCGGATAAAACCCGTCGGCAGGGCAGTTTTGCTCCAGATACCCGGCTCCCTCCTGTTATGCAGGCGCAGCCGGAGGATTACACCCGATCTGGGTATGACCGTGGGCACATGACCCCAAGTGGAGACCAGCCGGGGCTGGATGCACAAAAGGAAAGTTTCTTGCTGTCAAACATCGTTCCCCAAACACCCGAGCTAAACCGTGGGCCGTGGGAAGGTGTTGAAAGTGCTGTAAGAGGTTGGGCGCGGGAGGAAGGCGAGATATTTGTAGTGAGCGGGCCAGGATACGACCCGGACTCATTCCGGAGTATCGGGTCCCATCATATTCCCATTCCAGCCGTAACATGGAAGGCCGTTTATGACCCGGCAGGCAACGGAACTGGTGCGTATGTGTGCATGAATACCCACACGCCAACATGCCGTATTACATCTGTTGCCATGTTGACCCGGTTGGTAAACATAGATCCCTTCCCCGGCGTGCCGCAGGCCTTAAAGGACCGGGTGACAGCTATGCCCCCTATACGGGAAAGCCCATATGCTTTGGCCAAACACGATAATACACGTAAACTGCTTAAAGAATGGGGAACAAAGGCTGCCAGAAAGGCGCTGAGAGCTTTGGTGAAATCTCTGGTGCCGTAATGTGCAGAGAAAATGAATTTCGAAACCCTTAGTGACGCAATAAAAGGGTTTCGAAATTTTTAAACCAAAAACCTAGTTTAAAGAGCGCGGTTGCCGATATCTGTGCGATACTGTGCACCATCCCACGTTATGGCTTTAACACCAGCATATGCTCTTTCCTGTGCTTCTTTAACAGTTTTACCTAAAGCACAGACAGCCAGCACGCGGCCACCAGAGACGACAGTTTCACCAGATATGTTTTTCTGTGTGCCTGCCTGAAAAACCTTGACGCCTTCAAGAGCATTGGCATCCTCAATGCCGGAAATAACAGCACCGGTTAAGGGTTTTCCAGGGTAGTTTTGTGCGGCCATGACAATACTGATGGACGCACTGTCAGAAAACGTAATGGGTGTTGTGTCCAGCTTTCCGTCAGCAAGTGCTTTCAGGGCGGGGAGCAGGTCTGATGTCAGGCGTAGCAGCAGGGCCTGAGCTTCCGGGTCACCAAACCGCACGTTATATTCAATAAGTTGTGGCCCTTTGTCTGTCAGCATCAAGCCGGCAAAGATAACACCCCGGAAGGGTGTAGCACGGTGGGCCATTTCGCGCAGCATGGGGCGCACCAGCAGGTCCAGCGCGTTTTCCTGTGCGGCATGGTCAAACCCACGGGGGGGAGAAACAGCGCCCATGCCGCCTGTGTTGGGGCCAGTATCCCCATCGCCTATGCGTTTATGGTCCTGTGCCGCACCAATAAGGACAGCACTTTCACCGGAACAGAAGGCAAAGAGGGAAACTTCCTCCCCCACAAGGCAGTCTTCAATAACAACACTTTTGCCGGCATCGCCCATGCTGCCCTGCGTCATCATCTCGCGCACGGCGTCTTCTGCTTCAGCAACGGTTTGGGCCACCACAACGCCTTTGCCAGCAGCAAGGCCATCTGCCTTGACCACAATGGGGGCGCCGCGTTCACGCACGTAAGTCAGGGCGCTCTCAACAGAAGTAAAGCGTTCACCCTGTGCCGTGGGAATACCTGCGGCGTAGCAGATCTCCTTGGTAAAGCTTTTGCTGCCCTCAAGCCGGGCGGCGGCCTGTGTAGGGCCTGCACAGGCAATGTTTGCCTTGGCGCAGGCATCTGCCAGCCCGGCAACCAGCGGAGCCTCAGGGCCGGGAACAATCAGGTCTATCGCCTGCTCTTTGGCAAAGGTAATCAGCGCCGGTACGTTTTCAGCCCCTATAGGCACGTTCACGCCAAGTTCTGCCGTGCCGGGGTTGCCCGGAGCAATGAAAAGCGCCGTAAGAAGCGGCGAGCGAGCGAGCGTTGCGGCCAGCGCATGTTCCCGTCCGCCTGATCCAACCAGTAGTACCCGCATTGTTTTCTCCCGCATCTGTAAGGTCTGCTCTTTCAGGGCGAGCGTCTGTAGCATAAGTTAGGCCTATGAACGAAGAGTTTGCAGCAGCGGCTCCCTCTGCGGGGAATGTGCCGGAATACACCGTCTCGGAAATTTCAGGGGCTATCAGGCGCACGCTTGAGGGCACCTTCGGCCGTGTGCGGGTGCGTGGCGAAATTACGGAATTCAAGCGCTACCCCTCCGGCCATGTTTATTTCTCGTTAAAAGATGAGAATGGGAAGATTTCCGGCGTGGTGTGGCGTGGATCACTCTCCCGCCTCGGGCTGGTGCCGGAGAACGGGCTGGAGATCATAGCAACCGGCAAGATCTCGGCTTATGGCGAGCGTTCAAGCTACCAGTTGGTGGTTGAACGCATGGAGTATGCGGGCGAAGGAGCGTTGCTCGCCCGTATTGAGCGGCTGCGCCTGAAACTTGCAGAAGAAGGCGTGTTTGACGCTGACCGTAAGCGATCCCTGCCGCTGCTGCCGCGTGTCATTGGGGTTGTGACCTCCGCTCAGGGGGCTGTGCTGCATGATATTCGCACAACGCTGGCCCGGCGTTTTCCGCGCTTTATGCTGGTGTGGCCCGTGGCGGTGCAAGGTGAAGGCGCCGCCGCACAGGTCAAGGCGGCTATAGAGGGGTTCTCGCGTCTGGATGGCACGGGGCCGGTCCCCCGGCCTGATGTGCTGATCGTAGCGCGAGGGGGCGGGTCTTTGGAAGATCTGATGGCGTTTAATGATGAGGGTGTGGTGAGGGCTGCTGCGGCCTGTACCATTCCGCTTATCTCCGCCGTTGGGCACGAGACTGACACAACCCTGATAGATTTTGCATCCGACCGCAGAGCGCCTACGCCCACAGCAGCAGCGGAAATGGCCGTGCCGGTGCGTACGGAACTGCTGGCAGACCTTGAGCACAGGGGAGCCCGTGCCTTGGGGGCTTTGTCCCGCCAGTTACAGACAAGCCGCCTCAGGCTGGACCGCGCGGCCAACGCTCTGCCTGATCTGCCGAGCCTGCTCCAGACAGCCCGGATGCGCCTGGATGACCGGGGCCGCAGGCTTGAGGTTGCGCTGCCAGGTTTTGTGCAGAAACAGCGTGTAGCTCTGGTTGCCGTGGAGCGGCACATGCCCTCCGTTGAGACACTCCTTGCCGCACGGCGTACACGCTTAGCCCTGCTGGGCAGCGCGTTACAAAACGGCCAGCGGCACATGGTACAGGTCAGGGAGGCCCGTTTGGGGCGGCTGCGTATTTCACCAGCGCCTCTTGCCGCACTAGTAAGGGAGCGCCGGGCCACATTGGCAGGCCTTGGCGGGCAGCTTGAAGCGGTTTCTCCGCAGGCCGTACTGGCGCGCGGATATGCTCTTGTTACGGCACAGGGCCAGCCCGTTACATCCGCCAAGGCCCTCAAACAGGGGCAGGCGGTGCAGCTTACCTTTGGTGATGGGAGCCGGGAGGCTACAATTGGTACACAAAACCGGCAGGACCGGCCACAAGGCCAGCTTGACCTGTAAGGCTGAGTTGAGCCGCCATACGCAGCGTATTATACTAAGACACTCCATACAGGATACCGGGGCCAGAAACGCCTTGCGGGCCAAAAACAAAGGGAAGAAGCCATGTCTGTCCGTTTTATGTCCCGTGCTGCGGGTTGTGCTGTTGTGGCCCTGTTGGCCGGATGTGCGGCCCAACCGCAGGCTCCGCAAAAAACATCCGCCCCCGGCTTTGCGCCCGGTATGATATCTGACACGCCCTCAGCGAATGAAAGCCAGTTGAAGAACGACCCGTCCGCGCCGCTGAACACTCCTCTGTGTGGAACAGCCGCACGGGAAGCCCAAAGCATGGGTGTGCAAAACTACCCACAGCCGCTTGCTGTGGGAAATAGCTGCACACAAAATGCCTGCTTCAATACCCAGACAGGCACATATATTGCTGCGGATGGCTCCGCACGGGTTTGCCGCTAACAGTAGAAAAAACCGTATAAGCCTTACTGTGTGGGACAAATAAGGCTTTAAATACAAGAAGCAGACTTTTCCCATAAGCATTTTGCTGATAGGGAGAGGCTTCAGCCGCGAGAGTGACGGAATCGGTAGACGTAGTCGGCTCAAAATCGACCGCCGCAAGGCATAGGGGTTCGAGTCCCCTCTCTCGCACCATGACTTGTCCCACGACCCATATCCGGACAGGGTGAATGACCTCCACACAATCCAGCGTTTCTTCTCGCCCGGTTACACGACCGGGCAATCCGTGTTTTTCCTCTGGCCCGTGTGCAAAACGCCCCGGATGGAGTGTAGCCGCTTTATCTGATGCCTTTACCGGGCGCTCTCATCGCTCAGCAGAAGGACGTGCGCGTCTGGCAGACGTGATTGAGCGTTCATCTGCCATACTGGGTGTGCCGGAGGGGTGGCGCGTTGGCATTGTACCCGCCTCTGATACGGGTGCGGTGGAAATGGCGTTGTGGTCTCTGCTTGGGGCCCGCCCGGTAGATGTGCTGGCATTTGAAAGCTTTTCCACCCTTTGGGCGCAGGACATTGTGTCTCAGCTCAAGCTGGACAACGCCCGCGTTCTGAAAGCGGATTATGGCCACCTGCCGGACCTGAGCGAGGTCAATTGGACGCATGATGTCGTGTTGGCATGGAATGGCACGACATCAGGCGTTCGCCTGCCATCTTGTGATGTCATTCCCGCTGAGCATGAAGGGCTGGTCATTTGTGACGCAACGTCTGCCGCGTTTGCTATGGACCTGCCTTGGGACCGCCTGGATGTTGTCACCTGGTCCTGGCAAAAGGCTCTGGGTGGAGAAGCGGCACATGGGATGCTGGCACTTTCCCCGCGTGCGGTGGAGCGGCTGGAACAGTTCGAGGCCCCACGACCACTGCCCAAAATTTTTCGTCTGACCAAAAAGAACGCACTGATAGAACCTATTTTCAAAGGAGATACTATCAACACGCCGTCCATGCTGTGTGTGGAAGATGCGCTGGATGGCCTGAAATGGGCGGAGTCTATCGGCGGTCTGGCTGGCCTGAAAGCCCGCAGCAAGGCCAATCTGGCCGAAGTGGTGGCATGGGAAGCAAAAACGGACTGGGTGTCTTTTCTGGCGGAGAAAGAGGAGGAACGCTCCTCTACCGCTATTTGCCTGCGTATTGTGGCACCGTGGTTTCTTGCGCTCGAGCGGGCTGAACAGAGCAAGGTTGTCAAACAGATGACGGGCTTGCTGGACAAGGAAGGTGTGGCTTTTGATATTGCCAGCTACCGTGATGCCCCCCCCGGTTTGCGGATATGGGGCGGTGCCACAGTTGAGGCAGCAGATGTCAAGGCGCTCTTACCGTGGCTGGACTGGGCTTTTGCACAGGTTGCCCCGTCTGCCTGATATAATGTGTTGAAAACACGCGAGAGAAAACCGGCTTCTTTCTGGAAAAGGAGCCGGTTTTTTATTGCCGTATTGGAGCGGTTGCCAGAACTCTCTGTCTATAAGTCAGAGGCAAACGTAACGACCTATCGTTTTTTAGTTTTGGTCATGAAACAGGGTGGACGATTTGGAAAAACCAACGCATCGTCCCGTTTAAAGTCTTCCGGCCGGAAGCAGAAATACTCACGCATGGAGCAGAACGCAGGTTATCATGATACATGCCAGCCACTCAGTCCTTCCCTCGGGTTTCTCTCGTATGATGCGCTATGCACTGCCTGGGGCTCTGCTTACGCTCTTATCCGGCACGGCTCTGGCTGCTGGCGCGGCCCCTGCGCCAGCACAGCAGCCGGATAACCTGAGTGTTCAGACGGGAACAGACATACCGGCCAAAGTCTCTTTTCCAAATGCTGAGCAGCAGCGTGATTATATCAAGCGGGAAGTCATGGTGCCTATGCGCGATGGCGTAAAGCTTTACACTGTTTTGGTTATTCCTAAAAATACTCGTAATGCTCCTATTCTATTAACGCGCACGCCGTACCACGCAAAAAACCGTGTAGACCGAGTATCAAATGGTCTGACCATGCGCGAAATACTTCCACAGGGCGATGATGTGTTTGTGGAAGGGGGGTATATTCGCGTATTCCAGGATATTCGTGGGAAATATAATTCACAGGGCGATTATGTCATGACACGCCCCCCGCGTGGCCCGCTCAACCCCACCCAGACAGACGAAACAACAGATGCGTGGGATACAATAGACTGGCTGGTCCATAACGTGCCGGAAAGCAACGGGCGAGTGGGGATGACTGGGTCATCCTACGAAGGCTTTACGGTTGTCATGGCGCTGCTTGACCCCCATCCGGCTCTGAAGGTGGCGGCACCAGAAAGCCCGATGGTGGATGGCTGGATGGGCGATGACTGGTTCCACTACGGTGCGTTCCGTCAGGGTGGTCTGGATTATTTTACATCCCAAATGACAGCCCGTGGATCTGGGGACACTATTCCGCGTAAAGATGCTGACGATTATACGAATTTCCTCAAAGCAGGGTCTGCAGGTGCTTTTGCAACACAGGCCGGGCTTGACCAATACCCGTTCTGGAACCGGATGCGGGCCCACCCGGCTTATGATTCTTTCTGGCAGGGGCAGGCTTTAGACAAACTACTGGCCTCTAAAAAACCCACTGTTCCTATGCTGTGGGAGCAGGGACTGTGGGACCAGGAAGATATGTGGGGCGCCATCCATGCGTGGCAGGCCATAAAAGATACAGATATCAAAACGCCGAATACCCTCGTTATGGGACCATGGCGGCATAGTGGCGTAAATTATAATGGGTCTAGCCTGGGGCCAATAGATTTTGAGGGCGATACGGCGCACCAATATCGGCGGGATGTGTTCCGTCCATTCTTTGATACCTATCTTAAACCCGGCAGTACATCAGTACATTTGCCAGACGCCATTATTTACAATACGGGTGACCAGAAGTGGAATTATTACCGCTCATGGCCATCTGTTTGTGAAGCAGAGTGCAGCGGGGCGCTCACGCCTCTTTTCCTGTCAGCAGGGCATGGTTTGAGCTTCTCCAAACCGGGAAAAGAAAGTGCTGACAATTATATTTCAGATCCATCCCACCCCGTTCCTTTCCTGTCCCGTCCCTTTGCTTTTTCTGATGGGCCACGTTGGAAAAGCTGGCTGGTGCAGGATCAACGTGACGCAGAATCTCGCCCAGATGTCGTGACATACGAGACAGGCGTTCTGGATGCGCCAGTGCGCGTAAGTGGCGTTCCTGTTGCAGACCTGTACGCAGCAACAACCGGGACGGATGCTGACTGGGTTGTAAAGTTGATAGATGTTCAGCCAGCGACAACACCGGATACCCCTAAAATGGGCGGATATGAACTTCCGGTTTCCATGGATATTTTCCGTGGGCGTTACCGCAAAAGCTTTGAAAAACCTGAAGCAATTGCAGCTAACCAGACAGAACATTATCACTTTTCTTTACCAGCCGTGAATCATGTGTTTGGCAAAGGGCATAGAATCATGGTGCAAATTCAGTCTTCCTGGTTCCCGGTGTATGACCGCAACCCACAGAAGTTTGTGCCTAATATATTTGATGCAAAACCAGAAGATTATACAACGGCAACACAAAGTATCCATTATGGTGGAGCGGCTTCGACCGCTATCCTCTTGCCTGTTGTAAAAGAGGATCAAAAATAAAAGAGTGAAACACTAAATTTTTGAAACAGTGGAAGGCATGTGTTGTATTAAACACATGCCTTTTTTCATGAATGGACACAGGGTATGACACTCAAAAAAATCGTTCATATGGCGCAGATGACAGCAGCTGATATGCGGGAGGTTGCGCAGCGTAATCCTGTTATTCTTTTGCCGTTGGGTAGTTTTGAAGACCAGGGCCCACACATGCCTATGGGTGACTATCTGTTAGCGGATGCGATTGCAGAACGTATAGCGTTGGCAGCAATGCAAGAGGGGTGTGAGACCTATGTTGCGCCTGTTCTCCCTTTTGGGGGAGCAGATTACTTTGGATATATGCCAGGTGGTATTGCGCTTTCACAAACAACATTACGTGCCGTTATTGAGGATATGCTTGGCAACCTGATACGGCATGGCTTTACAAAGTTGATTATCCTGAATGGGCATGGTGGCAACTGCACCATGATTCATGATGTTACACAGTCTATTTTAAAAAAGAACCATATCATTATTCCAAGTTTTTATTTATGGCGTGTTGCGGCAGCTTATCTGCCTGCCGTCGTTGGCGAGGAAAAAGCAAAACAATCAGGTGGTCACGGCGCTAATCCGTTAACCAGTATAGCGCTTTATCTCAAACCTGATTTAGTCAAAACAGAAAATTTAAAACAACAAGCTCTTGATAAGAAGGCTTGGGGCTTACCCGTTCTTGATTTTGGGACTGTTGAACTGAATGGCGTACCAATCTCCATCCCTCTGGAAGGGGACCAGACCGCCACGCAAGGTATTGGGCGTGGCAACCCGTATTTGTGCGATGGTAAAACGGGGGAGGCTTTAACAGATCATCTTGTTAAAATAGGCGTAAAATTAATAAAACATTTGTTAGAGCAATAAAGGAAAAGTTTTGCCCCCTGAGTTTCATCAAGGGGGCAAAACGCGTATTATCACTGCCGAAAATCGAGAACGATACGGCCTTCCACCTGACCTTTTTCCAATTTCTCAAAAATAGTATTGATATTTTCGAGCTTATCCGTCTGGGTCACAGACGTAATTTTACCATCAGCAAAAAATGAGAGTGCCTCAATCATATCCAGACGCGTACCAACAATGGACCCGCGAATGGTGGTGCCTTTCATAACCATATCAAAAATTGAAATCGGGAATTCGCCAGGTGGCAGACCATTCAGGACAAGAGTGCCACCAGAGCGTACATATCCCATAGCTTGTGAAAAGGCCTTTGTAGAAACAGCCGTAATAAGACCGCCATGTGCGCCGCCTACCTCTTTGTGAACAAAGGCAGCCGGATCTGTTTTGAGAGCGTTTACCGTGTGTGCTGCACCAAGTTTACGCGCTGTTTCCAGTTTGTCGTCATCAATATCAACGGCAATAATATTAAGGCCCATGGCAACACCATATTGTACAGCCATTTGCCCTAACCCCCCCACGCCAGAGACAGCAACCCATTGGCCTGCCTTGGCATCGGTCATTTTCAGGCCCTTATATACGGTTAACCCCGCGCATAGCACAGGGGCAATCTTGATGGGGTCAACGCCTTTCGGAAGACGGGCAACGTAGTTTGGGTCTGCCACAACATATTCTGCAAAGCACCCGTTAACGGAATACCCTGTGTCCTCTTGTTTGGCGCATAATGTTTCCCAGCCTGACAAGCAATGGTCACAATGGCCACAGGCGGAATACAGCCAGGGCACACCTACTTCATCGCCTTCTTTCACCCAACTTACGTTTGCACCCACTTTAACAACCGTGCCTACGCCCTCATGGCCGGGAATAAAGGGGAGAGTTGGTTTTGCGGGCCAGTCCCCGTGGGCCGCGTGCAGGTCTGTATGGCATACGCCACAGGCAATCATTTTTACCAGAATCTGGTTTGCGTTAATGTCTGGAATAGCCAGTTCTTCAATGCTCAGGGGTTTGCCAAATTCCCGAACAACGGCGGCTTTCATTTTTCCTGACATGTTTTTGTTCCCTTTGTGCTGTGCGATGCAGGGTTTGTCCAGGGCAACGCACGTTTCTTTACACAAAGAGGTTACAGCACAATAAGATGAGATGCCTATAGAGAGTTATAAGAATTTTGAATGAACAAGTTATATAATAACATTTTCAAAGAGTGCTCGTCTCCTGGATTTTTCAAGGCGTACAAAAATGGTGCTCATTATGCCACTGTTAATCTTTATCTTTAGTTAAAGATGCCCATTTCCGACCATCACGGGCTAATAATGTCTCGGCACTGAGCGGGCCACTGCTTCCGGCGGTATAAAAGTCGAGTTTTGATTTTTCGGTGTCTTGTAAAATACCATTTACGGCACGCCAGGCGGCCTCAATATTGTCAGCGCGCTGGAACAGGGTGGCATTCCCTTGCAGGCAGTCATAAAGCAAAGTTTCATAACCAATATTGGGTGTGTTTCCAAAAGACTTTTCATATCGGAATTCGGATGTGACTTCAGAGACTATTGTCTCCGGCCCTGGATTCTTGACGTTAAAATACAGGTTTGCACCTTTATCCGGACGGATATTGTAAACAAACCGGTTGGCGGCTTCTGGCTCGCCTTGGCCGGTATGGAACAAGGGGTTTGTCGGTGCTTTAAATTGCACAACAATTTCAGTGACCGCCCTGCTCAGGGCTTTCCCGGTACGCAGGTAAAACGGCACGCCCTGCCAGCGTGCTGTTTCAATATCAACTCTGAGTGCGGCATAGGTTTCCGTCATGCTATCAGGGCTGACACCCTGACTATCACGGTAGGAGGGAACGGCGCGCCCCTTGCAGGTGCCTGCCTGATATTGGCCCCGTACCATATTGTCTGGCGTTATGGGGCGTATGGCCTCAAAAACAGCCTGCTTGGCATTGCGGATTTCTTCAGAGTTGAGAGATACTGGCCGCTCCATGGCCACCAAGGCAAGAATTTGGAAAAGATGATTGGGCACCATGTCCCGTAAAGCGCCGGTAGCATCGTAAAACACGCCGCGTCCTTCAACCGAGAGTGTTTCAGCGGCCGTAATCTGGATATGGTCGATATAGTCTTTGCACCAGAGGGGCTCGAACAGGATATTGCTGAAGCGCAGGGCAAGAAGGTTCTGCACCGTCTCTTTACCCAAGAAATGATCCACACGGTAAATCTGCTTTTCGTGGAGTATGGAGAGAAGGTGCGTGTTGAGGGCCTGAGCGGATTGTAAGTTCGTCCCAAATGGTTTTTCAATGACAACCCGCCGGAACTGGTCCGTCTTTTCCAGCAGCAGCCCTGCCTGAGACAGGGTAGTGGTTGCTGGTTCGAAAAAACGGGGTGGCGTTGCCAGATAAAAAACGACGTTCCGCCCGGTAACAAGCGCACTTAATGGCGATAGGGCTGCCGGGTCCGTAAAATTGAGGGACAGATAGTGCATACGGCTGGAGAGCCACTGCCATGCGGAATGATTGAGCGTGGCACTGGAAGAGGCGGCATGCCGCTCCCGCATGGAGTTTTCCAGCCGAGACTGAAGAGAAGAAACCCAACCCTGCGTTGTCTGCTCTTCCAGGCTGACCCCAATGATCTGGAAGTCTTCTGGTAGGAATTTGCTGCATGCCAGATCGTATAAGGCGGGAACAAGCAGCCTGTGTGTCAGGTCTCCGCCTGCGCCCAGAATGACCAGTGTGCAGGCAGGTGCCGGATGTGTGGCAGCCGGTGCGGCAGTGGCGGCATGAAGAGCAGCAGAGGGGGAACGCAGGGTCAAAACGGGTCTCCTTCACCAGAGTGCAAAATAGACGCACCGTGCACGGAACGTAGAAAATCGTGGTTTTCTGGCCTGTAGTCAGGTGCCTGACAATTCCCTTTGCACCCACTTTAGTTTAGGTTGCGTGCCCGGCCAGACTTTTAACAAAAACAGAATATAGGTGACGTAATGGGGTATCGGGTTGCAGTTGTAGGTGCCACAGGTGCTGTGGGGCGTGAAATACTCAAGACTCTCGCTGAGCGGGACTTCCCGATTAGCGATATTGTCGCCCTTGCCTCCCCCCGTTCTGTTGGCCGGGAAGTGTCCTTTGGTGATCGTACACTCAAGGTCCAGAACCTTGAGACATTCGATTTTACCGGCTGGGACGTTGGCTTGTTCTCGCCCGGTGGGTCTGTGTCCGCCAAGTATGCTCCTATTGCTGCCAAGGCCGGGTGCGTTGTCATTGATAACACATCCCATTTCCGTATGGAGCCGGGTGTGCCGCTGGTTGTGCCAGAAGTAAACCCCAATGCTCTTAAGGGCATGAAACATAACATCATTGCCAACCCTAACTGCTCCACCATTCAGATGGTTGTGGCCTTAAAGCCGCTGCATGACCTGTTTGGCCTCAAGCGTGTTGTGGTCTCCACCTATCAGGCGGTTGCAGGTGCCGGGAAAGACGGCATGGATGAACTGTTTGCCCAGACCCGCGGCAGCTTTGTGAATGATCCGCCCAAAATTGAACAGTTCCAGAAGCAGATTGCCTTTAACTGCATTCCCCAGATTGACCGCTTCATGGATGATGGTGCCACCAAAGAAGAGTGGAAAATGACAGTCGAGACCAAGAAAATTCTTGATCCTGATATTGCCGTTATTGCCACTTGTGTGCGTGTGCCTGTGTTTATCGGCCATTCCGAGTCCGTCATTGCCGAGTTTGAAGAGCCGGTTGATCTGGCCCAGGCGCGTGCCGCCCTGCGTGAAGCAGACGGCGTGATCCTGCGGGATGAGCGGGAAGATGGTGGTTATGTGACCCCGATTGAGTGTGTGGGGGAAGATGCCACCTATGTGTCCCGCCTGCGCATTGACCCTACGGTTCCGCACGGTCTGGCGTTCTGGTGTGTGTCTGACAATCTGCGCAAGGGCGCTGCCCTGAATGCGGTACAGATTGCTGAAACCATGATTGCGCTGGATCTGCTGCCAAAACACGGCTGAGTGAGGCGGCCCCGCCTCTCGGTCTCGTGTTGCCTGACCGAATTGACCGCTTGGCAGGCGGGGCGTAGGAAAAAATTCAATGCTGGAACACCGGCACACAGGCTGGTGTAGGGATAGACGGACGGGATACGAGGCGGACAATGCAGGATATCCGAAAGGCCCTCTATGTGGGAAACCGCAGTGACGGCGAACTGATACAGCGGCCTATGTCGCCGCATTTGCAAATCTACCGTAGTCGGCTTTCTATGGTTCTCTCCATTTCGAACCGTATTACGGGCGTTGTGGCAACAGGTGGGGCTGCCTTGGGCGTGTTCTGGCTGTCTGCCGCTGCCAAAGGGCCGAAGTCTTTTGAAGTTGCGCGGAAAGTAACAGGCAACCCGGTTGGCCAGCTTGCGCTGGTTGGGTGGCTTGCTTCCGTCGTGTTTCATACTGTGGGTGGTATTCGCCACCTGATCTGGGACAGCGGTTACCGCTACGACAAGGCCGAAATTAATAAGGACGGCCCAATTGCTGTTGGTGTCACGGCTGGCGTGAGCACGGCTCTCGCTGCTGGCCTTCTGACAGTAGCCTGTGGACGCTCACGCAAGCGTGCGAAAATTGGGAAGGCATCCTGAAATGAATGCGCCTTTATCACATGTTGAGGTCATGCGTTCGCAGCTTGGGCGGGCTCGTGGTCTGGGGGCTGGTGGCTCCGGTGTCGGCCATTGGTGGGCAGAGCGTGTTTCTGCTGCGTCCCTGCTACCGCTTTCCACATGGTTTATTGTTCAGATGTTCCGCCTTGGCGGAGCAGACCATAAAGATGTGGTGAGCTGGGGCGGAAAGCCCATTAACGCAACCATGCTGACAGCCCTGATCATTACCACATTCTACCACGCCCAGCTTGGGTTGCAGGTGATTGTGGATGACTATGTTCATGGCAAAGCCCACCTGCCCACGCGGATTCTGGTTAAAATTGGAACGTCGCTGATTGGGCTTCTGGGTGTGTTTGCCGTCATCAAACTGGTGGCAACAGCAAGCAGCCGTAAATCCTGACCAAAATACTGAGCCTTATGCCGCTGGTCTGAGCAGACAGGTGCGGCATGAATCCTGAGACATGACAGGCCGAACGCACATGGGAGCGCCGTCACGATGAATGCTTCTTCCTCTCCTTCCCGGGGAGCTTACCGAATTGTTGACCACGCCTATGATGTGGTTGTTGTAGGTGCCGGGGGCTCCGGCCTGCGTGCCACGCTGGGCATGGGGGCCGCTGGCCTTAAAACTGCCTGCGTAACCAAAGTGTTTCCAACCCGTAGCCATACCGTGGCGGCACAGGGCGGCATTGGCGCGTCTCTTGGCAACATGGCAGAAGATAACTGGCGCTGGCATATGTATGACACCGTAAAGGGGTCAGACTGGCTGGGGGATCAGGACGCTATTGAGTTCATGTGCCGTGAGGCCGTGCCCGCCGTGCAGGAACTGGAACATTTTGGTGTGCCTTTCTCCCGCACGGAAGATGGCAAAATCTATCAGCGTCCGTTTGGCGGGCATATGAGCGATTACGGCAAGGCCCCCGTGCCCCGCGCCTGTGCTGCGGCCGACCGTACCGGCCACGCCATTCTGCATACGCTGTACCAACAGTGCCTGAAGCATAACGTTGAATTCTTTGTTGAATACTTCGCCATTGACCTGATCATGGATGATGAAGGGGCATGCCGGGGTGTTATGGCCTGGTGTCAGGATGATGGCACCATGCATCGCTTCAATGCCAAAATGGTGGTTCTGGCAACAGGCGGCTATGGCCGTGCTTACCAGTCCTGCACCTCCGCCCATACCTGTACGGGTGATGGTAACGGTATGGCGATGCGCGCTGGTATTCCTACGCAGGATATGGAGTTTGTGCAGTTTCACCCAACCGGCATTTACCCGGCAGGGTGCCTGCTGACGGAAGGCTGCCGTGGTGAAGGCGGGTATCTGACCAACTCGGAAGGGGAACGCTTTATGGAGCGGTATGCTCCTACGGCCAAAGACCTTGCCTCGCGTGACGTGGTCTCCCGCGCTATGACCATCGAAATTAACGAAGGCCGTGGTGTTGGTCCGAAAAAAGACCATATCATGATGCATCTGGAGCATCTGGGCGCAGATCTTCTGCACCAGCGCCTGCCGGGGATCAGTGAGACAGCCCGTGTGTTTGCTGGTGTGGATGTCACCAAGGAACCGGTGCCTGTGCTGCCAACAGTGCATTATAATATGGGCGGCATTCCTACCAATATTCATGGTGAGGTTATTCGTCCCACCAAGGATGATCCGAATGCTGTTGTGCCCGGCCTTATGGCTGTGGGTGAAGCGGCCTGCGTTTCCGTGCATGGGGCAAACCGCCTTGGCACAAACTCACTGCTTGACCTGATTGTTTTTGGCCGTGCTGCATCCCGCCGTGCTGCCGAGGTGGTGAAACCAACCGACTTCATCAAGCCTTTGCCTGCTGGTGCAGGTGAAGCAGCGCTCGACCGGTTGGATGCCCTGCGTTATGCCAAAGGTGGCACCAAGGTTTCTGCCATGCGTGAGCGCCTGCAACGTGACATGCAGGCTCATGCGGCTGTTTTCCGGACTGAAGAAAGCCTTCAGGAAGGGGTGAACAAAATTCACGAAATCTGGGGCGGCATGAGCGATATTTCCGTGTCTGACTCATCACTGATCTGGAACAGTGACCTGATGGAAGCGCTGGAATTTGAAAACCTGCTGGCCAACGGCACAGCCACGCTGGAAAGCGGTTTGGCCCGCCATGAAAGCCGCGGCGCGCACGCCCGTGACGATTACCCGGACCGTGACGACAAGGAGTGGATGAAGCACTCCGTTTCCTGGCTGGACGAAAAAGGCAACGTAAAGCTGACCTATCGCCCGGTTCATATGAAGACTTTGACAGATGACGTTGAAGTCTTCCCACCCAAAAAGCGCGTTTACTGATCTGCCGGCACGATCGAGCGAAAAAGGGAGGTAAAGATGGTTGAACTCACTCTGCCGCGCAACAGTGTGATCGGGAAAGGTAAAACCTATTCCGCACCAGCCGGGGCAAAAAACGTCAAGACATTCCGGGTGTACCGCTGGTCCCCGGAAGATGGCAAAAACCCGGTTGTAGATTCCTACGAACTGGACCTTGATACAATTGGGCCAATGGTGCTGGACGCCATTATTCACATCAAAAACGATGTGGACCCAACGCTGACGTTCCGGCGCTCCTGCCGTGAGGGCATTTGCGGGTCCTGCGCCATGAATATTGATGGTGAGAACACGCTTGCGTGCCTCAAGCCCATCAAGGACATCAAGGGTGATGTGCGGATCTATCCGCTGCCGCATATGCCGGTAGTCAAGGATCTGGTGCCTAATCTGGAAGGAGCTTACGCGCAGCTACGCTCCATCGAACCCTGGATGAAGTCTGACAGTGCACCGCCACCAGATGCAGAGCGCAAGCAGAGCATTGAAGAACGGGCCAAGCTGGATGGTATGTGGGAGTGCATCCTGTGCTTCTGCTGCACAACCTCCTGCCCGTCTTACTGGTGGAATGGGGACCGCTACCTTGGTCCGGCAGTTCTGCTGGCAGCTTATCGCTGGATTGCAGACAGCCGTGACGAACATACCGGTGACCGTCTGGATGAGCTGGAAGATACCTTCAAGCTATATGCCTGCCGCACCATCATGAACTGCACACAGACCTGCCCGAAAGGGCTGAACCCTGCCAAGGCAATTGGTAAGATCAAGGAGTTGCAGATCGAGCGCAAAGCCTGATCACCTTTATTCTGGTCAGATCATGAAACAGAACCCCCGGTTTGCCAGCGCGCAAGCCGGGGGTTTTTGTTATGTAAGGCAGGATACGCTGAGAAACGGAGAGGCTGCGCAAAATGATAACAGTACGAGATGCGACAGAGCAGGACGCGGCAGCTCTGATGGAAATTTATAACCACGCAGTGTTGCATACAACGGCAATATGGAATGAAGCCTGTGTGGATGTGCCTAATCGTATAACGTGGCTGCGGGATCGCCAGAAGGCTGGTTTCCCGGTGCTTGTGGCCAGCAGGGGCGATGGCACAGTGGTAGGATATGCCAGTTTTGGCCCTTGGCGCGCATTTGAAGGGTACCGGCATACTGTAGAGCACTCCGTGTATGTGCACCCGGCTTATCAGCGGCAAGGTATTGGCCATATTTTGCTGGAAGCTCTGATAGCAGTAGCGCGCACCAAGGCACTGCACGTCATGGTTGCGGCCATTGAGGCGGAGAATACTCCTTCTATTGTGCTGCATAAAAAACTTGGGTTTGAACAGACTGGCGTGATGAAAGAGGTTGGCACCAAATTCGGCCGGTGGCTGGACCTCACTTTTATGACACTGGCGTTAAATGCAGACCAACCGTTAGGGTGAGCAGGATGAAAAGATTGACCTTGCCGCCCGTGGATGGGAGAGAGAGCCCTATGCAGAAGAGACGAGCTGGAGCTGCGCGCTATTGTGTTTGATGGTCAGATAACGTCTCAGGCGGGCCGTACACGGGCCTGGATTGATAGCCTTTTTGTGGACCATGCAGTTTTTCGACTGGTGTGGACCAATTTCAGGGAGGTTGTACCGGGCAAAGTGTATCGGTGTAATCACCCAACGCCTGCACGGTTGAAGTGGGCCATGCGCCGCTACCGGCTGCGCACGCTGGTTAATTTGCGCGGGCATCGTCAATGCGGCTCTGACGCGCTTTCCCGCTCTACAGCTCAGGCTATCGGGCTGGGGCATGTTGATATGGCGTTTGAAAGCCGGGGTGCGCCGCATAAGGACCGTATTTTGCGGTTTGCTCAGCTTTATAAGCAAATAGACTTCCCCATGCTCATGCATTGCAAATCAGGGGCTGATCGGGCAGGTTTGGCTTCCGGCCTTGTTATCCTGTTTGAAGGGGGCTCAGCCGCACGGGCGCTGAAAGAATTATCATGGCGGTTTGGCCACTTCCGTGGGTCACGCACGGGGATATTGGATGCCTTCTTCCTGCGTTATCAGGCGGATGCAGAAGGGCGACTGCCTTTTCTGGAGTGGGTAGAGCACGAATATGATGAAGTGGCGCTGAAGCGCGACTTTGTTGCTGGGAAGCTAGCATCTTTCATGACAGATCAGGTTTTGCGGCGCGAATAAGCGTGGCTTTAATTCTCTGGCTTGAGCAATGGTTACAAAAAAGGCCGGTCACACAGGATGTGACCGGCCTTTTTCAGGACGATATGACGCTGAGCGATTAGACTGGAATGGTTTTTTCCAGCGTTGTGCTCAGAGCTGTCAGGCCGGGTAGAACCTTACCTTCCAGCCATTCCAGAAACGCACCGCCTGCGGTGGAGACATACGTCATGTCATGCAGCACGCCAGCATGGCGCAGGGCAGACACGGTATCACCACCACCAGCAATGGTTTTGAGCTTGCCCTCTTTGGTCAGGCGGGCTGCTTCCTGCGCAACTGCGTTTGTTGCAACGTCAAACGGTGGGAGCTCGAACACGCCCAGCGGGCCGTTCCATACCAGCGTTTTTAGCCCGGTCAGCTTTTCTTTCAGCAGTTTGACGGTTTCTGGTCCAACGTCCAGCGCCATCCAGCCATCAGGAATGTCGGACACGGCCGCAACAGCGGTCGGGGCACCTGCCATGAAGTCTTCCGCCAGCACAACGTCAATCGGCAGGATCAGCTCACAGTTTTTGGCCTTGGCCTTTTCCATGATCTGGCGTGCCGTATCCAGCATATCCTCTTCTTTCAAGGACTTGCCGACCTTGTAGCCTTTGGCTGCAAGGAACGTATTGGCCATAGCGCCGCCAACAGCCAGAACATCGACTTTTTCAAGCATGTTTTCCAGCAGTTCCAGCTTGGTGGAAACCTTGGCTCCCCCCACAATGGCGCCTACCGGGCGTTCCGGATTTTCAAGAGCGGCATCCAGGGCAGAAAGCTCGGCTTCCATCAGGCGGCCAGCATAGGCGGGCAGATGGTCTGCAACGCCTGCCGTGGAGGCATGGGCACGGTGTGCGGCTGAGAACGCATCGTTCACATACACATCACCTAGCCTTGCAAGGGCTGCTGACAGGTCTGGTGCGTTGGCTTCTTCACCCGGCTGGAAGCGGGTGTTTTCAAGCAACAGCACTTCACCATCCTGCAGGGATGCCGCAGCGGCCTCAGCATCAGGGCCAATGCAGTCATGCGCAAAACTGACGGATTTGCCCAGTGCAGTGGCCAGAGCGGTTGCAATCGGTTCGAGCGACATGCCCGGCACCACTTTGCCTTTGGGGCGGTCAAAGTGGCTGAGCACAATAACCCGGCCGCCCTTGTCCGCCAGTTCGCGGATGGTGGGCACAATGCGCTCAATACGGGTGAAGTCAGAGATGACTCCATCCTTCATGGGCACGTTCAGGTCCACACGCAGCAGAATGCGTTTGCCGCGCGGGTCCAGCTTATCCAGGGTGTTGAAAGGAAGCAGGGCCATTAGAGGGATCCGAACAGAGCGGCTGTGTCAGCCATACGGTTGGAGAAGCCCCATTCGTTGTCATACCAGGAGCAGATACGGACCAGCTTGCCGCCGTCGATCAGAGAGGTCTGGGTGGCATCAAAGCTGGAAGAGGCCAGAGCATGGTTGAAGTCAGAGCTGACCAGAGGCGCTGTGGAGTAAGCCAGAATGCCTTTAAGCGGGCCGGATTCAGCCGCAGCCTTAATGGCGTTGTTAACCTCTTCAACGGAGCCTGGAACCTTTTTCGGCACGAAGTCGAGGGAGACCAGAGAGACGTTGGCAGTCGGGACACGAATGGCCGTGCCATCCAGTTTGCCTTTAAGCTGCGGCAGAACCAGACCAACGGCACGGGCTGCACCGGTGGAGGTTGGAATCATGTTCAGGCCAGCAGCGCGGGCGCGGCGCAGGTCTTTATGCAGGGTGTCTACCGTGCGCTGGTCACCCGTGTAGGAGTGAATGGTCACCATGTAACCGCGTTCAATCCCAAACGTGTCTTCCAGCACCTTGGCAACCGGAGCCAGGCAGTTTGTGGTGCAGGATGCGTTGGAAATGACCGTCATGTCAGAGGTCAGCACATCGTGGTTCACACCGTAAACGATGGTGGCATCGACATCCGTACCCGGTGCGGAGATGATGACCTTGCGTGCGCCTGCCTGCAAAAGCTGGCCTGCTTTTTCCTTGGAGGTGAACAGGCCTGTGCATTCCATGGCCACATCAACGCCTGCAAACGGTACTTTTGACGGGTCACGTTCAGCAGAAACGGTGATGGGGTCCCACGTCCGGCCATGTGCGGAAATAATCAGCTTGTTGCCATCCACGCGCACATCGGCAGGCAGGCGGCCATGCACACTGTCATAGCTGAGCAGGTGGGCGTTATCTTCAACGCTGCCAAGGTCGTTAATGGCTACGGGCACAACGTCGGTCCGTCCGCTTTCAATCAGCCCACGCAGGACAAGCCGGCCAATACGTCCAAAGCCGTTGATCGCGATTTTGACTGCCATGTTTCTGTTCTCCGTTTTTATCTTATGGTCTTGTCAGTTACGGTCCCCGTGCGTGCGCCCGGGGCTGGTGTGGCGCAGCCCGTGCTGCACCGGAAACAAAAAGATGGTGTTCCACCTTTTTACAGATCGCCTCGGCAGTAATGCCAAAGCGTTCATACAAAGCGTTGGCTGGGGCAGAGGTGCCAAAATCATCCATGCCAACAAAAACTCCCTCCGGCCCAAGCCAGCGCTCCCACCCAAAGCCGGAAGCCGCTTCTATGCCAACACGCAGCCCTTTACCGCCCAGCACTTTCTGGCGGTAAGTTTGCGGCTGCATGGCAAAAAGCTCCCAGCAGGGAATGGACACTACAGTGGCGCGGATATCGCGCCGGGCCAGATGGTGCGATGCTTCAACCGCAATAGCAACCTCCGGCCCGGAGGCAATTAAGGTGACCAGCCGGTTCTCCTGCTGCTGCACCACATATCCGCCGCGGGCGGCGCTGCCATAGCTGGGTGGTGGGAGGGGAACAGCGCTATTATGGTTTTGCGGGCACAGCACCAGAACGGCCGGACCGCCCTGCCAGTCCAGCGCTGCCTCCCAGCATTTGAAGGTTTCAGATGGGCTGCCGGGGCGGAATACGGCCAGATTGGGCGTGGCCCGCAAGCTGGCAAGCTGTTCCACCGGTTGCCAGCCACCACCGCCATCCCCCAGCGCCAGACCGTCACCCGTTAACAGATACAGCATTTTCTGGCGCATCAGGGCGGCCATGCGCAGGGCGGAGCGCATACGGTCAACAGTCATCATGCTGGCGGCACAGCAGGGAAGCACGCCGCCATGCAATGAAAGACCGTTCAACACCCCGGCCATGCCGTGTTCCTGAATGCCGCAGTCCAGCCCGCTGGCAAGCGCCGGAGGGGCACGCCACCCTGTTTGTTCCTCTCCGGTGGCAGACATGCTGTAAGCAGAGGATGCGGTGAGGCACACCAGTTCCGGCAGAATATCGGACAGGGCATGTAGACCTGTCAGACCAGATTCCTGCGTGGAATTGTCCAGTGCCGACCGCATACGCCACAGCCAGGCGCGGTGCCAGTCTTCCTGAAACAGGGCTGGGCGGTGGCGCATCAGTTCCCGCTCAAATGCGTCCCGTTGGCGGTGGCGGGCAAAACGGCGCAGCCAGGAGCGGCGGGTGGAGGCCCCCCGGCGTGCTGTTGGGCTCCACGGGCCTGTCAGTTCTTCCTCCGGCGGTAAATGAACGGCCAGAGAGGACGGGGTGGAAGATGGCGGCAGGCAGGCAATAAGGGTGGGTTTTCTGGCCCGCAAGGTTGCCGCAAGGGCGGAGGTTATGGCGGGCAAATCATCCGCCGCAACCTTGCGGACCGTCCAGCCGGAGGCGCTGAACCGTGCCAGCGAGTCGGCAAATTCCGAGCCACGGTCTTCAGCCGGAGGGGCCACCAGCATGGCCAGCCTGTCCAGCCCAAAGCGCCCTGCCAGTTGGGCAGCCTCCATGGCCACACCTGTTGCAAGGTCCGTATCCTGTGCCAGCACCCATGTCCGGTGATTGACGAGAGAACGGCCAAACCTGCGGGACAAAACCTGCTCTGCCAGCGCCATGCCAGCCGCTGCGGCCACACCTTGGCCAGCAGGGCCGGGGGCGACTTCAATGGCCGGGTGTTCGCCATATTCCAGCACAGGGGTGCTGTGACTGTCGGTGCCTGTCAGGCGCAACATGGCGGCAAGCAGGGGCAGCATTGTGGTGGAGGGCACGACAAACCTGTCGCGGTCGGGCCAGTCCGGGGCTGCGGGGTCAAACCGTAAGACCCGGCACCATAGGGCGGTTACTGGCAGGCACATAAGGGAAAGGAGTTTGGCGGTGTGGGTGGGCAGATTATCTGCGTGAAGCAGGAGCCGGGCTGCGTGGCTCATGCGCGCAACACCAATCTGCTGGGCAGAGAGGCCTCCGTCCTGCTCCAAACTGCGCTGGTCTGTCGAACTGGCTACTGCCATGCGCGCCTGCCTTATGGTGACGGGCCTGATCATTGATGACAGGTCTTCTCATCACTCCTGCTTGGTCAATAAAGGCGCACCTGCATTTGGGCAAGGGGGTTTTGGGGTGCCGGAGTCGCATAGCTGGGGTGGAGAAAAGCACTTGTTTTTTTTGCTCACCCTCCCTGTTCTCCTTGCGTCTGGACGGAATGGGCGCAAAAGAAGGAGAAGTTTTGTTTTTGTGTGCGGAGATACGCCAGCCATGCCCCCAGTTGTTCGTTCTGCCACACAGCATTCTGCCATAAAAATGGTGGTGCTGGCTGGTGTTGTGCTGGGTTTGGGCGGGTGCAAGCTGGTAGACCAGAAAACCTTTAACCCACAGGCGGGCAAGGCTCCTCAACCGTATATTCCGCCAGCGCCCGTTGTTGCCCCTATTCCTCCATTGATTGAACTGGTTGGTGGAACCCCGGCGCATGAATGGGAAGGCCCAGTTGACCAGATGACCCGTAAGGCGCTGGCGCGGAAGCCCGCCATTCTGTTTGTGGTCAAGTGCCTGGTGCCTGCTTCTGGTAATTCGGAGCTTGACCAGCTAACATTGGTACAGCTTGTGCAGGGGGATGGGCAGGCGGTGGCGCAGGCCATTACGCACGCAGGAGCCCCGCTACAGCAGGTTGAAATAACGGCTATGCCGGATTCGACCGTGACGAAGCCCCTTATCAGGGTGTATGTGCAATAACGTTCACATCATATTTGTGAAAATATTGGAAAAGACCGGCCAGACGGCCGAAGGGCCATGCGCCGTGCCCCGACCGTTTCTGACGACGCGAGGAGAGTAGTAGCGTGGGATTGATCAAAAACGCCCGGCATCCGTTTTATGACCATTGTGATGCGGCGTTGAACGAGATCAGGCAACAGGGGCGTTACCGGACCTTTACGCCACTGGCCCGGCTGGCAGAGCGTTTTCCGCTGTATGAAGAAGACGTGGCAGCCCAGCCCGAGGGGCGTGAGGTTATTGTCTGGTCCACCAACGACTATCTGGGCATGGGTATTGTGCCGGAAGTACAGGAAGCCGCTATTGCTGCCATTCGGGAGCATGGTGCAGGGGCTGGTGGTACCCGCAACATTGCTGGAACAAGCCCACTGCATACGCAGCTTGAAGCAGAACTGGCGTCTTTGCATGGCAAGGAAGCAGGGCTTCTGTTCGTCTCGGGTTACGTGTCCAATCAGGCCAGCTTGCAAACCATCCTGACCTCCATGCCGGGCTGGATCTGTTTTTCAGATCGTCTGAACCATGCCTCCATGATTGCAGGCATTAAGGGGGCTCGTGGCTCCCAGACCGTTATTTTTGAACATAACGATCTGGTTGACCTTGAAGCCAAACTGGCAGCCGCCCCGGTTGATGCTCCCAAGCTGATTGCCTTTGAGAGCGTTTATTCCATGGATGGCGATATCTCGGATATTGCTGGTATTTGTGCTCTGGCGCGTAAATATAATGCTCTGACCTATCTGGACGAAGTCCATGCCGTTGGCCTGTATGGGGAAGAAGGCGGTGGTATTTCCCAGCGTGATCAGGTGGCGGATCAGGTCGATATTATTGAAGGAACTCTGGCCAAAGGGTTTGGGGTGCATGGCGGTTACATCACGGCTTCTGCCGAGATTGTGGATTTCCTGCGCTCCACAGCGTCTGGCTTTATTTTCACCACGGCCCTGCCCCCTTCCGTAGTGGGAGCAGCCCTGACCAGCGTGCGCAAGGTGCGGGCTGAAAACTGGCGGCGTGAGGCTATTTTTGAGCGGGTCAACACCTTCCGTCAGCGCCTGCGTGCTGCGGGGGTGCCCTTTACCATGACACCAAGCCACATTGTGCCGGTTCCGGTAGGGGATGCAGAGGTCTGCAAGCGTATAAGCCGCCGTTTGCTGAACGATTACGGGCATTACGCAACGCCTATCAACTACCCAACTGTTCCGCAGGGAACTGAGCGGTTGCGCCTGACGCCAGGCCCATTCCATACGGATGAGATGATGGATGATATGGTGCGTGCGCTTGCCACGCTGCTGCGTGAAGAAGGCGTTATTCCGGTACGCCAGACAGAAGTTGCCGCCTGAGACTAGAACGCATTGATTCTGGGAAAAAGCCTCTTTCCTCCACCCGTGGGGAAAGAGGCTTTTTTTGTGACTAACCTGCTTTACGCAAGCGTGCCAGAGCGGCCTTCAGTTCATCCAAAGACGCTGCGCCGGGGATAATTTCCTTGTCACCGAACACGAAGGTTGGTGTGCCTTCCAGATCAATGGAGCGGGCAAGGTCAAGATTCTGGCGCATCATGTCCGTAACCTTGGGGCTTTTCATGTCCGTTACCAGACGATCTGCATCCAGCCCGACCTTTTTTGCCACGCGGCGAATCCGGTCTGTAGAGGGGCTGGCGGCATCGGCCATCAGGGCTTTCTGGAACGGAACATAGGCGTTTTGCAGGCTGGCTGCCAGAATGGCCTGCGTATCCATCACGCTGTTGGGGCCAAGAACCGGAATAACTTTTTCAACCAGTTTCAGGTCAGGCTCGGAGGCGACCAGTGTGTCCAGGTCAGCCAGAACCTTGCGGCAGTAGGGGCAACGTGGGTCATAAAATTCTACAACTTCCAGTTTGCCTTGGGGGTTGCCCAGCACCACATCCGTTGTGCTCTGGCCAAACTGCGCATGGTTGCGGCGGACCGCATCCAGTGCGGAGGAGGCTTTACGCGCTGTAGCCTGCGTTTGCAGGGCTGTAATGGCCTCAGACAGAATGGAGGGGTCTGTCTTCAGCGCGTTGCGCATAATGCTCACAATTTCGGCGCGTTGAGCCGGAGTGAAGCTGGTGTCAGCCGTTGCGGGCGAAGGGGCTACGCCTGCACCCAGCAGGAAAAGGCAGGAGGCCCCGGCAAGGGCATAGTGCCTTATGGAAGAGGGAATTAGCTTTTTCATGCCAGCAAACGTAAAGCAGTTCAGAACCGATGGGAATGGCGGAACAGAGGCGTTGCATTGGCTAAACTCTCCATGAAATGCGTTGTGCGTGTTGCTGCCGGAGCAGAACAAGGTTAATCGGGAGAGAACCCTGCGCCCGTTTTCGGGTCGATCAGAAAGATGGAGAGACCACGGCGTGTCCGAGCGTTTCATAAAGACCCGTTCTGCCCGGCTTGCGCCGTTACGTTCAGCGCCGGCCCGTATGCTGGCCCTGGCGTTGGCATCTACACTGACAGCATGTAGCTCTCTCAACCCCCTGACGTCTTTTACCCGTGAGAAACCACAATCCGTTTCCGGGTTTGTGGGGGACGTGGTGGCGGATGAACCGCAGGCTGCTCTGGCGGCGCGGGATGTGCTGGCCAAAGGTGGTAACGCGGCTGATGCGGCTGCTGCGCTGGGTATGGCGCTGTCTGTTACCCTGCCCTCTCGCGCGTCTCTGGGCGCAGGTGGCGCCTGTCTGGCCTGGAAACCCGGTGAGCAGGAAGGACATGCCTTTATTTTCCTGCCTAACGCGGGGCAGGTTGATGCGAAAGCAGACAGGCCCGCTGCTGTGCCCATGCTGGTGCGTGGCCTGTACCTGATGCAGCTCCGCTATGGCAGTGTAGAGTTTGGCGATGTGGTGCTGCCTGCACGCAACATGGCGCGCGATGGTGTGCCAGTCAGCCCGCTGCTGGCAGCGGATATGAGCGCCGTTGAAGGCCCGCTGTTGGCCGATGATAAAACACGCAGCATTTTCAGTAACGGTAATGGACAGGTTCTGAAAGCCAGCGACCTGATGGTTCAGCCCCGGCTTGCTGGTGCGCTGGAGCGTATTCGCCTTGCTGGTGCGGGTGATTTTTATACCGGAGCGCTGGCAGAAACATTCGCCCAGGCCGCACAGGCAGCCGGTGGTGGCCTGAGTAAGGCTGACCTACGCAATAGCCTGGCGACAACTGAGCGCCCCCTTACTTTACATACCAACGGCGTTGACATCAGCTTCCTGCCACCCCCGGCGGATGGCGGATTGGGTACGGCGGCTGCGTTTACGGGCAATCAGGCTCAGGCGACTGTGCGTGGTGAAGCCGTTGTGTCAGGCTGGCGTGCGCGTCAGGCTGGAAAAGGCACCAGTGTCAGTGTTGCTGACGCACAGGCGTTGCTGAATTCCGGGTCATTGCCCAGTGGTTCTGCGCTGCCGCCTCTGCCTGCTTCTACATCCTTCGTTGTAACGGATAGGCAGGGTGGTGTTGTGAGCTGTGGTCTGACCATGAACAACCTGTTCGGGACAGGCCGCGTTGCTGGCTCTACGGGTATTATTCTGGCGGCGTCTCCTGCTAAACGGCCTCTGCCTCTGCTCACGGCAGCGATTGCCCATAATGGCACAAGCCAGTTCCGTGCGGCGGCAACGGCTTCCGGGCAGAATGTTGCAGCGGATACGGCTGCGGTGGCCTTGCAGGCGGCCTTGGCAGGCGGGCGGCCAGAGGTGACCAACGGTCCCGGTCGCGCCAACTTTGTGTCCTGTCCGGCTGGTCTGCCGGGTAACAGTGCCAAATGTTTTGGTTGGACAGACCCGCGTGGCAATGGGCTTGCAGTCTCATCTGGCGAGCAGAAATAACCGGCCGCGCAGCGGATAAGCTATGTATTCTGGCAGGCGGCGTAAAAGCCGCCTGTTTTTGGGTTGAAATGTTCCCATTTTGTTCTATTTTAGAACAAAGAGAGATCAAAATATTAAGAACGCCTGCAAGCAGAGTCCTCCCTCCACACGTTGCGGAAAACTCTGTTTTTGTGGCACGTCTTGTAACACAAGCGTTGGGCACACGGTAAGAAATGCGTCAACGCGCTACTGCCACTGGAATGCGCCTTTGGTCAGCTCCAAAGGCAATTGGAAAGGTAAAGCATGGATAAGGCAAAAGCTCTTGAAGGCGCGTTGGGGCAAATTGAGCGCGCTTTTGGTAAAGGCTCTGTCATGCGTTTGGGCCAGCGCCCGCGTGAGCAGGCAGATGTCATTTCCACAGGCTCTCTGGGGCTGGACATTGCGCTGGGTATTGGCGGCCTGCCACGTGGCCGCGTTGTTGAAATCTACGGGCCAGAAAGCTCCGGTAAGACCACGTTGGCGCTTCATGCTATTGCAGAAGCCCAGAAACGCGGCGGTACCTGCGCCTTTATTGACGCCGAGCATGCACTGGACCCCGGCTACGCCAAAAAACTGGGCGTTGATATTGATAACCTGCTGATCAGCCAGCCAGACGCAGGCGAGCAGGCGCTGGAAATTGCCGATACTCTGGTGCGCTCCGGTGCCATTGATGTTCTGGTTGTGGACAGTGTTGCCGCCCTTGTGCCTCGCGCCGAGCTGGAAGGCGACATGGGCGATAGCCATGTTGGTCTTCATGCCCGTCTCATGAGCCAGGCCCTGCGTAAGCTGACTGGTTCTGTTGCCCGTTCCAACACCATGATGATCTTCCTGAACCAGATCCGTCTGAAAATTGGGGTCATGTTCGGGAACCCGGAAACCACGACAGGCGGGAACGCCCTGAAGTTTTATGCTTCCGTCCGTCTGGATATCCGGCGTATCGGGTCCATCAAAGATAAGGATGAGGTCGTAGGTAACCAGACCCGCGTTAAGGTGGTCAAAAACAAAATGGCCCCGCCTTTCCGGCAGGTTGAATTTGACATCATGTACGGCGAAGGCATCAGCAAGGTTGGTGAGTTGATCGACCTTGGCGTGAAAGCCGGTGTGGTGGAAAAATCGGGTGCATGGTTCTCCTGTGATAGCCAGCGCATTGGTCAGGGGCGTGAGAACGCCAAGCAATATCTGCGTGACCATCCCGACATGGCCAACGCCATTGAGCGTAAGGTCCGTGAGCAGGCCGGTGTTGTGGCAGATGCCATGATGGTCGGCCCGGATCAGGATGACGCTGTAGACGACGCGTAACAATACACTGCCACCCCCACCTTTTTGGTGGGGGTGGCAGTTTAAAGATGCACCGGGCGGGAGAGAAGCTGGGCGTAGGGGTCGTAACTGGCCAGAACAGCTTGTTCTTCCGCTGGCGTATTCTCTGCCATGAAGCCCTGTTTGTGCCAGAACCCCAAGGCATGACGTGTGGAAACCAGACTGATTAGGGGGAGGCGATGGTCCTGTGCCGCCTGCTCCACCAGAGAAATGGCTTTTTGAGCACAGCCCTGCCCCCTTACCTCTTCCGTTAACGCAATATCATGCAAATACCATCGGTCTGGCTGTGCAGGCAGGCGGTGCAGAAGTGTATTGAGTGCAGGCGTAAGGGTGCCCCGCCATGGGTGGCTGAGCAGATAGCCTTCAAGCTTTTCCGGCCCTTGCAGCACAAAACAGCCCTCAGGCGATAAAGCCAGCCGCTCCATGAAAATTTCGTTATCTTCAGGGTAATCCGTGTGCAGTTTACCTGCCAGGTGGATAGTAGGCTCAAGATCATCTGGTGTCATGGCGCGCCAGATGGTAGGTGCTAAATCTGTTATCACAATAGAATGCCTTGGTCAGGGCCTGAAGTAAGAGAACATATGAGTGCTCAAACTATCATGCATAATGGCCCGTTGCGACAGGAGAGCGCCTCATGTCACAACGGTTGAAATTGACGTTGCGGCTTGATGCGGACGGAAAGGCAGCTATTGGGCACGGCAAGATAAAGCTTCTGGAAAAACTGGCTGAGACCGGGTCCATCTCTGCTGCGGGGCGTGCTCTTGGCATGTCATATCGCCGGACATGGCTGTTGGTGGATAGCCTTAATTCCCTGTTTTCTGAACCAGTTGTGGCAACGCGCCCTGGCGGTGGTGGCGGTGCATTTCTGACAGAAACAGGCCAGACAGTTCTGTATTTATATCGAGATATTGAGCAGCAGGCAGCCCGCGCCAGCGCCCCCAGCATGAACAGGCTTGCGCGCCTGCTGGCGGTGCCGGAAGCCGAATGCCCTTAAAAAGCCGTATGGCAAGAGCAACCCTTGAAGGAAGAGTTTAGAGTATAATGCCGTCAGATAACGGAAAGCGGGAGATTGGTGTGTCATCATCTATTCAGCGACGCGACCTGATGCGGGTTGGCGCAGGCGCAACGTTGGCGACCCTTGCTCAGGGTGTGGTCAGTCAAGCGCAGGCGCAGAGCAACACAGCGCCAGGGTTGGCAGGCGCAACAGGAACATTTGATGACGGCACAGTAAGGCAAATTGCCAAACGCCTTGCTTCCGCACCGTATAAGGCCCCAGATCAATCCCTGCCCAAAGCAATTGATAACCTCAATTTTGACCAGTTCCGGAATATCACCTACCGGGAAGAGCGTGCCCTCTGGCACGGTGACAGTCTGGCGTTTGACGTAGAATTCTTCCCCCGTGGGTTCCTGTATCGGCCCCGGATTGATATTTTCGAGGTCAAGGACGGTCAGTCAGAGGCTGTTCCCTATAGCCCGGATTTGTTCAGCTATGGTGACCCGGCTTTGGAAGTTCAGGAAGACGTGGGCTTTGCCGGGCTGCGCCTGCGTACAGCCATCAATACGCCTGGCGTGATGGAAGAATTCTGCGTTTTTCTGGGGGCCTCCTATTTCCGGGCTGTGGCCAAGGGGCAGAATTATGGTCTGTCCGCACGTGGTTTTGCGGATGGCACTGGCGACCCGAAGGGAGAGGAGTTTGCGCTCTTCCGGGCTTTCTGGCTCGAAAAACCGCAGCCTAACGTCAAATCCGTTGTTATCCATGCCTTGATGGACAGCCCGTCCGTTGCCGGGGCGTTCAGCTTCACAATTCGGCCTGGGGATACGACTGTTTTTGATGTGCAGTCCACTTTCTTCCCCCGGACAGCCATTCAGCAGTCAGGCATCGCGCCGCTGACAGGCATGTTCTATTTTGACACGAACGACCACAACCATGTGGATGACTGGCGCCCCGCAGCGCATGACAGTGAGGCCCTGCAAATGTGGACGGGAGCTGGCCAGCAGCTTTTCCGCCCCTTACGCAACCCGCTGGACCTTCAGTTCTCAGCTTTCCGGGATGTTTCGCCTCGCGGTTTCGGCTTGATGCAGCGGCGCAGAAGCTTCCATGATTTTGAAGATCTCGCGTTAAATTATGAAAAACGCCCATCCCTCTGGATTGAACCGATCGGGGATTGGGGTGAAGGTTGGGTGGATCTGGTTGAAATTCCTACCCCTAATGAAGTGAACGATAACATCGTCTCGTTCTGGAGGCCTAAAACACCCTTGGCTGCGGGGAAAGAATACAGCTTTACCTACCGTATGTACTGGGGCTGGGATAACCCCTTCCCCACCTCTCTGGCACGGATTGCGGGCACGCGTGTGGGCTCCGTTGTGGATGACAAGAACGCGCGTTTCTTTGCTATCGACTTCAGCGGCGCACCGTTTGAGAACCTGCCGCAGGATGCGCATTTGCATCTTGTGCCGCAGGCTTCGGCTGGCACAATCCGCAATGTTGTGGTGGAGCCTAACCCGAATATCAAGGGGTGGCGCACCACCTTTGAATTTGTGCCGGGTGATGAAAAACTGGCAGAACTCCGTGCCGTACTGGCAACTGATACCGCTCCGATTTCAGAAGAATGGTTGTACCGGTGGACACCGTAACACAGCAGGCCTCCCCCTCTACCACTCCGTTTTTTGAGGCTCTGCCTCCGGAATCTCCCCTCTCCATGCCCGTGCAGGACCTGCACGGTGCACCGGATTTTGAGGGTCGGCCCCGTACACCGGTCACAGAGCCGCGTAGTATTGTGGCACGGCGTCTGGCTGTGCTGGGCTCTGCCTTTGCGCTGACTGTTTTTGGGGCATGGCGCACCCACAAGGTGCTGGATGCCAATGGGCTGACAACGCTTGGCGTGATCATGATGGTGCTGTTCGTAGCCCTGTTCATGTGGATTGCGCTGGCGTTTACGTCCTCCCTCGCCGGGTTTTTCTCCCTCATTACGCGTGGCGGTCTTGGTTTGGGCATTACCCGTTCCGGCCCCCTGCCGCAGCTTAACAGCCGCACCGCTTTGCTGCTGCCAACTTATAATGAGCCACCAAACAGAGTGATGGCTGGCCTTAAGGCCATTTACACAAGTCTTCAGGAAACCGGGCAAGGACACGCGTTTGACGTGTTCATCCTCTCTGACACAACGAATGCCGATGTCTGGGTGCAGGAAGAAGCCGCTTTTCTGGCCCTGCGTGAGCAGACAGGTGGGCATAATACCATTTTCTATCGGCGGCGGCACAACAACATAGAGCGTAAAGCCGGGAATGTGGGTGAGTGGGTGCGCCGTTTTGGTGGTGCCTATGAGCAGATGGTGACGCTGGATGCGGACTCGGTCATGTCCGGGGACACCCTGGTGCGTATGGCTGCTGCCATGGAGCGCCACCCCAGTGTTGGCCTTATTCAGACTCTGCCGGTTATTGTAGGTGGCACGACCCTCTTTGCCCGGATGCAGCAGTTTGCTGGGCGTGTGTATGGCCCCATTATTGCGCACGGTATTGCATGGTGGCACGGCTCGGAAGGTAACTACTGGGGGCACAATGCCATTATCCGGACGCGTGCCTTTGCGGGTCAGGCTGGTTTGCCACATGTGCCAGGGCGGCCACCTTTTGGCGGCCATATTCTGAGCCATGACTTTGTAGAAGCGGCTCTGATGCGGCGGGGTGGCTGGGCCATTCATATGGTGCCAGCGCTTGATGGCTCCTACGAAGAAAGCCCCCCTTCCCTGACTGACGTGGCTATTCGGGATCGCCGGTGGTGCCAGGGTAATCTTCAGCATGTCAAAGTGCTGCCCAGTAAGGGGCTGCACTGGGTTAGCCGGATGCACATGATTGTGGGGATCGGGGCGTATGTGACATCCCCGCTCTGGCTGATCTTCCTGCTGACGGGTATCCTGATTTCTCTTCAGGCCCATTTTGAGCGGGTCGAATATTTTGGGGATACCAAAACCCTTTACCCGCATTGGCCACATGTGGACCCGGTGCAGGCAAAATATGTGTTTATTGGCACCATGCTGATTTTGCTGGCACCAAAAATGCTCGCCTTCTTGGCGTTGTTGTTTGATCGTACGACCCGCAAAGGGTGCGGCGGTATTGTGCGTGCTGCAGGGTCTGTTCTGGTTGAAACGTTTATTGGTGGCCTGATTGCCCCAATAGCCATGCTCATCCAGACCTCTGGCGTTGTGTCTATTTTGTCAGGGCATGACTCCGGCTGGAATACCCAGCGCCGGGACGATGGGGGTTTTCCTCTCATGGTCGTTGTGCGGCAATATGCCAAATTTACACTATTTGGCCTTATCCTTGGCTGTGGTGCCTGGGTTGTATCCCCATCCCTGTTTTTCTGGATGACGCCGGTTCTCCTTGGGCTGGTTTTCTCCATTCCTCTTGTGGCGCTGACCAGTAGCCGAGCAGTTGGGCAAAGCTTTTTGAAAGCCGGACTGCTGCTGGTGCCTGAGGAAACACAGATGCCTGACGTGCTGCGTAAAACAGTGAGGGCGCTGGAAAGCGATGAAACCCCTCACCTGCCCCACGGTGCGCTGCGCGCCTTACGGGCTGACAGCAGTTTGCTGCAAGCACACAGGGACATGCTCCCGCCTGCCCGTAAAGCAGGAGAGCCAATTAATGCAGACCGTTTGGTAGGTTTGGTAAAAATTGCTGAGGCAGAAAACATCGCCATGGCGGACAAGGCTTTGACCCCTAAGGAAAAAGCTGCTGTTTTGGGTTGCGCTGAGGGGATAGACGCAGTGTTGCGACTGCCCGAATAAATCCAGCAAAACGAGAGATATAAGGTGCATGGCGTGGGGTGAAAACTCCACGCCTTTTTGTTACGAAGCCTCGGAATATCCTAACAAACACAGTGTACACTATGGTAGTAAAGAGCCATTACCTCTTAAAACCAGCAGCACAAAATCACAGGGGTCGTACCCCTCTTATTTCATAGGACATACCCACAGCATGCGTCTGGATGATGAGCGCGAAAGCACCAATATTGACGACCAGAGAAGCAGTGGTGGCGGCGGTGGCCGTATCCCGTTGCGCATTGGCGGGATTGGGAGTCTTGTTCTTGTGCTGGGGGCTTTATATTTTGGGGTGGACCCAAGGCTGGTCATGAGCCTGCTTGATGGCGGATCAGCTTCTGCGCCATCCGTCTCGCAAAGCACAAGTCAGGATGGGCTGGTGGCTCGGAATGATTCTCAAAAGCGGTTTATCTCCAAGGTTTTGGCCTCAACAGAAGACACATGGGGCACCTATTTTCAGCAGATGGGCCGCACATATCATGATCCGCGGCTTGTGCTGTTTACGGGAGGCGTGAAGTCCGCCTGCGGTTATGCACAGACCTCCGTAGGGCCGTTTTATTGCCCCGCAGACCATAGGGTTTATCTGGATCTCGCGTTTTTCAGGGAGCTGGAAGGTCGGTTGGGGGCCCGGGGAGACTTCGCAAAAGCGTATGTCGTGGCGCATGAAATCGGCCACCATGTCCAGAACGAGCTTGGCATCATGGCGCGGTATGCAGATATGAACGCCCCCATGCCGGAGAAAGGGGACAACGGTAAGTCTGTCCGGTTGGAATTGCAGGCGGATTGCTTCGCAGGGATATGGGCAAAGCGTGCGGATGACAGCAAGGGTATTTTACAAAGCGGTGATGTGGAGCAGGGCATGAATGCCGCCGCCGCTGTTGGGGATGACAGGCTGCAAAAGCAGGCGCAGGGCTATGTTGTGCCAGACAGCTTTACGCATGGGTCTTCTGCCCAGCGCGTAGAATGGTTCCGGCGGGGGCTTGCCTCAGGCGATGTGAAGCAGTGCGACACGTTTAGCGTGCCGTCTCTGTAACGTATTTACACAGTGTGTTGGACGGGAGAAGCAGGGCACTCGCCCTGCTTTTTTATTAAGGCGTACTGGCGTGTTCCAGTTCAGCCTTGTCTTCATCCGTCAGGATAAGTGTGGCGGCTTTTGCAAAGCTTGCAACATGGTCCCGCCGTGTGGCGCTTGCAATTGGGGCGGTAACACCCTTGCTGGCAATAAGCCATGCGAGCGCAATTTCAGCCGGTTTTGCGGCATGGCGTGCTGCAACATGGTCTAGGGCTTGAAGGATACGCAGGCCGCGTTCGGTCAGATATTTTGCAATGCCGTCACCGCGTGCGCTCTGGCTCAGGTCTTTTTCCGAGCGGTATTTCCCGCTCAAAAAACCAGATGCGAGGCTATAATAGGTCACAACACCCAGATTGTTTTGCAGGCAGAGGTCTTTCAACGCACCGTCAAAGCCTGAGCGGTCATAAAGATTATATTCCGGTTGCAGCACATCGTAACGGGGCAGGTTGTGTGCCTGAGAGACCGCTAAAGCATCCCCAAGTTGCTGGGCATCCAGATTGGAGGCTCCTATGGCGCGGATTTTTCCGGCTTTCAGCAGTTTGTCGTACGCCCGGAGGGTTTCCTCGTACGGTGTGTCCGGGTCTGCCCAGTGTGAAAAATAGAGGTCAATCCGCTCACAACGCAGCCGTTGCAGGCTGCCGTCTATTGCCTCTGTAATCCAGCGTTCGGACAGGCCTTTTTGCCCTGCGCCTCCCAGATCTGAGCCTACTTTTGAGAAAATAAGAACCTGATCCCGTTTGGACGGGTTGGCCTTCAGCCAGTTGCCAATAATGGTTTCAGACTCACCGCCTTCATTGCCGGGGCACCAGCGGGAGTAAACATCGGCAGTATCAATGGCGTTAAAGCCGTGATCGACGAAGGCGTCCAGAATGGCAAAACTGGTTTTTTCATCAATGGTCCAACCAAACACGTTGCCGCCAAAGACCACAGGGGCAATGCGTAAATCGGTTGAGCCAAGTTGGCGAAAGTCCATGACGTTAATCCCTTTTCTGGAAGACACACGGTTACGGTGTGGGTCTTCTGTAAAGCGCCCTTAAAAGGCAGGAATGCTGCCTCAAGGTAACGTCAGTGTGCTGGCGGCTGTTCCGTAAAAAATAACAGACAAGGCAGCCAACAGGCTCCTTTACTGCGCGGATGCCGTTGTGTCTGGCAGGCTGCCAACATTTTCGCAGGCTTTTACCAGTTTGACATCCGGGTTCTGGGTCTCACACAGTTTGTGCACATCTGGTGCGCACATTTCTATGGAGTTTTCAAAGTCAGATTCCAGAACATCCTGCGCAATGGCGAGGTCCTGATCGTTGGTGTGTTTCTGCTCTTCTTCCAGCAGGGCCTGCGTTTTGTGCAGTTCTTTCAGCGACTCGATGCAGGCTTCACTCGCGGCTTCAGGCTGAAACTGGAGAACAGCCAGTTCTTTCTGCAACTGCATGTTGGGTACTTTGCTGCGTACCTCGTCTCCGCCTTCTGCATGGGCGCTCAGCGGCACACACAGGAGGGCAACAAGCAGGGCGGGCAGGGCGGACAAAGCTGTAATTCTGGACACGCGCGCACACTTTCTGGGTCAGCAGGAAACAATAAGCCCATCTGGCTAATGTTTGTGTCCTAGCGTGGTCTTGGGCGTTGGGCCAAGGGGTAAACACCTGTTATTTGGGTTTGGGGGCTATGTGCAGGGTTGGCATGGGGGCTGATTTGGTGTTATTGCTCGCGGCGGAAAGTCAGCGGTGGACGGATACCTTGTTGACCTGGTCAGATCCGGAAGGAAGCAGCCACAGTGAGTTTCGTCCGGGTCATTGTCTGGCTTTCCACCTATTCCGCCCGGCTCTCTGGTAGTCCTGCGGCGTGACCCTTAGTCCTCGGAACTGTCATGACCGATAAGACCGATGCCGAACTTCCTCAGGATGAGGGGCTTCCCACTCCTGCTATGGAAGGTCCCGGTCTGTTTGGTGAAGAGCCCGCAGCGGCTCCTCCCGCCCCAACGCCTCCTGCTCCGGCAAGTGCGTCTTCTCCTTACCGTGTTCTGGCGCGTAAGTACCGGCCCACCACCTTTGATGACCTGATTGGTCAGGAAGCCATGGTGCGTACCCTGCGCAATGCATTTGCGTTGGGCCGTGTGGCACATGCCTTTATGCTGACCGGCGTGCGTGGGGTGGGTAAAACAACCACAGCCCGTATTATTGCCCGTGCGCTCAATTGTATTGGGCCAGACGGCAAGGGCGGCCCGACACCAGACCCTTGTGGCGTATGCGCCAACTGCGTGGCCATTCTGAACGACCGCCACCCCGACGTGCTGGAAATGGATGCTGCATCCCGCACCGGCGTGGATGATGTGCGTGAAATTATTGAGGCCACGCGCTTCCGCCCCATGCAGGGCCGGATGAAGGTCTTTATTATCGACGAAGTGCATATGCTCTCGCGCAACGCGTTCAACGCGCTGCTGAAAACGCTGGAAGAGCCACCTGCACAGGTTACCTTTATTTTTGCAACGACCGAACTCCGTAAAGTTCCGGTCACGGTTCTCTCCCGGTGCCAGCGCTTTGACCTGCGCCGTGTGCCCCAGGCGGATCTGACAGCTTTGTTTGGTCGCATTGCGGACAAAGAGCATGTTCGTCTTTCAGCCGATGCACTGGCCCTGATTGCCCGTGCGGCGGACGGCTCCGTGAGGGACGGGCTTTCCCTGCTGGATCAGGCCATTGCGCAGGGTACTGCCGCTGATGGTTCCGCGCAGGAAATTGGTGCAGCACTGGTGAGTGACATGCTGGGCCTGGCGGACCGGCAGGTTGTGTTTGACCTGCTGGAAGCGGTCATGACCGGCAAGCCGGACAAAGCTTTGGCCTTGGCCGATGCGGCCCATGCCCGTGGGGCTGACCCCGGCCTGATGCTGACCGATATGCTGGACCTGGTTCACACAATCTCCCGGTTACGCGCCGTGCCAGGTTTGCGTGATTCAGCCGACCTGCCTGAGGCCGAGCGCGTCCGTGGGACAGAACTGGCCGAAAGTTTGCCTGTTCCCGTGTTGATGCGGGCATGGCAAATGCTGGTCAAAGGCGTGCGGGAAGTAGAAGCGGCACCAGACCGCCGTGCGGCTGCGGATATGGTGCTGATCCGCCTGAGTTTTGTGGCTGATCTTCCCTCTCCGGAAGAGGTGATTCGCCACTTGTCCGCCCAGCAGGGAAGCGGCTCTACAGGCTCAGGCTCAGGCTCAGGCTCAGGCTCAGGCTCAGGCTCAACGAGCAACGCACCTGTCACATCCTCCGCCGCCCATCTTCCTTCTGCCGGGAGTGGGGATGCTGTGGCGGTTCAGGCGTCAGCGCAGACTATGCCCATACAGGGGAGCGGTGGACCTGCCTTGCGTATGGTGGGTGGTACCGCCCTTGCCATGGCCTCAGAGCCAGTTGCGGAGCCGCAGGCGACAGTCTCTGCCGCTGTGGTGCCGGAGCCCGTGGAGCCTCCTCCGGTTGCTGCTGAGCCAGAAATAGCGCCCATGCCCCGCACATGGCGGGAAGCCGTTGCGTTGATTAAAGAGTGCCGTAAAGCGCGTCTGCACGGGCTACTGCGGAATGCGGTCCATATGGTCTCTTTTGCGCCGGGGCATATTACCATTCGCCCACAGGCAGGCATTCCCCCGGATATTGGTAAGCAGCTTCAGCAGGCCTTGCAGGAGGCAACCCAGACGCCATGGCGTATCAGCCTGTCGCGTGAGGCGGGTGAGCCAACGCTGGATGAGCAGGGTGCAGAAATTATCCAGTTTCAGCGGCGTACAGCAGAGGCCCATCCACTCGTCAAAGCCATTCTGGCCGTTTTCCCGGATGCAGAACTGGGTGAAGTGCGGGACCATGCGCTGGATGATTACGGCCTGCCGCCCGAAGAGGTGCCTGATCTTCTGTTTGCCCCGCTTGACGCAGAACTTCTGGACGACGATGAACGACCCTTCGACCCCGGCTCCTCCATGGAGTAAGTCGGGCTGGTTGCGTCTGCGGTTTGACGTTTGATGACCACCGCACCAGTTATAACCTATGCCAGACTACCTTTCTGGTGGTCAGATTAAGGAGAGCAAACCATGAAGAACCTTGCCGGACTAATGAAGCAGGCAACGCAGATGCAGGCCAAGATGGAAGCCATGCAGAGCACGCTTGAAGCCATGAACATTGAAGGCTCTGCTGGCGCTGGGATGGTCAAGATCGTGCTGAGTGGCAAGGGTGACATGCGCTCCATTTCCATTGACCCCAAACTGGCAGACCCTGCGGAAATGGAAATGTTGCAGGACCTTATTCTGGCTGCCTGCGCAGATGCCCGCACCAAGCTGGACGCGACAGCCGCTGAAGAAATGCAGAAAGTAACAGGCGGCCTTAACCTGCCAGCAGGCATGAAACTGCCGTTCTAAACAGCGTTTATCAGCATACAACAGGAACGCGGTCTTATGGGCGGCCATGAAATAGAGCAGCTTATCAAGCTACTGGGTCGCCTGCCGGGGTTTGGCCCGCGTTCTGCACGCCGTATTGCCCTGTTTCTGCTCCGGGAGCCACAGGCGCGGCTGGCACCGCTGGCGCGTGCGCTGGAACTTGCCGGACAGGCCGTGAAAACCTGCTCAACCTGCGGAAACCTCGATACATCAGACCCCTGCCATATCTGTACGGACCCGGTGCGGGACCGCAGCATTGTGTGTGTTGTGGAAACGGTGGGTGACCTCTGGGCGCTGGAGCGTGCAGGGGTACATAGGGGGGTGTATCAGGTGCTGGGCGGTACTTTGTCCCCCTTGGCGGGCATTGGGCCGGAAGACCTCAACATTGCTTCACTGCTGGACCGCTTGGCGTGTGGCAGCGTGCGAGAGGTTATTCTAGCCCTTGGGGCCACGGTGGAAGGTGCCACAACCATGCACTGGCTTATGGACCGTCTGGCAGACTATGATGGCGTTGCCGTTAGTCGCGTAGCGCAGGGTGTGCCAGTTGGCGGCGCTCTGGATGTGCTGGATGATGGCACACTGGCGGCGGCTCTCGGGGCAAGGCGGCCTGCGTAAGGCCTGACACAAAGCCGCATAACAGAGAAAGTAGGCATGGCTGACAACCTATTTCCCATTTCCGCTAAAATTCCGCGTCGGGCGCTGGTTACCGGCGGCAAAGCCCGCTTGGGTAAGGCCATTGTTCTGGCTCTGGCTGAAGCCGGGTTTGATGTGGCTATTCATTACCGGGGCAATGCCGAGGAAGCGGAAAAAACCCGTCAGGCCGTGCTGGCCCTTGGCCGAAAGGCATGCCTTCTTCAAGCCGATATGATGCGGGAAGAGGAAGTTGAACCGCTGATTGGCAAGGCGGCGGAGGGGCTTGGTGGCCCGCTGGGGGTGTTGGTCAACAACGCCTCTACCTTTGAGCGGGACGAATGGCATGATGCCACCCGCTCAAGCTGGATAGAGCACATGAAGCCCAACCTGCGCGCCCCATTTGTGCTGATGCAGGACTTTGGCAAGGCTCTGCCAAAAGGGGCTGAGGGTCTTATCCTCAACATGCTTGACCAGCGTGTGTGGTCACTGACACCCCATTTTGTAAGCTATACCGTGTCCAAAAGTGCTCTCTGGACTTTAACGCGCACCATGGCGCTTGCGCTGGCTCCGCATGGCATCCGGGTGAATGCTATTGGTCCTGGGCCGGCAATAGCCAGTGTGCGGCAGTCAGATGAGCAGTTTGCCCGCCAATGCGCTTCTGTGCCTTTGGGGCACGGCACATCTGCCGCCGAGGTTGCGCGTGCGGCCTTGGCGTTTTTGGCTCTCCCCGCCGTAACAGGTCAGATGCTGGCTCTTGATGGCGGGCAACATCTGCAATGGTCTCCCGCTGCTGTTGGCAGCCCGCTGGAAGAATAAAACCCGACATGACTGTTTTTGCTCCATGGGGCGATGAGCCACCCCTACGGTCCCTGTTTCTGAACAACATGGTGGTGGATGCGCATATTGGCATTTTCCCGCATGAGCAGGGGGTGACCCAGCGTATCCGGGTTTCTGTCACGTTTGGTGTAGATGATGATGACACCCAGATAATTGGGGTGGATGATCTGAGCCGCACGGTTTCCTATGAACCTGTTGTGCAGTTGGTGCACCGTATTGTGCGGGAAGGGCATGTCAGGCTGGTTGAAACACTGGCCGAACGCATTGCTGCTGGTGTTCTGGCTGATGAACGCGTGCGTGTGGTACGGGTCAAGATTGAAAAGCTGGATGTCTTTGCAGAAATTGAATCCGTAGGCGTTGAGATAGAACGGCGGACGGCGCGCGCCACCCGCTGAGAGTAGTGAAACACGCATAAAAAAAGCCTGCATCAAGCAGGCTTTTTTTACGCTCTGTCCCGGACTTTGGGTCCGGGAGGGTGCTGGTACAAATCAGCTATCGTGCTCATCCGTATCCGTGCTGACATCAATATCAGAGCTGATGTCATCATCGTCGTCATCCAGATCGGATGTGTCTTCCATCACATCATCGTCATCGGACTCGGTGTCCGTATCCAGATCCAGATCCTCGTCATCATCCTTCTTCTTTACCGGGGCTGTATCAGCCGGGTTGGCAGAAAGGCTGTCCGTGCTGCGGCGCAGACGGGAGACAAGTTCAGGCTGTTCCGTGCTGCATTTCGGGCAGACAGCGGGGGAGCGGTTAAGGTCGTAAAAACGGGCACCACAGGACACGCAGACGCGTTTGGTGCCGAGATCGGGCTGGGACATCTTGCTACCTGTCGATCCTGAGCAGACATTGGGGGGCATATCACCCCGTAAAATGGGCGATTCCCTGATCGGATCAGCCCCGATGCCGGAATCACACACAACTCTTTAAGCCGAGGGCAAATGCCACTGCATACGGGCGCTGTCAAACCCCACAAGACTGAAAAGCACGATTTTCCCTATTTTAAGGGCAGTTTCCTCCCTCTGGCGGATTGACTTACGGCAGGACAAGCCGGAATGAACATGAGCATGACACAGCCAGTATCCGCCCCATCCCATCCCGCTGTTCGCTCTTTGCAAGTGAGCCGAATTTCCACACCCCTGACCGGCACTGTGGCCGTGCCGGGTGATAAATCCATCAGCCATCGCTCGCTCATGTTTTCTGCCCTTGCAGAAGGCGAGACGCGCATTGTGGGCCTGCTGGAAGGTGAGGATGTTCTGCGCACAGCAGACGCCATGCGCGCACTTGGTGCACGGATTACACGGGAAGATGATGGCCGCTGGCATGTGCATGGCTGCGGCCTTGGTGCCCTGAAGGAACCAGCCGATGTGCTGGATATGGGCAATTCCGGCACCGCGGCACGCCTTTTGTCCGGCTTGCTGGCCAGCCACGGCATGACCTCTGTCATGACCGGCGATGCCAGCCTGCGCCGCCGCCCCATGAAGCGCGTGACCGACCCGTTGGCCGCAACGGGTGCCGTGTTTTTAGCGCGGGAAGGGGGGCGTCTGCCTTTGGCCATTCAGGGCAATGCCAACCCGCCGCCGCTCAATTATCGCCTGCCTATGGCATCGGCTCAGGTTAAATCCGCTGTTTTGCTGGCCGGTTTGAACGCTGAGGGAGAAACCCGGGTTGAAGAACCCGTGCCAACCCGCGACCATACTGAAAACATGCTGCGCCATTTTGGCGCAAAGGTGAGTGTGGAAGAGACGCCAGAGGGTGGGCGAGTCATCCGCCTGCAAGGGAAACCACGCCTGATTGCGCGGGATATTACAGTGCCCGGTGATCCTTCCTCAGCGGCTTTTGTGCTTGTTGCGGCGTTGCTGGTTGCCGGGTCGGATGTGGTGATTACCAATGTTGGCCTGAACCCCCTGCGGACCGGCCTGTTCACCACCCTGCGGGAAATGGGGGCACGGCTGGATATTACCAATGAACGCACGGAAGGCGGAGAACCTGTAGGGGACCTGCACGTCAAGGCATCCTCCCTTCTGGCCGTGGATGTACCGGCAGACCGTGCTGCTTCCATGATTGATGAATATCCTGTTCTGGCCGTAGCGGCCGCCTATGCCCGTGGTATTTCGCGCTTCCGTGGCGTGGAGGAATTGCGTGTTAAGGAAAGTGACCGCTTGGCCTCCACTGTGGCGCTGCTGGAAAAAAATGGCGTGCGCACCAAAGTGGACGGTAACGACCTGATTATTTACGGCACACAGGGTGCCATTCCCGGTGGCGGTGTTGTGGAGACCCACATGGATCACCGTCTTGCCATGAGCGCCTCCGTTCTGGGGCTTGTGGCAGAGAATCCGGTGGAAATTGACGATACCGCGTTTATTGACACCAGCTTTCCCGGTTACTTCCCACTGTTCAACAGCCTTGGGGCGGGGTTTACGGCATGACACCCCACGGCCCGGTTATTGCTGTTGATGGCCCTGCGGCTGCGGGGAAGGGAACTCTGGCCAAAAAGCTGGCGCAGGAACTAGGCCTGCCGTATCTGGATACAGGGCTGCTCTACCGTGCTGTTGCGCGGTTGGCGCTGGATGCCGGGCAAGATCCGTCTGGTCCTGCTGAGAATTTTGCCGAGCACCTGACCCAGCAGGATATGGCCCGCAAGGACCTGCGGACTCCAGACGTTGCGCAGGCTGCCAGCAAGGTGGCAGCTCAACCCGCCGTGCGTCAGGCACTGGTTGAGACACAGCGCCGGTTTGCAGCAGAGCGTGGCGCGGTGCTGGATGGGCGGGATATTGGCACCGCCATTTTCCCTAATGCGGATGTAAAGCTTTTTATCACGGCTTCTCCCGCCACACGGGCCTTGCGCAGATACATGCAGATGCAGGGCAACCCGGCGGCACCGGATGCTGGGGAAAAACTGGCAGAGATGGAAGCCACGTTAAAGGCACGGGACGCGGCGGATTCCAGCCGTGCAGCAGCACCATTGCAGGTTGCTGCTGATGCAAAGGTGATTGAGACAGACCACCTGAGTGCGGAGGCCGTTCTGGCGCTGGCCCTGGCCTACACGCGGGAGCGACTCGGCAGCTAGCATGGCCTTTCCGCCGGGGGTGGATGTTACCTGCGCGGCACAACCGCCTGTTTTCAGGCTCCCTCACGTTATTTTCGTGGGGTTTGTGTTGACAATGCGCCGCAGGACGGTGTCTCTGCCAACAGATGCCTGCTGTTTGACGGCAGGTCTTCGTTTTCTTTCGACATATGGCCTAGCGGACCATGAAGGGCCCTTCCTTCATGCCACGGTCCCGGGCAAGCCGTGCTGCATTGGTGGCGCGCAGGAGTGACCGGTTTAGCCACACAGCAGGCCGGTGCAGGATTTACAGTTACACATGGCTTCAGCCGCAACCCCGACCACGGACCACTTCCGTGGTGAAGATTTTGCTACCCTTCTCGACGAGACCCTCGGCCGCGATACCGGTTTTGACGGGTCTGTTGTGCGTGGACGCATCGTTCGCCTGACCGACGAATTCGCTATCGTTGACGTTGGCCTGAAGAGCGAAGGTCGCGTTTCCCTGCGTGAATTTGCACCTCCGGGTGTAACGCCGGACATCAAGCCGGGCGACGTGATCGAACTGTATGTTGAGCGTTACGAAGACCGTGACGGCAGCATTGTTCTGTCCCGCGAAAAAGCACGCCGTGAAGAAGCCTGGACCAACCTGGAAAAAGCTTTCGAAGCAAACCAGCGCGTGAACGGCACCATTTACGGTCGCGTTAAAGGTGGCTTCACGGTTGATCTGGGTGGCGCCATGGCGTTCCTGCCTGGCAGCCAGGTTGATATCCGCCCTGTGCGTGACGTCAGCCCGCTGATGGGTGTTCCCCAGCCTTTCCAGATCCTGAAAATGGATCGTGCACGTGGCAACATTGTTGTCTCCCGTCGTGCAGTGTTGGAAGAAACCCGTGCAGAACAGCGCAGCGAACTAATCCAGGGCCTGACCGAAGGCATGATCCTGGACGGCGTTGTGAAGAACATCACCGACTACGGTGCGTTCGTTGACCTCGGCGGCGTTGATGGCCTGCTGCATGTGACCGACATCGCATGGAAGCGTATCAACCACCCATCCGAAGCTCTGCAGATCGGCCAGCCGGTTCGCGTGCAGGTTATCCGCTTCAACTCCGATACGCAGCGTATCTCCCTTGGCATGAAGCAGCTTGAAGCTGATCCATGGGAAAATGTTGCTCTGAAATATCCACCAGGTGCACGTTACACCGGCCGCGTGACGAACATCACCGATTACGGTGCATTCGTTGAGCTGGAACCGGGTGTTGAAGGTCTGGTACACGTTTCTGAAATGTCCTGGACGAAGAAAAACGTCCATCCGGGCAAAATCGTTGCAACTTCTCAGGAAGTTGACGTGATGGTTCTGGATGTAGACAGCGCAAAACGCCGTATCTCCCTGGGTCTGAAGCAGGTTCAGCGCAATCCTTGGGAACAGTTTGCGGAAGAGCACAAAGTTGGCTCCACCGTAGAAGGCGAAATCCGCAACATTACCGAATTCGGTCTGTTTGTGGGTCTGTCTGCAGACATCGACGGCATGGTTCACATGTCCGACCTGTCTTGGGACGAAGCTGGCGAAGAAGCCATGAAGAACTACGAAAAGGGCCAGGTTGTAAAAGCCAAGGTTCTGGACGTGGACGTGGAAAAAGAACGTATCTCTCTGGGCATCAAACAGCTTCAGGAAGATCCGGCAGCTGACGTTCTGACCAGTGTTCAGAAAGGCGCTATCGTAACCTGCACAGTGACCGCTGTTCAGACCAATGGCATTGAAGTGAAGGTTGACGACGTTCTGACCGGCTTCATCCGTCGCGCTGAACTGGCTCGTGACAAAGCAGAACAGCGTCCGGAACGCTTTGCAATTGGTGAACGCGTTGACGCGAAAGTTGTCTCCGTTGACCGTGCAGCCCGCAAGCTGGCCCTGACCATCAAAGGCCGCGAAGTGGAAGAAGACAAACAGGCTATCAACGAATACGGCTCATCCGACAGCGGTGCGTCTCTCGGTGATATTCTGGGTGCGGCGATCCGTCGTCGTAACACAGACGCCTAAGAGACGAAGCCTGTCAGGCTCTGGCGCGGGGACTACTCCTCGCGTTACAGAGTGTGAGAGATCGTTTCTTGAAGAAAGCGGCACCCGCAAGGGTGCCGCTTTTTTTGTGTCTGCTCGTAGAAAACGTGATGGGGGAGTGGGGTAGGCAGGGTTGTTTTAGGCGGGAAGAGGTGAAACCATGCTTGCATACCCCTGATTGGGGCATCTTCTGCCGCCACTGAAAGTTCGGACCTCATGCCCCGTAAATTTCTTACAGGAAACTCCATGCCCTCCTCTTCCGCTATGGGGGGTGCAAACACGCATCAAAGGGTAAGAGACGGGCTAAGCCGCCGTATAACGCTTCTGGCCGGGCTTTGCGCGGGCAGTGCGGCTGCGTGTCTGAGCCCACATGCACGGGCAGCGGGTGGCATGCTGACAACAGGGCCAAATGGAGACCAGGGGTACGAGCCCGCCGGGGCCTTTGAAATTGTGGCGGATTTTTACGGTCCGGGCCCTTCAGGCGTTGTGGTGACGGAGAGCGGGCGGATTTTTGTGGGGTTCCCCCGCCATGCGGTTAACCATAAAGGGGCAACACTGGGTGAGCTTGTGCAGGGGCGTGTCGTGCCTTGGCCAAGTGTGGCGCTCAGTCTGCCTTCTGGAGCAGAGCCTGCCGACAGGTTGATGTCAGTGCATGGTATGACCCTGGATAGTCAGGGGCGTTTATGGGCTATTGATGACGGTAAGCTGGCCGGACAACCCTTGTCTCCCGGTGCGGCCAAAATAATGTGCTTTGATACAGGTTCAGGCCGGCTGCTGCATAAGATCATTCTCAAAAGCCCAGCCCTTTTGCCGGATAGCCACATGAATGACCTGCGCGTGGATCTGACGCATGGCAGTCAGGGCACCGTGTTTGTAACAGATAGCTCTTTTGGGCATAGCCCGGCCTTGGTGGTCGTGGATGTTGCGTCTGGCCAACAGCGGCGGGTGCTGGCGCATCATCCTTCAACACAGGCAGAGGCCGGGTTTATGGCCGTCGTGGAAGGGGTGCCGCTTGTGTATAACCCAGACCAGAAACCGCGTTTTGTAGTGGGAGGTGCAGACGGCATAACCCTGAGCCCGGAGAGTGACCGACTTTATTATGCCCCTTTGACAAGCCGCAAACTGTACAGCCTGCCGACGGCTTTATTGGCAAACCCGACCGTGACAGAGGCTGATTTAGGCGCAGCCGTGCGGGATGAGGGTGAAAAAGGCACAGCAGACGGTCTGGCAACAGATTCAAAAGGACGTATCTACACAACCAATTTTGAGCATGACTGTATTTTACGCCGGAATGTGGATGGTACGTTTGATTTGATGGTGCATGACCCGCGTATTTTGTCACCTGATGGCATTTTTTGCACAGCCACGCATGTTTATTGTACCCTTGGGCAATGGAACAGGCTTGCAAGCTTTAATGGTGGGCAGGATAAACGCCGCCCACCGTATCACCTTATCAGGTTCCCCATTGAGGGCGTTGCCGCCTATAATGCAGAACAAGGATAAGGGATAAGAAAGGATAACTTTCTAACAGAGTGTGAATGCAACACTAAAAATCATAAATTATTTTCTTTGAAAGGTATGATGTTTTGGAAAAATATTTCAAAAACATCCTCCAAACTTTTCGCACTGTTTCTGTGTATTAAAAGATTTTTTGCGAACAGAAGCACCGTTTTTTTACGATCTGCAATTTTATTATGATCTTTCAAGGCCGAAAAATCTGCAACATGCGCGTAGCCAATAATGCGGCGTATAATTTCTGTGGCGCAATAGCCTAAAGCATCCTGAAAAATAGTCTGTATGAACTTCTTTTTGTTTGCAGATGAGTTTTTAGAAGAAGAGTCTTCCTCATAATAATGTGTGGATGGGTCAGGGTTTTTGGAGGTGGTCATCCAGAGTTTTAAAAACTCTGACTCGAAGGAAATCCAGAATTTTTCAATCATTCTTATCTGAAGAGATGTTTTTTCAATAGTCTCTTGCGCGGCGAGGCTCAGAAACAGGTTGGCCATAAAGAGCCCTATATCAAACCCGATAGGCCCATAGGTTGCAAACTCGCCATCAATAACGCGCGTATCAGACTGGGTGGCCATCACAGAGCCTGTATGCAGGTCTCCATGTAAAAGAGCTTGAGGGTTTGAGAGAAATTTCAAACGCAACTCATCAACACGTGTTTTCATAGTCTGGTTTGAGCGTATGTCCGCTACAATAGCTGTCAGTTCCGTCTCCGCCCAATGGTTGCGTGGGTGGGGGATGTAAGGGTCTGTCAGAACGAGATCTACTGTTATCCGGGTCAGTGTCTGATTGCGCGCAAAAAGAATGCGCTGGTCCATTATTTTTTCAAAAGAATATGCAAATAACGAGGTATGGAAAGTGCTGCGGGCTACAAAAAGCCCGACATGTGCAGCGCTTTGCTCAGGGGCTGTTCCGTTCATCAGGGCTGTGCGGAGCACTGTGTAACCCGCAAGGCTTTCGACGATTAAAATAAATTGCTCAGGGTCAAAATGCAGGCACTCTGTTGTCAGGTCAGGCACATAATTAAATACTTCCCGCAGGTAGGAGGCTTCAAAAAATGTGCGGTCAAGCGGCATTTTCCAGGAAGGATCTACCCGCACATGGGGGAGAGCCTGTTTCAGACAAAGCCCTCCGTTTGGCCCGTGTGCCAGAAAAACCATATTCAGGTTGCCATCACTGACTTCGCGTATGGTCCAGTCAGCGGGGTTCCCGCCAAGACGGGCTGCAAGATGGGGGAGTTTGGCTACATAAGCCCGAACACCCTCAGCATCCACAGTGCGGTAAGCGGATTGGGGTGTGCTCATGGGGAGTGATCCTGACAGACTTTATAAAAATACAGCCAGAGCATAAGGCCCCGGCTGTACAAGCCTATCAGACGAAAAAAAGCTTTGCCAAGGCTTCAGGCCAGACACTCTTTCTGAAACAGGGCAAAGGCGCGGGCACGGTGGCTGATGGCATTTTTTTCTGCCTCGTCCATTTCCGCAAAGGTACGTTTTTCACCCTCTGGGGTAAAAATAGGGTCATAACCATGCCCTTTGTCCCCGCGTGGGGGCCACGTAATCTGCCCATCTACCCGCCCGGCAAAGCTGTAGGATGTGCCGTCCGGGAACGCCAGACACAGAACGCAGGTAAACCACGCATCCCGTTCATCCTGACCAATGCCTTCCTGTATGCGGGTCATGGCTGCCGGAAAATCCTTGTCCGGCCCCGCCCAGCGGGCAGAGTAGATGCCGGGTGCGCCACCAAGGGCAGAAACGCACAATCCGGAATCATCCGCCAGAGCGGGCAGGCCTGTTGCCTTGGCGGCGGCCAAAGCTTTCAGGGCGGCATTGCCAGCAAAAGTGGTCTCGGTCTCCTCGGGTTCTGGCAGGTCCAGGTCCCCAGCCGAGAGAACGGTAATGCCAAAGTCTGCCAGCAGAGTGGAAAACTCTGCCAGCTTGCCTTTGTTATGGCTGGCCAGCACCAGTTTGGTGCCAGCTTTCAGAGGAAGGGTGCTCATGCCTTAGCGGTTTTCAGCACGATTAACGGCTTCTGTCTGTGCTTCAAACAGAACGGAAACCCCTTGGCGCGCCAGAGCGAACAGCTCGTTAAAGGAGTCTTCCGTAAAAGGAGATTCTTCGGCAGTACCCTGAATTTCCACAATGCGGCGGTCAGCGGTCAGCACGAAGTTTGTATCGGCCGCAGCGGAGCTGTCTTCAACATAATCCAGATCCAGCACAGGCCCGGCGGCGGTCAAACCGCAGGACACAGCGGCAACCTGCCCCCGTAAAGGCAACTGGCGCAGAACATTGGTGGCTACCAGCTTACCCAGTGCCAGACGGAGTGCCACCCATGCGCCGGTAATGGAGGCGCAGCGGGTGCCGCCATCTGCGTTCAGCACGTCACAGTCCAGCGTAATGCTCATTTCACCTAGCGCGGGCAGGTCCACAACGGAGCGCAGGGAACGGCCAATAAGGCGCTGAATTTCCTGCGTGCGGCCAGATTGCTTGCCCTTGGCAGCTTCACGGTTGCCACGGGTATGGGTGGCGCGGGGCAGCATGCCGTATTCAGCCGTAACCCACCCCGTGCCTTTGCCACGCAGGAAAGGGGGAACGCGGTTTTCAACGCTGGCGGTGCAGAGCACTTCCGTGTTGCCAACGCGAATAAGGGCAGAGCCTTCAGCGTGGTGGGCAAAGCCGGTTTCAATGGAAATGGTGCGCATTTGGTTAGCAAGGCGGCCTGATGGACGCATGAGAGAAATCTCCTTGGGGCAACGGTTTACCTGCACATAAAGCGGTTTGCGCTTGAGTGAAACATTATCCTGTCTTGTCAGATACGTTCCGGCTGCGCAGAAAGAAGGCTGGTGCTACGTAATGCGGCTTGACGCATGCAGGTGTAAAAGGGAGGCCTGTTACCCATGAAGCGCGGTCTGCTGCCTGTAAAATCAGCCCTACCGCCGGGGCTGGACGCACGTTCTGCAACCATTTTGCGGGAAGTGGTGGAGGAATATGTGGCCAGTGGGGAGCCGGTGGGCTCCCGCACGCTTTCCCGCAGGTTGGGGATGCCCCTTTCTCCGGCCACTATTCGGAATGTCATGGCGTCCCTTACCGAGGCCGGGCTGCTGTTCTCCCCTCACACATCCGCAGGGCGGCTCCCAACCGAGGCCGGGTTGCGCCTGTTTGTAGATGGGCTTTTGCAGTTTGGTGGTCTGTCTGAAGAAGAGCAGGCGGGAATTGGGCGCTCTTTGGAAGCGCGGGGCCGCTCCCTTCAGGACACTTTAACGGAGGCATCCTCCCTTCTGTCTGGTATGTCGGATGCTGCTGGCCTTGTTGTCGCCCCCAAGGGGGAAGGCGGTATCAAGCATATTGAATTTGTGGCCCTGGCTGGTAACCGTGCCCTTGTTGTGCTGGTCGGCACGGATGGGCGTGTGGAAAACCGTGTGATGGAAACACCGGTTGGCATGCCGCCTTCAGCCCTTGTGGAGGCCGCAAACTACCTGAACACCCGTGTTCTCGGCAGTACCTTGCCTGACCTGCGTAAGCGCGTAGGGGCAGAAATTGCCGAAAACCAGACCATGCTGGACCAGTTGACAGCAGATGTGGTGGAGAGCGGACTGGCCGTGTGGGGTGGCGGGGGAGATGAGCGTGGCGGAACGCTTATTGTCAGGGGTCAAGGTAAGCTTCTGGCGGATGTGGACGGGCAGGAACGCCTGCAAGCCATTCAGACCCTTTTTGACCGGCTGGAAACGCAGGAGACCATGCTGCGTTTGCTGGAGTTGGCAGAAAGCTCGGAGGGTGTGCGTATTTTTATAGGGGCGGAAAGTGGGCTTTTCGGGTCTTCCGGTATGTCCATGGTGGTCGCCCCCGCCCGGAACGAGACCAACCGGATTGTTGGCGCTATAGGCGTTATAGGGCCAAAGCGTATCAATTATGGCCGGATTATCCCGGTTGTGGACTATACAGCCCGTTTATTGGGCGAAATGCTGAGTTAAGTACAATTTCTGCCATCATGCGGTCATGATACCGCATGAGAAGGAAGACGGCAGAGCATGGGAGTGGTAAAGGGCCGGCATGACACAAAATTCGTCTTCTGGTGATTCTGGTTCGTCTTCCGGGCAGGATAAGCGTGTGCGTACACCGCGTTTCCGCCGCTGGCGTGGGCTGTTGGGTGGTGTTGCTGCTGTGGCACTTGTTGGAAGTGCCGGGGCCGGGCTGGTAGTCTGGCACCAATATGAAGGCATAGTTGCAGACCTACCCACCGTAGAAGGGTTACAGTCCTACCAACCGCCGGTGATGAGCCGCTTGTACGCAGCGGACGACAAGGTGATTGCAGAACTGGCGGATGAACGCCGGGTTTTTGTGCCGTACAGCGCCATCCCGGACCGGGTAAAAAACGCCTTTATTGCCGCTGAAGACCAGAAATTCTGGACCCACAAGGGGGTGGACCCGCTGGCTATTATCCGTGCGGGCCTGACTGATCTGACGCGGGGCAAGGGGCGGAGGCCTATTGGGGCTTCCACCATTACGCAGCAGGTCGCGCGTGTCATGCTGCTGGGCAGCAATGCTGTCTCCATGAAAAGAAAGGCCAAGGAAGCCTTTCTGGCCATGCGGATTGAGCAGGTACTGGCCAAAGAGAAGATTCTTGAGATCTATCTGAACGAAATTTACATGGGCAGCGGGGCTTACGGCATTGGGGCCGCCGCACAGACCTATTTTAACAAGCCGCTCGATCAACTTGATGATGCCGAGGCTGCATTTCTGGGTGCCCTCCCCAAGTCTCCCACCAACTACAATCCTACCCGTTTTCCGGATGCGGCACGGGGGCGGCGTAACTGGGTGCTGGAGCGTATGGCAGAAATTGGTGCCATTACGCATGATGCCGCCCGCGCTGCTGAAGCCGAGCCACTCATCCCGCGTGCCTTCGTGCGCCCCGGCCCAGCCCCTGGTTCCGAGTGGTTTGCAGAAGAAGTCCGCCGTCAGCTCATTGAAAAATATGGTCAGGACGTCACCATGCAGGGTGGGCTGGATGTTCATACCAGCCTGGACCCGGACCTTCAGTTGACCGTGCAGAACACGTTGCGGCAAGGCCTTCTGGCGTATGACCGTGTGCATGGCGGCTGGCGTGGAGCCATCAAGCATGTTGCTGGCGTTACGGCAGAAACGGCGCAGGACGGTTGGGTTGCAGCACTTCAGGCTGAGCTTGCTCCACCCGGCATGGTGGACCAGTGGCGTCTGGCTGTGGTGCTTGACCCCGCAAAGGGGCGTGTTGGCTGGCTTGAAGGCGCTATTGTGCGGCGTAATGGCGCAGCACAGGGCGGTGTGCCGCAGAGCGGACAGATTCTTGACCGCGACCTTGGGTGGGCGCGCCGGACTCATCCGCTCAAAGCAGGGGATCTGGTCATGATCCAGCCTCAGGCCAAAGCGGAAAGCGTTGCCCTGATGCAGATACCCCATGTGGAAGGGGCGGTTGTTACACTTAATGCCCATACAGGGCGTGTTCTGGCGCTTGTTGGCGGCTGGTCTTTCCAGATGTCACAGTTTGACCGTGCTACGCAGGCACTCCGTCAGCCGGGGTCTTCGTTCAAGCCGTTTGTGTATCTGGAGGCAATGGAGCAAGGCATTTCTCCTTCCCAGATGTTTGACGACTCGCCGGTTTCTTACGGGACGTGGCACCCTAATAACTATGAGAAAGACTTCTGGGGGCCGACCTCCCTGCATGATGCGTTGCGGGAGTCCCGTAACCTTGTGACCATTCGTCTTGCGGCGCATATCGGCATCAAGACCGTGGCTGATCTGGCAACGCAGATTGGTCTGGTTGACTCCATGCCTCATGTCCTGCCAGCGGCTCTGGGGGCTGTGGAAACAACTGTCATGAAGGAAGCGGCAGCTTATGCCACGCTGGCAGCCGGGGGGCGAAAGGTTACGCCTACCCTGATCGATGATGTACAGGACCGGCAGGGCAAGGTGATCTGGCGTCCGGACAGCGTTGCGTTGACCACAGCAGCTCAGGCTGAAGCCGCGGCGGCAGACGGTAAAAATACGGCATCCCAGCAAGACCAGCCGGATGCAGTCTTTCCCGGTGGGCAGCCTGAGGCACAGCCCGCAGCGTCTCCTAAGCCGGTAACGGCAGCCGCTCCGGTCTTGGGCATGGATGATCTGCCCTATCTTCAGGATAACCGGCCGCGCGTGGCATCAGAGCAGAGTGCCTTCCAGATTACCGCCATGTTGCAGGACGTTATCCGCCACGGTACCGGTTTTTCTGCCGGGAAAGGTATTGATAGGCCAGTTGCCGGGAAAACCGGCACAAGCCAGAACTTCAATGACGCCTGGTTTGCGGGCTACTCCCCAGACCTTGTGACCGTTGTGTGGGTCGGGTTTGATACGCCACAGTCTCTGGGTAAAAATGAGACAGGTGGCGTGATTGCTGGCCCAATCTGGAACAAAGTGATGCGGACGGCTTTTGAAGGCCAACCCAAGCTCGACTTCCCTGTGCCGGAGGGCATTACCCTTGTGCGGTATGATACCGGACGTGGTGTGGGGATTGATGGCTTTAAACCGGACCAGATTCCGGGTGTGAGCGTCAGTCTGGCTGACAATGGCGCATCGCAGGAGCTGACAGCCGCCGATACGGGTGCTGAAAACATGCCGGATTCGGAAAGTGACATGGCTGCGGGGGGCGGTGGTCAGCCCGGCAGTGGGGCAGGCAATGGCCAGCGACCAGATGCACAAAGACCCGCCCAGCAGCCTTCCGGGGGTGACATTGGCATGGGTGGCCTTTATTGAGGCCACACTAAACCAGACAGATACGTCTAGCAGTTGATGGAGAGCAGGCCCCATGTCCGCCGAGACAGACGCCCTTAACGAACAGATCAAGCAGTCGGTCGCGCTGCTGAGGAGGCATCTTTAACTGGGATGTCGCTGAAGCCAGACTGGCAGAACTAAACAACCGGGCAGAAGACCCCGAGTTGTGGAACGACCCCGAAGCCGCCCAGAAAATGATGCGCGAGCGCACCCTGCTGGCAGGACAGATTGACGGCGTTCTGGCACTTGAGACAAGTGTGCAGGACACCTGCGACCTTGTGGAAATGGCCGAAGCCGAAGCTGACACTGAAATGGTGCAGGAGGGCGTGAAAACCCTTAAAGCTCTGGCCGAGGAAGCCAAACGCCGCGAAACGGAAAGCCTGCTTTCCGGGGAAGCGGACAGCAATGACTGTTACCTTGAAGTCAACGCCGGTGCAGGCGGTACAGAGGCTCAGGACTGGGCCCAGATGATGCTGCGCATGTACACGCGCTGGGCAGAAGCCCACGGGTACAAGGTTACACTGATGGAAAGCTCAGAAGGCGAGCAGGCCGGTCTGAAGTCTGCCACCATTCTGGTCAGTGGTCCCAATGCCTACGGGTGGCTGAAAACAGAAGCTGGTGTGCACCGGCTTGTGCGGATCTCCCCATTTGACTCCGCAGCACGCCGTCAGACCTCGTTTGCATCGGTCTGGGTTTATCCCGTGATTGATGATTCGATTGAGATCGAGGTGAACGATTCGGATTTGAAAGTTGATACGTTCCGTGCGTCAGGCGCGGGTGGTCAGCATGTGAACAAAACCGATTCGGCCATCCGTATCACCCATATCCCGACAGGGATTGTGGTGGCGTGCCAGACTGACCGCTCGCAGCATCGTAACCGTGCCACAGCCATGCAGATGCTGCGTGCCCGCTTGTACGAGGCCGAGTTGCAGAAGCGTGAAGCGGCGGCAGCGGCAACGGAAGCAGCCAAAACCGATATTGGCTGGGGGCATCAGATCCGCTCTTACGTGCTGGCACCCTATCAGATGGTCAAAGATCTGCGGACCAGCGTGGAAACCGGGAACCCGGATGCTGTGCTGGATGGTGACCTGGATGCCTTTATGGCAGCCGCTCTTGCGGCCCGTGTGGGCGCAACCCGCTCCGAGGCGAGTGCCAACGCACAGTAAGCTTTAGAGAAAAAAGACAGTTTTGTTAAAAAGCGGGCCCCGGTTTCGAGGCACGCTTTTTTTATATTTCGCTGATGTGAAGAAACTCTTTTACGATCCTGTGCGTTCGGCAGAATTTTTTTTCATTATCTTGCTGTCATAAAAAAGCGCAGTGGTTAGGAAACTGGTAAAGATTTCTTGATCAAATATGGCGTTTTTCTGCCAAAAAAGGCGAGGTGCCTGTTTTTTACGCTATTTGCTTTATACGAGGCAGGACGTATTTTACAAAAAGAACATTCTTGACATATGTGCTTCCAAATTGCCCAATTAGCGTCAGGAAGATGGCAGATATGCAGCTCTGTCAGTCTGCCCAGTGCTGAGGCACGAAATGTTGGGGTGTAGCCGCACACTCGACAAATTGGGCGAAGAGTGCGGAACACACACCAGCGTTTTATGGCTGGCGTGGAAGAAGGAGGATGTAGAAATATGAAGGACCACGCGCAACAGCAACGGAGACCGATGAATTATGTCATCGGGACAGGAGCTGTTGTCGGTGTTGTCGCTCTGCTGGTTGTTATTCTGCTGCACATTTTAGCAGTTGTCGGTCTGACACTTGGTATGGGAGCTTCTACGAGCGTTCCGGTGCCCAAGCCGCCTATCAAGACCAGGGTTCTGCCACCACCGCCACCACCGCCACCGCCGCCACCACCGCCGCCGCCACCGCCGACCATGGCAGTGCCGCCGCCGCCATATATTCCGCCGCCGAAGATTCAGCTGCCGCCGCCGCCAAACCCGCCGATCAAGCATGTTTCGCGGACGCCGCCTAAGCATCCTTCGCCGCCGCAGACAGTGACGTCACCGGCACCACCGGTTACGGAGCCTGCGTCCAAGGCTGCACCGTCTGACTCGCCGGATACAACGGCTGGTACGTCGCCGCTTAATAACGCCCGTCCGGTCTATCCACCGGATATGGAAGAAGAGAACATTGAAGGCCGCGTAACCGTAGCCTGTGACGTTGAGACAACCGGTATGACGAGCAACTGCTCCGTACAGGGCGTACAGGGTGGTCAATCCTTCGCTCAGGCTGCTCTCGACTATGTTCACAAGGCACGCTACCGCCCAGCGACCAAAAACGGGGTTCCCGTTAAGGAGCTGCACAAGGTTTATGTGATCAGGTTCAGACTGGACGACTGATCCCGGCGTTTAGCCGAGTTACTGGGGAAACTGCCTGGTGCCAGATTAAAGGGTACTGACACCAGGCCGCACAAGAATAAGGATTTTACGTTTCATGATCAGACTGTCTCGTCTTCCAGTGTCGGGTCTCGCGGTTCCGGCTCTCGCGGTCATGCTGGGCACGGCGACACCGGTCCTGGCTCTGGCTCAGGATGCCTCTGCTCCTGCGGCTTCTGCGCCTGCTCCTGCAGCGCCTGATTCCACAGCTCCGGCTGCTCCGGCACCTGATGCAGCAGCACCTGCCGCACCGGCTGACAGCGCAGCGCCCGCAGCCCCGACCCCTGATGCTTCTGCTCCGGCAGCCGCAGCACCAGACGCAGCAGCGCCTGCTCCAGCAGCAGAAGCTCCTGCAAAAGACACCAAAGAAGAAGCCAACCCCTACGGTCTGAGCGCTCTGTGGTCCAACGGTGACATCATTGCGCGTGGCGTTCTGGTTATCATGCTCATCATGTCCCTTGGCACATGGTTCATCATGATCACGAAGTTCATTGAGCAGGCTCGTCTGTTCACGGCTGCTAAAGAAGCTACCAAGAACTTCTGGACCAAAACATCCATTCAGGAAGGTGCAGCTTCTCTGAGCGCCAACTCACCTTTCCGCTACATTGCCGACACCGGTATTGTGGCTGCTGAGCACCATGAAGGGACGATGCAGGAATCCATCGACCTGAACAGCTGGACCTCCATGTCCATCCAGCGCTCTGTCAACAACATCCAGAACAGCCTTCAGAAAGGCCTCGCCTTCCTGGGTACGGTTGGTTCCACCTCTCCGTTCGTGGGTCTGTTCGGTACCGTTTGGGGTATTTACCACGCTCTGACAGCTATCGGTATTGCCGGTCAGGCTTCCATCGATAAAGTTGCAGGCCCTGTTGGTGAATCTCTCATCATGACCGCTATTGGTCTGGCAACGGCTGTTCCTGCGGTTCTGGGTTACAACCTGCTGGTACGTCGTAACAAAGCTGCCATGGACCATGTGCGTGACTTTGCTGCTGACCTTCAGTCCATCCTGATCGGTGGTTTCCGTCACGGTGCTGGTGCAGCTGGCATTACGGTCCGCGCTGATAACTCCCCGACCACATCAACTGTTTCTAACCGGGTAGGCTAATCATGGGTATGTCTGTCGGAGACAGCGGGGGGGAAGACGACGTCGTATCTGCTATCAATACGACCCCCCTCGTCGATGTCATGCTGGTGTTGCTGATCATCTTCCTGATCACAATTCCGGTCGCAACGCACACGGTAAAAGTTAAATTACCGAAGGATATGAACCAGCCGACACAGACCAAAATGGGAAATGTCGTGCTTGCAGTGACGGAGAACGGACAGGCATACTGGGACGAAACGCCGATTAAAGGACGTGCTGATCTTATGAGCCGTCTGGAAAAGGTCGCTGTCATGCAGCCCCAGCCGCAAATTCAGATCCGGGGTGACATGAAGTCCCGCTATGAATCTGTGGGTAAGCTGATTGAAGCCTGTCAGGAAGCCGGTATTGCACATATCGACTTTATTACAGAAAAGCCGAAAGACGGCTGATCACCTAACGAAGCCCTGCCTTTTCTGCCCTTAGGGGCAAGGGCAGGGCCTCTGTCCCCCTCCTTCTGTTACCAGGCCATTTTGGGCCCGGATGGCAGAACCAGAAGTTTGATAAGAGAGTGACAGCCCATGGGCATGAATGTCGGATCTGAGAGCACGACAGAAGACGAAGGCATTGTAGATATCAACACCACACCGTTGATTGACGTCATGCTGGTGCTGCTGATCATGCTTATCATCACTATCCCGTTGCAGACCCAGGCCGTTTCCATTGACCTGCCACAAGGCAATCCCCCGCCATCTACGGTGGAAACACCAGTCGTCACCCTTGCTGTAGATTTTGATAACAGCATTACGTGGAACGGCTCCCCCATTTCTGGTGAGGATGACCTTCAGGCACGTCTGCGCGAAGCCGCTACTGGTCCTGTAGAAAACCAGCCGGAAGTTCATCTGCAGCCAAACCGGCTAGCGGATTACAAAACGGTGGTGCATGTTATGGCAGACGCCCAACGCCTTGGCGTGACCAAACTTGGTATTGTCGGGCAAGAGCAGTTTGCAGAAGGACAGTAAGTTTATGTCTTCCCATCTTTTACGCATCTCGCTGTTTGCCACTGCGGCATTCGCATTTGCCCAACCCATGGCCCACGCAGAAGACACGCTGAAGCTGGAAGTGGGTAAAGCGTTGCAGCAGGCCCAGAGCGCTCTGGCTGCACATAATTACACCAAAGCCATGGCCGCGGTGGATGAAGCAGATGCCGTAAAAGGCAAGACCGACTACGACTCCTACACCGTCACACAGATGCGTGCTGCCGTGGCAACACAGGCAGGCGATGTTAGTGCTGCAAGCGCTGCATATGATAAGCTGATTGCTTCTCCCCGCACGCCCAAAGCGACCAAACAGCAGATGCTGATGTCCGAAGCGACCATGGCCTACACCGCCAAGGATTACCCGCGTGCGGTTAAAGCGATTGAGCGTTACCAACATGAAGTGGGCCCTAACCCCACAATGGATACGCTGCTGGCGCAGTCTTACTATCTGCAAAAGGATTACCCCAACACAATCCGCGTTTTGAAAGCGCAGATTGCTGCTGAGGTCAAAGCCAAAAAGGCACCTACAGAAGCACAGCTTCAGATGCTGGCGGCCAGTGCAACTGCACAGAAAGATTCTACGGCAAGCACCCATGCTTACGTCATGCTGGCAACCTACTACCCCAAAAAGGAGTATTGGGACCTGCTACTGCATGAGCTGATTGTGAATGCCAAAATTCCGCCAACACTTCAGCTTGATGTGTACCGCATCCGTCTGGCAGCCGGGAATGTGTCTCAGGTCCGTGACTTCATGGACATGACCGAGATTGCTGTGCAAACAGGCCTGCCGCAGTTGGCACTCGACCTGATGAATAAAGGGTACGAGGCGAAAGTGCTGGGGCAGGGTGCGGAAGCACCGCGTCAGGCACGTTTGAAAGCACTGGTAGAAAAAGCCGTTGCTGACAAAAAAGCGTCTATCGCTGCGGATGAAGCTAAGGCACTTCAGGCCAAAACAGGCGATGACCTGCTGAACGTTGGCTATAACTACGTCATGTTCGGTCAGGCTGATAAGGGCTTGGACCTTATGCAGAAAGCCATTGCGAAAGGGGTTAATGACCCTAACCTGGCTTCTCTGCATTACGGTCTGGCTCAAATGCAGGCTGGTAAGAAGGCAGACGCCATTACAACGCTTAAAGCGGTTGAAGGGGACAACGGAACGCATGATATTGCCCAGCTTTGGGTGCTCAAGCTTTCCCCGGCTCCGGTTGCTACCAAGAAGTAAGAGACTTTTTCGTTAAAAAGGCTGTCCTTGTGGCAGCCTTTTTTTATTGGGAGACCCTATGCTGCGTGATGCTATGCCTCATCCGCCCTTTACTATTCGTGCAACGCGGCAGGAGGACGTAGGCCAGCTCCCTGACCTTGAATGTTCAGCAGCACAAAGTTTCAAGGCACATCCTGATCTGGCTTTTCTGGCTCAGGAGCCTGCGGCTATTTCTGTAGAAGAGCATAGCGATTGCCTTGCCAAACAGAACAGTTGGGTTGTTGTTGATGCAGCGCAGAGGCTGTGGGGGTTTCTCTGTGCAGAGACGCACGGAGACACGTTGCATATTCTGGAGCTCTTTGTGGCACAGGTTGCTCAGGGCCAAGGGCTGGGAACCGCGCTGATGCTAGAAGCCTGCACGCAGGCCCTAACCCGCCATTACAGGCGTATGACCCTCACAACCTTTGAGAGCGTGCCATGGAATAGGCCGTTTTATGAAAAGCTGGGGTTCGTCAAAACCGTGCCTACACAGCAGGATGGTTTTTTACTGGATATTCTTCGGGAAGAAGCGGCTTTTGGGTTTCTTCCAGGGGTAAGGTGCGTCATGCACAAGCTGTTGGCAGGCTAGCACAGCAGCATAAAGAGAGAGGCACCCAAAGGCTTATATGCCAAGGGGTGCCTCTTTCTCTGTTTAGCGTGTTTGAGACATAGGGTGCTGGGCAACATTCACCGGAGATTGTGGTGGGAGAGTATGCTCTTTCCATCCGCCGCCCAGAGCACGATAAATCGTGATCAGGTTTTGATAGTTGGAGACATCCACCATAATCTGTATCTGGCGGGATTGCAGGTAAGAACGCTGGGAATCCAGAGTGGTCAGGTAAGAATCCGTTCCCGCATCATAGCGCATCTTGGCCAGACGGAAGGCATCCTGAGAGGATGTGACAAGCTCATCCACCTGCTTTTTCTCATCCAGATAGGCCTCACGCGCAGCAAGCGCATCCGCCACTTCGCGGAAAGCAGACTGAACAGTTTTTTCATAAGACGCAATTTTACCATCACGCCGCGCTTTGGATGCCTTGAGGTTGCCGCTGTTCATGCCCCAGGTCCAGAGCGGTATTTGCAGGCTGGGGTTCAGGCCCCATGTGGTTGCGGCGGACGTAAACAGCTTATGAAACTGAAGGCTGGAGACGCCATCATTCGCGGTCAGGGTCAGACGAGGGAAGAAGGCTGCCCGTGCTGCCCCAATATCAGCCTGTGCTGCCAGCAGGTCATGCTCTGCTGCCACAATATCCGGACGACGGTTGAGCAGGTCAGAAGGCACACCTGCGGGCAGGTCTGCCAGAATGGTCTGCTGCCCTAACGGCTGCGGAGCGGGCAGGGTGTCCGGAATAGGTGCCCCAATAAGCAGGGTTATCAGGTTTTCGTCCTGTGCCAGCTTGCGGCGGGAATCGGCCCGCAAGGCAGCGCTTTGGCGTACCTGTGTTTCGGCCTGACGCACGGTCAGCAGGTTGGCTTCCCCGTGGTCATATTTCTGCTGGGTCATACGCAGGGTGGCTTCCTGCGTTTCCAAGGTGCTGTTTGCAAGATCCAGCGCTTCCTTGTCGCCCAGCCAGGTGACGTAAGCGGTGGCAACCTGAGAGACAATGCTGATAAGCAGGCTGCGCAGGTTGGCTTCCTTTGACAAAGCCGTTTCAGCAGACTCACGGGTCAGACTGCGGATGCGGCCAAACAGGTCAATTTCGTAGGACGAAAAGCCAATTCCACCTTGGTAGTATTTGAAAACGCGGCCGCCACCAAACGCCGCATCACTTCTGTTTTGTTCCAGCCCAGGTGCAAAGCTAAGGCCGGATGCACTGGCTGGCGCCTGATAAATGGGGCCGCCTGTGGCAGAAATGGTCGGGAACAGGCCCGCATGTTGCACATCGTACTGGCCCTGAGCTTCCGCAATGTTGGCTGCGGCAACCCGAAGGTCACGGTTTTCACGAATAGCAATGGCAATAAGGGCCTTCAGGCGAGCATCGGTAAAGAAGTCGCTCCAGCCGATATCATAAGCTGCCTGTTGCATACGGGGGTTACCCGTGCCGGGGTAGGCAGGCCATGTTTTTGCCAGTGGTGGCGCTGGCCGGTTGTAATGCGGAATCATGGTACACCCCGAGAGCAGCCCCCCAGCCAAAGCCAGGGAAACTGCACGGAAGCGGAGTGTGCGGGAAAAAGGCGTGAAAGCTGGCATACTCTTATTTGCTTTCATGGAGGGTCTGGACGGGGGCTGCTTGTTCCTGACGTTCGCTAAGGCGTTTGACCCGGAACAGACGCAGCACCGCGATAAAGAAGACCGGCACAAAATAGACAGCCAGAAGGGTTGCTGTTGCCATCCCACCAACCACGGCAGTGCCAATGGCAATGCGGGACGCAGACCCGGCACCAGACGCAATGGCCAACGGAAACACACCAACCACAAAGGCAATGGAGGTCATAAGAATGGGGCGAAGACGCTCACGCGCTGCTGTCTGCACAGCTTCTTCAAGGCTTTCGCCGCGTTCAAATCCGGCTTTGGCGAACTCCACAATCAGAATGGCGTTTTTGACTGCCAGACCAACCGTGGTGAGCAGACCCACCTGAAAATACACGTCGTTAGCCATGCCCCGTAAGAGCGTTGCCGCAATGGCGCCCAGAACACCCAGAGGCACCACCAGAATAACGGCAAACGGAATGGCCCAGCTTTCATACAGAGCCGCCAGGCAGAGCAGAATAACAATAGCTGCCAGAGCATAAAGCGGGCCGGTGGCGGAGCCAGAGGCAAGCTGTTCAAAAGACAGGCCGGTCCATTCATACCCTATGCCGGTGGGCAGTTTTTCCAGAATAGCCTTGATGGCTGCAATGGAGTCCCCAGAACTGTAACCCGGCGCTGGCTGGCCCAGAATTTCAAAGGAGTTCAGGCCGTTATAGTCTTCCACCTTCTGCGGCCCCATGATCCAGTGGCCGCTGACAAAGGCGTTCATGGGGGTCAGGGTGTTCATGGCGTTGCGGATATACCATTTGTTCAGGTCCTGCGGCAGCATACGGCCTTCCGGAATACCCTGAATGTAAACCTGCTTTACACGGTCATCCCGCGTAAACTGGTTGACGTAAATGGACCCCAAAGCACCTTCAATGGTGTTGTTGATATCATCAATGGTGATGCCAAGGGCGTTGGCTTTTTCACGGTCAATGTCCAGAGAGTACTGGGAGGCATCTTCCATACCATTCGGGCGCACAGCCATCAGGCGGTGATCCTTGGAGGCGAGGCCAAGCACCATATTACGGGCTTCAAGCAGTTTGGCATGACCAAGATGGCCACGATCTTCCAGCTCAAGGTCAAAACCCGTTGCGTTACCCAGTTCCAGCACGGCAGGCGGGTTGATGGCAAAGATCTGCGCCTTTGGGTTGAACCAGAAGTGCATCATGATGCGGTTGGCAATGGCCGCAGAGGTTTCTGAAGACTTGGTGCGGAATTTCCAGTCTTTCAGACGGATAAAGAATGCCCCTGCACTCTGTCCCTGACCGGCGAAGTTAAAGCCGTTCATGGCATACACGGATTCAACCAGATTACCCTCGGTCTTGAGGATGTAATCCGTGATTTCGTGGTTCATCTGCGCCGTTTTTTCCATAGGCGTATTGGGTGGCATGGTGACCTGCCCAAAAATCAGCCCCTGGTCTTCATCCGGCAGGAAGCCGCCCGGCAGCTTCATGAACAGGAACACGGCCAGACCGGTAATGATGGCAAACCCGATGAAGGACACCACCATACGGCTGACAAGGAAATTGACCCCTCGCAGGTAACCATTGGTAAGCTTGTGGAAGTTACGGTTGAACCAGCCGGCAAGGCCGGTATCTTTCTCATGCGTGCCGGGTTTGAGCATGGTGGCGCACAGGGCAGGTGTGAGCACCATAGCCACCAGCACCGACAACCACATGGCGGCAACAATGGTGATGGAGAACTGGCGGTAAATCACGCCAACGGAGCCGGAGAAGGCTGCCATAGGCAGGAACACTGCACTGAGCACCAGCACAATGCCGACCAGTGCGCCGGAAATTTCATCCATGGAGACGCGGGAGGCTTCAACCGGAGAAAGGTTTTTCTCCGACATCACACGTTCCACGTTTTCCACCACAACAATGGCATCGTCCACTAGCAGACCTACGGCCAGCACCATGGCCAGCATGGTCAGGGTATTGATGGAGTAGCCCAGTATGTTCAGCAGCCCGAATGTACCAAGCAGCACCACAGGCACGGCAATGGTGGGAATAAGGGTGGCCCGGAAGTTCTGCAGGAAGATGAGCATGACCACAAACACAAGCGCAATGGCTTCCAGCAGGGTCACGACAACGTCTTCAATAGACAGGGTAATGAAAGGCTCTGTATCCAGCGGATAGACGGTTTTCAGCCCCGGCGGGAAGAACTTCTCAAGCTCTTTCATCTGGGCGCGCACGGCAGATTCTGTAGCAAGCTGGTTGGCACCGGGGGCAAGCTTCAGCGCCATGCCGGACGCGGGCATGTTGTTGTAGAAAGAGTTGGTATTGTAGGTTTGTGGGCCCAGCTCAACCTTACCGATATCGCCAATACGGACCTGTGACCCATCAGGCTGCACCTTAAGCAGAATACTGCGGAACTGCTCGGGGTCTTTCAGGCGGGTCGGGCCAATAATGGTGGCATCAAGCTGGATGCCTTTTGCGGCAGGCAGGCCGCCCAGTTCACCTGATGAGACCTGAATGTTCTGGGTCTGGATGGCCGCCTGAACATCCTTGACCGTCAGGCCGTAGCTGAACAGTTTTGCAGGGTCCATCCAGATACGCATGGCGTATTCGGCACCGAACAATGTGTGGTCGCCCACGCCGGTAACGCGGCTGAGGGGATCAGAGATGTTGGAGGCCACATAGTCCGCAATGTCAGCACCACTCATGCTGCCATCGGTTGAAATGAACCCCAGAACCATCATGAAGTTCTTGACGGCCTTGGTGATGCTCAGACCCTGCGCGGTAACTTCCGTTGGGAGTTTGGGCTGAGCAAGCTGGAGTTTGTTCTGTACCTGCACCTGCGCAATGTCAGGGTTGGTCCCCTGCGCAAAGGTGAGGTCAATTTCCATTTGGCCAGAGGCGTAAGACTGCGAGGAGATGTATTCGAGGTGATCCAGCCCGAACATCTGTTGCAGAATGGGGCGTACCACGGTGTCGTTCACCGTATTGGCGGATGCGCCCGGATACGTCACGGAAATGGCGATCTGTGGCGGAGCAATGCTGGGATACTGCGCAATAGGCAGACGGAAGATGGACAGGCCACCGATCAGCATGATGATAAGGCTGATAACCCATGCAAAGATGGGCCTATCAATAAAGAAGCGTGACAGAGACATGGGTCTTACTGCCCTTTGTTCTGGCTGGCTGGGGCGTCAGGTGTGGCTGTGGCAGAAATTTCCTGCGGCTTGACCTTGGCTCCCGGTGTGACCTTTTGCAGGCCTACCACGACAATGCGCTCACCGGCTTTAAGGCCGCTCGTTACCAGCCAGTTGGTGCCAAAGGCAGCGCCGGTCTGGATCTGGCGGCGTTCTACCGTGTCGTCAGGTTTGACAACCCATACTTCCGCATCACCATGGGTGTTGTGGGTTACAGCTTCCTGAGGCACCAGAAGGCTGTTGGGGTCAGTGCCTTCTTCAAGTTCTGCATGCACATACATGCCGGGCAGCAGCAGCTTGTCCGGGTTGGGCATGATGGCACGGACAATGACAGAGGCCGTTGACGTATCAACATTCACTTCCGATAAGGCCATGTGGCCTTTGTGCTCATAGCCTGAGCCGTCTTCCAGTGTCAGGGTGACGGGCACTTCACCATCCGGCTGGCGCTCAATACGGCCTTCAGCCAGTTCCCGCTTGAGGCGGAGCAACGTAATGGCGGGCAGGTTGACGTCCACATAAATAGGGTCAAGGCGTGTGATGATGGCCGTATTATCTGTCTGGTTTGCGGTCACCAACGCGCCGACCGTAACCAGGGTACGGCTGATTCTGCCGGAAATAGGGGCATACATTTTTGTGTAGCCCAGATTGACCTGTGCGCTCTCCACCTGACCTTTGGCGCTAAGAATCTGACCCTGTGCCTGCTTTTCAGCGGCGACAGCATCATCATATTCCTGTTTGCTGACGGCGTGTTCTTTCACTAGGGAGCGGTAGCGTTCCAGCTTGGCGCGCGCCGTAACTTCCCCAGCCTCGGCTTCGGCCAGTTGGCCGCGTGCCGTGTCATACGCGGCCTGATAACGGGAGGCATCAATCTGATAAAGCTGCTGCCCGACTGTTACGTCAGACCCTTCCTTGAACAGACGTTTTTCAATAACCCCGGTCACCTGTGGGCGAACCTGCGCAATTTCAAAAGCGTCCGTGCGGCCCGGCAGGCTGGTATGGATAACAACCGGCTGTGTACGGAGGGTTAATACACCAACGCTCTGGGGCGGCATCTGATGTTGGTCATTTTTACGTTCGCACCCTGCGAAAGCCAGCATAGCCACAGCTGATGCCAGAAGCGGACGTAGGGGAAAGCGGTGCGTTGTCACTCTGGCAAATCCTGTTTTTTGAAAAACAACACAAAAAAATGCGCTCGGGCATTCTGTTAGACGGGTCGGGCCCTACGGCCTCGGGGAGAGAACGAACAGAAAGCCAGTGCGCACGAAAAGCGTTATGGGGGGAAAGAATAAAAACAGTACTGTTTGTTACCTTTTCCGAGGCAAGCTAAGAGCGCTTTTGACATAAGTCAAGAGAAGACACGCCAGAGCGCCGTGCTTTTAACAAGCACGGCGCTCTGGCCCCAAGGCTGTATCAAAAAGGGAAAAGGAGAGGCGAGGGGCGGTTTATTGCCCGATATCGCGCAGTTTTTTACCGGCCATCAGGTTCTGCTCAATACGCTCCAGAGAGGCCCCCCGTGTCTCGGGAACAAACAGGAATGTCAGTGCAAAGAACACGGCATTGAGCACCGCCATAAGCCCGAATGTGTTGGCACCCCCAAGCCAGCCCAGCACACTCAGGAAGGAGGCACCCACAACCATGTTGGAAATCCAGTTGGTCAGGGTGGAGATGGTAATGCCCAGATCCCGCCCTTTGATGGGCTGGATTTCAGAGCAGAGCACCCACATGAGTGGGCCAGCAGACATGGCATGTGCGGCAATAAAGACAATGATAAGCCCGACACACAGGAATTTGGCCGTTTGCGTTTCCATGCCGGTGTAGTTAAGCCATGCCAGCGCCGCCAGTGCGGCTGTCATGGTGGCAAAGCCGCAATACAGGATGGGTTTGCGGCCCCAACGGTCCACCAGCCCAACGGCCGCAATAGTGGCCAGCACATTCACAAACCCGACAATGGCTGTGCACCAGAGCTGTGCTGCCCCAACAAAACCGGCCAGCGCAAAAATTTTGGGGGCGTAATACATAACCACGTTAATACCGGCAAACTGCTGCATGACCTGCAACAGGATGCCCAGCATAATGGACCGCCGAAAGTTAGGGTTTGAGCGCAGCAGGGCAAAGCCGCCCTGACGCTGCTGAAGCTGGGCTTCAATGGCCTCAATTTCCCCGTGTGTATCGTGTGACTTGGGGCGCAGGTAGGACAGGACATTAAAGGCTTCCTCCCTCCGGCCACGCATCATCAGCCAACGGGGGCTGTAAGGCAGAAACACCACACCGATAACAAACAGCACACCGGGGATAGTGATTACCCCAAACATCCAGCGCCATTGCCCATGATAGCTGAACAGCGTGTCACTCAGAAAAGCCAGAAAAATACCCACGGTAATCATGAGCTGATAGGTGGAGATCATGGCTCCACGCGTTTTCTCGCTGGCAATTTCAGACAGATAGAGCGGGGAGGTAAAAGCTGCGACACCAATGGCAAGCCCCATCAGTGCCCGGCCCATGATCATGCTGGCGACAGACCACGCCAAGGCGCAGCCAAGTGAACCTAAAATGAAAATAAGGCCACCAAGCACAAGCGACCATTTGCGGCCCGTAACCCGTGAGAGCCAGCCTGCGGTGACGGCTCCTATGGCCGCCCCGGCCATCATGGCGCTGACAATCCATTCCTGCGCCATGGTGGACGCATTGAAGTCCTTCGCCACGAAGTCCAGTGCGCCAGAAATTACCCCGATATCCAGCCCGGACATCAGGCCTGCTGTTGCCGCCAGAGTACCAATCAGAGCGCTCCTGATGTGGAGAGAAGATGAGGTGGGCGAAGCTGAGAGGTCTTGGGACATGGGGTGATCAGATTTCCGGCTCTGGTTCTTGTTATTCGTTAAAAGACCACTTGCATGGTCCCCGACCGTAAAGGGCAGGTAGGTTCAAAAAAGTGTTGCACCCTTTACCATCCTATTATTGGCCAAAATAGTATTGCTGTATAGCGCGTGGGTAAAACAACGCCTTGCTTGCATGGTTGTTCAGGAGGTTACTGGGTATCTTCTTCGTTAATTTCTCCGAAACGGGAATCACGATGAACCCATGTGGAGAGAAGCAGACCAAACCCCAGCATAACGTTCAGCATGGCAGATCCCCCATAGGAGACCAATGGCAGCGGCACGCCCCCTACGGGAATGGCCCCCATGACCATGGAGAGATTAACCAGACAATACAGAAAGAAGTTCATGCTGATGCCCAGTGCGACCAGCCGCCCAAAGCGGTTGCGGCTTCGGATGGCCATGACCATACCACCCAGAATAAGCAGCAGCAGTAACCCGATAACAGCAATAGCGCCCGCAAACCCCCATTCTTCCGCCAACATGGTGAAAATGAAGTCGGTCTGTTTTTCCGGTAGGAAGTTGAGCTGCCCCTGAGAGCCATGCAGGTAACCCTGCCCCCACATGCCGCCTGATCCGAGCGCAATTTTGGACTGGATAATATTGTAGCCAGCCCCCAGCGGGTCACTTTCCGGGTTCAGGAAGGTGGTGATACGCGCACGCTGGTAATCGTGCAGATGCGTGTAGGCAAATTTGGCCAGATACGGGACAGGCAGCAGCAGGAGTATGATCTGCCAGAGCCGCATTCCTGCTGCAAAAAACAGCGTTGCACCAATGCCGCCAATAATGGTGGCTGTTCCCAGGTTAGGTTCCTTAAGAACCAGTACCACAGGCAGTAGCACCATAAAGGCAGGGGGAATAAGCCAGAGCGGGTTGCCCATGCGGCGGTAATTGATGCGGTAAAACCAGGATGCCAGCGCCAGAACAAGCGCCACTTTGGCATATTCAGAAGGCTGAACCTGTAGGCCGCCTATCATCAGCCAGCGCTCTGCACCTTTGCCGGTATGCCCCATGTGCAAAACGGCAACCAGCAGGATGATGGAGACAAAATAGAGCGGCCAGGCCCCCCGGACCAGTATTTTCGGGGGAAGCATGGCTACGGTTATCATGAGCACCAGGCCCACGGCAAAGCGTGCTGCCTGCGGTGCCGCAAAAGGATAAGGTGCCCCGCCCGCAGCGGAATACAGCGTGACATACCCTACACCGGCCAGCGCACAGATAAGCAGGACATATAGCCAACTGATGCGCCAGAGTTTGGACAATAACCGGAAGCTGGGTTCATCCCGCAAAAGGCGTTTGTGAAACTTCATTGGCTATTCCGTATCCGGGGGAACATCCCCTTCTCCCGACGTCGCAGCGGGTGCAGGCCCGGATGCAGGAGGGGGCGCGGCATCGGGTGAGGGGGCCGGTATGGGGTCTGGCGCAGGGGTTGTACGGTTTGCAGGGTCACGTTGCAGGGTATCAATCATGATGTCCCGCGCCAGAGGGGCTGCTGCATCTGCCCCCGTGTTACCGTGCTCAATAACTACAGACACCGCATATTGTGGGTTTTCGTAGGGCGCAAAACAGATGAACAGCGCGTGCGGCCTATATTCCCACGGCAGGTTGGCGGAGTTGAAGTGCCCGCTTTCCCGCATGGCGCGGGAGACGCGCCGCACCTGCGCGGAGCCGGTTTTCCCGGCCATGGTGATGTTAGGCAGGTTCAGCTTGGCCTTGGGGGCTGTACCGTGCGGTTCATTGACCACAGCAAACATGCCTGACCGGAGGGCTTCCAGATATTTGGCAGGCATGTCCAGTGCAGGCCAGTGGTCTGGCGTAGCCTGTGGCCCGATGTCCCGATTGAGGGCGCGTACCAGATGCGGCTGTACCGCGCGCCCCGTTGCCAGCCGGGAGGTATAGGTCGCCAGTTGCAGGGGGGTCACCTGCACAAACCCCTGCCCGATACCGCTGACAATTGTGTCACCCCCGTTCCAGTGGTGGTGGTGGGCCTGCCGCCATGCGGGGGTGGGAATAAGGCCGGAGCGAATATGGGGCAGCTCAATATCAAGCTGTGTTCCCAGCCCGAACTGATGGGCGGTTTCCGCAATACGGTCCATGCCAACGCGGCGGGCCATTTCGTAAAAATAGACGTCACAGGAATATTTGAGCGCCTGGTGCAGGTCTACCGACCCATGCCCCCAGCGTGACCAGCAGTGAAAGCGCGTGCCGCCCACATCCAGATGGCCGGGGCAGAACACACGGTCGGAAGGGGAAAATAGGCCGGATTGCAGCCCCGCCATAGCCACGGCAGGCTTGAAGGTGGAGCCGGGCGGATAAACACCGGCCACGGTTTTATTGATAAGGGGCGTGCGTTCGTTGTTTGTCCACTCCACCCACTGAGCGTGGCTTACACCACTATCAAAGAGGGACGGGTCAAAGGAGGGCGTGCTGACCATGGCCAGCACCTCACCATTCCGGCAGTCCATCACAACGGCGGAGGCCGTTTGGTCTGCAATACGGTTCAGAACCTTCTGTTGCAGGCCACGGTCTATGGTCAGGCCAATTTCTGCCCCCGCGGCGCCTTCCTCACGGTTCAGTTCGGACATGACACGGCCGATGGCGTTCACCTCCATTTCGACCGAGCCAGCGGTGCCGCGCAGTTTTTCGTCCTGACTCTGCTCAATACCAGCCCGTCCCACCCGCATACCGGGCAAGGCGAGCAATGCAGAGCGGGCCACGTCCTTTTCGTTTGGTGGGGCGACATAGCCCACAATATGCGCCAGCAACTCCCCTTCCGGGTAGACGCGCCGTGTGCCCACATCAATGAGCACACCGGGGAGGGAGGGAGCGTTCAGTTCAATACGCGCCATCTCATCCCAAGACAGGAAGTCCCGGAGCATGACCGGTACAAAGCGCCGCTGGTGGCGCATTTCCCGCGCAATACGGGCGCGGTCGCGGTCATCCAGCGGTATCATGGTGGAAAAGCGCTCTATGGTGCCTGCAACATCCGTTGTTTCTTCCGGCATGAGCAGAGCGCGCCAGTTTTCCTTGTTATTGGCCAAGGGCACCCCGTAGCGATCCACAATCCGGCCACGTGGCGGGGCCAGATAGCGTTTGCTCATGCGGTTGCTGGCCGCCATGCGGGCGTAGCGGTCACCATCCTTGACCTGAAGCGTATAAAGCTTGTGGGCCAGAGTGCCCAACGCGCCAGTCTGAACAGCCATCAGCAAAAGGGCACGGCGGGTAAAGACACCCTGTGCCGGGTCTTTCTGGTTCTTGATAGGCATGAGGCGCTGGTTTTCGCGCTTGCGCCGCTTCAGCCGCATGGCACGTCTCCCCGGCGCATCAGGCGTCTTCCTTGTCGTCCAGCCGGTTCAGGATCGATGAAAACAGGGCCGAAAGAGGGGGATAGAGACCAATACACAGGAAGGCCTCAAATAACGCTGGAGGCAGGTCCATAAACGTGAGCCTGAACAGGCAGGCCAGCCCCCATTGCAGCAGGCAGGCTGCCAGCGCAACAAGCGAAAATACGCCCCACACCAGCAGAAAAGGCAGCCGCATCAGGCCAAAGCGGGCATAGAGCCCCACGCCATGCACAAGCAGCAATAACAGGGCGCTGACCCCAAGCGGGGTAAACCCGACAAGGTCCATAAACAGGCCCAGTAAAAATACAGCAAGGCTGGGCATGCCGGTTGGCCGCCAGAACGACCAGAAAAATACGGTGGTCAGGACAATGGCGGGCATAAGTTCTGCAATGCCGGGTATAGGCAGGGGGGCCGAAAGCACCACAATAACCAGCGCACAGAACAGGGTGGGCAGCAACCGGCGCGCACCATGGTCCAGCCGATGCCAGATCGTCTGGCGTGGCTGAATTTCAGGCTCCCATGCCCGCATGGAGGGGTCAGGCATCATGGCTCAGGCTCCTCCTCATTCCTGCCCCAGCAGGTTTTTGAATGGCAGATCAAGGGATTTGTGTGGCGGGGCGAGAGGCACATGGCCCGGTGCGTCCGGTGGTTCAACCTGTGACCGTCCGAAGTTGAAAACACGCAACAGGGACAAATGGTCCAGTTGCGCAAAAGGAGCCACAACAGGCCGCCCTTCGGCAACGTAATGGACCGTGCCAATCGGCAGACCGGCCGGGAACGCGCCTGCCTGATCACTGGTGACAACACGTTCCCCCTCAACCGGGCGGGTATCCTGCGCATAATACATCAGGCGCGGCATGGGGGAGTTGTCCCCTACCATGATGGCCGGAGCCTGACTGGCCTCCAGCATAACGGGCAGGCGGCTGGCGATATCGGTAATAAGCAGAATACGCGCGGAATGGGTCCCCGTTTCCGTTACACGGCCAGCCAGACCATTTGCAGCAAGGGCTATGTTGCCAACCTGCACACCGCTATCCGTGCCCGCGACCAGCAACACGGCGCGCGTATAAATACCGCCACTGTCTGCCACAACGCGCCCGGTTACAAAGGCGGGGGCAGGCTCGGGAATCCAGTGCAATGCGGTTTTGAGGGAATCGTTTTCCCGCGTGAGGGAGACGGCAACATCATACCACCGGCGCAGATTTTCGTTTTCTGCTTTCAGGCGTGCATTTTCCTGCGCCAGCTGCCCGGCCTCTTGCAGGTTATGGGTAATGGCAACTGCGCGTTCCTGCCCAATGCTCACCAAAGACCAGAAAGGGGACAGGATATCGGTCGTGTACATCCGGGCCCTGTCTGCCAGCTTACGGTTTGCCTGACCGGCAATAAGAATAGCCAGAGAAAGCAGGACCAGAAGGGGCAGAACAAGTTTGCCGAGAGCCTGACGGAGCTGAATGGAGACAGGAATCACGCGCACAAAGCCTTGGGCGGCAGGAGGGGTGCCGCACCGTAAGCGCTCAGGGTATGGATGCTCTTACCCCACATGACCTGTGATATGTCCTTTCTGTCAGTCAGGCTGACGGGATGATCGCCCTTCCGTAGCAGGCAGCAAGGCGCAGGAGTTGCGAAGTCTGTAAACGATATGTTTTGACGAGGGTTTAATACATTGTGGTCAGGATGTTGCGCAGCCGCTTCATTTCTTCCAGTGCGCGGCCGGTACCAAGTGCCACGCAGGACAGAGCGTCTTCCCCCACAACAACAGGCAGGCCAGTGGCAAGGCGCAGCACATCGCTCAGGCGGTACAGCAACGCGCCGCCGCCTGTCAGCACAATGCCCTTGTCCACAATATCAGCGGCCAGTTCTGGCGGTGTGTTTTCAAGGGCCGTGGTAACGGCGTCAACAATCTGGCTGACAGGCTCAAGCAGGCTTTCCGCGATCTGAGCCTGAGACACCTGCACTTCCCGCGGGACCCCGTTAATCAGGTCACGCCCTTTGACGTCCAGCCACGGGCCGTGGTCTTCCGGGTCATCCGGCATCATGGCGGAGCCGAGTTTGATCTTGATGCGCTCGGCAGAGCTTTCACCAATCAGCAGGTTATGGGCACGGCGGATGTAGGAGATAATGGCCTCATCCATCTTGTCACCGCCCACACGCACAGAGCGTGCATAGACAATGCCACCAAGAGAGATAACGGCAACCTCGGTCGTGCCACCACCGATATCAACAATCATGCTGCCGGATGGCTCTGTAACAGGCAGGCCAGCACCGATGGCAGCAGCCATGGGTTCCTCAATCAGGAAGACCCGGCGTGCGCCAGCACTTTCAGCACTTTCCTGAATGGCGCGGCGCTCAACGGCGGTTGAGCCGGAGGGCACGCACACAATAATCTGGGGGCTGGTAAAAGCACGGCGGTTATGAACCTTGCGAATGAAATGCTTGATCATTTCTTCCGCGACATCAAAATCCGCAATAACGCCGTCCCGCATGGGGCGGATGGCGGTGATATTGCCGGGGGTACGGCCCACCATCAATTTTGCTTCCTCACCTACGGCAAGAAGCTGTTTTTTACCTCGCACATCGGCAATGGCCACCACGGACGGCTCATTGAGAACAATGCCGCGTCCTTTGACATAGACGAGGGTATTGGCAGTACCCAGGTCAATTGCCATGTCAGCAGACATGAGACCGAGTAGACGAGAAAACATCCAGGACTCCTGGCTTGAGAGAAAGGCGGCACAGTACGATCAGGCCAAGCGCAAGCCAAACAGGACGTAACTTGGGTCGATCGTGTTGGTGTATGTGGGGCAGGCATTAACGACCCGCAACCTGCGGCACAAGACCTTTCCTCAACAAACAGGGCGGAAAGATGGCAGCCTGCCCAGTTTAGGCTCCAAAGGCGCGGCAGAATGATACCACGCCCTTTGGAGGGTAAGCGGGAATTAAGCCGTCAGGGCTTCTGGTTCCGCACGGTCACGCTTGACCAGCAGCTTGTTGAGGGCATGCACATAAGCGCGCACGGCGGACACCACAGTGTCAGCATCCGCGCCCTGACCATCAACAAGTTTGCCTTCTTCTTCCAACCGCACGGTTGTGAGGGCCTGTGCATCCGTCCCTTCGGTCACAGCACCAACGGAGAACAGGGCCAGACGGGCTTCATGCGGGAAGGCAACGCGCAGGGCATTAAAGGCGGCATCGACCGGGCCATTGCCGGAAGACTGGGCTGCAACCGTCTTGCCATCAACCTGCAAGGCCAGTTCCACCTCAGACGGTTTGCCGGAGCGGGAAGACAGGCTGAGGCTTTCAAAGCGAATACGGTCGTGGTCGCGCACTTCATCATCGACCAGCGCGACAATGTCTTCGTCGTACACAACCTTTTTGCGGTCAGCCAGATCCTTGAAGCGGGAGAAGGCATCATTCAGCTTGCTGTCTTCCAGCTCGCCATAACCCAGTGCTTTCAGCTTGTCGCGGAAGGCGGCACGGCCGGAATGTTTGCCCATGACCAGAGAAGACCGGCTCCAGCCTACGCTTTCCGGTGTCATGATCTCATAGGTCGCGGCGTTTTTCAGCACACCATCCTGATGGATACCGCTTTCATGGGCAAAAGCATTGCGGCCCACAATGGCTTTGTTGGGCTGAACGTCAAAGCTGGTGATAGTCGCCAGCATGCGGGACACTTTCAGCAGGCTGGGTGTGTGAATGCCGGTGGTGAAGGGGTACTGGTCATGGCGGGTACGGATGGCCATGACAATTTCTTCCAGAGCGGCATTGCCTGCGCGTTCGCCAATACCGTTGATGGTACATTCAATCTGGCGGGCCCCGCCGCGGACGGATGCCAGCGTGTTGGCAACGCCCAGCCCCAGATCGTTATGATTATGTGCGGAGAAAATAACTTTCTCTGCTCCAGGTACGCGCTCCAGCAGCATGGCAAAAATCCGTTCCATGTCTTCTGGTGTGGCATAGCCTACCGTATCGGGAATATTGATGGTGTTGGCACCAGCCTTGATGGCGGCCTCAACACACCGGCACAGGAAGTCCGGGTCTGTGCGGGAGCCATCTTCGGCAGACCATTCCACGTCATCAGTCAGGTTGCGGGCTGCCGTGTTGCCAGTCGTAATCAGGTCCAGAACGGTCTCTGGCTCCATCCGCAGTTTGTATTTCATGTGCAGCGGGGAGGTGGAAATGAAGTTGTGGATTCGCTTGCGTTCAGCCGAGGCCAGAGCTTCACCCGCAGCAATAATATCTTTCGGTCCACCAGTACGGGCCAGAGCGCAGATAACAGCCCCTTTTGTGTTACGGGCAATCTGGCTGACGGATTCAAAATCGCCCTTGGAGGCTACGGGAAAACCAGCCTCAATAACGTCCACACCCAGCGCGGCCAGGGCTTCTGCCATGCGCAGCTTTTCAGCAAGGTTCATGGAGAAGCCGGGGGACTGCTCCCCGTCACGCAGGGTGGTGTCAAAAATAATGACCCGATCTGCGCTCATCTGACCAAAGGAAGGATGGGTAATGGTATGGGTGGCTGACATGAAAGGACTGTCCTTGGAATCTGTCTTGTCTGGTTTCAGCATGCGGTGACGCACGCCCTGCTCCCGCACGAATGCGAAAAATCAACTTCATTCATCCCCTAAGCGCGACAGCACGAGGCCGCCTCGATCGCTCAGGGGCAGATTAGTCGAAGGAGGAGGAGGGGAAGACGCAGGCTCACGCCGCCCGCCTGCGCCGTAACGGCGCCGTGCGGTAGGTCTGACGTGAACAGAACGGAGGTCATACACGGCACCATACAGGCTCAAACCGTAAAAGCAACCGCAGAAAAAGCAGAGCCGCCTGCAAAAAACGGCTCAATCCTTGCGCGGTTGTTCTGCTTTTAGCGGGCGGAAGCACCCCGCAGGCCATGCAGCACATACAACATGACACCCAGCAGGACCGCAGCAAAGGTCTGGTGCACCGTACCCGCCCAGACGGGAACGACCAGCAAGAGAGTGGTGACACCCAGTGCGTACTGAATGGCAACAGCCCACCCCAGCGCCATCAGGGCACTATGGGCACGGCTACCCGGTGCAAAGTTTTTCAGGCCCACCAGCAGAATGCCGCCGATGGTCAGAGCCGTCAGGGTGGCCAGAAGGCGGTGGTCAAACTGAACAGCCGCCTTGTTTGCAACCCAGTTCAGCCAGAGTGGAGTCAGGTTGGCATAGTCTGTCGGGACCAGATGCCCGTCCATAAGCGGGAAGGTATTGTAAACAAAACCGGCGTGCGTGCCTGCGGTAAAGCCGCCCGCTATGATGGTCAGGCAGATAAGAGCTGTGCCAAGCCACACCAGCTTTTTGGTCAGACGTGCGCCAGCCGAGGCAACGCTGGGCTGTGGTTCTGGCCAACGGATGGAAAAAGCGGTCCACAACACGGCGCTGTAGAGAATGAGCGCGGCACTTAGGTGTAGGACCAACCGCACAGGTTCTACTGCCGTGCTGTCCGGCCGAAAGCCGGATGCCACCATGAACCAGCCGATGGCGCCCTGAAGCCCACCCAGAATAAAGAACAGGAACAGCCGGAGGGCGAGGCCACGCGTAATCATGCCGCGAATGGTAAACCAGATAAGCGGCACAATGAGCACAAGGCCCATCAGACGCCCCCAGAAGCGGTGAATCCATTCAGCCCAGAAAATTTTCTGGAATCCTTCCAGCCCAAAGCCTTCATGCTGCAAATGATACTGCGGAATAGTCTGGTACAGGGCAAACAGGCGCTCCCACTCAGCGTGGGACAAGGGGGGGATAAACCCGCTGACCGGCTGCCAGTCCATAATGGACAGCCCGGAGCCTGTCAGGCGCGTAATGCCCCCAATGGCAATCATGCCCAGCAGCATGAAGCATAGAACGAAGAGCCAGTTTGAAATCAGACGGCGATGGTGGGGCGCCATGTCAGCATGGCGTGCAGGAGAGGAGGACATGGCAGCCTTTGCAAGGTGAGACATCGTGTGCTGAAGGCTTTAAACCCTGCTTGCGGCCTGCGGCAAGAAGATGCTAGCGCCGCCAGTATGGAACCTGCCCCGCCTTCTTCACCTGTTGCGCCGCCACGGCCTGTAACGCGCTTTCTGCGGCCTGTGCTCATGCTAGGTTTTCTGGTGGGGGGAGCGCTCCTGCTGCGGCATATTCCAGGCCTTAGGCATGTGCTGGACAGTACGGACCTGTTGCGTGCAGGGCTAAAGGGCCGGGCGCTGTTTGTGGCGGGGGCGGCTGTATGGTGTGCCTTCGGGCTGCCGCGTCAGGTTGCTGGTTTTGCCGCCGGGTTGGCTTACGGTTTGTGGGAGGGGACGGCACTGATTACCCTAGCCTCTACTGCCGGATGTGTTGCCGGGTTCTACTGGGCCAGATGGGGCGGCCGAGACTGGGCCAGAACCAAGCTGGGGACTCGTTTTGCCCGTATGGATGCCATGCTGACAAAACAGCCCTTCCTGAGCATTCTTACCTTACGCTTGCTCCCTGTTGGGTCTGCTTTGCTGCTCAATATTCTGGGCGGTGTATCGGGTATGCGGTTGCTTCCTTTTGTGGGAGGAACCGTTCTGGGCGGGTTGCCGCAGAATCTGGTGGCCGTTCTGCTGGGGTCGGGTGTGCGCCTGAATGCTGTGTGGCAAACCGTGCTGGGCGGAGGGCTGTTCCTTGTCTCAGCTTTGTTTGGTATGTGGTTATGGCGGCGTTCCACTATGGTCAGTTTGTTGCCGCAGACGGAAGAAAGCAAAAAATAAACGTCTCACTGTCGCCACTTAATACTGTCAGAATACGCCTTGAATGAAGGCATGTTCTGATTATCTCTGCGTATTACTACAGCATCCCTGCTTTTTTCTGACATTGACCTGTTTTGGAGCGCCTTATGGCTTCTGCCTCTGTCTCTCGAGACTCTGCTGCACAAGCAATCCCTTCTGAGCGTGCAATCCCCGGTTGGGTGCCCCTGCTGCTTGGTTTTCTGACAGCTGTTGGCCCAATTTCAACAGACATCTACCTCCCGGCCTTTCCCGCCATGGAGCAGAGTTTCCAGACGGATGCAGGCAATGTGCAGATGACATTGTCCATCTGGTTTATAGGGCTTGCGTTGGGGCAATTAACGGTTGGCCCCCTGTCTGACCGTTTTGGGCGGCGTGGGCCCATGCTGGCGGGCAATTTCATTTATGCGGTGGCGTCAGCGGTCTGTGCCTTTGCACCCGATATTCTGACATTTTCCATCGCCCGCTTTGTAGCGTCCATTGGGGCATCTGCCAGTCTGGTTGTGCCAACCGCCTGCGTGCGGGACATGGTGCCAGACCGCAATGCCGGGGCCAAAATGCTCTCACGGCTGGTGATGGTGATGGGTGTTGTGCCTATTCTGGCCCCCATGTTGGGGGGGATGGTTGTCGCAGTTGTGTCATGGCGGGTTATTTTCTGGGCATCGGCTGTGTATGGCGCGTTGTGTGTTGGTCTGGTGTGGTTCCTGTTGCCGGAAACGCTCCCGCTTCAGAAGCGTGTGAGCCTGTCCCCCTTCACGCTGATTGCCCGTTATACAACACTTCTGAAAGACCGGGCATTTTCATCTCATGCGCTGGTGACCGGCTTTTCCACTTTCATGCAGTTCAGTTACCTGACGGCTGCTGCCTTTGTGTTCATCAAGATGTTCCACTTCTCCCCTCTGCATTTTTCCATGCTGTTCGGGGTGTTCTCGGTGTTCATGATCGGGGCATCGCAGATTAACGGTTTGCTGGTGGGGCGTATTGATTCCACCCGCCTGCTTACAGGTGCCGTGCTCGTGTCCATGCTGGGTGGGATTTTGCTTGTGGCTCTGGTTGTCTGGGGCAAATGGTATGCTGGCCCCGCATGGCAGCAGCATCAGGTCTGGTTCATTATCGCCGCCATGCTGTTAACGCTGGCCCCTACCGGCATTATTTTCCCTAATGCCATGATGGGAGCGTTAGCAGATCACCCAAGCCTTGCAGGGGCTGCCGCAGCACTGGCAGGCACCATGCAATATGTTCTGGGTGCGCTGGCAGGGTTTACGTTGGGGCAATTTGCAACAACGTCTGCATTGCCCATGGCGGGGTGCATGTTGTTCGGGACCATAATGATGTTCGTTATGTGCCAGTTCAGGCCCAAAAGTGCTGCAACCGCATAATTCCGCGCTCTTCAAATAGCCGATCAGAAAAAGCATTATGCGTCACGAAGGCTTGACGGATACGGTCAGGACTGCACAGTCCTGACTTTTCGCGTGGCGGTTAAGGGAGCTTGTACACCGCATGGCACGGCACCCGGCAAGAAGAGCCCATATACTCGCCTTGATTGGCGCAGGCCTGCTTATTGTGACGTTTGGCACAATGGGCATAGAGCTTGGCAATGAAATGGCCCGCCATGGTGACATGGACAGGCAAAGCACCGCCGCAGGCAGTTACCTGCGAGCCCTGCATCATGCCACCAGTCAGGCGCGTATTTGCCATTATGCGTGGGAAGCCAAAAAACAGCCTAGCGATGCTGCCTGTTATAGCCATGCCGTTACCCAGATTGGGGATGCACAATCCGGCTTTGATGCCTTTAAGGCAGTGCACCAGCGGGAAGGCTCCAACCGTGCAGAGCCCCTGAAGGCCATTGAGCAGGAACTGGCCCGCATCGCATCCTGGAAAAAGGAGGCCGCGGCCATCCCCGCCAATGGGGAGGCGGTACTGGCCACGCTGGATGAAAACCTGTCCGTTCTCAGCCGTGTCAGTACGCTTGATCAGGCAGACCGTGTGGCCAACATGCTGCGTAATACCGGCTGGCAGCGCAGGTTGGCGCTCCTGGGTATTTTGACGGGTGTGCTCAGTCTTATCGCTTCCGGCTGGGTGTTGGACCGGTCCTCCCTCGCCGCAGTACGTGCTGAAACATCGTCCCGTGATCTGGCGCTGCGTTTGCGTGCCACGTTGGACAGCCTCAGCCTTGGTGTGGCGGTTTTTGGGGCAGATGGCCGCCTGTGGCACTGGAACGAAAAACTGGGCACAGTGCTGGGTTTGGAGAAAGATTTTCTCAAATTCGGCCTGCCTTACGATGAACTGAGTGGCGTGTTGGTCGTGGGGGGCGTTCCCCTTCTTGAGCCGTTTGAACATATTGAGGAAAGCCTTGCGCTCGGCAAAGCTGTGCCGCCGGTTGTGGCTGAGTGTAAAGGCCCCAATGGGGCGGACCTCGAACTCTGCCGAACCCTGTTTTTTGCGCCGGATGGTGCCGCAGGCCAGAGAGGCTTTGTGTTGACCGCAGCGGATATTAGCATGCGGTTGCGGAGCGAACGTGCGTTGGGTGAAGCCCAGAAGCTGCGTGCCCTCGGTCAGTTGACCGCCGGCATTGCGCACGACTTCAAAAACCTGCTGACCGTTATTCTGGGTAATCTGGAACTGGCAGCGGATTACGATCAACCTGAACATGTAGAGCAGCGTCAGGAATATCTGTCTGCGGCAACACATGCAGGCAGACGGTCGGAAGCCCTGACGGGCCAGCTTCTTTCCTTCATGCGGCGTGAAAGAAGTACCCCGGATTCGCTGTCCCTTTCGGACCTCTTTTCGTTCTTGAACGGGTTGCTGGGGCGTATTATCGGGTCGCGTATTGAGGTCACGTGCCTTGATGCAACAGGGGTATGGACTGTGCGGGCGGATGCCGCCCAGCTTGAAAGTGCGGTGCTTAATCTGGCCATTAATGCGCGGGATGCCATGCCAAAGGGCGGCAGGCTGCGTATTGAGGCCCATAACATAACCTTCCCCGTTAACGCAGACCTTATGAGCCTGCCGGTTGAGGGTGGGCGGAACCGTCGTGTCGTGTCAGACATCATGCCCTTGCCTGCCGGGGACTGGGTGCGGCTGGATGTGATTGATAGCGGCAGTGGCATGACAGAGGATGTGTTGAATCATCTGTTTGAACCTTTCTTCACCACCAAGGCAGAAGGGGCAGGCACCGGGCTGGGTATGGCCATGGTCATGGCGTTTGCACAACAGATGCGCGGGCGTGTGATGGTGGCAACGGGTATGGGGCAGGGCACATCCGTATCTCTCTGGTTACCGCGTGCCACGGCAGAGGTGCAGGATGCTGCGCTGACATTGCCAAAACTTCCCGCCGCCAGCACAGAACCCCGGCAGCTTCAGGTGTTGGTGGTGGAAGATGATGCCGCTATTCGAGATATTGTCGTGACCATTCTGGGCATGGCGGGCCATCGTGTGCTGGATGCGGCAGATGGTGAGCAGGCTTTTGATGTGGCCGCCGCTGCCGGAGGGCAGATTGACCTTCTGGTAACAGATGTAAACCTGCCCGGCCCACTGGATGGCCTGACCTTATCCCGTGTTCTGTCAGACCGTTATCGGTCCATGGCCATTGTGTATATGTCCGGTGACCTGACGCCTGAAACCGTGTCACTGCCCGGTGCGGTAGAAGGCGCACGCCTGCTGGCCAAACCTTTCCGGCGGGACGGGTTGATGCAGGCGGTCACAACCGCCCTTGGCGCACGGGCCCGCGTGTAGCGTCAGGGTGGGTTTCTCTTGCTTAAAGGGTGTTGCACGGGCTAGAGCGTGTGCCGACCTTGCAGCAGCCGGTTATGGCTGTGGGCTGTACGCAATATTATTTTAAGGAAAACTGCGGGACTATCAGGCTCTTTCCGCAGCTTTCAGACAGGAAGGAAAAGACCGAACATGACGACGCACGAAGAGATTGATCTGAAGCGTTATATTCGGAATATTCCGGATTTTCCCAAACCCGGTATCCTGTTTTACGATATCTCCACCCTTCTGCGTGATGCTGATGCCTGGCAGCTTGCTATGGGGCGTGTGGCCCGGCAGGTTGCGCCTTGGCAGCCGGATATTCTGGCGGCAGTGGAATCCCGCGGTTTTCTGACGGCAGCACCCCTTGCAGACCGTCTGGGCTGTGGCCTGCTGATGATGCGTAAACCGGGCAAACTGCCGGGTGAGACAATCTCCCATACCTATGACCTGGAATATGGTAGCGATACCCTCCAGATTCAGGCTGATGCGGTTAAGCCCGGCCAGCGCGTTGTGGTCATGGATGATCTGCTGGCAACAGGCGGCACTCTGGCGGCATCTGTTGCACTTCTGCGCAAAGCGGGGGCCAACGTTGTTGGGGCCTCTCTGCTTGTTGAACTGACAGGTCTTGGTGGGCGCAACAAACTGGACGTGCCCGTAAAAAGCCTGCTCTCTTACGAAGACTAATCGTCTGTTCTGCTTCGTATTGTGCTGTGAAAGTCTGATCTAGGCAGAAAGCACATACGAGGTGTGAGTACAGTTTTACGCTGGCATGGGGTATGTAAAACCCCATGCGACAGGCACAGACTCCCCTTTTATCAAGACAGGTTGCATGAGGCGCGCGGTGCTCTCTGCACACCAGTTTTATCTGGCTTTGGCGGAGATGGTCCGGCAAACGCTGCTGGGAGAAGGGCCGCCACGCAAACTTGACCATTTACGCTGGTTATTTGCGCCAGACTTATTGTCCTTTGGGTATGCGCTCCGTACAACTATTTCGTCCCTCATAGCGCTTGGTATTGCGTTATGGTGGGAGCTTGGCAGCCCGCAATGGGCGGCGCTGACAGTCTGGATGGTTGCGCAGGGCACGCGCGGGAAGTCCATTGCCAAGGCGCGTTGGCATATGTTCGGCATGGTGGTGGGCACTGTATGCGCCATTATGCTGGTCGCATGTATGCCGCAAGCGCCGCTGCTGTATGTCTTCAGCCTTGCTGTGGGCATAGGGGCCTTTTGTTTCATAGGCACGCTTCTGCCCGGCCCTGCCGCCATGACCAATTACCGTATTCACGGGATGCGGGCCTCAGGTTTTACTTATGCCATTATTGCGTTGGATGGCGTGCTAGCGCCCGACCATATTTTCGAAATTGCCATGGCGCGCGCCACCTATATTACGCTGGGTATTGTTGTTGAAACGACCATTTCCTCTCTTTTTCAGTATCGGTTGGAAAACCGGGCAAGGGACCGCCTTGCTACCAATTTTGTACAGGCTCTTGGAGGGGCGACACGCGCCCTGAGCAAACTGCTCCGGGGTGAGCGGCAGGCTGTTGCACATTCCACAGATATTTTTGGCACGATCCTGACACTGAGCGATCAGGTCGAGTTTGCAGAAATTGAAATGGGCCGCCATCAGCATGAAGGCCACCATGCCCGCGCAGCTCTGGCGGCCATGACGGTCCTGATGTCTCGCGGGTTGGAGTTGGCGGCCTTATTGGCTGTGCCCAACAGTCAGGGCGGTCATTACCGCCAAACGGCTGAACAGGTGAGCAACTTTTTACAAACACTGCCCCAGCGCCTAAAGGGGCAGTTGCCTATTCAGCCAGTGTTGGCAGAACTGTCCCTGCAACGGGCAACCTGCCGCGAACTAGCAGCAACCTGCTTGCAGGAAGAAATGGTCGCGGCCACGCACCCCCCAGTTGATCTGCCGCTTGAGCGCCAGTTGTCGCGCGAGGGGCAGATTCTACACAAACTGAGTGAAATGCTGGATGAACTTTCTCTGGCACTGCAACAGTTTGAAATGAGCCGCAACCCTCAGCCGCATGACCATTTCCATTACGGCATGCAGACATATCGTGACTGGCGCATGGCCTTTACCAACAGCCTGCGTGCTTCGGTCACTATTTTCTGTGCCGGGCTGATCTGGGTTGTCACCGCGTGGCCGGACGGGCTGACCTTCATGATGTTTGTGTCCATCGTGTGCGCCCTGTTCTCAACGCTTGAACAACCGGCACTGGCAACGCAGGCCTTTTTGCACGGCACCATATGCGCCATAGGCATGGGCGCGCTGCTGGACCTATGGGTGATTGCCCAGCCCACAACTTACGAAATGCTGGCACTCTGTCTGGCTGTTCCCATGTTGATAGGGGGGCTGGCTTTTGCGTACCTGCCCCTTATTCTGGGGGCTGTGGCCTATAATCTTTTCCTGCCCATCCTGATAGGCCCTATTAATCAGGGGCGGATGGATGAGATCATGTATTTCAACACAGCCTTGCCGCTCCTGCTGGCCATGGTTTTTGCCATGTGGATGTACCGTGTTTTTCTACCGTTTGACCCGGATGGTTTGCGGTGGGACATGCGGATGGACATTCTCCACTGGCTGCGCAGGCTGGCCACATGGCGCACACCACCATTGCCATCCGAGGTTGTGGGACGCGGCGTTGATAATTTTGTGCGCCTGTCTTCCATGTCCAGCAACAAGGGATCTTTTGTTCTGGAACGCTATTTAAGCGGCGTGCTGGCTAGCATGACCATCGGGCTGAATGTCCTGCGCCTGCGCGATATTCTGGCACGGGGTGTCCTGCCTGCGGGGGCGCACAGAGCCACACAGGACATGATGAACCGTATGCAGCGTTTTTCTGGCCGATATGGTGGCCAATATGGGCGCACGGCACGAGCAACGCATCTGGCTGTCAGCTATCTTGTGGACTGTGAGCAGACGGAAACAAACCTGTCTGTCCGGCTGGAAATGCTGCGTGCTCTGGCCTGCCTGCGGGTTATTGAGACAGAGCTTGCGCAGAATCAGGCCTTTTTTGATGCCTCGACACCATATCTTGATAAGGCTTTTCCCAAGCCGGACCTGACAGAGAAACACTGAAAAATCATTTTTCTCATTATTTTATAGAGTGTTTTTCAAGACTGTTGAGTGATGCGTCTGGTTAAAAGAAACTCATCCACACGGTGTATGGTGGCTTTCGGGAAAAGGGTGCCGTAAAATCAAGGTCTTGGTTTTGACCCGTGTGGCTGGAAAAATAGATGCGCCAGGTTTCTGACTCGTCCCTGTATCATGACAAGGCAAACGCGCTTTATGAGCGTGTGAAGCATGTTGTGCCCGCTATGGAGTGGGCGACTTTTGTGGATGATATTGCAGCTATTCTGGAACTGAAGGAAAAACGGAACGCCGTTATTCTGGCGCATAATTACCAGACACCAGAAATTTTCCACTGCGTTGCAGATATTACTGGTGACTCACTCGCACTGGCGCGCAAGGCCCAGACCGTGCAAGCCGATGTTATGGTGATGGCTGGTGTTGAGTTCATGGCCGAAACGTCCAAACTGCTTAACCCTTCCAAAATGGTATTGCTCCCGTCTCAGGAGGCCGGGTGTTCTCTGGCCGAGTCCATCACAGCGGATGATGTCAGGCTGATGCGGCAGAGATACCCCGGTGTGCCTGTCGTTACTTACGTCAACACCTCGGCTGCGGTAAAAGCTGAAAGCGATATTTGCTGTACGTCAGGCAACGCCCGTCAGGTCATAGAAAGTCTGGGTGTTGAGGAAGTGATTATGATTCCGGATGAGTTTCTGGCGCAGAATGTTGCCAGGGAAACCGGGGTCAAGGTCATTACCTGGAAAGGCCATTGTGAAGTGCATGAGCGCTTTATACCTCAAGAAATCAGGGAATGGCGTAAGGCTTTTCCGGATATTGTGGTGCTGGCTCACCCAGAATGCCCACCAGAGGTCGTGGCTGAGGCTGATTTTGCAGGCTCCACTGCCGGGATGTCTGACTTTGTTGCATCCGGCAAAGCGGCACGCGTCCTTCTGGTGACGGAGTGCTCCATGAGCGACAATCTGGCAGTTGAGCATCCGGAAGTGGAGTTTGTACGCCCCTGCAACCTGTGCCCGCATATGAAGCGTATTACCCTTCCGGCTATCCGGCAGACGCTGGAAGCAATGTCCGGGCAGGTGGAGGTTGATGCAGCCATAGCAGACCGTGCCCGGCAGTCTATTGAGCGCATGTTGGCTGTAAAAGTTTAAATCAGGAGTCTTTCCCATGGTGCCCTCCCTGCCAGATATCATGCTGGAACCACTGGTAAGAACCGGTTTGCTGGAAGACCTTGGCCGTGGGGGAGACCTTACGACCAATGCGTTGATTGGCCCGCAGGAAAGGGTTCGTGTTGCTGTACGCAGCAGGCAGGCCGGGGTGCTGGCGGGGCTTGATCTGGTGCGTTTGTCTTTTCACCTCATTGACCCTGCGGTGCGGTTTGAACGCCTGATGCAGGAAGGGGCAAGCGTTGCTCCGCACGATGTTGTGGCCATAGCAGAAGGACCAGCCAGCTCCATCCTGACGGGCGAGAGAGTGGGGCTAAATTTTCTATCTCATCTAAGTGGCATTGCGTCAGCAACGGCGGCCATGGTGCGTTCCGTACAGGGCAGTGGTGCGCAAATTTGCTGCACACGCAAAACTCTTCCGGGTATGAGAGCCCTTCAAAAATACGCCGTCAAAGCTGGTGGCGGAGCAAGCCACCGCATGGGGCTGGATGATGCCATCCTCATCAAGGACAACCATATTGCGCTGGCGGGTAGTGTTGCCGGTGCCGTGGCGAAAGCGCGCGCCTATGCAGGCCATATGGTGAAAATAGAAGTGGAGGTAGATACCGTTGAGCAACTGCAAGAACTGTTGCAGGCTGATCGGGTCGATGCCGTTCTGCTGGACAATATGTCCCTGCAGGATCTGAAAACCTGTGTCAGCATGGTGCAGGGCGCTATGGTGGTTGAGGCATCCGGTGGCATTACCCCGCAAACGGCTCCCGCCATTGCTCAAACAGGGGTGGACCTGCTGTCTGTCGGCTGGCTGACGCACTCTGTGACAGCGCTTGATTTTGGGCTTGATTTTGAAAAGGCGCTTTAGGTTTCCTTGGTGGAAGAAAGAGCCATCAACAATCTTTGAACAGACTTTTGTATAGCTCTTATGCAAGGGTGGCGGGTCTATAAAACACAACAATAAGAGTGGCTTTCCATGCGGGTTTCCCAACAGGATAAAGTGTCAGACTTTACCAATACGGCACCGGAGGCGTGGTCTGACCAACAGGTTCGGGCTTTTTTACGCAGTCTGTTTGATGCCGCTATAGCCAGTGCCCAACCATCCCGCATTTTAGCCAAAGCCCTGCCGGAAAAGCCCAAAGGCCGCTGCATTGTGGTGGGAGCGGGCAAAGCGTCTGCCGCCATGGCCGCAGCACTGGAAGAGGCATGGCCCGACGTTGCGCTGGAAGGCGTTGTGGTGACGCGGGATGGGCACGCAGTGCCTACGCAGCATATTACCATTCTTGAGGCGTCTCACCCCGTGCCAGATGCCCGGAGTGCACAGGCTGGTCAGGCCGTGCTCAACGCAGTGAGCGGCCTTGGGGAAGAAGATTTGGTGATAGCGCTTATTTCTGGGGGCGGGTCATCTCTTCTTACCTTGCCCGTGACAGGCATGACGCTGGAAGATAAAATTTGCATTGGTCAGGAACTTTTGCGTTCTGGCGCAACAATTTCAGAAATGAACACCGTACGCAGGCATTTGTCTGCCATTAAGGGTGGCCGTTTGGCACAAGCCGCATTCCCTGCGCGTGTTGTCACGTTTGTCATGAGTGACGTGCCGGGTGATGACCCCGCAGTTATTGCCAGTGGCCCAACAGTTTCCTCCCCCACTACGGCGGAGGATGCACTGGCTATTCTGGAAAAATACGACATCACTGTGCCGGAAAGTGCCAAAGACTATTTGCGGCAGCAGAAAAAAGCATCAGAGAAACAGGCTGCCACGCACCCGGACAATAGTGTGCATATGATAGCAACCCCTTATCTGGCCCTTCAGGCAGCTGCACGTGCTGCCGGAAAAGCTGGGGTAAGAACCCTCGTTTTAGGGGATGCGCTGGAAGGCGAAAGCCGTGTAGCGGGCACTGTTTTGTCGGGTATTGCCCTGTCCGCCAAACAGCATCAGGTGCCTGTTAAAGGGCCTGCGGTTTTGCTCAGTGGGGGGGAAACCACAGTAACAATCCAGAAAGGCGAAAAACCCGGCAAAGGAGGCCGCAATACCGAATTCTTGCTGTCCTGTGCGTTAGCTTTGCGAGAAGCGGAAGGAATTTGGGTTCTGGCGGGGGATAGTGATGGCATTGACGGCACAGAAGACGCAGCGGGCGCTCTTGTAACCCCCACCACCTTGAAGCGTGGACAAAAGTCAGGTCTCAACGCAGAAAAATTCTTAAAAAATCATGATAGCTATAGTTATTTTGAGGCTTTGAAGGATCTGATTATCATGGGTCCAACACTGGTCAACGTGAATGATATTCGCCTGATTTTTATACAATAAGGCAAGTCTTGCGGCAGGCTTTGGGTCTTTACGCGCTTAAAGCCTGCGTGACAGCCTGCCTGAGTGCAGGAAGAACATCGTCCTGAAAGGCCGGTGTGTGTCGTTCCCATGCGCCTGTACGCCATGATGGGTGCGGCAGCGGAAAATATCGGGGTAAATAGTCCCGGAACGCAAGGGTTCTTTCATAAACCTTACCTTTTCCCAACGCATAAGTTTGGGAATACGCCCCCACCAGCAGGGTAAGGCGAATATTGGGAAGAAGCGCCAGCACACGTTGCCGCCATAATGCGGCACATTCTGGCGGCGGGGGTTTGTCACCGCCTTTTGGCAAAACTCCTGGGTAACAAAACGCCATGGGAACAATAGCGATCTTGTGGGGATTATAGAATTCATCCCGGCTCATGTTCAGCCATGACCGAAGGCGCTCGCCTGAGGCATCATTAAAAGGAATGCCTGTTTCATGCACGCGGGTTCCTGGTGCCTGTCCGGCTATCAGAATACGGGCGTCCGGTGAGAAATCGAGAACAGGCCTTGGTGCAAAGGGTAATTTTCCAGCACAGGCCGTGCAGTGCCGTACTTCCTTTAAAAAGCAGGAAACCTCTTCCTGTGATGGCAGCTCAGCTAAAGCATGACCCTGCGTAAAAAGATCCATCACGCACGTCTCTTCCAGCAGCGTCTCTCTGCGTAAGGTGAAAAGTGTGCGGGGGAGCGGTGACCAATCATGCTCAGCATATGAGGTGCTGGGGACTTGCCTGCAAGATGTGTGGCATGGTCCTTTCAGAGAAGCAGGCATAAAAAAAGCGCCGCCATGTTGCCACGGCGGCGCTTTTCCCTGTGGCTCTCTGTTGCCAGAGAGCCTGCAAGGTCGTGATTTTACTGAGCTGCGTCTTCGCCCGTGTGGGTCTGCGGCGCAAAGGTCCAGCCAGAGCCGTATGGCTGCGGATGGAACACACCCCATGTTGCCGTTGCATCTCCACCGAAACCCCAGGAGGTGGTGGAAATTGGAGCATGGTTCACGCGCAGTTTCTGAATGTCAGAAGCTGTGACGTTAGCAGGTGCTTTATTGCCCCATGATGTGCGGATGAAGTTGACTACATCAGCAATCTGCTGGTCAGACAGAACGCTTTTGTAACCAGGCATAGCGACGGCAGAGGGTGCCCAGTTGGTCGGAGGCAGAACGCCACCGGCAACAATGATATGCGCCACGGATGTCGGGTTATCCGTTACCACAACGGAGTTGCCAGCCAGCGGTGGGAACATACGGCCTACGCCGCCCCCATCATTACGATGGCAGATTGCGCATTGTTCAACATAGGTGGCGGCACCCGGAGCAGAGGTATTGCCGGAATCCAGCGCCTGTGCCGTTGAGGCATCATACGTGTAGTCTCCACGTGACGGTGGGACCGGCGGCAGAGCCTTCAGGTATTTTGCCATGGCGTGCAGGTCTGCATCCGTAAAGTACTGGGTGCTCCAGCCAACAACGTCTGCCATGCCACCAAATACGGCGGAGTGGTCTGTACGGCCAGACTTCAGGAACAGGTACAGGTCTTCTTCAGACCAGCGACCAATACCAACAACCGGGTCGTTCCGCAGGCTGGGAGCAATCCAGTTATCAATTGGTGCGCCGCCAGCCAGGAAGTCTGCACCACCGGAGGCATCAAGCGCTTTTTCCTGCATACCAAGGCCACGCGGGGTATGGCACGCACCGCAATGACCTGGGCCTGTTACCAGATATTCACCACGTGCAATCTCAGCATCGGTGCCGGGAGCCGGGGTGAAGGGTTTTGGTGTGGGGGCAAAGGTGGAGCGCCAGATGGACAGCGGCCAACGCATGGACAGCGGCCAGGAGATACCAACAGGTTTGTTGGGCTGGGCAACCGGCTTTACGCCATGCATGAAGTAGGCATAGAGCGCCTTGATGTCTTCGTCCGACATGCGGGCAAAGGACGGGTAAGGCATTGCCGGGTACAGGCTGCTGCCGTCTTTGCGCACGCCATGACGGATGGCTTTGTCAAAGTCTTCCAGCGTGTAAGAGCCAATCCCGTAAGTGGGGTCTGGCGTGATGTTGGTGGAGTAGATGGTGCCGACCGGTGTTTCGATCGTCAGGCCACCTGCATACACCTGACCATGCAGTGCTGTATGGCAGGCAACGCAGTCCCCAAGGCGAGCAACATACTCGCCTTTTTTCACCAGTTCAGTGTCAGCGCCCTGAGCGTGGGCCAGTGAAGCACCAGCCAGAAGCCCGACGGTGACCGCTCCCAGAGCGGTTTTTAGTCCTTTAATCATCGTTTTTTACCACTATCTCGCTTGTGTGCCGAATGACGTCATGACTCGCCGGACCATTACGGCGTGATGCCGAGGGTCGCGTTTTCAGGAATGCCCTTGTCATTCTTTCGTGCATCGACTTCACGCTGATAGGTGTCGTTGGCACGCTTGATGATGAACTGGCGGATGTTTTCAATCTCGTCAGGCTTCATGCTCGTATCAAAACGATCCATGCCATAAGCCGTCAGAGCGCCACGACCAACCACGTTGTAGAAGGCGTCCTGATGACGGATGGAGCCGGACCACCGCAGGTCAGGCAGCACACCAGCGCCTTCTGCGTTATCACCATGGCAGGCGGCGCAATAGGTCTGGAACTGGAAGTACCCGTTATCGGTAACCTTGGTGTCGTACTGTGCTGGCGGTTTGACCGGCAGGAAGCCCTTGTCGTTCTGCGGAGGCAGTTCAGCCTTGCCATCCAGAGAGAAGGCGACAACGCGGGAATGGTTGACTGTCCAGCCGGATGTACGGGCCAGACCACCAAGGAAGAACGGATAAATGCCGCCCCAGCCCACTTCTACCGCAACGTACTGCTTGCCTTGTGCCTTGTAGGTAATAGGCGGTGCGATAATACCGCTCTGGGCATCAAAGTGGAACAGATCTGCGCCGTTGGTTGCGTCATAGGCATGGAATTCACCATTTGCCAGACCCTGGAAGAGCAGGTCACCACCGGTTGCAAGAATACCGCCGTTCCATGGGCCCTTGTGGTCAACACTCCAAGCAGCTTCCTGCTTTTTGGGATCCCAGGCGATAATCCACCCTTTCAGGTCCTTCATGAAGGCTGTGCGGGCTTCTGGGGTATCCGGCAGACCGGCCTTGTTCATGTCCAGACCAAGGTTCCAGGAATCCGGGTGGGCTTTAAAGCCGCCAACCTGGTTTTTATACAGGAACGGAACCTGCTGGGCCGGAATGTACACCAGACCGGTTTTGGGGCTGTACGCCATGGCCGCAAAGTTATGGCCGCCAAGGTCACCCGGAATGCCGTACCATTCTTTACCGTTGAGGGTGTAAAGTGCGTCAGGGTTATAAATCGGACGGCCCGTTTTGGGGTCCAGACCCTGTGCCCAGTTCTGGTACACATAGTTTTTGCCGGACAGGAATTCACCCGTTTTGGCATCCAGAATATAAAAGAAGCCGTTTTTAGGAGCATGCACAATAACGCGGCGGGTTTCACCGTTAATGGGCATATCCAGCGTCATGATCTGCTGAACCGAGGTGTAATCCCACTGGTCCATCGGCGTTTCCTGGAAGTGCCACACATATTCGCCGGTTTCCGGCTTAACGGCGACAATGCTGCCAAGGAAGAGGTTATCGCCAATCCCGTCAGAGCGGTATTTGTAGTTCCAGGGGGAGCCGTTCCCAACAGCCAGATACACAAGGTCTGCCACCGGATCATAGGCAATGGAGTCCCAAACGGTGCCGCCACCGCCCTGTTGGGTCCATGCGCCCGTGGGGCTCCAGGTCTTGTAGGCCTTTTTCATGAGCACTTCATCAGAAGCGGCATGGTCAGCCTGGTTCTTGTTGTTAGGAACCGTGTAGAAGCGCCATTTCAGCTCACCGGTTTCTGCATCAAACGCAGACACAAAGCCACGGGCACCAAATTCTGAGCCGCCATTGCCGATCAGCACAAGGCCTTTGACAACGCGCACAGCACCGTCAACGGTGTAGGAGCGCTGCTGGCCGAGGGAGGCTTCTTTGGGGATGGTGTTCTTTTCCCAAACCCGTTTGCCGGTTTTGGCGTCCAATGCCACCAGTCGGCCATCAAACGTCCCGAAGAAGACCTTGCCGTTCCAGTAACCAGCGCCACGGTTAACCGTGTCACAGCAACCTTTGTCAGCAATGTTGCCCGGCACGCGCGGGTCGTATTGCCACAGCAGTTTACCGGTTGCTGCGTCGAGTGCTTTCATTTTGGACCAGTTGGTGGTGGCATACATCACACCATCAACAACCAGCGGAGTGCCTTCCTGGCCACGGTTGGTATCAAGGTCAAAATACCAAGCCAGCTTGAGGTTACCAACGTTGGATTTGTTGATGTCTTCCAACGGGCTGTAGCGCTGCTCGGTATAGGTGCGGCCGTAGCTCAACCAGTTTTCAGGATGGTCGTCAGCATGGACGATTGCTTGTCCCGTATCACCCAACCCATCAGCATGGGCGGGAAGAAAGGGAGCGGCACAGATCGTTCCAGCCGCGAGAATTCCTAGCAGCGAACGTCTCTTGGCGGAGGCGGGGCGGGTCATATGATAGTGTCCTCGACTGGTATTAAGGTGAGGAAAAAAGACAATAAAAGCCGGTATTCCGGTTTAGGAGACACTCAGCCAATGCACCCTGTTTCTGTCAATCACGCCAACGGAATGGCTGCCTCCATTCTTGTCGCGGATTTGCGACAGGTGGAACGGTCATGACGGGTGGTGTGCAGGCTTTATCGTGTGCCTGAAAATACAGTTATAGCTGTTATAACATTTGCCAAAATCGGCTGAATTTCTCTCAGAAAGGGTATTCGGTTTCCGCCGTATAAAAAGTTGTTTCGGAATTTTTCCAAGTGCTGAAAAGGGTAATTTCCGAAATCGTGTCTTCTTCAAAAGGCGTGGAGTGGTGCACTTGTAACCATGCGCTCACGTCTTCTGCCTCCACACCTGTAATGGTTGCCAGCGGGATGGAGAGAGGGGTCATGACGTGAGGATTTTTCACGCCTGCCCGTTTGGCTAGCGTTCCAATTTTCACGGAAAGGTGATGTAAAACGGGGGCGCGTATTTTCAGTTCAAGCGTGATTCGGTCCCGGCGCGTAAAGACGCCAAAACCGTCAGCCGCCAGCGTGGCTGGGCCTTTGCCACGTAGCCCTAGCAGGCCGTGGTCCAGCTCTTCCAGAATAAGGGGGGAGGTCACCTCACCAAGTTTGCACAAGGGCAACATCAGGAATGAGGTAGGCTCCCACGCATCGCTCCAGAACTGGCTTTGGAGCGCTACAATCTGGGCGCGGAGGCTATCAGGCGGCGCAACGCCGAGAATGAGGTGCATATAACAACCCTAATGCCTGAGTTCTGACAAATTAAGCCCGTATGACGTACTGCAAGAGCATGTATGGCCCAAGGCTTATGTTCTGTGAGCCTCTTCCTTGAATCACGGAATCATCAGGCCGCAACCCTTGACGCAGGGGCAGGGCAGCCACAAGTATAAAGCAAAGCCGGCTGAGCCGGACAAGGAGAGGAAAGCATGTCGTTCGGTCACGACTATCGTTCACCCGCTGCGGCTTCTGGCTGGAATGCTCAGGCAGGAGCTTTGGATGCAGGCCTGCGGGCCTACATGCTGCGTGTTTATAACTGGATGGCTTCTGGCCTGCTGCTGACAGGCATTGTGGCCTATGCTGTGGCCTTCACAGGGCTGCGCAATCTGTTTTTCCAGGTTGTGCCAACCGCTGGCGGCTTGGCTGTGCACCCCACGTTGCTGGGCGGTGCCGCCATGATTGCGCCGCTGGGTTTTGTGCTGGTCATGTCCTTTGGTGTAAACCGCCTGTCCCGGCAGGGCGCGCAAGGCCTGTTCTGGGCATTCTGCGCCACCATGGGGGCCAGTCTTTCCAGCATCTTCCTGGTTTACACGGGTGTTTCGGTCGTTCGCGTTTTTCTGGTAACTGCCTGCATGTTCGCAGCCACCTCACTGTGGGGCTACACAACCAAGGCTAATCTGGCCAAATTTGGCTCGTTCCTGATGATGGGGCTTTTTGGTCTGGTTATTGCAGGACTGGTGAACATCTTCCTGAAAAGCCCGGCAGTGTATTTTGTCTACAGCATTGTAGGCGTGCTCATTTTCACGGCATTCAGCGCGTTTGATGCTCAGCGTATTCGTGTGACTTACCCGCAATACGCTGCTTATGAAGGGCCGGATGAAGCTGCCAAACGCAGCGTGTACGATGCGTTGAGCCTCTATCTCAACTTCATCAACCTGTTCCAGTTTTTGCTACAGTTCATGGGTGTTCGCAGCTCTAACGACTAAGAGCTGAACCCAAACATAAAGCCTGCGGTGTAGGAGTCTGCACCATTATGCAAAGCCCGACCCCAAAAGGTCGGGCTTTTTTGCAACAGCTGCTATGCATAAAGAGAAAAGGACTATTTTGGTCTGGAATACGACAAAAATAAGACTTATACTAAGCACGAACAGGTGAGTAACAGGTTTGTGATTTTGTGAAACACCACTCAACTGGTTGATCTAAAAAAGATTTCTCAGAAATATCCGAAAATTTGTAACATTTTGAAATAAATTGTGAAGCCTTGTCGGCCTTCAAAAACAGCGGAATAACACCGGGATAGGACATTCCTACGGGAGGAACCTCTGTGTGGTGAAGGGCTGCTGTCACTTTTCTGACATTGAGAATCTGGCCTTTAGGAATAAAGTAGCGTCCAAGGCGTTTCCACTGCCCGTGGAGCTGAAGCATTGTTCCGGCATGAAGCCTGTCACTCTTCCTGAAAGAAGTGGCGGATTTCCTGCCGGTTTCATGGTGTTTGAGCCTCATGGGGAGATGAGCGTAGTTTCTTGCTGTTATCCGGCTTCTATGGCAGCAGGAACAAGAGAGTCTTTGTGAGGCTAAGTTGATGTCAGAACCAAGAGGCGTGCGATGAAAAACAAGTTACTGGCGAGAATGGCGCGATTGGGCGGCCTATCGTCAGCGTTGCTGCTTGCCGGGTGTGAATTAGATGTTCTGGACCCGAAAGGACCGGTTGGGGAGGGCGTTAAGTCGCTCATCCTGACCTCAACAATCGCAATGCTGATTGTGGTCGTTCCGACCATTATTCTGTCACTTTATTTTGCTTGGCATTACCGCCAGTCAAACACCAGTGCAGAATATCTCCCCAAATGGTGCCACTCCAACAAGATCGAACTGATCATCTGGGGCGTTCCCACCCTGATCATTATCTTTCTGGCAGTGATCACCTACCAGACGTGTCATTCTCTTGACCCGTACAAACCGCTGGAAGCAGAAGCCAATACCAAACCGCTGCATGTTGAAGTTGTAGCGCTGGACTGGAAATGGCTGTTCATCTACCCGGAACAGGGTATCGCAACAGTTAACCAGCTGGCTATTCCTGTTAACACCCCCATTGATTTCGTAATCACTTCCGATTCCGTGATGAACTCTTTCTTCATCCCGCGTCTTGGTTCCATGATCTACGCAATGGCCGGTATGCAGACCCAGCTTCACCTGCTGGCTAGCGAACCGGGCGACTATCTGGGTGAATCCGCTAACTATAGCGGTCGTGGCTTCTCGGACATGAAATTCCGCACGCTTGCTGTAAGCGGTGACGAATTCAATGCCTGGGTTGAAAAAGTCAAATCTTCCTCTGAACAGCTGGATGCCCAGACGTATCCTAAACTTGCTGCTCCGAGCGAAGCCAATCCTGTTGAATACTTCTCTCACGTAGAGACCGGCATGTTCGACACGATTGTGGCCAAGTACAACAACGGCATGGTCATGGACAAAAAGACTGGACAGATGCTCCAGATGCAGTCCGCGATGTCCGACATGAATATGAAGGAATAGGATCAATGTTAGGGAGACTATCTCTATCGGCCATCCCGTTTGATGTGCCAATTCTCGTTGGTACATTTGCTGGCGTTGTCATCATTGGCCTCGCGGTTCTGGGGCTGATTACTTATCTGGGTAAATGGGGCTATCTCTGGAAAGAGTGGTTCACTTCTGTTGACCATAAGCGTCTGGCTGTCATGTACATCGTACTGGCGCTAGTTGCCCTGTTCCGTGGTTTTGCGGACGCTATCATGATGCGTACCCAGCTTGCGCTGGCTTACGCAGGTAACCCCGGTTACCTCCCACCCCATCACTACGATCAGATCTTCTCCGCTCACGGCACGATCATGATCTTCTTCTTGGCCATGGCGTTCATGACCGGTCTGTTCAACTTCGTTGTGCCGCTGCAAATCGGTGCCCGCGACGTTGCATTCCCGTTCCTGAACAACCTGAGCTTCTGGATGACCGCTATTGCGTTTATCCTGGTGAACGTTTCCCTGTTCATCGGTGAGTTCTCGCAGTGCGGCTGGCTGGCTTACCCGCCGCTGTCCGAATCTCAGTTCAGTCCTGGCGTTGGCGTGGATTACTACATCTGGGCTATTCAGCTCTCTGGTGTTGGTACGCTGCTGACCGGTGTGAACTTCTTTGTGACCATCGTGAAGATGCGCGCTCCTGGCATGACCTGGATGAAAATGCCGGTCTTCACCTGGACCGCTTTCTGCGCTTCCATTCTGATCATGGTATCCTTCCCCGTGCTGACCGTTGCGGTTGCACTGCTGGGTCTGGACCGTTACTTCGGCATGCACTTCTTCACCAATGACGGTGGTGGTAATCAGATGATGTACCTCAACCTGATCTGGGCTTGGGGCCATCCTGAAGTTTACATTCTTGTTATTCCCGCCTTCGGCGTGTTCTCTGAAGTTGTTCCGGCATTCTCAAAGAAACCGCTGTTTGGTTACGGCACCATGGTTTACGCAACCTGCGCCATCATGGTTCTGTCCTTCCTTGTGTGGGTTCACCACTTCTTCACAATGGGCGCAGGCCCGGACGTGAACGCTTTCTTCGGCATTGCAACCATGGTGATTTCGATCCCGACGGGTGTGAAGCTGTTTAACTGGATGTTCACCATGTATAAGGGCCGCATCGAGTATCATGCTTGCATGTACTGGGTTATTGGCTTCATGGTGACCTTCACCATCGGTGGTATGACCGGTGTGATGATGGCTATTCCGGGTGCAGACTTTGTGCTGCATAACTCCCTGTTCCTGATCGCCCACTTCCATAACGTGATTATTGGTGGTGTGTACTTCGGCTACATCGCTGGCATGAACTTCTGGTTCCCGAAAGTGATGGGCTTCAAGATGAACGAAAGCTGGGGCATTCGTGCTTTCTGGTTCTGGTTCGTTGGCTTCTACTTTGCATTCGTTCCGCTGTATGTTGTCGGCTTCGAAGGCATGACCCGTCGTCTGAACCACTACGACAACCCTGCCTGGTACCCCTGGCTGCTGGTTGCTGAAGTTGGTGCAGTGCTGATCCTGCTGGGTATCGTCTGCCAGCTGACGCAGCTTTACGTCACCATCCGTGACCGTAACCTGCCGCAGAACCGTGACGTTACCGGTGATCCATGGAACGGCCGCTCTCTGGAATGGTCTACCTCTTCACCGCCTCCGATTTACAACTTCGCTATCGTTCCGCACGTGCATGAGCTTGATGCTTTCATGCATGACAAAGAAAACGGTATTGATACCCGCTGCGCTGGTGGCCCTTACGAAGCAATCCATATGCCGAAAAACACGGCTGCTGGTCTTCTCGTGGGTGGTTTCAGTCTGGTGTTTGGTTTTGCTGCCGTCTGGTACATCTGGTGGCTTGCAGCAATCGGTCTTATTGGTGTGATCGGGACAGTTATTGCCCGTAGTGCCAACAAAGATATCGATTACTACATCCCTGCTGATGAAGTTGCCCGGATCGAGAACGAGCATTCCCGTAAACTGATGGCACAGGCAGCTGAATAATGGCACACGACACAACTGTTCAGACCGCGGGCCACGACGAACACCATCACGAATCTCCGGTGGTGTTCGGGTTCTGGGTCTACCTGATGACCGACTGCATTATCTTTGGCTCGCTATTTGCCACGTTTGCAGTCCTGCGTAACCAGTTCAACGGTGGCCCTTCCGGCCACCAACTGTTCGAAATTAGTGGCCTGGCGATTGAAACCGCCCTGCTGCTTATTTCTTCCATCACTTATGGGTTCGGCATGATTGCTGCCCATAAGAATGAGATCAGCAAAGTCATCATGTGGCTTGGCGTGACCTTCCTGCTCGGCCTCGGCTTCGTTGGTCTGGAAGTGAACGAATTTGCCAACATGATCCATGAAGGTGCAGGTCCGGACCGCAGTGCGTTCCTGTCCGCCTTCTTCACGCTGGTGGCGACCCACGGTCTGCACGTGACCTGTGGTTTGATCTGGATTGTAACCCTGATCGTTCAACTCATGGGGACAACCGCTATTCCGGAACGCATGATGAACAAGCTCACCTGCCTGAGCCTGTTCTGGCACTTCCTGGATATCGTCTGGATCTGCGTCTTCACCTATGTCTATCTGGCGAGCATGGTCTGATGAGCGAAATTCACACATCCTCCTCCGGCGAGAGCCATGGTAGCGTAACGTCTTACGTTATTGGTTTTGTTCTTGCTGTTATCCTGACGGTTCTGGCTTTTGCAGTTGTTGCAACGCACAGCCTGTCTCCGTCTGGTACAATTCTGGCTCTGTCCGTTCTGGCTCTTGTTCAGGTGGTTGTTCACCTGCACTACTTCCTTCACATGGGTGGTGGGTCTGAACAGCGCTGGAACAACATGTGCTTTGTGTTCACTGTTGGGTTTGTTGCCATTTTCATCATTGGCACACTGTTCATCATGAACAACACAGCTATCCACATGATGTCCCGCTAATATCGGGTTTTCTGGCCAGCCTTCGGGTTGGCCAGAACATGACGAAAAAAGCTCCGGGGGTAACTCCGGGGCTTTTTTGTGCCTGTCTTCCGGCTGAGTGAATGGCGTTATGTGCTGTTTTTCGTGCAGAAGCTGAAAGGGGCGACGTTCCTCCAGTTCATGAAAGACGCGCCTGAAACGGTAGGGTGTTTTAAGTTTGGCTCTTTAAGAGCAGGCCAAAAAAATGGCGCGGCTACCACAAGGGTAGGCGCGCCAGAGTAAACAACCACGGAAAAGGGTGGTGGTCTTAGCCTTTGTGGGGCTCTGGAGAAAGCAAATCAGCCTTATTGGGTTTGTCTTTCCATTCTTCCGCATCTGCCGGGGCCGTGCCCTTACGGGTAATGTTCGGCCACTTGGTGGAGTAGGATGCGTTAAGTTCAGCCCAAGCTGTTGCACGGTCATCGCTGTCGGGGAAAATGGCTTCAGCAGGGCATTCCGGCTCGCAAACGCCACAGTCAATGCATTCATCCGGGTTAATAACCAGGAAGTTTTCGCCAGCATAGAAGCAGTCAACAGGGCAGACTTCAACACAGTCCATGAATTTGCAGCGGATGCAGTTTTCAGTGACCACGTAGGTCATTGCCATCTCCGAAATTATCTGAAGGCCTGAACAGGGTCTGGCCGGGGGTCAAATGGCATGGCACGATAGGCGCATACCACCAAGGATGGCGCATGATATGAGGGCGTTTGCGGCCAATGGCAACCCGCTTGCACAAGGTATCGCCCTTTCCGGGTGTGCGTAGCTCACTTTATAGGCGTTTTTGCAACACTGCCAATGCGGCAAATGCACCAGATGCAGGGGGCGGTATAGGCCTTTGGCGGCCTCGCTGCTTCGTGCGGTGTTTATGCGGCATAGCCTGTTTTGCAGGTTTTATCAGTATAGGGGCAGGGGGCCCGTACTGCTTTTTGCCAAGTAATGCTGGTAATTGTAGCGGAATAGACAAACCCATGAGAACATCCGGCAGTATGGCAGAGGTTGCCCCCAGTCTATTTGCCAAGCCCGTAGGCAGTGGGACGGGCCTTTTTTCCGCCAGATGGTGCAGAGAGCGCTTTATCTCTTCTGCGATATCGAGTCGGACCCAGAGTGGGCCTGCCGGTATCCACCCAATCCGTGGCAGCGCAGAGTGTGCTTCCTCAGCAGGAAGGGAGAGGCTGTCGGCCTTGAAGGATACTGCACCAGCCCGTGGTAAGGTAAATGGCGTGTAGCCACCCTGCACGGCCAAAAGCAAAGCCCGTAGTGCCATGGCCTGTGGCCGGAGCACAGCAGGGCAAAATAACGCTGTAGGGCCTGAGAGTACCCCATGTTTGCGTAAGGCTGCGGCATTGCGTGGCGTCAGAAACTCACGGGGCGGCAAGGGCATGACACCAGCATGCTCTAGCAGGCCGTGCATCAGGCCACGTAAGACAGGTACACTCGCCACGGCATCCGCTGCCTTAAAAAGCGGGGCCAGACCATGCTGAATGGTGCGGGTGACAAAATCCGTCAATTTAAGGCGGATACGCTCGCGGTGTGCAGCATCCAGAAACTCGGCTGTGGTCACATGCACAGCGGGTTTAAGGAGTTCATCCGTTTTCTGAAGCCTGCCAATCGGGTCATCCTGCCACAGTAGGACACCCGTTGCGATATCAAGGCGCAACGTGTCATCGGGCGCGTGGAGAAACTGGGTGACCCGGCGTGGTATCTCGCTACGGGCCGCCCGGCGGGCCGCCCGCAGCAGCAATGGCTGGTCTGAGCGGGCAGCCTCAGGGTCTGGCAGGAAGGCAAAGCCCTGCATTTGCCCGACAGGGTGGCCTTCAACGCTGACCTCCCCTGTGCGTGTAATGGCGGAGAGCAGAGGGCGCGTATCAGCCTCTTCCAGGCGGCGGGCCAGACTGGTGGCCCGTTTATCCACAAATCGTGCAGCCAGACGCTCATGCAGAATGTCAGACAGAGCATCTTCCACAGTGCGGGTCCGGCTACGCCAGAGCTCCGGGTTCTCAACCCAGTCTGCGCGGTTGGCGACATAAGCCCAGAGCCTTATGCCCATCAGACGCTGCATGAGGGAGTCGATATCCCCTTCTGTGCGTTCCAGATTGACCAGTCGCGTTTCCAGCCATGATGATGGAAGCTGATTTTTGCGCACAAGGGTTACAAAAATCTGTGCACATTGGCGGATATGGCTGTCTTCTCCCAATTTACGAAAATCGGGTATCTGGCAGACCTCCCAGAGCAGGCGCGTGTGCTCTGGGCTTTTGCACAGGCTCTGGATGGTCGGGTCGCGCATCAGCGCAGACAGGGCGAGCAGATCGGAGGAGGGGTCAGCCCCCCATAATCCGGGTGCGGGCGTTTTCCGGCACAGGCTGGCATGCAGGGTTTGGAGGGTGGTGTAGTCCAGCGCACTATTGCGCCAGTATAAGTGGTGGAGAGGCTCGAACTGGTGGTTCTCGACCGCATCAACCAGATTTTCTGTAAAGGGTGTGCAGTCTCCGGTTGTGCCAAAGGTGCCATCCTGCGTGCCACGGCCCGCGCGGCCTGCAATCTGGGCTACTTCTGCCGGGGTCAGGATCCGCCTGCGGGAGCCATCAAATTTGGACATGCCAGCAAAGGCGACATGGTGAATATCCATGTTCAGCCCCATGCCAATGGCATCGGTCGCAACCAGATAATCCACCTCGCGGTTTTGATAGAGGGCAACCTGTGCATTACGGGTGCGGGGGGAAAGCTGCCCCATAACAACCGCGCAGCCGCCGCGCCTGCGGCGGATCAGTTCTGCAATGGCGTACACATCCCCGGCTGAAAACGCCACAATGGCCGTGCGGGGTGGCAGGCGGCTCAGGCGCGTATACCCCGTATGTTCAAGGTTGGAGAGCCGGGGGCGCGTTTCAATCTCCACTCCGGGTATCAGGGTGCGGAGCAGGGGGGCTATGGTCTCAGCGCCCAGAAACAGCGTTTCGGACTCACCCCGGGCGTTCAGCAGGCGGTCTGTAAAGATATGGCCGCGCTCTGGGTCGGCGCAGAGCTGAATTTCATCAACAGCAACAAAGTCCACCTTGCGGTCTACAGGCATGGCTTCAACCGTGCAGGAAAACCAGCGAGCACCGGGGGGAATGATCTTCTCTTCCCCGGTAATGAGGGCTACGGCCCTCACCCCTTTCAGCTTGACCATGCGGTCATAGTTCTCCCGCGCCAGAAGGCGGAGCGGAAACCCCATAATGCCGGAGTGATGGGCCAGCATACGCTCCAGGGCCAGATGGGTCTTGCCGGTATTGGTCGGGCCAAGAATGGCTCTGACCGGCGTTTCATCATCAGCGGTAAGGGCACGCACACGGGGGGCCGGGCGGCGGGGGGTATCCATCATGCCGCTATGGTCAGCCGGTATGCTTTTAAAAGCAAGCTGTTGCTGTTTCTTAACCATTGCATCCCCACCCACGGACAGGCAATTTTGCGGACAGGAGGAAAAAGTCATGCCCGTTCAAGATGCAGAGTGCCTGAGTGTTTTACGCCGTAACCAGAAGAAAGCGCACACCGTTTATGCGGTGAGAGCGCCCGATATAGCGCGACTCAAGACTCATCTTGGCCCCACAGGGGTGGCTTTCGTGCAGGCATGTGGTTTTACCGGAGAGCCGGGAGATATAGCACTTGTGCCGGACACAGCAGGGCAGCTTTCAGCCGTGTTCGGGATTGCGCCAGTTGGGGTGAAAGACCCCTACCAGTTTGGCGCACTGGCAGGAAAATTGCCGCCGGGTAACTGGCAGGTTCACGCCCCCGACGATGTAGAGCGGGACGATGTGGTGCTGGGCTTTTGTCTGGGCTCCTACCAGTTTTCCCTCAAAGCCAGTGCCACCGAGCAGACGGCCAAGCCGAAACTGGTGGTCATGGAGGAAGAAAAAACTGGGCGCGCGGTGGAAACGGCCCGTTCCATCTGGTTGGCACGAGACCTGATTAACACCCCCGCCAACCTGCTTGGCCCAACCGAACTGGCCCACGCTGCGCGGGATGCACTGGCCCCGCTTGGGGCTGAGGTGGAGATTATAAAAGGGAAGGCGCTGGACAAGGCTTACCCTCTGCTCGCGCATGTGGGTAACGGCTCTGACCGTGGCCCCCGTGTTGCCATAGCCCGGTGGCGTGGCAGTAAGGCAGGCAAGAAGGCGCCCCTGATTTCACTGGTAGGCAAAGGTGTGTGCTTTGACTCCGGTGGGTACGACATCAAGCCGTCTGCGGGCATGTTGCGTATGAAAAAAGATATGGGGGGTGCTGCATCCGTCTTGGCTCTGGCACGGATGATCATGACGCAAGATCTGCCTATACAGTTGGAGGTACGGCTTGGCTGCGTGGAAAACAGTGTGTCCGGCCATGCTATGCGGCCGCTGGATGTGGTGAAAAGTCGGGCTGGCCTGACAGTGGAAATTGGCAATACGGATGCGGAAGGCCGTCTGGTGCTGTGTGATCTGCTGGCTGAGGCCGGAGAAACGACTCCAGACCTATTGCTGGATATGGCCACCTTGACGGGTGCCGCTCGCGTTGCATTAGGGCCAGATTTGCCCGGCCTGTTTTGTAATGATGAGGGGGTGGCTGAGGCCCTTCTTGCAGTAAGTCATGCTCAGGCGGACCCTTTATGGCGGTTACCACTCTGGCAAGGCTATGCCGGATGGCTGTCCAGTTCAGTAGCGGACCTGAATAATATTTCATCTAAACCTATGGCCGGTGCAGTAACGGCCGGACTGTTTCTTGAGCGTTTTGTAAAGGCAGGCCAGCGGTGGGCGCATATCGACACCTATGCATGGAATGATTCCAGCCGCCCCGGACGGCCTGAAGGCGGGGATTCTCCTGGGGTTAGGGCTGTTTTTGCTATGCTTGAAAAATTGTTCGCGAACCAGAATGGAGCGGATGCGTAAAGAAAAGTGACCACCGGTGGAACTATTTTATCGTTACAGGATTTAAATACCTGTTCCGGTTCCTATATAAGCCGGATCTACTCTGCCGGATAACGGTTACCAAGACCGATGCCGCGCCTTCTACGGGCTGACCATCGGTATCAAAACAAGGATGAAACGCGATGGCACAGAATGCAGCCCACGCAGAAGAACTGGTAAAAACACTTCGGGACACTGTGGTGTCTCTCGTGCGTGGCGATGGCCCAGACTTGTCTGCGCGCCAGCTTGCAGTGTTCCTGACCTGCTATCTGGACGAATCCGGTCACACGGTGCGCGGCCTTGCGTCCAGCCTTAATGTCTCCAAGCCGGCTATCACCCGCGCTCTGGACCGTCTGGGAGAGCTGGATCTGGCCCGCCGTAAGGTTGACCCGCTGGACCGTCGTTCCGTTCTGGTACAGCGCACACCCAAAGGTGCGTCTTACCTGAAGGAAATTCGCTCCATCATGGGCAGCGCCGCAGATGATGAAGCCAAGAAGGCAACTCAGGCAGAGAAAAAAGAACAGCCAGTACGCCGCCTGCGCCGCGTAGCCGCGGCTTAAGCCAGACTACAACCATGCTCTTGAGCCGTTGACGCAGAAAATTTTGCGCTTCAACGGCTACAAGGCAACTTTTCCGCATATCAGAACGTTTTGTTAAACAACTTTCAAATGCAGCACTCAGGGTATTTTAAAGCCTGCAACTGTATCTGAGACGAGATTGTTAACCAAAGGAACGTTCAAATGCGGTTTGCTACATTTGCCGCCGCTGCGGCTCTCACTTTTGCAACAGCTTCTCTGGCTCCAGCCGCCTTTGCTGCAGGCGATGCCATGGGCACCAAAACCGGTACGATTACCCTTTCTGCTAAATCAGCAGATGTAGGCATCGGCTATACGTGGGGCGACGCCAAACTGCGCTTTGGCGGTAAGACCTACAAATACTCCATTACCGGTGGAACGATTGCAGCCGTTGGTTTCTCTCATATCGAAGGCAAAGGCACGGTTTACAACCTGCACAAGGCTGAAGACTTTGCTGGTACCTACGCAGCCGCCCATGGTGAAGCCACACTGGGGAACGGTCTGGGCGGTCTGGTGCTTGAAAACAAGAACGGCGTACGCATCAAAATTGAAACGGCAACCAAAGGTGCTCGTCTCGCCAGTTCTGCTGAAGGCCTGACCTTCGAACTTAAGAACTAAAGACCAACCCTCACAGCTTAAACGACTGTGATAGGCGCGCCGCTACCACGGGCCAACCGGGTGGCGGCGTGTTCTTATAATGGCCAGTGCCAACCACCCCAGTTGCGGGAGTGCGAGTAAAGGCATTGCCACGCAGGCCGCCTTGAGCGGCAGGAAGGGCGCTGTGTACACGGCAACCATGCCCCCCCAGAGCACAAACCCACATTCGCACAGCGTAATGAGCACAGGGTTCATGCCGCTGCGGTGCAGCACCTGATACAAATGGCCTCTATGCGCCTGCATAAGCGAGTGGCCTGCTAGCTTGCGCCGTACAAGCGTGAACAGGACATCGAAAATCAGAGGGGAGAGCAGTGCAGGCCCCAATACCCAGCCGGACGGCTGACTGGTGTGCCGGGTCATGTACAGGGCGGCCGTACCTGCCAGCAGGCCACAGCCCTGACTGCCGACATCCCCTAGAAAAATACGGGCTTTAGGGAAGTTGAACGGCAGAAAGCCGCACAGGCACCCTGCAAGCATCAGGGCAGGCCATACCAGATCCGGCAGGCCAAAATATGTGCCGGTTGCAGCCACAAACAGGTTGCCGACAATCAGACAGCCCGAAATAAGCCCGTTAAGCCCATCCATGAAATTGACGGCGTTGGTAATAAACACCAGCCAGAACAGTGACAGCACCAGCCCATAAGACGGGGCGGGCCATGACGTGGCCGTACCACCAGCAATAACCAGAGCCGCAGCAGCGGTCTGAGCGACCAGCTTGATGGAGGCAGGCCACTGGTACAGGTCATCTGCCCAGGACACGCAGGCCAACAGAGCTGTGGCCACGGCTGTCAGAATAACATCGGCCTGCAAAACGCTATGGCCAGTAATGTCCTGCACGAGGGGAAAAAAAAGAAAAAAAGACGCCATAACCCCAACACCACCCCCTTTAGGGACAGGGGTTTCGTGTGCGCTGCGGTGTCCTGGGTGGTCCAGTACGGCCAGATTAATCATGACACGCACCAGCCCTGCCGCAAAAAATGCAGCGCAAAGCAGGCAGAAAACAGCCAGAATGGGGTCAGAGAGGAGCATGGGCATATAATCGCGGTAATGTGCAGCTTCTAGGATGGCAAGTGCTACGCTATAGGTGCAAGATAATGGTATCGCAACGCTCAGAGCCTTTGCATCGTAGTCCCAAGCTGCGCCCGCTCAATAGAATCCTGGTCAACATCCTTCTTGACGGCATGTTGGCGGCTATTGCTGCGCCGCTGGCACGGTGGCTTGCTGCCCCGCAGGATGGCCTCCTGCATCCCCTCTGGTTTTTGGCAGGGGGCGCCATAACGCTGGTTGTCAGTGGTCTGCCTTTTCGTATGCCACAGCAATACTGGCGCTTCTCAGGCGTGTCTGACCTTATCGGCATTGCTGGTGCTTCTGTTGCCAGCGCGCTGCTGTTTTCGGTGGGGCTGCGGCTGGGGCACCATAACTTACCCAGCCCGACGTTTCCCATTATTTATGCGCTTGTGCTGCTGGTCATGCTGGGTGGGCTGCGTGTGTGCTACAGGCTTGCCTACAGGCGGGCCTTACGCAAAGCTGACCAGCGCCGCGTTGTGTTAATTGGCGTGGATGCGGTGGCAGACCTGTATTTGCGCTCCATTGAGCGTAACCCGGAAGATGGCATCCGGGTTGTCGGTCTTATTGCTCTGGGAACGCATCAGGCTGGGCGACGGATTCATAACGTGCCTATCCTCGGGCATATTGAGGATGTGAGCGACATTCTGGATCGTCTGGAGCGTGCGCATACCCTGCCCGAATCTCTGGTTGTGACGGAGCCAACATTCCGGGGGCAGGCACTCACCAAGGTGCTGGATGCCGCAGCGGCCCATGGCATTACGGTGCTGCGTACCCCCGCCCTGACAACTCTAACCCCTGCCGAACGTGTTGAGTTACGCCCTGTTCCGCTGGAAGACCTGTTGAACCGTCCGCAGGTTCCACTAGACCGGGAAGGCATGGAGCGCATGATCGGTGGCCGCACTGTGCTGGTGACCGGGGCAGGGGGGAGTATCGGGTCCGAGTTGGTGCGGCAGATTGCACATCTCGGTCCGGCTCGTCTGATCCTGCTGGACCACGGTGAGTTCGAATTGTGGCAGATCGATACGGAACTGGCTGAGCAGGCCCCCCATGTGCCGCGTGTAGCGCTTGTGGCCGATATTCGGGATGAAAACCGTATTGAACGGATTATGGCGGCATATAAGCCCGCCCTTGTGTTTCACGCCGCAGCGCTCAAGCATGTGCCGATTGTAGAAGCGAACCCGGCGGAAGGCCTGCTGACCAACGTGCACGGTACCCGTGTGGTGGCTGATGCCGCAGCGCGACATGGCGCACAGGCTATGGTAGTGATCTCCACAGACAAGGCGGTTAATCCGTCCAGCCTGATGGGGGCGGCCAAACGCGCTGCGGAGATGTATTGTCAGGCGTTGGATATTCAGGCACGGGCCTCGGGCAATGCGCAGGCCATGCGCTGTATTACGGTCCGGTTCGGGAACGTATTGGGGTCAACCGGGTCTGTTGTGCCGCTATTCCGTCGCCAGTTGGAGCGTGGGGGGCCTGTGACCATCACTCATCCGGATATGCGCCGCTATTTCATGACTGTGTCAGAAGCTGTAGGGCTTGTGCTGCAAGCCAGTGTGCGGGGCACACATGGGGCAGGCCTGTCCGATACGGACACCCTGTTGCGCGGTGGCGGCATATTTGTGCTGGATATGGGAGATCCGATCAAAATTGTGGATCTTGCCCGCCAGATGATCCGCTTGGCCGGGCTGCGTCCGGAAGAGGATGTTGCTATCCGCTTTACTGGCATGCGTCCGGGTGAAAAGCTGTATGAAGAACTGTTCCACGGTCGGGAGGCACCGGTGCCAACGGATAATCCGGGACTGCTGATGGCAAAGCCGCGCGTGGTGGACTTGCAGGAAGTCTCTCACGCTGTTGATCAGATTGCGGCCTTTGCCCGGCAAGGCAATGTTGAGGCAGCCTTGCGTATTCTGACGTTGCTGGTCCCCGAATTCACACATAATCCCGAGGGCAATCCCAGCGCGGCTGCAGCACAGGCGGTCGTGGCGGAGGGCGCGCCTCCCTTACATACAGGCAGCACAGAACAGGTGGTTCAATGACCGATAAGACTGACAAACCGATTGCGTTTCTGGACCTAATAGCGCAGCAAAAGCGCTTGGGGCCGGGGCTGCGCCAGCGTGTGGATGCGGTGTTTGACCACTGCCACTTTGTCATGGGCCCGGAAGTTTTTGAGCTGGAAAAACGTCTGGCGGAATGGTGTGGCGCCAAGGAATGCGTTGGTGTTTCTTCCGGAACGGATGCCCTGCAAATTGTCATGATGGCCGAAAATATTGGCCGTGGTGATGCCGTTTTCCTGCCAGCTTTCACGTACACCGCCACCGCAGAAGTTCCACTGGTGCTTGGCGCTACCCCGGTTTTTGTGGATGTTGACCCCAATACCTTCCAGATCGACCCTCAGCATCTGCGTGCGCGTATCCGTGCCGTGCGCGATGCGGGTAAACTGACACCCCGCGCCATTGTAGGGGTGGATCTGTTTGGCCAGCCTGCTCCCTGGGCAGAGTTGCGTGCCATTGCACAGGAAGAAGGCCTGTTTCTGCTGGCGGATTGTGCTCAGTCCTTTGGCGCAGACCTTGAGGGGAAACCGCTTGGGCGGGAAGCAACTGCCACCACGCTTTCCTTCTTTCCGTCCAAACCGCTGGGCGGCTATGGGGATGGCGGTGCCATTCTGACAGATGATGCAGAGCGGGCAGACCTGTACCGCTCCCTGCGGACGCACGGTGAGGGCAAAACGCGGTATCAGGTGCTCCGGACTGGCATGAACGGGCGGTTGGATACCATTCAGGCTGCTGTGCTTCTGGCAAAACTGGACGGTTTCAAACAGGAACTGGCACGGCGCGATGCGATTGCCCAAGCCTATGATGCCGGGCTGAAAGATGTTGTGCAGACACCGGTACGGGTACCCAATAGCAAAAGTGCATGGGCTATTTACGCAGTGCTGCTGAAAGACCCGGCGGAGCGGGCGCCTCTTCAGGCACGACTTAAAGAGAAAGGCGTACCCTCCGCTATTTACTATCCGCTGCCCCTGCATAAGCAACCAGCGTACGAAACCCACCATGATGGCGCGGCTCTGCCTGTTTCAGAAGATCTGGCAACCCGCATTCTGGCGCTGCCCATCCACCCTGAGCTGACCGATGCCGAGGTGGCGCGTGTCATCGCTGCGGTACGCGGGTAAGGAGCACATTGGCATGAGAAAAGAAACGGTCTTTCTGATCGGCTTTTTTATTCTGACAGTTGGCACCGCGAGTCTGATCTGGACATTCGCTCTCCCCAACCTCAAGCCCGTCACGTTCCCACAAGTGGCGAGCGGCGAGATTGAAGTGGGGCCGATGCGGCACAAACGTGCGCTGACTGCTGATGAAGTAAAAACCCTCAACACATGGTTTGAAGACCATAAGGCAGGCTGGGGGCCGCTAAACCGGACACCGCCTTCTTCCGGGGATTCACGCGTCAGCCTGAAAGACCAGAACGGGCAGGAAGTGCTGGACCTGACGCTGTGGACCGGCATTAGTGCGGCAGACTGGAATGCCACCGTGTTTGTTGAAAGCCCGGATGGCCAGCATGTGCATACCGAGACATTCTCAGAAGAGCAGTTTGCCCCTCTCCGCGCATTGGTAGACCGCTTCAAGTTCCAGCGGACCGCGTTTCCGTAAACGGCAGACTGGCGCAGGCCGGACATCAAAAAGGCCATGGGGATGTTCCTCATGGCCTTTTTTAATTGTGCATCGTAACGGGTCAGGCGTGTCCGTTCATAAGGGCAAGTCCTTCGGCAACGGACACAAACTCGCCGCCCGTATCCACGCGCTCCTGGCCAAAACGGTCAGTAAACAGGCGGCGCACTGCGGGAACAAAAGACGTGCCACCTGTCAGGAACACACGGTCAACTGCGGAGGCGGGTAATCCGGCATTTTTCAATGCCTGATCAACTGCACGGTCAAACTGAAGAAGGTCTGGCGCAATCCAGCTTTCAAAATCCGCACGGGTAATGGTGTGTTTGACGTGAAACTCTCTGTGCTGAAAGCAAAGCTCAGTGCTGTCTGCCTTGGAGAGAGCACTTTTGGCGGCCCCAACGGCACGGTAGAGGGCCTGCCCCTGCTGGTCCTGCACCAGATCAATCAAGGCCCGTAACTTTGCTGGGTCTGACACTGTGCGGGCAACATCTTCCATGGCGCGCAGGGTCTGGGGGGTACGCATAAGCGCCAGACGATGCCACCGGCCCAGACTTGCATACCATTCTATGGGAACAGGCAGGGGTTCCCCGCCCATTACACGGTAGGTGCAGTCCCGGCCTAGCAGAGGGGCAATGACCGTATTGATAATCCGGTAATCAAACTGGTCTCCGGCAATGCCAACACCTGCATGCCCTAAGGGTTCGGCGTGGCCGGGTTTGGCCGGGTCAAACCGCATGACCGAGAAGTCACTGGTGCCGCCACCAAAGTCCCCTACCAGAATGGTGGTGGGTTCCGTCAGGCGCTGGGCAAAGCGCCAGCCTGCGGCCTCTGGTTCCCACGCCAGGGTAACGTGAGAGAATCCGGCGGCCTTAAAACTGTCCCGCAGGCGTTGCTCACCCAATGCATCGTCTGGAAAGTCACCTGCAAACTCGACAGGCCGGCCTACGGTCACATGCACACCGTCAGGGTTTACACCCACAGCCTTCATCAAATTGGCCAGAAAATGCGCAATCAGAGCTTCTAAGCTCAGGCGGCGGCTGAAGACCTGTGTTTCCCGAAAAGATTTCTGCGCCAGATAAGACTTCATGGACATGATCATGCGGGAGTCCGCCGGGTCTTCCAGATACGCATCAATGGCGGCAGCGCCTATGGCTTCCTGCTGGACAATGCGGGCCCCCACTTCTTCCTGCCAGAAACACAGCAGGGTACGGCAGGTGTCTGAAGTCGGGTGTTCAGGGAAGGTAAAACGCAGGGTTTCCGTTTTGCCATCAGGGTGGGCCAGCACAACAACGCTGTTGGTTGTGCCAAAATCCAGACCGAGTTTCAGGGTTTTGTCAGGCGTGGGCATTGTGCAATCCGTCAGGCGATAAAAGACAAAAACATCCGGGCAGATGCTGCCCGGATGTGTCAAAAAGAACAGGACCTCAGAAAAAGGAAAAAGCTGCTTATCAGACCGTGGGGCGGTCTGTCGCGTCAAATTTCAGGGGTTCGCCAATGGCCTGCTCAGCCAGCGTACCCTCCCACATGACCTGATGGCCCCGCACAATTGTGCCAACAGGGCGGCCTATAAGCTGCGTGCCGGTAAAGGGAGACCAGCCACATTTGGAAGCCAGCCAATCCTGCTCCACGGTCCATGTAGCCTTCAGGTCCACAATGGAGAAGTCAGCGTCATATCCCACAGCAATGCGGCCTTTGCGCACAAGGCCGAACAGGCGCTGTGGCCCGGCGGAGGTCATGTCCACAAGGCGGCGCAGGGTCAGACGGTTATTGGCCACGTGGTCCAGCATGAGGGGCAGCAGCGTTTGTACCCCCGGCATACCTGATGGAGAGGCCGGATAAGGCTTGTTCTTGTTGGTAAGGGAATGAGGAGCATGGTCGGAGCCAATAACATCCGGCATGCCCTGACTAACCCAATGCCACAGCCCGTCACGATGCGCACCGGAGCGAATGGGCGGGTTCATCTGTGCAAGCGTCCCAAGGCGGGCATAGGCTTCCTCACCCGCCAACGTCAGATGCTGGGGAGTGACTTCACAGGTTGCAATGTCCCGATGCTGTGAGATCAGTTCCAGTTCCTGCGGTGTAGTGATGTGCAGGATATGGACCCGGCGGCCCGTTTTACGCGCAAGGCGGAGGGCGCGGGTTGTGGCCCGCAGCGCGGTCTCATCATCCCGCCAGACAGGGTGGGAGGACGGGTCACCTTCCACACGGTAGTCCACACGCTCTTTCAGCCGTGCTTCATCTTCCGCATGGATGGCTACCCGGCGGCGGCCAGACCGGAAGACGCGTTCCAGCATGTCATCTTCAGAGACCAGAAGATTACCGGTGGACGAGCCCATGAAGACTTTGATGCCTGCTGTGCCCGGCAGTTTTTCAAGTTCACCACAGTGGTCAGCGTTGTCGCTAGTGGCACCCACATAAAATGCGTGGTCGCACCACATGCGGCCTTTGGCGCGGGCCAGTTTGTCTGCCACCGCTTCAGGGGTTGATGTGGTGGGTTTGGTGTTGGGCATTTCAAAAACGCCCGTCACGCCACCGAGTACAGCGGCGCGGCTTCCGCTTTCCAGATCCTCATTTTCCGTAGCACCCGGCTCACGGAAATGAACCTGTGTGTCAATGACGCCCGGCAGAATGGTCAGCCCTGTGCAGTCTAGCGTGCGCTCGGCTTTGCCTTGCCCGCCAATGGCGGCAATCAGGCCATTGCGCACATAGACATCCGTTATGACCGTGGCGTCCGGCAGCACAACGGAGCCACCTTTCAGGACCAGATCATAGGAGTCGTGGGCCGTAGCGGCAGCATGCGGTGGGGTGCTGGAAAGGGGCATGGGGCTTTTTCCTGTCAGGGGCGTGGTAAAAAGCGTCTTAGCTGGCTTTTGGTGTTTCGCGCGTGCGGGTACGCAGTGTGACCAGTTCCTCGGCGGAGGTCGGGTGGATGCCAACTGTGCGGTCAAAATCCACTTTCCGGAGGCCGGCAGTTACGGCAATGGCTACGCCCTGCATCATTTCGGCAGCATCATCACCCAGAATATGCGCACCCACCACTTTCTGGCTGGCTTGGTCCACAACCAGTTTCATGATGGTTTTGCGGTCTTTACGGCCGCTCAGGGTGTGGCGCATGGGGGTAAAGCGGGTCAGGTAAATATCCAGCACACCGTTTTTGGCGGCTTCCTCTTCCGTCAGACCGACTGATGCGAGTGGAGGAGAGAAAAAGACCGCCTTGGGTGTGGTGTCGAGAGACCAGGTGCGCGGCGGTTCCTTGCCAAACAGGCTGTCTGCCAGATTATGGCCTTCTGCAATGGCAACGGGGGTCAGGTTCAGGCGGTCCGTTACATCGCCAATGGCATAAATGTTCGGCTGGCTGGTTTCCTGCCTGTCATTCACGGCAATGCGGCCGCCCTTGGCTGTGCTGACGCCAGCTTTCTCCAACCCGAGCGAATCGATCTTCGGGCGGCGGCCTACGGCAAAAAACACGCAGTCAGCATCCAGCGTCTGGCCGTTGTTCAGGCTGACGGTGTATGCGGTGCCTGTCTTTTCTATGCGTGTGGGGGCGGCATTGCCGTGCAGGGTGATGCCACGCACGGCAATGGCATCCTTCAACTCTTTCCGCAGATCTTCGTCAAAACCGCGCAGGGGCAGGTCGTGGCGTTGCACCATGTCAACGGTAGAGCCAAGGCCTGCAAAAATACCGGCAAATTCCACGCCAATATAGCCACTGCCGACAATCACAACGCGCTGAGGGCGCTCGGTCAGGTGGAAGGCCTCGTCAGAGGTAATGGCATAGTCTGCGCCTGGAATATCCAGCTTGAGCGGTGTAGAGCCTGTGGCAATGACAATCCGTTTGGCCGTGACCGTACGCGGGGCCTCGTCGGGTGCAAGCGGGGATGGCTCAACCACAACGGTATGGGCATCTTCAAACCGTGCGTGGCCGGTAAACAGGGCAATGCCTGCTTTTTCCAGCATGGACACGTAAATACCATTCAGGCGGGTAATTTCTTTGTCTTTGGCGGCTATCAGAGTCGCCCAGTCGTGGGTGCCGCGTGTGCTGGACCAGCCAAAAGCATGGCTGTCATCCACCAGGTCACCATATTCACTGGCCTGCACCATCAGTTTTTTAGGGACGCAGCCCAGATTAACGCAGGTACCACCCCAGTGGCGGCTTTCAACAATAGCAACTTTGGCACCATGGCTGGCGGCAATACGCGCGCAGCGTACTCCGCCAGACCCTGCACCAATCACAAGAAGATCGAACTCGTGGGACATGGTGCAGGCTCCTTGGTGTGTTGGGTCTGAAAAAGAGATAAAAGACCCTTAGCGTCCAGCGAAGGCTTTTTCCACCACATAAGAGCCGGGGTTGGACATGTTGCCTTCATCAAACCCACGCGCCTGAAGCAGGGCTTCCGTATCGGCCAGCATTTCAGGTGACCCACAGATCATGACGCGGTCATGCTCAGGGTCCAGTTCCGGAATGTTGAGGTCACGGAAGATCTGACCGTTTTCAATCAGCTTGGTGATACGGTCCGTTACGGCATATTCTTCACGGGTAACAGCCGGGTAGTAGAGCAGTTTGCCTGCAATATCTTCCCCCAGAAACTCATGCTCTGGCAGTTCGTGGCGAATGTGGTTGTAATAAGCCAGTTCGCCAGACAGACGCACGGTGTGGCTCAGAATAACCTTTTCGTATTTTTCATAGCAGGCCGGGTCTTTGATCAGGCTCATGAAAGGCGCAAGCCCCGTACCTGTGGACAGGAAGTACAGGTTACGGCCCGGGCGCAGGTTATCCAAAATCAGGGTGCCAGTCGGTTTGCGGCCCACCAGTACGGTGTCCCCCACCTTGACATGGCGCAGGCGGGAGGTCAGCGGGCCATCCGGCACGGCAATGGAGAGGAACTCAAGTTCATCTTCATAGTTGGGAGAAGCCAGAGAATAAGCGCGCAGCAGCGGCTTTTCGTTCACTTCAATCCCGATCATCGCAAACTGCCCGTTTTCAAAGCGTAGGCCGGGGTCACGTGTCGTGGTGAAGCTGAACAGGCGTTCCGTCCAATGGTGTACGGTCAGCACTTTTGCCGGGTAGAGGTGGCCATACTCCTTAGTAGGCGGCGCAAGGTGCCATACACCCTCCTGCCCTTCGACCGGCAGAAGGGCTGTAGGCACTTCGTCAGCCGTCATTTTGGGCAGGATGTCAGAGAAGGTTCCGGTCAGCTGTTCTGTCGTGGTGTCAGACATGGGCCGCTTTATACTCCTGATTGCGGGTGCGCTTTTGCGTATAGTGTGGCGGCGTTTCTAAGGGGTACGGCGGTTTTCTGCCAGCTTAAAGTGAACAAAGCCCCTCTTTGCTTCCTGCACGGGTGCTATGCTTTTCCATGGTAAACAAGGGGTTAGCAATAGAATAAAGTACCGTTCCCCAGCGTGGGACAGAGCGGTTTTTGGGCAGGATAGTGCCGGTATAGTCACGCAGCGCTGCGTGAATCCCACATTCTGCTTTTGCAGGGGCGTGTTTGAAAAGCAGAAAGGTTATGTGAAAACACGTGCGTTTTCCCGCGCAGGCCATTGTTCCGCACCGCGTGATAGCGCAAGAGTAATGGCATGACGTCAGAACCTTTTGCTTCCCCCGCCCGCGAGGCGTTTGCCCATGTTTCCGCCCGCACAGGGTTTGCAGTAGACCCCAAGGAAGAGCAGGAAGTCATCCGCCGTGTTGCCCGTGCGCTGGAGCCGGATGCACGGGACATTCCGGATGAAACCTTCCGCGATATTCTCTGCACCGTGCGCCGCAAAAAACGTATCTCCCGCCTTGTTGACCTGACGCGCCGGAGCGGGCGCATCTGGGTGACGCGGGACGAGATCGAGCAGGCGGTTGCCACCATTACCGAGCCCGAGGCGAATGATACCGTGCTGGAACGGGCCTTGGCACCCGTTGCACAGGAGCGCCTGCGGTCTTATGCCGCCACGCCGCGCAAGGTTTTTGACGCCATTCAGGCAGACCTGCTGGATACAGGGCGCGTTTTATCCCCCGGCCAGATAGACCTTCTGCTTATGGCCATTGCCATTGCGTTTGGCCTGCCGGAGGGAGACCCGTTTCTGGACACGGCGCGCAGAGACGAAGCCCAGCGCCAGAAAACCGCCCACACCATTGAGCGCACCGCGCAGGAAAAACGCCAGAAGGAAGAACAGCGCCTCGCGGCGTGGGAAGAAAGCCTTGTCCCGTTCAAGGACGTGCCGCGCCTACTGCGCTGCTCCCACAAGGAGGCGTTGCGCTGGATTGCAGAGAACAGGCTGCCTGTTGCCCGAAAGGTCAGCGAATCGGGTGGCCGTGAGCGGTGGGAGTTTGACCCTGCCGAACTGATTGCCCTGCGCGACAAGCTGGGGGAATGGCGGGATGGCGCGGCAGCAGCAACGCCTGGCAGCCCCCGTGTTCAGGCAGATATGGGCCGCAAGGTGGCCAATTCCGTTATTGCGCGTGTGGCGGCGCTGGACCGCTATGCGGCCCATTTCCGTACCGCCCGCGCCTTGAACCGGCAGATTACGCTGGTGACTGGCCCAACCAATAGCGGTAAATCCTACACGGCCCTGAATGCTCTGGCGCAGGCCGATAGCGGGCTTGCCTTGGCCCCCCTGCGGTTGCTGGCGCATGAATTTCGGGAGGCTCTGGCGTCTCGTGGTGTGGAGGCTTCGCTTTCTACGGGGGAGGAGCGCATTCTGGTGCCCAGCAGCAAACATCTGGCTGCTACGGTTGAGATGTGCCCCTTCTATAATCCCGTTGATGTTGCGGTGATTGATGAAGCCCAGATGCTGTTTGACACAGACCGTGGGGCCGCATGGACAGCGGCCATTATGGGGGCACCCGCCCGGCATTTGTATATTCTGGGTGCACCGGACTGTATCCCCATGGTGCGGCGTATTGCTGAGCTCTGCGGTGACCCGGTGGATGAAATTTCACTGGAGCGTAAAAGCCCGCTGCGGTCAGCCAGTCAGCCCGTCAAGTTGGCAGACCTGACAACCGGCGATGCATTGATAGCCTTTTCCCGCCGTGAAGTGCTGGACCTGCGTGCAGCCCTTATGCAGCACGGCAAACGGGTTGCGGTGGTGTATGGCGCGCTCAGCCCGGAAGTACGCCGTGCGGAAGCCCAGCGCTTTAACTCCGGTGCCGCTGATATTCTGATTGCAACAGACGCCATTGGCATGGGGCTTAACCTGTCCATCAAGCGGGTGGTTTTTGCTGCGCTCAAGAAGTTTGATGGCCGCCAGACACGTGACCTCACTGTGCAGGAGGTCAAGCAGATTGGCGGGCGTGCTGGCCGTTACGGAAAGCACGAGGTCGGTACGGTGGCCGTATTGGCCGGGGCAGGCAGCCCCTCCTTTATCCGCCGACAGCTTGAAGCCGATACGGAAGAGCAGAGCGACCTGCGGCCCTACGTGCAGCCTGACGCAGATATTGTGAAAGCCGTTGCGGCTGAAATTGGGTCGGAAAGCCTTTACGGCGTTCTGTCACGCATTCATCGCGCGGTGCTGCGTAAGGATGACCCCAATTACCGCCTTGCGGATATGGAACAGGCCTTTGACATTGCGTCTGCTCTGGAAGGGGTGGAGGGGCTGGATCTCACAACCCGCTGGTCTTACGCCATGTGCCCCGTGGATGACCGCGATAACGGGATCAAGCGTTTGGTAGGCTGGGCGGCGGACCACGCAGCGGGCCGCCGTGTCATGCCACCCGGTACGGGCAGGCTGCCACCCAGTGAGCGGGCAAGCCGTGAAGAGCTCGAGCGGGCAGAAAAACGCCATAAACGCTTGGTCGCATGGCGCTGGCTGGCTTTACGCTTCCCCGATTTCTACCCGGACCGGGAAGAGGCAGAAGAGACAACGCGCAAACTGAATGACTGGATTGAAAGCGTATTGCGGCAGCAGAGCCGCACCCGCACCACATCTGGGCGCGAACGGCGGAAATAGGCAGAAGGTACGGGCTGGCTTTAACCAGCCCGTTGGTCTTACCAACCCAGACCGGTCAGGCGTTCGGAAACATCCCATAGGCGCTCAGCCGTACTGGCTTTTAACGCGGCGGCAGGAACATGCGCTGGCCCCGGTTGGCCCCGGCGCTCCTTGGTACCCTGTGGGCCGTAATAATCTCCGTCCCGCGCAATGGGAGCCAGCGTGGCATAGAGCAGCGGTTCTGCCCCACGCGCAGCCGACTGGCCCATAACGCGCAAAACCGCACTGCCCAGCACGCGTTCTACCTTACCCAAGGCTTCAGGCAGCGCGGAGGCCGGACCATTGGCGATGATGGAGGTAGAAGACCAGCCCGGATGCGCTGCGCGGGAATGAATATTCCAGCCAGCTTCACCCGCTTTGCGGGCCAACTCCCGTGCAAACAGAAGGTTGGCCAGTTTGCTTTGCTGGTAAGCCCCAAAAGCGCTGTAGCGGTGCCGAAACTGTAGGTCATCAAAATGGATGCTCCCTTTGCAGGCAGCAAGGCTGGCAACGGTTGTCACAACGCCGCCGCCCGGTGCTGCCTCAAGCAAAGGGCGTAAGTGGTAGGTCAGGGCAAAATGGCCAAGATGGTTGGTGCCAAACTGCACTTCAAACCCATCCTGCGTTTCCTGCCGCTGGGCCGGCGCCATAATACCAGCGTTATTAACCAGAATATCCAGCCGGTTCGTAAGTCTGGCAACGTCTGCTGCACAGGCGGCTACGGACTGGAGGGATGTCAGGTCAAGCGTAAGCATCTCAACCAGCGCAGTGGGGCAGCGGGCCTTTAGTGCTGCAAGGGCTGCCGTGCCGCGCTCTGCATTGCGTACAGGCAGTAATAACCGCGCCCCACGCGTGGCCAAGCCACAGGCTACTTCAAACCCCAGCCCGCTATTGGCACCTGTTACTAGGGCAACCCGTCCGTCAAGGTTGGGCTGCTTGGCCGTTACGGCCCATTCATGGCGGCCCAGCATTATGGGGTTATCCGCAAGCGGTCGTCTTTTTCCGCAGCTTTCATGGCTTCCTCCGTCAGACGTTTCTCATTGCGTTTGAGGAACAGGAACGAGCCCCCGATGATAATGATGGCGCAGATGCCAAACCCGATGCCGACCGGCCCGGACAGTTTCAGAACTTCATTACCAAGCAGGTAAGTGCCTATGGCGTAACCGCCAGCCCAGCACAGTCCACCCAACGCATTGTGCCATAAAAACGTATGCCACGGCATATGGTTCGCGCCAGCCAGCAGGGCAACAAACATACGCAGCACGGCAATAAAACGGCCAAAGAACACAACAGACCCGCCATGCTTCAAAAATACATAGCGGCCAAGCAGCAGGCGCTCTGGTGTCAGGCCGAATTTGGGGCCGTATTTCTGCAACAGCTTCAGGCCGAGGGCACGGCCTATCAGGTAGCCAAAATTATCCCCCATAATGGCCCCAGCCACGGCAGCAATAATAACGCCGGTAATACTGAGCTTATGGGTGGTCGCGCAGAAGAGCGCACCTGTTATGATCAGGCTTTCTGCGGGTAGCGGAAACCCCATGCTTTCCAGCATGACCACAATCCCCACAACTGCGTAGCCGTAATGAGCAAACAGGCTGTTGAGGTGCTGAAGCGAAAAGAAGGATTCAAGAGTGTGTAGCAGGACAGGGCATCCAGTTCTGTCTATGGCAGGTCTTGCAGGCAGGAAGCCTGTAGACGGCGGAGTGTCAAGCCTGTGCCATGGTGGGGCAAAGTCTGCGGTGCCATGGCAGTCTCTGCTGTGCTGCCCCTGAAGGGGTTGAGGCTGGCGGTATCATGCCTGAAGATAGACGCTCTGTCTTGTCGCTTCCATGTGGCATGAAACAGCTTTTGCCATTTGCCTCCGTAGTCAGGAAAACTGCCATGTCTGTTTCCACCAAGCCTGCTCCTTTGCCTCTGCCTTTACCCTGCGGGTCATGGCCGTCTCCGGTTACGGTTGATCTGGTGGCAGGGAAAGCACTCTCCCTGTCTGAGGTGAACGCTGATGGTGCCATGGTGTACTGGCTGGAACGCAGACCTGCTGAAAAAGGCCGCACGGTGCTTCGGCGGTGGCAGGAAGGCCTTGGCGCGCAGGATGTTCTGCCAGCGGTGTACGATGTAGGCACCCGTGTGCATGAATATGGCGGTGCTCCTTACGCGGTGGGGCATGGTCATGTCGCGTTTTCAGAGAAAAAATCCGGCGCATTGTGGTTTTTCGCCAAAAGCGCAGAGGCCCCAGTGTGCCTGAGCCACACGGAGGGCCTGCGTTACGCCGACCTGCGTTTTGCTCCGGATGCCTCCTGTCTTCTGGCCGTGCGGGAGGATCATCGTGCGGCAGGTGAGCCAAAAGCCGCTTTGGTGGCCTTTGCGCTCACACTTACCGCAACAGGCGTGCAGGCTGGCCCGGAACAGGTGCTGCATATGGGCCCGGATTTTCTGGCAGCGCCCAGTGTGTCTCCCGATGGGCGGTATCTGGCATGGATTGAGTGGCAACACCCGAACATGCCGTGGGACTCCACACGTCTTTGCGGTGCCACGCTGGTACGCACACCGGAAGGGCAGATTTCCGGCCTGTCAAACCGGCATGTTCTGGCCGGGGCAACGCAAAGTGAATCCCTGATAGAACCGCGTTGGGCAGATAATGGCACGCTTCAGGTTGTGTCTGACCGTACTGGTACCTGGACCGTCTGGTCCATACAGCCGCAGGAATTTGAGCACTGTGATGTGACTTTAACGCCCGCGCCTGTTCCGGGCGGTGAAATCGGGCAGCCTGCCTGGGTGTTCGGGCAGCGGAGCTATCAGCCTTTGCCCGAAGGTGGGTATGTGGTGTTGGTCGTGCAGGATGGCACAACCCGCTGCCAGATTACCGATGCAGCGGGAAATGTGACGCTTTTTCACGCGCATCCGGAGCAATGTCCTGTTCGGCTTGATGACGGTCGGTTTGCATGGCTGGAAGCCCCCTGTGACGCATTGCCTGCCGTGGTGGTTGGCACGGCGCAGGCTGGGGTGGCGCATAGTGTGCAGCGGGCTGCTGACCTAACGCTGGACAAGCTCGACATTTCAAAGCCTGAAACGATTCGCTTTCCCGTTGAACCTGGTGGCCCGGCGCTCGGCCATGCCTTTTTTTATGCGCCTGCAAATAGCAAGGTCTGCATACCGGAAGGAGAAAAACCACCTATGATTGTGCTTGTGCATGGCGGCCCAACGGCCCGGGCACAGGAAGGCTTCTCCTTCAAGGTACAGTGGTGGACCTCGCGCGGCTTTGCCGTGCTGGATGTCAATTACGGAGGGTCCACCGGATTCGGCCGGGCATGGCGCAACCGGCTGAAAGGCGCATGGGGCCTTGTGGATGTGGCGGACTGCATTGCGGCCGCACAGCACATGGTCAACACAGGCCGCGTTGACCCCCAGCGACTCGCAATTCGTGGTTCAAGTGCCGGGGGTATGACCGTTTTAGTCGCTCTTGCGTCCTCGTCTTTGTTTGCTGCCGGGGTCAGCCTGTATGGCGTGACGGATCTGCGGGCTTTGGCGGCAGAAACGCATAAATTCGAGGCCCGATATCTGGATGGGTTAATCGGCCCCTGGCCGGAAGCCGAATCGGTTTACCTTGAACGCTCGCCCATCAGCGTGGCCGCGCAGATCAAAGCGCCTGTTCTCATGTTGCAGGGGTTGGATGACACGGTTGTGCCCCCCAATCAGGCACGCAGCATGGCGGCAGCGCTTCAGAAAGCCGGGACATCCTGCACACTTCATGAGTTCGCTGGGGAGGGCCACGGTTTCAGGCAGGAGAGCACGTTACGTCAGGCGTTGGCGGCTGAACTGTCCTTTTACGGGCAGGTTTTCGGGTTCACCCCAGCCTCCTGAGGCATTGAAGTGGACACACTAAAAAAGGCCGATTCTCCCTTGAGAGAATCGGCCTTGCTGCCTCAAGCGCTCCGGCTTAGCGGAAAGCCTGAGTCTAGCTTTGGTAGCGTGGAGAGTAGGTCAGGCTCTCAATCCAGGCCCGAATATCCTGCGGGCGCTCGACGGTTGCGGCACCTTTGTCAAAAATATACTCGGCAATGCGCGCCGCAGAGGTGATGGAGACCTCCAGAATATCACTCTGGGGCGGGAATAACCGGCCACGCTCCTGGTAAACAGGGCTGACCTGGTCAGCCAGCGCTTTGGCGGATTCAATCACCATATCATCGGTAATAATATCAGGGCAGGTAGCGTACACCGCCAACCCAAGGGCTGGGAAAATATAAAAATTGTTGGCCTGACCGGGATAGTGGGTTTTGCCGTTCAACTTGACCTCGGGGAACTGAATACCAGCCGCAAACAGCGCCTGCCCGTTGGACCATTCGTAAGCCTGCTCCGCCGTGCACTCACTATTTTTTTCAGGCAGTGAGAGCGCAAAAATCACCGGGCGCTCATTGAGGGCCGTCATGGCTTCCACCACTTCCTGCGTGAAGGCTCCTCCAGCCGTCGAGACCCCAACCAGCACGGAAGGTTTGAATGTCTTGACCATACTGAGCAGATCACGGGAGGCCGGAAGCGTCTTGGCATAACGCTGCTGGGATGGGGACAAATCCGTGCGGGAGGTTTCCAGCAGGCCGTTTACATCCATCAGCATGATGCGAGAGATCGCTTCTTCCTCCGACAACCCTTCCAGCTTGAAGGCAGAGACCAGCATATCCGCCGTGCCTAACCCGGAAGACCCGGCACCAAGGAACAGAATTCGCTGGTCCTTGAGCGATTCGCCCTTAATTTTCAGAGCGCTGATCAGCCCCGCCAGAGTAACGGCGGCCGTGCCCTGAATGTCATCATTATAGCAGCGGATACGGTCTTTATAATGTGCCAGATACCGGATGGCATCCGTGCCTTTCCAGTCTTCAAAATGAATCACACAGCGCGGGAAAACGGTGTGGACGGCCTGAATGAACTCCTCCACAAAAGCGTCCAGCTCTTCTTCCGGAGGCGGTTCGCGCCGCAGGCCCAAATAGAGCGGGTCTGCCCGCAGGGCGCTGTTTGTGGTGCCAATATCAAGCTGGATGGGGAGCAGCACATCCGGCGGCACTGCGCCGCAGGCGGTGTAAAGGTGGAGCTTCCCGATGGGAATACCCATGCCGTTCACGCCAATATCGCCAAGGCCCAGAATACGGCCACCGGTGGTGACGCAAATAACCCGTACATCGTCTACAGGCCAGTTGCGTAAAACCTCTTCAATGCGGCCGCTCATGTCCAGGCTGATATACATGCCGCGCGGGCGACGGTAGATATGGCTGAACTGCTTGCAAACAGTGGCCAGCGTTGGTGCGTAAACAATAGGCACAAACTTGGCGGGGTTTGACATCAGAACCCTGAAAAACAGGGTTTCGTTCTGGTCACGCAGGCCGCTCAGATAAATATACCGTTCAAGGTCATTCGGTTTGGTATCAAGATGGCGTTGCACACGCTCGACCTGCCGTTCCGGGCTTTCCACATGGGTAGGGAGCAAGCCTTCAAGACCATAGAGCCGTCGTTCTTCAGCAGAAAAGGCAGTGCCTTTGTTCAGTCGGGCATCGTTTAGTAAAGACAGGCCCCGTGCATGGGGGGCGGAAGCGGTTGGCATGGCAAACCCTTTTGAAGTGGAAAACAAATTCCGGTCAAACCGTATGGCAAAGAACAGGCTGGCGAGGCGTGATGGATGTAGAACGCAGCAAAACTCTAAGTGTCGCTGTCTGATCTTTTCAAGAGTGAGTTACGCAGCACGAGGAAATGTGAAACTGAATTTAAAATGGCCCAAACGCAGAAAAGGCAGCCGAAGCTGCCTTTTGAGAAATCCGATGAGAAAGCAAGGCAAAAGCCTTACAGCTTTTCTACCTGACCATATTCCAGATCCACAGGCGTAGAACGACCGAAGATGGAAACGCTGACCTTCAGGCGAGCCTTTTCTTCGTCAATTTCTTCAATCACACCATTGAAAGATGTGAATGGCCCGTCAGATACACGAATCTGCTCACCAATTTCAAAGCTGACTGCAGCGCGTGGGTGCTGGATGCCTTCAGCCGTCTGGTGAATAATGCGCTCTGCTTCAGCGGCAGAAATGGGGGTAGGGCGGTTTCTGGTACCCAGAAAACCCGTAACCTTGGGTGTATCCTTGACCAAATGCCAGGATTCATCCGTCATTTCCATTTTCACCAGCACGTAGCCGGGGAAAAACTTCCGTTCAGCGTTCACTTTCTGACCGCGACGTACTTCTATGACTTCTTCAGAAGGCACCAGAATTTCGTCGATATGGTCAGCCAGACCTTTTTGTTCTGCCTGCTCGCGAATGTGCTGCGCAATTTTCTTTTCGAAGCCCGAATAGACGTGGACCACATACCAACGTTTGGCCATGTCGTTTCCTCAGCCTCCCAGCCCGAATAATTGACGCACACCAAGACCAATAAGCTGGTCTACGGCAAAAAAGAAAACAGATGCCAGACCAGCCATAGCCAGAACAGCGCCTGTTGTAATCAGGGTGGCACGCCGAGAAGGCCAAGTAACCCGTTCGGCCTCGGCACGCACATCACGCAGAAACTTACCGGGACTGACCGACACGTACCATCCTCTCTTGCCACCCGCCCCGGCTTGATGCGGGAGGCGGCGCAGCGTGAAAAACCATATTCAAACTGTCAGGAGTTTTTTCTGCGGTTAAGGCAGATCAGGTTCCAGCCAGCATGAGATGGCAGGGGTGGAGGGTCTCGAACCCACAACCTTCGGTTTTGGAGACCGACACTCTAGCCAATTGAGCTACACCCCTGCAATGCGACTGCCGCCACGAAACAAGCCTATAACGGAAAACCGTTTGTCTGGCTAGACCGTGGTGTGGCCCTCACAGGAGGCGGAAGAAAATATGTTGCGGGCATAAAGTCAAGAGGCAGAAGACAATATTCTTCAACAACAGGCGTCAGGCGGATAAAAAACCCCAAAAAAGGGGGCTTGCAGAACGCGCTGGTTTAGCGATAAAACAGGCACCAACAGAGCGCGGGCATAGCATAGTGGTAATGCTGTAGCCTTCCAAGCTACCGAGGAGGGTTCGATTCCCTCTGTCCGCTCCAGTTTTTTTCCAAAAATTTAAAAAATCTGCCTCAATATACGTCGCACGAGCTGTGACTTCATGTGCGTGGTTGGCATACGGTCTAGCCTGTTCGTGGCGTTGCAGGGTATGCCCCGGATTAGGGTGCCGAGAAATATTATCGCTGCCGGTCCCGGCCCTTCATTTTTCACACGAAACCAGATGAGGCCCCGTTCCGGTTGCCCTTTTTAGCGGGTTGCCGGGTGGTTGAGTTCCGTATTCCGGCAAATTAGCGGCAGACGCCAGTTGCGTGGCGTGTTTCGTCATGCTAGAGGCCGCGCCGACGAATGCTTATGGTCCCATACGGGCCGCAGGCGGAGTCATTGATGTGGAATGCCGGCGCGCACAGAAGGAAAGAGCCTAAACAGTGGTGGCCTCGGGCGTAACGACAGCACAACCGGTTGCTTTTGCTGCCAACGGTCTTGAAGGCCGTTATGCAACTGCGCTTTATGAACTCGCAGCAGACCAGCAGCAGCTTGATGCAGTGCTTGATGAAGGTGCGGCGCTTGCCCGCCTGATAGATGAAAGCGCCCCGTTGCGCACTGTTCTGGCCGATACCCGGCTGGATATCCTTGTATCGCGCAAGGCCATACTGGCCGCGCTTGATGCGCAGGGCTTCAGTCCAATCATTAAAAATTTTGTTGGCGTTGTTGCTGATAACCGCCGCCTGCCAGTCCTGCGCCGCATTCTTGCCGCGCTCGATGCTCTGGCAGCGTCCCGGCGCGGGGAAGTTGTGGCAGAGGTTTCCTCCGCCCAGCCGCTCAGCCCCGATCAGCGCACCCAGCTTCAAGTTCGTCTGGCTGAAGCCGGTTATGCACGTGTCACGATTTGTGAGCGTGTTGATGCCACCCTGCTCGGCGGCCTTGTCGTACGTGTAGGGGCAAAACTGTATGACGCCAGTCTTCAGACCCGCCTGTTTCGTTTGCATTACGCCATGAAGGGAGCCGCGTGATGGAAATCCGTCCCGCAGAGATTTCGGATATCCTCAAGCAGCAGATTGCGTCGTTTGACAAAGAATCCGACGTTGTCGAAACCGGTACTGTCCTGTCCGTAGGGGACGGCATTGCCCGTGTGTTCGGTCTGCAGAATGTTATGGCAGGCGAACTTGTTGAGTTCCCTTCCGCTGGCCAGAAAGGCATGGCGCTCAACCTCGAAAGCGATAACGTCGGTATCGTTATCTTCGGGGATGACACCAATATCCGTGAAGGTGACACAGTCACCCGTTCCGGTGTTGTGGTTGAAGTGCCAACAGGCAAAAGCCTGCTGGGGCGCGTTGTTGACGGTCTGGGTAACCCGATCGACGGCAAAGGCCCTCTGGGCGCAGTTGAAATGCGTCGCGCTGAAGTCAAGGCTCCGGGCATTATGCCACGTCAGTCCGTCAGCGAGCCAATGCAGACCGGCATTAAAGCCATTGACGCACTGGTGCCCGTTGGCCGTGGCCAACGTGAACTGGTGATTGGTGACCGTCAGACCGGTAAAACAACCATTCTGACCGACACCATCCTGGCTCAGAAAGCTGTCAATGACCTGGGCGACGACAAGAAGTCCCTGTACTGCATCTATGTTGCAGTCGGTCAGAAGCGCTCTACGGTTGCTCAGTTGGTACGCCTGCTGGAAGAAAAGGGTGCGCTTCAGTACTCTATCGTTGTGGCAGCTACCGCGTCTGACCCGGCACCGCTCCAGTATCTCGCACCCTACGCTGCATGCGCCATGGGCGAATACTTCCGCGATAACGGCATGCATGCCCTGATCTGCTATGACGATCTGTCCAAGCAGGCTGTGGCTTACCGTCAGATGTCCCTGCTGCTGCGCCGTCCGCCAGGCCGTGAAGCATATCCGGGTGACGTGTTCTACCTGCACTCCCGTCTGCTGGAACGTGCTGCAAAAATGTCTGACGCCCACGGTGGTGGTTCTCTGACGGCTCTGCCCGTTATTGAAACACAGGCTGGTGATGTGTCTGCTTACATCCCGACCAACGTGATCTCCATCACCGATGGTCAGATCTTCCTTGAAACCGACCTGTTCTACCGTGGTATCCGCCCGGCTGTGAACGTGGGTGGTTCTGTGTCTCGTGTTGGTTCTGCCGCACAGATCAAAGCCATGAAACAGGTTGCAGGTAAGATTAAGCTGGAACTGGCTCAGTATCGTGAAATGGCTGCGTTCTCGCAGTTCGCTTCCGACCTTGACCCGGCAACCCAGAAGCAGCTGGCACGTGGTGCACGTCTGGTGGAACTGCTCAAGCAGCCTCAGTCTTCTCCGCTCACGGTTGAAGAACAGGTTATTGTGCTGTTTGCCGGTACCCGTGGCTTCATTGACGGGATTGCAGTTGAGAAGGTTGTTCCTTGGGAACACGCTCTGCTGAAAGACCTGCAGAATGGTGGCAAGGATCTGGTTGACACAATCCGCAAGGAACGTGCCCTGTCCAAAGACACTGAAGCCCGTCTCACTGAATATCTGACCACCTTCAACCGCAATTTCGGCGGCTGAGGCAGCAGGAGCAGTCATGGCTTCCCTCAAGGAACTCCGCGCCCGGATCGGAAGTATCAAGTCGACACGGAAGATCACCAGCGCGATGAAAATGGTCGCGGCCGCAAAATTGCGCCGCGCTCAGGCTAGTGCTGAAGCTGCCCGTCCGTACGCTGCGTCTATGCGCCGCATGCTGGCCGAATTGGCAGGCGCTACGAAGGGGGAAGAAGGGGGACCGCTCCTTCTGGCCGGAACCGGGCGTGATCAGATCCATCTGCTTGTGCCTCTCACGAGTGATCGTGGGCTGTGCGGTGGCTTCAACGCCAACGTACACCGCAAGACGGAACTCACCATCCGTAAGCTTCAGTCTGAAGGTAAGACCGTTAAGCTGCTTCCGGTTGGTCGTCGTGCTATCAACTATTTTTCCCGCGAATATTCTGATCTTATCGTAGATAAGGTTATGGGGTTCAGCGGGAAAGAAATTCCGTTCTCTGTGGCAAGCGGTCTTGGTGACAAGATCAACGCTCTGCTGGAGTCTGGTGAGATTGACGTTTGCACACTGGTCTATAACCAGTTCCGCAATGCCATGACGCAGGTTCCCACTTGCCAGCAGCTTGTGCCGCTGGTGATGGATGGTGCTGTGGGTGAAACGCCTGCCGCACCGGCAGCAGATGCGGCCCAATATGAATTTGAACCGGATGAAGCAACGCTTCTGGCTATGCTTCTTCCGAAAAACTTGCAGGTACAGATCTATGCTTCTCTGCTGGAAACGGCAGCAGGCGAGAACGGTGCCCGCATGACGGCAATGGACAACGCCACGCGGAATGCAGGCCGGTCCATCGATAGTCTGAGCAAGGTCTATAACCGGACCCGCCAGACGAACATTACTAACGAACTGATCGAAATCATTTCGGGCGCACAGGCTGTCTGAGCCCGCTCGTTTGCCCCGCAGGAGCTGACCCATGTCGGATACCACAACCCAGACCCAGGCCCCTGCGGCCACGAAGTCCAATGCTGTTGGCCGCATTACTGAGATTAGAGGACCAGTGGTTGATGTGCAGTTCCAAGGTGAACTGCCAAAAATCCTGAACGCCCTTCATGTAAAGCTTGGCGATCAGACACTGGTGCTGGAAGTGGCCCAGGAAATTGGTGAGCACGAAGTCCGTTGCATTGCCATGGAAACCACAGACGGACTGGTACGTGGTGCCGAAGTGGTGAACACCGGTTCCCAGATCTCCGTTCCTGTTGGTCCGGAAACGCTTGGTCGTATTCTGAACGTCACCGGTGAGCCGATTGACGAAAAAGGCCCGATCACAACAGCACGTCGTGCGCCAATTCATCGTGAAGCTCCGTCTTTCGAAGAACAGGCAGCCTCTGCTGAAATCCTGATGACCGGCATTAAGGTTGTCGATCTGCTCTGCCCTTACCTCAAGGGTGGTAAAGTTGGTCTGTTCGGTGGTGCTGGCGTTGGCAAAACCGTTATCATTCAGGAACTCATCAACAACATCGCAAAAGCACACGGTGGTGTGTCTGTGTTTGCTGGTGTTGGTGAGCGTACCCGTGAAGGTAACGACCTGTATTACGAAATGCAGGACGCTGGCGTTATCAAGCTGGGCGAAAACAACGAAACAGACGGCTCTAAAGTGGCCCTCGTGTTCGGTCAGATGAACGAACCACCGGGTGCCCGGGCTCGTGTTGCTCTGACCGGTCTGACGCTGGCTGAATATTTCCGTGACGAAGAAAACCAGGACGTTCTCTTCTTCGTGGATAATATTTTCCGCTTCACGCAGGCTGGTTCTGAAGTGTCCGCTCTGCTGGGCCGTATTCCATCAGCAGTGGGCTATCAGCCAACACTGGCTACGGAAATGGGTGCGCTGCAGGAGCGTATTACGTCCACCAAGAAGGGGTCCATCACGTCCGTTCAGGCCGTGTATGTCCCTGCCGATGACTTGACCGACCCTGCACCAGCAGCAACCTTTGCCCACTTGGATGCAACAACGGTTCTTAACCGCTCTATTGCTGAAATGGGCATCTACCCGGCTGTTGACCCGCTGGACTCCACATCCCGCTCACTTGACCCCGCTATTGTGGGTGAAGAGCACTACAATGTGGCGCGTGAAGTGCAGCGTATTCTGCAGACCTACAAATCCCTGCAGGACATCATTGCCATTCTGGGTATGGACGAACTGTCCGAAGACGATAAGCGCATTGTGGCTCGCGCACGCCGCATCCAGCGCTTCCTGTCTCAGCCGTTCCACGTTGCAGAAGTCTTTACGGGTTCTCCGGGTGTTCTGGTGTCTATTGCTGACACGGTCCGTTCGTTCAAAGCCATCTGCGCTGGTGAATATGACGACCTGCCAGAAGCCGCTTTCTACATGGTAGGCACCATTGAAGAAGCTGTTGCCAAGGCAGAAAAACTGAGAGAATCAGCTTAATAGCTGATTTTCGGGAAGGAGCACGTTCATGCCGGTCCAGGTCGAGATTATCAGCCCTGAAAAGGTTCTGGTATCACGGGAAGTAGAAATGGCTGTCATTCCGGGCGCGGAAGGCGATATTGCGGCCATGCCTGACCGCGCTCCCATGATGCTGCTGCTTCGTGGTGGCGTTGTGTCTTTGTATGACAACGGCGCTGTAACAGAGCGCTTCTTTGTTGGTGGTGGGTTTGCTGACATTACGGCAACCCGCTGCACCATTCTGGCAGACCGGGCTGAACCTGTAAGCGAAATCTCTATTGATAACGCAACAGCACAGCTCGAAGCTCTGACGGAAGCATGGGGCAAGGCCGACAAAAACGATATGTCTCGTCTGGATGTTCTGCAGGAAAAAATTCTTGCTGTACGGGCCGAGATCGAGGCCGGGTCTTCCCGCTAAATTAAGTGCTTGTTTTTGCCCGGTTATGATCGGGTCAGCCAAGACGGAAAAAGCCACCTTCGGGTGGCTTTTTTTATGCCCTAATTAGCCACGGCCACGATAGGTCGGTACATCCTGCGAGGGAATCCAGACATCCACCGGGGGTGCGCCGGTTTGCCAGAATACGTCAATGGGAATCCCACCACGCGGGTACCAGTACGCCCCGATACGCAACCAGACAGGGGACAGAAGATCGACAAGGGTTGTGGCTATTTGAATGGAGCATGCTTCATGAAAAGCGCCATGATTCCGGAAGCTGGTCAAAAACAGCTTTAGTGATTTGCTTTCAACAATCCATTTGTCAGGCACATAATCAATGACAAGATGGGCAAAGTCCGGCTGGCTGGTGACCGGGCACAAAGATGTAAATTCAGGTGCCGTAAAACGAACCAGATAATTCCTGTCCGGGTAAGGGGCGGGTACACGTTCCAGAACAGCCTCTTCCGGGCAGCTTGGGGCTGCAATGTTGCGGCCAAGCTGGCTCAGGGCTGCACTGCCATCATCAGGGCGGCTCATAGGGTCTTCCTTTCTTAGCAGAGAAAGGCAGGATGTTGAGGCTTAAGCCTGTTCCGTCAAGCTTTTCCGCTCAAACAGGCGCTGCATCCGCTTCTTTTTCTCTGCAGGTTGTGTATGAAGGATATATGGCTAAATCCTCAGCTTCTGCATTTCCCCAGCCCCGCCTCATTTCCACTACGGAAGATCTGGCAGAAACCCTCTCACGCCTGCGGAGTGAGCGTTTTCTGACCATTGATACCGAGTTCATGCGTGAGCGCACCTATTGGCCCGAACTCTGCCTTGTGCAGATTGGGGGGCTTAAAGAAGTTGTGCTGATTGATGCTGTGGCGGAAGGCTTGGATCTTTCTCCTCTTGCAGAGCTGATGGCCGATACCTCTGTTCTGAAGGTGTTTCATGCTGCGCGGCAGGATTTGGAAATTTTCCTGTACCTGTTTGATGCCCTGCCAAGCCCGGTTTTTGATACACAGGTTGCCGCTATGGTGGCAGGCTATGGTGACCAAGTGGGGTACGATAGTCTCGTTGGGTCTCTGACTGGTCATGCTATTGATAAAAGCCACAGATTTACAGACTGGTCAGCGCGGCCCCTGTCGCCTGCTCAATTGACCTATGCGGCGGGGGACGTGACCTGGCTGCGGCTGGTTTATGAAAAACTCCTGAAAAAACTTGAGAAAGAAAAGCGGCTGGAATGGGTTTCTGCTGAAATGGCAGAACTGGCAGACCCTGCGACCTTCCGCCCTGATCCTGAAAAACAGTGGGAGCGTTTGCGCGCCCGCACCAATAACCGGCGTATGTTAGGGGTGTTGCGTGCAGCCGCAGCCCTGCGTGAGCGTGAGGCTCAGCGCGTCAACGTGCCACGCCAGCGCTTGCTGAAAGATGAAAGCCTGCTGGAAATTGCTGCCACCGCCCCAACCACAATAGAGGCTCTGGCACGTGTGCGTGGTGTATCGCGCGGGTTGGCAGAAGGGCGGACAGGGCAGGCCATGATCGAGGCCGTAAAAAAGGCTCAGGAACTTCCTGATTCTGAATTGCCGAGACTACCAAAGGGAAGAAGCAAAGACGCGGCCCGTCCATCCGGTGCTTTGATGGCTATGTTGAAGGTGCTTTTAGCAACCTGCTGTGAAGAACATGATGTAGCCCCCAAGCTTGTTGCATCACTTGATGAACTGGAAGGCTTAGCCCTCGACCCAACGCAGCCTAACCCCGTGCTATCCGGCTGGAGAAAGCGTGTATTTGGCGATGCCGCACTGTCTTTAAGAAGTGGGGAAATTGCTCTTGCCGTGAAAGACGGGAAAGTGGCGCTTATACCGTGTGGTTCCCCTTCCCAGGACTGAGGGAAGAGGAACAAAAGGATGGGCTGATTAGAAGCCCATTTCCTGCCAGATGTTGGAGAGCGGGCGCGCTCCGACATGAGAAATAATTTCTGAAGCTGCAACAGATGCCAGACGCCCACATTCCGGAAGTGTGCGCCCCGTTGTCAGGCCCGCCAGGAAACCTGCGGCGTAGGCATCCCCAGCGCCTGTTGTATCCACAACCTGAGTGGGTACCGGATCAATTTTCGTGATTTGACCATCATGAATGACAACGCTTCCAAGCCCTGAGCGGGTAAGGGCGGCAAAGGTTGTGTCCTTCAGGGCGTGTTGTGCAGCGGTGTCAAAATTTTCTGTTTCATACAGGGCGCAGATTTCATCTTCATTCGCGAAGAGAATATCAACATGCCCGCGGACCAGATCTAAAAACGCCTGACGGTGGCGGCCAACACAGAAGGGGTCAGAGAGAGAAAGTGCAACCTGACGGCCATTCTGGTGTGCCAGTGTTGCCGCGCGGCGGAACGCTTCCTGAGCATGTGGCGGGTCAAACAGATACCCTTCCAGATACACAATGCGTGAGGCCGCGATTGTGCTCTCCAGAACGTCGTCTGGTGTAAAGTGCGTGCAGGCCCCTAAATAGGTTGCCATCGTACGCTGGCCGTCCGGAGTTACCATTACCACGCAACGTGCAGTTGGCAGGTTGTCGTGCACATGACCGTCCAGCGGCGTAGAGGGGAAGGTAATACCGTTTTCCCGTAGATCCTGCGCAAATTTTTCACCAGATGGGTCACGGGCTACTTTGCCCAGATAGGCAACGCGGGCCCCAAACTGTGCCGCAACAACGCAGGTATTAGCGGCAGAACCCCCACCCATAACCCGCTCGGTTTTCAGGTTGGCGGTAATGGCATCAGCACGGGCAGCATCAATTAATGTCATGCTGCCCGGTGTCAGATTTTGCTGTTCCAGAAAGGCAGGATCAACATGGGCCAGAATGTCGGTGATGGCATTGCCAATGCCCAGAATATCGTAAGTAATCTCAGAAGCCGTCATGACAGGTATATTTTCCCGAAAAAAAATGACTGTATCGGCTCTTCCGGTACCCTGCTGCCACAAAAAGGGCAACACTAAGCCGTATGCAGTCCTTGCCGCCACATTTGGTGGCTGTATAACATTTGAAGATGCCAGCTAGGTGTTTTACTGCAAACATCTGGCGGTAGTCGTAAAACCGCTGTCTTGAAAAGGCAGCCAGCATGGCGGGGGTGTTCTTGTTCAAGAGACGCAAACCTGAAGAAACCAAACCGGCCGCATCCAGTTCTGGGCAGAGTGCCAGCCAGCCGGGCGCTGGCAGCAACCCAGCGGGTGCTTTCGGTTCCATTTTCCCATCCTCATCGTCCCCAGCCGGTTCTCCGTCGCCTGCTTCTGGCAGCCCGACTCCGGCTTCCCATCCTGCTACAGCAAAGGAGACCTCTATGGGTCGCGCGCCACTTCCCCCCGGTTCCCCCCTTTCCCCCAACGCATCCGTACCCCCTATTCCGGGTGCAGGACGTGGTTTGCCGCAGCAGGCACAGCCAAAAAAAGATGTGCCTGAGCAGCGCACTCTTGTTGTGGGTCGCGGCATTAGCGTGCAGGGCACCGTGCAGGACGCAGAACGCCTGGTGGTTGAAGGTACAGTTGAATCCAGCATGATCTCAGCCAAAGAACTGGTTGTGATGCCGGGTGGCCTGTTCCGCGGTGGTGTGGAAGTTGAAAATGCTGAAATTGCAGGCACCGTTGACGGCACCCTGACTGCTCGTGGCAGCCTGACGCTGCGTGCAACGGGGCGTCTGCTTGGTAAGGCAGCGTGTCGTCGCCTTAAGGTGGAAGATGGTGGCCAGATCAGCGGTCAGCTTGAAATGCTGAAAGACGATAATGGTGCCGCCACGCCAGCCCCAGCCGCTGAAAAAAGCGCCGAAAGCTGAGATATCAGGTCTGAGGGGTGTGGCGATGACTTTCCCCTGTATGGAGTTGCTTCCATCAGGGGAAAGGGGCGCCCCAGCCTTGGGGTACCCTCTTTAAAAATTCAGGCTACGTTATCGCGTCTGTCACGCAGTTTGACGTAAGCAATCTGTGCATGTTCGGCACAGTAAGGCTTCCCCGGGAGTGGGGTTGCTCCACAAAAATGAAAACCCGGTGTGCCGGGGTCACCAATCGGCCAACAGCAGGATGGGCCACGGCGCTTTTTGGGTTCAGCGTCCGAAATGCGGCTTAGCGCAGGTTTGGAGCGTGACTGTGCACGGGGTGCCGCGGCGGGTTTTTCTGGTTTGGCAGCAACTGCTGCTTTAGGTGCCGCTTCCGGCTTGGGGGCAGGTGGGACCACAGCGCTTACGGGCTTTACGGCCTCGTCTATCGCTTTGGGGGCTGCATCTGCGGTAACAGGGGTTTTGGCGGCAATAGCGTCCGGCTTGTCCGTTACGGGTGCTTCAACAGGAGCTACTTTGGTCGCTTCAGCAACGGGCTTTTTCTCGCTCCGACGAATAGGCGACGGGCGGGGCGGCAAGCCAAGGCGATGCGCCTTGCCGACAACCGCATTTTTGGTGATGGAGAGTCTACGGCCAATTTCGGCTGTTGAAAGACCTTCTGCCCACAGCTCCCTGAGCCGGGAGATCGTTTCCTCGGTCCACTCCATTCACAGCCACCTTTTCACTTTGTCCCGAACGGCAGAAGCTAAATGCTTCTTTGGGAACGCATACTAGTGGCTGAACGCTTCTACCTCAAGGACTAAGCCATAAAATCCTGTCGCGAGGTCTGAAATGGCGTCAGATCACGCCATTGCATGTGGGGAGGCATTTTTCTGCTGCCGCGTTTGAGACCTGGTCATTAACCGCTGACAAGAGGCACTTTTAGGGCAACGGCGAGGCACAGATAGGCTGGTCAAAGCCGAACTATGTCACGCCAATCAAAGCGCCTCGCTCTGGTGCAGAACGCTTTCCGTACAAAGCGCCCGGCCTGTTTCAGGATTTTGGCAAGATTTCCAGCACAAGTTCCTTCGGTCTGCATGCCCGTGTTCCGAGCGGCGAGGTCACAACCGGCCGGTTTAAAAGCTCAGGATGGGCAGCTATAGCGTCCAGAATAGTGTCATCAGACACTGTTGGGGAAGCCAGACCGAGTTTTTCGTAAAGCTCTCCTTTTTCACGTAGGAGAGCTCTGACAGGTTGGCTACTGGTGGCGGCCAGTTGGGCCAATGTATCCCGGCTGGGAGGCGTTTTGAGGTAAAGCACAACCTCGGGCGTTATGCCTGCGTCCTCAATCATGGCCAGAACAGCGCGGGATGTACCACAGGCCGGATTATGGTAGAGAGTAACCGTCATCAAGAAATATCCTGATAGGAATGTTAAAGAGGTAGTGGGCGATTATCCGCAATGGCTTCCATAGCCATGTAGGATGTCACGGTATCCAAGTCGATATGTTCAATCATTCTTCTGTAAATAGTGTCAAATGCATTCATGTCTTTGGCGACTATTTTCAACATATAGTCATAGTCTCCGGCAATACGGTAAAAATCGACAATATTGGGAATAGAGAGAACAACTTTTTTGAAATTATCCAGCCATTCTTTTGCATGATGCCGTGTCTTGACCAGCACAATGACGGTCAGGTCCATTTCTATGCTGGCACGATCCAGCACAACGGTTTGGCCGCGCAGAATGCCCGCAGCTTTTAAGGCCTGTAGTCGTCGCCAGCAGGCATTTTGTGACATACCGACCTTTTCAGCCAGATCCCTCTGGGAAAGCGAGGCATCCTGCTGCAAGGTACGCAACAAGGCGCGGTCTAGATGATCTAGTTTAAGGCTCATAAGCGATCATATGATCTGATTTTTGAGCAATCAAGCAGGAAATTGGGTAAGTTATTGGGGCGTGAGCCCGGTAGTCTGTGTGAACTCTCACTCCCTCATGACGGCTTGTTGATCATGCATACTCCAGAAACGCTTTTCCCCCGGTTTGCTGCTTCACTCCAGCAGGATGCGATTGTGCAGCGCCTTGGAGCGGATGTCATAGGCGATGGTATGCCAATAGAGGGGCCATACGGTGTGGTTCCCCTGATCTATGCAGACTATGTGGCATCAGGCCGGGCGTTGGGCATGATAGAGCAGACCATCGCGCAGGATGTATTGCCTTATTACGCGAACAGCCACACGGAAGCTTCCCTATGCGGACAGGTTATGAACCGTCTGCGTCACGCAGCACGGCAGACCATTGCGCGGTTATGCGGGGCGGAGCATGGCTACGCGACCATTTTTGCGGGCAACGGTGCTACGGCGGGCCTGAATAAGCTGGTTCACTTATTGGGTGTGACGGCAGCCGTTAAAGCCGGACAAAAGCCTTTGGTGCTGATGGGGCCATATGAGCACCACTCCAACATTCTGCCGTGGCGTGAGAGCGGTGCCAGCTTGATAGAACTGGCCGAAGCGCCAGAAGGTGGCCCAGACATGCAGCAGTTGGAAGATTGTCTGCGGAATGCCGGGGCGGGCCGTTTGGTCATTGGCGCATTTTCAGCGGCATCCAACGTCACGGGAATTGTCACGGATGTTGATAAAGTCACAAGGCTTTTGAAATCATACGGGGCAAAATCGGTTTGGGATTATGCCGGGGCTGGGCCGTATCTGCCTATTTCCATGCAGGCTGGGACCGAGTGTGAAAAAGATGCTGTGGTTATCTCCACACATAAATTCATTGGGGGGCCGGGCGCATCTGGTGTGCTTATTGTGCGGGATGCGGCGGTTGAGGTGTCCTGCCCCAGTGCGCCGGGTGGTGGCACTGTAAAATTTGTTTCTCCGTGGGGGCATGATTACTCAGCTAACCTCGTGGCACGGGAAGAGGCGGGTACGCCAGATATTATTGGCAATATTCGTGCAGCACTCTGCTTTATGGTGAAAGATGCCATTGGCCAGACTTACATGGCTGAGCGTAATGCGGCTCTTTACCAGAAGGCGTATAAAAGTTTGAGCGCCAATCCCCATATTCAGGTTTTGGGAAATGCCAAAGCTGACCAGCACTTGCCCATCTTCTCTTTTCGAATAAAGGATGATGCAGGCATGCTTGTGCATCATCAGCTTTTTACGCGTATGCTGTCTGACCGGTATGGTATTCAGGCCCGGGGCGGCTGTGCCTGTGCTGGTCCATACGCGCATAGATTGCTCGGGATAGAGGAAGAGCAGTCCCGTGCGTTACATGCTGTTATTCAGGCAGGTCAGGAATTGGAAAAACCTGGCTGGGTGCGACTAAATTTCAGCGTTCTCATGAGTGATGAGAAAGTGGAGTATATTCTTTCTGCTGTAAATGAACTGGCTGACATGGCGCGTGACGTAGGGAGCAGCTATCACTGCGATGCTGCCACAGCACGTTTTCGCTATGACGTTGCCCAAGCAGCAGAGTGACGCAGAAGCGTGCTGGAATTATTTGCCCAACAAGCAGTAAAAATCTCATACTTTCATGGTGGTCGATGAGAAGCCCGACTTTGGGAGCTAACTACATCCTAGTTTTTACGAAGCAATATTTATAAATTCTATTCTGCTTCCGTAGTATTGAATAGGGCTGTGTAAAGAGAGAACTTCCTCTTTAAACAGCTCTTTTTTGTTTGATACGGCAGGATGATATACTGTGCCACGTAGTCAAGACGATTAAGTGTTAAGCGAGTGGCGGTATGGATATACAGGGTAGAGCAGGAGCCATGTGGCGTAGGCTAAGTGGGTTGCGGCACAAAGACAGCAGAAAGCAAGCCATGCAGGATGCGCTTGCTGGTCTTTCCTTGGCGTCCATGACCATTCCGCAAGTTCTGGGCTATGCCCGTATTGCAGGTATGCCTGCCGTCACGGGGCTTTATACAGTTCTTTTGCCACTTATGGCATTTTCCGTGTTCGGGTCGTCCCGTCATCTTGTGGTGGCGGCAGATTCTGCAACGGCTGCCATTTTTTCCAGCTCTCTGTCCGAAATCGCTTCCCCCCAAACGGCTTATTATACAGAGCTGGTTGGTATGGTGGCTCTACTAAGTGGGGCTCTTCTGCTTGTTGCCCGTTTTTTCAAATTAGGTTTCCTTTCAGATTTTCTTTCACGGACCGTTCTGGCTGGCTTTATGGCAGGGGTGGGTGTTCAGGTCGCCTTGGCCATGCTGGCTGATATGCTGGGCGTTGTTGTGCATACGCGTAATTCCCTGCGACAGGCTTACCAGTTGGCTCTGGCATTGCCGCACGTGGTACCGTTTGCCGTGTGTCTGGCTATCGCCACGAGTAGTGTTCTATGGCTTGGGGAGCGCTGGTGCAAACAGGTGCCGTGGTCGCTGGCAGTTGTTGTAGCTGGCATCACTATGGGGTGGCTTTACCCCTTGCAGGCTTATGGCGTGCATCTTGTAGGGCCAATAACTGCGGGCCTGCCTTCTTTACATATTCCCCGTGTGGCATGGGATGACATGCTGGCTCTTCTGCCTGTTGCGACATCATGTGTGTTTGTCATGATTGCACAAAGTGCAGCAACAGCCAGAGCGGCTGCGGATAGTTTTGATGAAACTGTTGATGAAAACAAGGATATTCTCGGCTTAAGTCTGGCCAATGCCTGCGCCGCGTTAACCGGCGCCTTTGCGGTTAACGGAAGCCCCACACAAACAGCCATGGCAATAAAAGCAGGGGCCAGAAGCCAGATGGCCCAGGGTATTTTTTCACTGATTACCTTATCTGTGCTTCTGTTTTTGACAAAGCCACTACAATATCTGCCGCATTGTATTCTGGCGGCTATCGTTTTTAATGTTGGCGTTGGCATGATAAGGCTGCGTGTTCTTGATGCCATACGTCGTGAGAGCCCCGGGGAGTTCTGGTTGGCCGTCATGACAGGTTTGACGGTTGTGTGTTTAGGGGTGGAGCAGGGTATTTTTGCCGCTATTGCCCTCTCTCTTTTCCGGCATGTGCGGCATAGTTATCTCCCACATACACAAGTTTTAAAAAAAGACCCTGTAACAGGTCTGTTTGAGGCAGAGCCTGTAAAAACAGGAAGTTTTTCCGAACCCGGAATAGTGATTTATCGTTTCTCGGCTGATATTTTTTATGCCAATAGCACCAGATTTGCTGATGATATTATGCTTCTGGTTCAGCCTGGATTAAAAAGCATTGTCATTGATGCCAGTGCAATTACGGATATTGATTATTCCGCAGCAGTGGTTGTTCGTAAGTTGCTTCAGGATTTGGTGCAGCGGAATATCTGCATTATTTTTGGCCGTGTCAGCGTTTATCTGAAATCAGATATGGACCGCCATTTTATTTCTCAAATTGTTGGGGAGAGTAATATTTTCCCGCAGCTTCATACTGCGTTGTCAGAAGCCCGTCGTCATGTTCAGAAATAAGTGTGAACATGACGACAGAAGCTTGTGAGGCTTGTTCTGTCAGAACAAAGTTATTTTATGGGAAAAAACGCTTCCCGAAAAGGTATGCAGCACAAAAAACTGTAAGATAAATAAAGGGAATAAACAAAATTATTCCTTCTATATCTCCTAACATGATTATACCTCCCTATCCTGAGATGAGTCCATTTGGGCGTCAAACAGAACAGCGCCTGCACCCGAAACCAGAATAATCATGACAGTGCCAATAACCCATGCAAAGTACCACGGGCCTTGGTCACCAACAAAAACAGCAAACAGCAAAGCCACAACAAGCGTTAAGGCCAGACCGGCTAGACGGAGCAGCAACATGACACGTCCTCCTGTATTAGTAACTATGGGAGTCATGAATGATATCAGCCGTGCGCACCTTGCCGCGCATGACATAGTAGCACCATGATGTGTAAGACAGAATGATAGGCACAAAAATAAGAGCAACAACCAGCATGCAGGACAAACCATAAGCACTGGCACTACTGTTCCAGATAGTCAGGCTTTGGTCCGGTGCGGTTGTGGATGGCATGAAGAAAGGGAACATGGCGGCAGCAACCGTGCCAATAGTGCCAACCCAGGAGCCAAGGCCAATCCACCATGCGGCTACTGATTTGCCAAAATAGGCGGCACAGGCTCCGGCTACCATGCAGAACAGGCCAAGAGCAGGCACCAGCCACAAAATGGGGTGTTGTGTGAAATTATGCAGCCATGCTCCGGCTGTATGTAGCACATGCTGCCCATGAAGCGGGTTGGCTGGCATGGCAGGGTTTACATCCCCTATCAGAACAAAACCCTTCTGCTGGCTTATGAAAACCCCGCCTATAGCGAACAGAACCGCAGCAACAAGGCCACCACGTACAGCATAGCGCTGTGCTCTGTCATAAAGCGGGTTTTCACTCCGGAGCATCAGCATGACGCCACCCTGATACACGCTGAGCGCCACAGACATCAGGCCGCACAGAATAACAAAGGGGCTGAGCAGATAGGAGAAGAACGAACTATCCTGATAATACTGACCGTTCCAGCCAAAATGGTAGCCAACGCCTTCCAGAATATTGCCGAAGGCAGCACCATAAATGAACATCGGCAGAAAACCGGATACCAGAAAAACCCAGTCCCAACTTGCGCGCCAGAGAGTGCTATCTGCCTTGGAGCGGTATTCAAAAGCAACAGGCCGTAAAATCATGCTGAACAACAGCAGAATCATAACCACGTAAAAAACAGAAAAAGACGTGGCGTAAAGGGTCGGGAATGCCGCAAAAATTGAACCCCCACCCAAGATAAACCACACCTGGTTACCGTCCCAATGCGGGCCAATAATGTTGAGGGCCGTCCGGCGCTCTCCATCATTGCGGCCAACAAAGCGCAGTAGGGTGCCAACGCCCATGTCCATACCAACCATAAGCCCCAGACCTATGAGAAGAATGCACAGGATGGCTGCCCAAACCAGTTTGAGAATAGCGTAAAGTTCCATAACAGGCCCTTTCTTGTGGCAGGATTATTCTGCTGCCGGGGCAGGCTGTGTTGCGTGAAGATAAGCCGGTTCCGCATTGCCATGCGCACTGCCGTGCTCTTCCGGGCCAAGCCGTGCGAACTTGAACATCAGGTAAAGTTCAGCAGCAATGAAAATGCTGTAAAGCACCGTAAAGCCTGCAAGAGAGAACAGCATGTAAGAGGTGCTGTGCGTGGAAGCTGACATGAAGGTTGGCAGCTTGTTAAACACAGTCCATGGCTGGCGGCCTGCTTCTGCCGTAATCCACCCGAATTCCGTAGCCAGAATGGGCAGCGGGATAGACCACATGCACAGGCGGAGCAGCAGTTTGTTGCGTTCAAGTTTATTCTTGAGGCTCAGGTAGGCGGAAATGGCAAACAGAGCAAAGAAGTAGAGTGCGAGGAACACCATCAGGCGGAAAGCCCAGAAGGTTACAAAAACATTCGGAAGAATGTCGGGTTTTGTTTCCTCTACAACCTGATCAAGCGCTGTCGCGGGGATGGCCGTAACGTCCTGATTGGGGGCGTGGCGGGTGGCCAGAAAACCAAAGCCCATATCGCCTTCATGAGCATGGAAAATATCCAGGTCAGACTGCTGGTGTGTTTCACCGTAACGGCGCAAAGCTGATACGGCTTCAATGCCAGAGCGGATACGCGGGCCAGCGGCGTCCTGTAATTCATGCAGGCCGGTGATGGGGGTATTGAATTCGTGCGTGATAAGAGGCGTTAAAACGAATGGAACACCAATTTCAAAATGGTTTTCCTGTTTTGCGTCATCAGGGAGGGCCGCAAGAATCCAGGGTTCATATGGCGGTTTGCTGGTGTGCCAAAGGCCTTCAATAGCCGCAATTTTAGTAGGCTGTTTTTCATAATCCATACGGCCGAGAACGTCACCAAGAGTAATGACGGCGACGGTAGAGATAATGCCAAACAGGGCTGCCATACGGAAGGAACGCGCCGCAAACTCTTTGTGCTGACCGCGCAGAATGTAGAACGCGCTAATACCCATCACAAACAAGGCTGCGGAGACATATCCGGCAACGGATGTATGAACGAATTTGGATTGGGCATCCGGGTTGAACACAACGCTGACAAAGCTGTCAAACTGCATGCGCATGGTGTCTGGGTCAAAATGCGCACCTTCGGGCACATTCATGCTGGCGTTTGCAACCAGAATCCACAAGGCAGAGAGGTTGGAGCCAAGTGCTACCAGATAGGTGATGGCCAGATGGGCAGGTTTGCTCAAACGGTCCCAGCCAAAAAACATCAGCCCAACAAAGGTTGATTCCATAAAGAAGGCCATAAGTCCTTCAATAGCCAGCGGCGTGCCAAACATGTCCCCAAAGAAGCGGGAATACATGGACCAGTTGGTGCCAAATTCGAATTCCATGGTAATGCCCGTTGCAACACCAATGGCGAAGTTAATTCCAAAAAGTTTGCCCCAGAACTGGGCCATATCTTTGTAAACTTTGCGCCCGGTCACCACATAGACGGTTTCCATGGCGGCAAGCATGAAAGTGAGCCCCAGCGTCAGCGGGACAAACATGAAGTGATACAATGCGGTCAGTGCAAACTGAAAACGCGAAAGATCAACAACAGTCGGGTTGATAAGATCCATTTTAAAAACCTTTACTAAGAAGAAAAACCAGAAAAATTTTGTTAGATCATGGTTTTTTCTCCTCGCTGGGGCAGAAGGCATCATCCTGAATACGGAGCACTCTTGTCATAAAAGGCAGGACTGCTGCCCTATGTGTCATGCAAAGCAGCGTAGCATCCGGTCTGGCCGCTATGAGCTGCTCAAGCAGATGTTGCTCTGTTGTGGCATCAAGCCCTTCTGTGGGTTCATCCAGAATAATCCATGGCGTCTTGCGCAAAAGTGCCTGAGCAATACTCAGGCGTTTGGCCTGACCACCGGAAAGCTGCAAACCTTCGTCTCCCACAAAGCTGTCCAGACCATTGGGGGCTGTTGCCAGGAAGTCGGTAAGCTGCACGGTATGGAGTGCGGCTACCATGTCCTCTTCTGTAGAGGCAGGGTTTGCAAAAAGAAGGTTGTCCCGCACTGTGCCGTTGAACAGATGAAAGTCCTGGCCAGCAACGCTTATGACCTGAGCAAGGTCTTCAGGCGTGCGTGTATGTACATCGCTACCGCCTAACAGAATGCGGCCTGACTGAAGGGGATAAAACCCGAACAACATGCTAATAAGGCTGCTTTTTCCGCATCCTGAAGGGCCAGTTATGGCAACACGCTCGCCCTGTTTTACGCAGAGCGTGGCGTGATGGAAAATATCCTGCTCCTGACCGGAATAGCGGAAACAGATATTTTCAAACTGAAGAGATGAATAATCCGAAAAAGCTTTATCGTTGGATGTGCTTTTTGCAGTCGTATTGCTGAAACATGCATCTTCAAGGCGATCGAATGCACGGTGGACCTGAGCAAGCGTTTTCTGCGCTGTGGGGAGGGGGGACATGACATCAAAAGCTGCCAACCCGCCCAGAACCAGCATGGGAACTTCAGGGAGCGTGAGAAGATGGGCCTGAAAATCCTTAACTGCAAAGAAAAGAATGCAGAGCGCTGTAAGTGTCGCGCAAAATGCAATGAGGCTACTTGCGCCGTTTTCCAAAGCAGCGAGGTGACGCTTTGTTGCTGATAACTCAGCCTGACACTGCATGATGACGCTCTGTTGGTGAAAGCTGGCACCAAGGGACAAGCTTTCCCCTATGGCGGTAATGGTGTCTGCCAGTTCACTTTGAATACGGCTTTGCGTTGCTGATAGACGGTCAGACAAAGTAGCGCATCGTGCTTTTATGGCGCCCGCTATAACGATGCAGAGTAAAAGGGCAACAGCAAGAGTGATGGCGCAGTGAAAAGAAAAAATTGCAGTGATAGCAATGAAGAAAATACCACACACACATGCTCTTATGAAGGGAATCAGCACATCTGTGTAATATTGTCCCGCAGTATCGGTGTCGGTGACAAAGCGGGCCAGGAGGTCCCCACCACGCTGCGCATGTAAAATGGCGGGTGCCTGCGGAGCAATACGGCCATAACAGGCAACCCGCAACTGGCCTATGATGCGCAATGCACCATCATGCGTAACAAGCCGCTCCCCATACCGGGCAAGAATACGCATCATGGCAAAGAAGCGTACGCCCGTTGCAGGCAGCACCATGTTAAAGGCTTGCTGTGCAGCCAGACCGGCCAGACCTGCACAGGCCGCACCCGCCAAGAGCCAGCCTGATAAAAACAGAAGGCCAAAATTGGCTAAAGCTGCAAGACAAGCCAGAATGGCACCAAAGGCAAGCTGCCGTTGTGCTGCGCGGGATAACGTAAAAAAGGCGCGGAACAGGGTCATGCTACAGCCCTTTCACGGAAAGACGTGACATGGCCTTGTGAAACATACAGCACCTGATCGGCATGGCTGATAAGAGTGTCCTGATGTGTGGCTGCAATAACAATGCAGTCACGGGCACAACGGCTCAGGGTTTGCGTAATGCTGGCAGTGCTTTCGCTATTCAGGTGCGCTGTCGGTTCATCCACGCACAATATATCTGGTTTTCCTAAAAGAGCGCGTGCCAGAGCTAATCTTTTTAGTTGTCCGCCAGAAAGGGAGGAGCCCCGTTCCCCCACCTGAGTCTCAAACCCATGCGGGAGGGACTGGATGAAGGGCAGAATATCAGCTTGCTCGGCTACGTGGTGCAGATCCGCCAAGGACGCATGGGGCGCAGCAAGACGAAGGTTTTCCGCAATTGTGCCAAAAACAAGGAGGGGGCGTTGTGGCACCCACGCCATACGACAATTCTGTAACGCGATGCTCTGGCCATTCTGGTCAAAAGCTGCGCAGGTATCAGAAGATAGTGGCAGAAAGCCGAGAACGGCCCGGAGCAGAGTGGTTTTTCCTGCGCCACTTTCCCCCACCAACACTGAAAGTTGGCCTTTGTAGAAGGTTGCCGTTACACAGTTGATCTGCTCTGTTTTGCCAGTCGCATATCCGGCAGATAGCATATGACAGGAGAGCGCCTCTACGCTGCCTGCGTGTTTGGGCTGTTCAGTGCCATAACGTGCTGCGGCATAGGCAGGAAGGGTGAACAGATCAGCTAAACGTTTTGCCGCAGCATTGGCATTTTGCCTTGCATGGTAGCTGGCAGAAAATGCGCGCAATGGCATAAAATACTCTGGTGCCAGCAACAGAACCAGAAAAGCAGACCGAAAATCTGCTGTGCCAGACAGCAGGCGTGCGCCAAAAATGACAGCGACTAAGGCAATGGAGAGGCTGGCAAAAAACTCCAGCACAGCAGAGGTCAGAAACGCAATACGCATGACCGAGAGCGTTGCCAGCCGGTGTGCCTCGGTTTGGGCTGTCATGGCTTTTATGCTGTTCTGAGTTTGTGCAAATAGCCTGACGGTGCGCAAACCTTTCAGATAGTCCATGAAGCTGGACCCCATAAGCACCAGTTGCACCCATTGGCGGTCCATAACGCTTTGTGCGCTATACCCCACCAGAGCCATAAAAAGCGGTACCAAGGGGCCCGTGCAGGCCAGAACCACAAAACTCCACCCATCCAGCGCAAAAACACGTGCCAGAATAAAGAGGGGTAAAACCACCATCATGGCAGCCCGTGGAATATATTGGGCAAAATAGGGCTCAAGAGCCGTAGTGGCCTCCGTCAGGGTGGTAACAAGTTGCCCTGTGGGTTGGGTGGCGGACCCAACAGGCCCAGCGCGGAAAAGGTGCTTTAGCCCATCTTGTTGAACAGAAGCGCTAATGCGCAGCCCAGCTTCTGTGCCAGCCATGTCCGCCAGCCATTGCAGAACCAGAAATCCTGCACTGAAAGCAATTACTTTTAAAAAATCGCTTTCAACTGAGGTGAGTGGTTGACCCTGAAAAGTGAGGTCATCGACAAGGTGGGCCAGTAATGAAAGCTGCCATACAAACAGAATGGCCGCGCCACTCCCTAAAGCGACCGATGCACCAAGCAGACCTCTGGCCCGACGGGTGAGCCCCGAAAGCTGCCACTGTGTTTGAGACTGTGAGGACTGCATGGAATGCGCCTGACCCTGCATAAAGCGCTGGAAAGCATCACAACACTTTATTGAAAAAATAAAGTATGGAAAAAATATTCATAAAAACATTAAGTGTCAAGCAATCTGATGGCTTTAGATCAACTTTAAGAGATCTTCAAATGTCGGGATATGGAAAGGAAAACTCAAAAAAATGATTAAAAACAATGTTTTGACGTTTATTTCGACAAAAAGAAAGGCAGCTATGATGCTGCCTAACACTTTCATATAAATATTAAATATTGGTATTGGTTTTAGCGGAGACTCTGCCAGATCATGTAGCCAGCAACGCAGAAGATGACTGTCGCAAAAAAGAGGATCAGGGTGCCTTTGGAGCGGGCCATGCGCCGAGCAACCTGTGTGCCCAAGACGCTACCAATGGCTCCCCCAAAAATGAACAGGGCGGCAAGCTGCCAGTCTATGTAGCCGGAAATCATGTAACTGAGGGCTGTGCTGAAACCAAAAGCTGAGACAGCCACAAGAGAAGTGCCAACAGCATTCAGTATGGGCATGCCGGTTGAGGCAATGAGCCCCGGCACAATGAGAAAACCGCCGCCGATACCAAAGAAGCCGGAGAGCAGGCCGGTGCCAAGGCCAAACCCGGCCACTTTTCCAGCATTGTTGCGGTTACAACTGGCGCCAGGGCAGCCCTCATTGCGGCGGCCACGGATCATGATGATGGCAACACCAATCATGAGAATGGCGAAGCAGAGGAGGAGGTGTTTGCCGTCAACAGCCTTACCCGCAGTGGCGCCAAGGAAGGCCCCGACAATGCCGCAGGAGGCATAGATTGCCGCGCAGCGCCATTTGACTGTGTGGGCGCGTGCGTGTTGCGCCAGCCCCACCAAAGCGTTGACCGCAACGGCTAGAGCGCTTGTGCCTAGCGCAACATGAGGGTTGGTCACACCCACCAGATAAACCATGAGGGGCACAGCAAGAATGGAGCCACCCCCACCAATCAGCCCCAAGGTAAAGCCCACTAACATGCCGGAAAATATTTCTAGAACAGTATGAAGAAGAGACGCTGACATGATGTGGGCCTAGTGTGGGTGGGAGTGGGGACGAGATACTTAGAGTTTATTGATAGGAATTTTTATATAGCTTACGCCGTTCTCTTCTGGTTCGGGCATGTGGCCGCCCCGCATATTGATCTGCACGGATGGCATGATCAGGTTGGGGAGAGAGAGCTTGGCATCTCGCGTTGTGCGCATTTGCACAAATTCGTCTTCCTGTGCGCCGTCATACACATGAATATTGCCTGCGCGTTCAGCGCCAACCGTTGTTTCCCACGCAAATGTATCGCGCCCCGGTGCCTTGTAATCGTGGCACAGGAAGAGGCGTGTCTGGTCAGGAAGGCTGAGAAGGCGGCGAATGGAGCGGAACAGCATGCGGGCATCGCCGCCCGGAAAGTCTGCTCTGGCGGTGCCGTAATCGGGCATGAACAGGGTGTCACCAATAAAAGCGGCATCCCCGATAATAAAGGCCATGTCCGCAGGGGTGTGGCCCGGAACATGCAGGGCTATGGCATCCAGTGCACCAACCTTGAACTGGTCTCCATCACGGAAAAGATGGTCAAACTGTGAGCCATCGCGTGCAAAGGGGGTGCCAGCGTTGAAGATTTTGCCAAAGACCTCCTGAACGCGCACAATATCCGCACCGATGCCGAGTTTGCCGCCCAGTTGTTCCTGTAACCAAGGGGCGGCGGACAGGTGGTCAGCGTGGGCATGGGTTTCAAGTTGCCAGGCAACGCTCAGCCCTTCGGCTTTGACATAGGCGACAATCTGCTCGGCAGAAGTATGCTTGGTGCGGCCTGATGCCGCCTCATAGTCCAGCACGCTGTCGATAATGACGGCTGTTTTGGTGCTGGGGTCATGGACGACATGGCTGGCGGTGAAGGTGGTTTCGTCAAAAAAAGTTTTGACTACAGGTTTGAGGCCGGGCTCGCGTTCGGCTTTCAGAATTTGAGCTGTTGCCGTGGCCAGAGGCGAATCCGTCATCTTTGGCACCCTTACAGTTTAAGATTTAATATAAATGTGTATATCATATTTCATTAAATACGAAACCATCTTGCGTCAAGCACGCCAATCCGCTTAAGAACGCTTTATGAGCGACAGTAATTTGGACTCCTGCCCCCTTTATCACTCGCGGGCCATTCTGCAGATTGGTGACTCCGCGCCAGATTTTATGGCACGCACCACACATGGTGACCTGACTTTCAGTGCTTTACAGGGGCACTGGGTTCTGCTGTTTGCGCATCCGGCTGATTTTACACCGGTCTGCACAAGTGAGTTCATAGCCCTTGCGCGTGCTGAGCCGCAGTTCAGAGCTTTGAATTGCGCTCTTGTCGGGGTGTCTGTTGATAGTCTGCCGTCTCATCTGGCGTGGGTGGAAGCTATCCGGACACAGTTTGGTGTGACCATTCCCTTCCCGATTGTGGAAGACCCTTCCATGTCTATTGCCCGTGCTTACGGTATGCTGGACATGACGGCCCAAAGCAGCGTGACGGTACGTGCTGTGTATGTCATTGACCCTGACGGCATTGTGCAGGCCATTAGCTGGTACCCCCCAACCGTTGGACGCTCCGTGCAGGAGTTGTTGCGTCTGGTTCAGGCTCTTCAGCGCGTGGCGCAGGATGGGGTCATGACTCCTGAAGGCTGGCAGGTGGGACAACCCGTTATAGCCCCCATTCAACAGACACAGCAGGCCGTGGCAGCCGCTGGTCCTGCATGGTTTATGGATTTGTCACAGGGGTCTAAGGCATGACCCCGCTTTCACTTGAGGAAGCAAAACAGCTTGTTGAGCGCCTGAAGCTTTTTGCGCAGCCACAGCGTTTGATTATTGTGGATGCCCTGTTGCGTGGACCGCTTGCCGTGAGTGAGCTGGAAGCCAAAACCGGCATTGGCCAGCCAACACTCAGCCAGCAGCTTGGCACATTACGCCGCGCTGACATTATTGCGCCACGGCGCGAATCTCGCGCCATTTATTATAGCCTGACAAATGAAGAAGAGGTCTTGCGCGCCCGCGCTTTGATCGGTCTTTTACGTGAGGACAAGGCCGCTATTCCGTTAGCGCAGCGCATGGCCGAACAACGGGCGGCTGTTTCGTCCCCCTCTAAAAAACAGGTTGAGAGTGGGGCGCAGTTTGCCTTTATTCGCCGACCCCCACAGGCTAGCGAAGCCTGAGAGAGGCACGCTGGTGCAGGCCTGGAACACCAGCCGTAAAACTCCCAGCACCCTAAAGAATTCTACAGTATGCCATTGGAAATATGGCACCACTATGCTGCCTTTGTTTGTAAAATTTTTTCGTTCTGCAAAATAATATTTCCTGCCCATGCAGGGCTAGACCCGCTGCACGAGACGGTGTTTGGTAGTGTGACAACATGAACACCCCTTAAAACGGTGAGGAGCAGACACACGCATGGCAAACATCAGCCCATTGGCAGGACATAAGCTACCCGCAGCAGATCTGGCCGATATTCCCGCTCTTCTGTCAGCGTATTATGACCGCAAACCGGACCCTGCCATTGCAACCCAGCGTGTGGCGTTTGGAACATCGGGTCACCGTGGTTCACCGTTGCATACCAGCTTTAATGAAAACCATATTCTGGCAATCTGTGAGGCTATTGCCCGCTACCGCAAGGCGGAAGGCATTGATGGCCCGCTTTTTCTGGGCATAGATAGCCATGCCGTATCAGCGCCTGCTCAGCGGAGCGCGCTGGAGGTTCTGGCGGCGCACGGCATTTCTGTGCACATTGACCAGGCAGACGGTTACACCCCAACGCCTGTGATCTCTCATGCTATTCTGACGTATAATAAAGGCCGTACCACGGGTCTTGCTGATGGTATTGTGGTCACACCCTCTCACAATCCACCCATTGATGGCGGGTTTAAATACAATCCGTCCCATGGTGGCCCGGCCGATACAGCTATTACAAAAGCCATTCAGGACATGGCGAACGGATTTCTGGCTGATGGGCTGAAAGACGTAAAACGCCTGAGTTATGAAGAGGCGATCAAACAGCCCTGCATTACCAAATATGACTTTGTGACGCCGTATGTGGCGGACCTTGAGTCTGTTATTGATATGGCCGCTATTCGGGACGCAAAAGTCCGGATTGGCATTGATCCGCTCGGTGGTGCCGCAGTGGATTACTGGCAGCGGATTGTTGACCATTATGGTCTGAACGCCACCATTGTCAGCAATGAAGTTGATCCGCAGTTTGGCTTTATGACGGCTGACTGGGATGGCCAGATCCGTATGGATTGCTCTTCCCCCTATGCCATGGCGCGGCTGATTAATCTGGGTTCAGAATTTAATGTCGCTTTTGCGAATGACACGGATGCAGACCGTCATGGCATTGTGGCGCAACCTGATGGGCTGTTGAACCCTAACCATTATCTGGCTGTTGCAATTTCCTACCTGTACCAGAATCGCCCGCAGTGGAGCAAAGATCTGGGGATTGGCAAAACACTGGTGAGCAGCAGCCTGATAGACCGTGTTGCGGCAGAGCTGGGCCGTAAACTGGTTGAGGTTCCGGTTGGGCTGAAGTGGTTTGTGCCCGGCCTTATGGATGGATCACTGGGTTTTGGCGGTGAGGAAAGTGCAGGGGCCACCTTCTTGCGGCGTGATGGCACGGTTTGGACAACAGATAAGGACGGCTTGATCCTGAGTCTTCTTGCTGCGGAAATTACAGCCAAAACAGGTAAAAACCCGAGCCAGCATTACCACGAGATCAGTGCGCGGTTGGGCACACCCTACTATCAGCGCATAGATGCTGCGGCTACGCCGGACCAGAAAGCAAAGCTTTCCAAGCTGTCTCCCGAGCAATATCCAGGGGATACGCTGGCGGGTGAGGCTATTACAGCCAAGCTGACCAAGGCTCCCGGCAATGGGGCAGCGATTGGTGGCCTGAAAGTGACCACACAAGATGGTTGGTTTGCGGCCCGTCCGTCCGGCACGGAAGATGTGTACAAGATTTATGCGGAAAGCTTTAAAGGCCCTGAACATTTGAAAGAAATTCAGGAAGAGGCACAGGCAGTTATTAGCAAGGTTCTGTCTGCTTAAGCTCGTAAATTTGCGCCCTCACGGCTTTTGCTGTGGGGGTACGCAACTAAGAGAAAAATTATGAATACCTGGCCCCCGTTACAAAGGGCAGGGCGATTTTCTGAGAGTAGCACCGAAGCTTTACTTGGCTAAAAGCAGAACTCTCACAGTAAAAAATCATGTAATTTTTGGTGTGATGAGGTGGTGTCCGCGACGGGATTCGAACCCATGGCCCCAGGATTCATACCACTTCGGTTTTCACCGCCCCGCCTTTGCATATGCAAAAGCGTGTTCGTGGTCTGGACTGTCCCTTTGCCCTAGACCGTATGGTCCTTAGGCATCGCCCATCCAGTCTCTACACCTTCCGGCCTTTTCAGGCGCGGCTTGGCTCGGGATTGGCACGACCCAAGAGGGTCAGAGCGTTCCCCGACTTTGAGCGAATACACCATGGGGTTTCCCGTCATGGCGCCCAATTACATTAGGAATCCTGTGCTCTATCCTGCTGAGCTACGCGGACACACCGGCCCTGCTTATACCAGACAGGTCTGTCCCGGCAAGAGCGCTTAATACCGCCGCGCTGCACGCGCCGCTTTGGCGCAGAGAGTGGCAACATGGCGCTTGCATAACAGCTCGTCTGGCGCACCAGTCTGCTTGCAGGCCAATTCAAGCGCCTGCGTCTCTTGTAGGGCTTCTGTTAGCGCTGCGAGTGACCAGAGGTCCAGCGCACGGTTAAACCCTGCGGTCCGTTTAAAGAACACAGGGGGGCGGAGTGCTTTTACAGCCTCCGTCCGGCTTTCTCCATCAGCCATGGCCGCCCGCACACGGCGCAGACGGTGTAAATGGCTGAGAAAAGCCCGGGCAATGGTAATGGGGCTGGTACCCTCAGCCAAGGCTCGCTCTATGGCCAGGTCAGCATCGGCTCTGCGTCCTTCCGTTGCCGCAAAGGCGGCATCTTCTATGGATACGCTGCCAGCATCTCCAATGCAGGCTCGTGCATCATCCAGTGTCAGGGTTCCGGTGTCTCCGGCATAGAGCGCCAGTTTTTCAACTTCGCTGCGTGCAGCCCCTCGGTCTGACCCCAAACGCCCTGTCAGCCAATGCAGAGCATCCTGCTCTATACGAACATGATGTGCGGTCAGCATTTGGGTAATAGTGCCCTCCAGCGTGCGCCCTTCTTCCGGGTAACATCCTACGCTTGCGCAATCCTGCCGTTTTTCAAGCAGGGCACGTAGCTTTGAGCGCGAAGGAAGGCTTGGCGCTTCCAGAATAACCAAAGTGTCTGTCGGGGCGTCGAGCAGAGTTGTTACGGCTTTGAGTAAGCTGTCAGACGCGTCCCGCACACGCACGACGCGCCGCCCGCCCATGAGGGAGAGGGCCGTGGCTTCTTCTTCCAGCCTGTCGTGTGTTTCCTTGTCCAAAACGGCAACGCGGAACGGGTCATCGGTGGAACCGGCAATCTGGCGTGTGGCATCCTGCGCCCGTTCACGGATCAGGCCAGTGTCTTCCCCATGCAGCAGAATGACGTGCCATGCTCCGGGGTCTTTCGTGACACGGGGGAGGGAGCGTGCGTCAATTTTCATGGTTCAGCCCAAAGTTTCATGCAGGGTTCTGGCGTAACCCTGCAATGGTGCATCCTGACAGTTACAGAGCGCCAGCGCTTGGTGCGCCGCGCCCTGTCGCCATGTCGGGAATAGCGTCTGCACCTTCTTCTTCCATCGGGGACTGCTTCTCGGAATCAGGCATGGCGTTGGGGGTTGGGTAGTAGGTTTTTGGCCCTTGTGCACGCTTGACAGAGGGGGCGGCGTGGGTGCGGAACCACGTGGCAACCTGCTGTGTTACCTGCTCGGCTAAGGCTTGCGTAACACGGGCAGTTGCCGTCTCGCTATTTAAAGTCTGTGCAAAATATTGTTCGTACAGGGAGCTGTAGCCGTCCATGCTACTGGCATCGCCCTCTGCCAAGAGTTTGGGATTTTGCTCAACAGTGTAAAGCTGCCAATGGGCATGAGCATTGATACGGATACGGCCTGCGGTGTTGTCCGCATGAATATCAATGACTTCCTGCCCAATACTGGGCTGGGCATACAGAGTGTAGCCTCCAGGGTTTTCGGGGCCGTCCCCTGCCATATTCTGCTGAAGCGCCAGGCGCATTAACTGGCCTGTGCGTTCAGGAATGTTGGCGACATAAACCTGCTTCAGTTCGTCTTCCACCGGCACGGTATTCTTGGCACCCTGCGTACCATAGAGCGGCTGAAACCCGCAGCCACTCAGGGCTACAGGCAGCGTCAGCAGCGGCAGGACTGTAAGAGAACGGGCCAGAGCAGCGCGAAAAGAGCGGGAGTGGGACATCAGCCTGCCGTTACAAAGTTAACAATTCGGTTAGGCACATGGACCCGTTTGACAATCCGTTTGCCTTCCAGCAACCGGGCCACATTGGGCTCGGCCTCGGCACGGGCCACTACGGCATCCTTGTCTTCATCCGGAGCCGCTTCAATCGTACCGCGCAGCTTACCCATGATCTGCACGGCAATGGTGACTTGCGTTGCTGCCAGCAGGGAAGGCTCTGCTTCCGGCCAGGGCTGCTGAACAACCATGGGCGCGTCCGGCTCAAGCTGGGAGAACATTTCTTCTGCCAGATGCGGCATCATGGGGGCGGACAGCAGGCACAGGGTACGGGCTGCCTCACGGCGGGCAAAAGCCATGCCTGTGGCGTCAGCCGTTTTTTCTGCGTCCGCCAGAGCGGATGTCAGTTCATGCAGGCGGGCAACAGCCACATTGATGGCAAAGCTTTCCAGTGCTTCCGTAACGGCGGCAATGGTGCGGTGGGTTGCGCGACGCAGGGCATCTGCCTGCGCGGCAATGTCAGCGGGGCAGGCGTCTTGCGCGGGAACGGTTTCTGCGACCGTACGGACCAGACGGAAAAGGCGTTGTGCAAAACGGGCTGCCCCGGCAACGCCTGCTTCTGTCCATTCCATGTCGCGTTCCGGCGGGCTGTCTGAAAGAACGAACCATCGGGCCGTATCAGCACCAAAGCGCTCAATAATGGCCACCGGGGCCACAGTATTACGCTTGGATTTGGACATTTTCTCTACACGCCCAACGGTGACGGGTTCATCCGTCCCACGTTTGGTGGCTGTGTCACCCTTACGCTCTACTTCTTCCGGATAGAGCCAGTTGCCTGAAGCATCCTTATAGCTTTCATGGCTGACCATGCCTTGCGTAAACAGACCGGCAAACGGTTCACTTACGTTCAGGTGGCCAGTTTTCTGCATGGCTTTGGTGAAGAAGCGCGCATAGAGCAGGTGCAGAATGGCATGTTCAATGCCGCCAATATACTGGTCTACAGCCAGCCAGCCATCTGCGGCATCCCGCACGGTGGGGGTGTCCGCTTTTGGTGCTGTAAAGCGGGCAAAATACCATGAGCTATCGACAAATGTGTCAAACGTGTCGGTCTCACGCGTAGCGGGTTTGCCGCATTTGGGGCAGTCAACATGTTTCCATGTGGGGTGGTGGTCCAGCGGGTTGCCCGGCTTATCAAACGTGACATCTTCCGGCAGTTTGACCGGTAGCTGTGCGTCTGGCACGGGCACTGCACCGCACTCTTCACAATGAATAACCGGAATAGGGCAGCCCCAGTACCGCTGGCGGGAAACACCCCAGTCACGCAGGCGCCAGTTGGTCACTCCTTTGCCAACGCCCAGCCCTTCAAGGCGGGCAATGGCTTCACGGCGCGCTTCCTCCGTGCTCAACCCATCCAGAAAGCCTGAATTGATCATGGTGCCATCACCGGTAAAGGCGTTTTTGGTAATGGCGAAGTCTGCGGCATCTTTACCCGGTGGCAGCACCACAGGGGTTACCGGCAGAGAATATTTGTGTGCGAAATCAAGATCGCGCTGATCCCCGGATGGGCAGCCAAACAGCGCGCCTGTGCCGTAATCCATCAGCACAAAATTGGCGATCCAGATTGGAAAGCTTTTATCCAGGAACGGATGGTTGACGCGCAGGCCCGTATCAAAGCCGCGTTTTTCAGCCGTTTCCACGGCTTCCACGGATGTGCCCAGGCGGCGGCATTCTGCAATAAAGTCTGCGGCCTGAGCATTCTGCTGCCCGACCCATGCTGCCAGCGGGTGATCTGGGGCAATGGCAAGGAAAGACATGCCAAACAGGGTGTCTGGTCGTGTGGTAAAAACCTCAAGCGCGTTAAGGTTGGTGTCCAGCCCAGCAGGAGGCTGATGAAGGGAGAACGTGACATGCGCCCCTTCTGAGCGGCCAATCCAGCGTTCCTGCATGGTGCGGACACGGTCTGGCCAGCGGTCAAGGCTCTTCAGGCCATCTAGCAGGTCTTCTGCAAAATCGGTGATTTTCAGAAACCACTGAGAGAGTTTCTTCTTCTCAATTGGCGCGCCTGAGCGCCAACCGCAGCCATCTACAACCTGTTCGTTCGCCAGAACGGTCTGGTCCACCGGGTCCCAGTTGACCCAGCTTTCCCGGCGTTCCACCAACCCTGCCTGCATGAAGTCCAGAAACAGCTTCTGCTGCTTGCCGTAATAGTCTGGCAGGCAGGTGGCAATTTCACGGTCCCAGTTCAGGGAGAACCCGAGGCGCTGGAGCGTGGTGCGCATGGCCGCAATATTGTTGAGCGTCCATTCCTGCGGGTGAACGCCGCGCTCACGTGCGGCATTTTCTGCGGGAAGGCCAAAGGCATCCCACCCCATAGGATGAAGAACGGCGTAGCCACGGGCGCGCTTGTAGCGGGCAACCACGTCCCCCAGAGCATAATTGCGGACATGGCCCATGTGCAACTGGCCGGAGGGGTAGGGGAACATCTCCAGTACATAATATTTGGGGCGGTCAGCCGGGGGAACATCCGGCACGGTAAAGACACTTGCCTGGTCCCACGCCTTCTGCCAGCGGGGTTCGACAGAATCGAAATCGTAAGATGTGGCAGAAGGAGCCGCTGTGGCTGGTGTGTTGGCAGGCTGTGTCATGGAACTCGTACAAATGAAGAGAGAGAATTAGGGAGCGCTGAAAAACCGGGCTGGATTAGTTGTCCCGGTTGCCGTTGTCAGCGCGCAGCTTGCGGGCGCGGGACAGGATGCGTGCCCCAATGTCAGACGCCGTATTGCCTGCGGCTGGTGTGTCGACCCACTCCGTCCCCTGTTTGACCTGCCGGAAAACGGACAGGCGCAGGGCGTCTGACCGCAGGCGGCGGTCAATAATGAAGGCGGTAATCTTGAAGCGTTCATCATGTGCTGCGGGCGGCGTGTACCAGTCCGTCAGGATAATGCCGCCCTCGGCATCCGCTGTGGCAACGGGCATGAAGGAGATGGTGTCCAGCGTGGCGCGCCAGAGATACGCGTTGACCCCGCCTTTCAGCTTATCCTCACCGCCTGAGGCACCGCGGTCTTCTGCCATAAGGTGGTTGCGTGGGGCTGTGAGGTCACCCACAGATTTGGGAGAGCTTGAGCAGGCGGACAAAGCGGCCAGACCCAGCAGGGCTGCGGTGGGAAGCCAGGACGTGCCGCGCAGTGACTGTGCGGCAGAACCGGAGGCGGAACGGCAGGGCATAAGACGACGTGGCATAATGTCGGTACGGCTCCTTCGGCGCGGGGCGTCGATATTTCCAGTCCTGCCTTTAGTCTGTTTTCAGGCCAGGCACCGGTTCGTGGTCACAGGGGTCTTGCCTGCCTTCATATCGTGTCGGGGCAGTCCCGCCAAGCGTCTGCGTGCGTAAGGCGTATAAGCGTGGTCTGGTTATGGGTTTGTGACCGGAACACAGGGTACGCCCTGCTGCCGCAGGCTTGTGCAGATTGTGCCGGTTTGCTCGGGCGGAAGCCCCGCAAGGCGGGTGCGCCAGACAGGGTGCGCAGCCCCGGCAGGGGAGATCAGATCAATCTGGCTGACGGCGTTTGCGAGCGCTGTAGAGCTTTGGCGGGCTAGTGCCGTGGCATGCAGGGCGCGGTCCTGTGTGGAGAATGCGCCAATCTGAATACTGGCGGCATAGGTTGCGGCATTATCCTGCCGCCATATGGCCGCAGCCGCGGGGGCGGCATAAGCGGGTGCTGCCGTAGCGGGCTGCGCATAGCTTGTAGCAGGTGCGGGTGTATCACCCGAGGAAACAGCAATGGCACCATCCGCTCCATTATAGGGCGCGGGTGCCGCAATGCTGTCATCAGGCAAAGGAGGCGCTGTGCCTGTTGCGTAGTGCGGTGTGGACGCCGGAACAGCGGTTTCCGCCACAACCCGGACCGGAGGCGTGGGCGCTGGCGCATACGCAATCTGGGTAGGTTGCAGCAGGGCGGGCACGGGGTCATTGAGGTGCGGTTTGATAGCTGCCATGTAGGTCTTGGCATAGTCCGGCAGGGCAGTGCCACGCGTCCTGTGGTTTTCTGCGCATTGAGGGCCGCAGTTATAGGCTGCCAGAAATTGCGGAGACCCGAAACGGTCATACAGTTCACGAATATAACCGCTGCCCGCCATAATATTATCGTGCGGGTCATACGGGTCTGAGCCCAGACTGTAGCGTTGCGCCAGCTCGTAATATGTTGCGGGTTTTATTTGCATAAGCCCCACAGCGCCATGAACCGAGCGCACTTTACGGCCCCGAATATACTGATGACCGCCAGATTCCTGCTGCATGACAGCGCGGATCCAGGATTGTGGGATTGAAAACCGATTAGAGGCTTCCTGAATGTAGCTGCTCCACTGGTTGACGCTGGAGCCCGCCACTGGTGTGCGCATAACCGGTTGGCTTGCACAGGCAGATAAAGCTGCCAGCCCAGCCACCGAGAGCACGGTCACAACACGGGGCATACCCCGGATGGCGCGCTGTTTTTCACACACAGTTTTCATGGAGCTGTAATCTGCCCGCGTTGGCGGCGGGATGCAATCTGCGAGGCAGGAGGATTACACTCCTGCCCGGCATTTTTAGCAGGATTTATGACGTGGGAGTTGCGGGCTGCCGCTCACGCTTTGTGCAATATCCTGCATCAGGTCCGGGTTGGTGCGCCGTATCTGCCCGGCACGCAGAATGCTGGCGGCGGAGGCACCTGTGCCGCCAGAGGCCCATTGCTCCATGAACTGTAGGTCCGACAGGCTGGTGGCCCCATGCTGGCGCAGGGCGCGGTGGGCTGCAAGGCTGCATAAAGTGGGGCGAAGTTTAGTGGTCTGCATGGCTGAAAAACGATTCATGGTTCTAAGTCTGTGAATAACGCGCAAACCTAGAGCATTACGAATATGTCATTTTCAAGGGCGTTTGATAACACTTTCTATTGATGCCCTGTACGCCGGGCCTTAACGCTTCTGTTTTTCCTGCAAAATGCGTGCGCCCAAGGACTCCAGGGCAGCTCGTAGCGGGCTCTCTTCCATATCTGGCACAACACAGCTTGGTGCGGGCCGCAGGCTTTTCCGGCGGGAGGACGTGGTCAGACGAACTCCGGCCTGGGGGTCCTGCACAAAACGGAGTCGGGTGACCAGAGTATGGCCGCACCAGGTGTTGATACGGGCTATAAGTGTGCTGCTGAGATGCTGTAATTCCATGGCAACCGGCCCAGCGCAGGCAATGGTCAAGGTGCCAGCGCTCAGTTTGCTGGGCGTGGTTACGGCGGCATGGGCAGGCCCCATAATATCCGCCCAATCGGTAAAGACCTGAACACTGGCCGGGGAGCGGCGGCGGAAAGCTGGCGCTGTCACGGCTGGCAGCAGGGACGCAAGGCTGCGCGCGGCAAATGCCCGTTTGGGGGGCGGGGACGGCGGTTCAGTCTTGCTGCGGGCAGGGCGTGTAGGGGTGGCAGGTTTGGCACGCGGGGTGGTGCGCGCAGTCTGACCCATCTTGCCGGGGGCACTCTCCTTCGTCATAACGTCCTCCGTGACACTCCCATCTGCCCACCTCCTGCTTGATTGGTATGACCGCCACCGGCGTGTGCTGCCGTGGCGTTCCGGCCCTGACCAGAGCGCAGACCCTTACCATGTCTGGCTTAGTGAAATTATGCTCCAGCAGACAACGGTTAAAGCGGTTGGTCCGTATTATCATCGTTTTCTGGAGAAATTTCCAACAGTTAACGCATTGGCGGCTGCGGAACGCGATGATGTTCTGGCTGCATGGGCGGGGCTTGGCTATTACTCCCGTGCTCGCAACCTGCATGCCTGTGCGCAGCAGGTGGTACAGTTAGGGGGCTTTCCCCGGACTGTGGAGGGTTTGCGCGCTCTGCCGGGCATAGGGGCTTATACAGCCGCCGCAGTGGCGGCCATTGCGTTTGGTGTGCCTGTTGTGCCGGTGGATGGAAATGTGGAGCGCATTACCGCCCGCCTTTTTGCCGTGCAGGAGCCTCTTCCAGCAGCCCGTAAGGCCTTGGGCCAACTGGGTGCAAGTCTGAATGCGGATAAAGAGGCCAAGGCCCGCCCGTCCGATTTTGCACAGGCGTTATTTGATCTGGGTGCGTCGCTCTGCTCGCCCCGCTCTCCCGCCTGCGGGTTGTGCCCGTGGCAGTCAGGGTGTGCCGGGTATAAAGCAGGGCTGGCGGAAACCCTGCCACGCCGCGCCCCCAAAGCAGAAAAGCCCGTGCGCTACGGGGTGCATTTTCTGGTTATGGATGAAGCGGGTTCGGTCCTGCTGCGTAAAAGGCCAGAGACAGGCCTCCTTGCCGCCATGACAGAACTGCCGGGAACAGAATGGCGCAGTGCCCCGTGGTCTGAGGCTGAAGCTCTTGAGCACGCACCCCTTAAAGCAGACTGGCTGCTATGTGGTGATGTGCGCCATGTTTTTACGCATTTTACGCTGGAAGTCAGTATTTACGCAGTAAAGGTCAAACGGTTTTCAAACCTGATTGCCCAGATCGGCTTTCTGACGTCCGTTGATGCAGTGGAAACACTGTCGCTGCCATCGGTTATGGTCAAATGTTTCAGGTCGGGTTTGAAAACCCTTGGCGAGTGAACACGTTCTCTTTGCGTCTCGCACGGCACGGCGTTTGCTGACTGCGCTTATATAACCCGGCACAACAGGCAGGTATGCGCCGGGTTTTAGAAAGGTTTTTTATGGTTTTTCATTATATTCCGCCGCGTAAACGCCCAGACGGAGCCGCCCGCATTGCCAGCCGCCCCGGTATCTTGCTGCTGAACCTTGGAACACCGGATGATACCGGATACCGGTCAGTGCGGCGGTATTTGTCGGAATTTTTGTCCGACCGGAGGGTTATAGAAGGCTCACCCGTGCTGTGGCAGCCCATTTTGCAGGGCATTGTGCTGACAGTCCGGCCCGGCAAAAGTGGCAAAGCCTATGAGCGGATATGGGATAAAGCGCGGAACGAGAGCCCCTTGCGCGGCTATACCCGCAGCCAGTCAGAAGCACTGGCCCAGCGCTTTGCGGCTGAGGATGTACCGGTTACCTGGGCCATGCGGTACGGCAAGCCATCGGTCGCTGTGGGGCTGAAGGAACTTATGGAGCACGGGTGTGACCGTATTCTGGTCATGCCACTGTACCCGCAATATAGCGCTACCACCACCGCTACCGCCAATGACCAGTTGTTCCGGGTGCTTATGAAAGTGCGGAACCAGCCTGCTATCCGTACTCTGCCAGCCTTTCCGGATCATCCTGCTTATATAGACGCCTTGGCGGCGTCCATTCAGGATGGTGTGGCGCACCTGCCCACCCCTCCGCAGATGATTGTGGTGTCCTTCCACGGTTTGCCACAGGAGTATGTTGATAAAGGGGACAGCTATCAGGCGGACTGCATCCGCACCATGGAGGCACTTCGTGCTAAACTGGGCATGACGGCAGAAACATTGGTTCTGACCTTCCAGTCCCGTTTTGGGCCGACCAAGTGGCTGGAGCCTTATACCGCTCCGTTTGTGGAAGCCCTGCCGGAAAAAGGCGTGAAAAACATTGCCGTCATTACGCCTGGCTTTATGGCGGACTGTATTGAGACGCTGGACGAAATAGGGAACGAGGTACGGGATGAGTTTCTGGCAAAAGGGGGAGAGACCTTTACCCTGATCCCGTGCCTGAATGACAGTCCTGCCTGCATAGACCTGCTGGAGCAACTTGCCCGGCAGGAACTCTCTGGCTGGTTATAAGGGTGCGCCCCCTCGGGCGGACAGGCTCGTAGGCGACAGTCAGACTGACGTGCCGCGGGGTGGCTTGATAACAGGCCGCTCCGTTTTTGCGGGAAAAAGGCAGGGAGCCATGGCCGCACAGCGCCAGCATTCCGGCTTGCGGGCTTTACAAACGTAGCGGCCCTGTAAAATCAGCCAGTGGTGAGAATCCCTTATCATGTCTTTGGGAATGCGCCGTTCGAGCGCGGCTTCCACAGCTTCCACCGTCTTGCCACGGCCCAGCCCCGTCCGGTTGGCCAGCCGGAAGACATGGGTATCCACCGGCACCGTGGGCTGATTGAACGCAACATTCAAAACCACATTGGCGGTTTTACGGCCCACGCCAGCAAGGGCTTCCAGTTCTTCCCGTGTGCCGGGCACTGTGCCGCCATGCCGTTCCAGCAATTGGCGGGAGAGCGTTACCACGTTCTTTGCCTTGTTCCGCCATAGCCCGATGGTGCGTATAAGCGCGCCAACGCCCTCATCCCCCAAAGCGGCCATGGCTGCGGGTGTAGGGGCCGCAGCAAACAGGGCAGGCGTTACTTTATTAACCGAAGCATCCGTTGCCTGAGCAGAGAGAACAACGGCAACTAATAAGGTAAAAGGTGAGGAGTAATGTAACTCTGTTTTCGCATCAGGCCAGGCCTGCGCAAGATCTTTGAGGAAAGCCCGAATTTCTTCCGGCTTCATGTCGCGCGGTGCCTGTGTTGCCGGCACGGTTTTGGGTGCTGTGGCCTTGGCGGCTTTGGTCGCTTTAGACGGCGCACGTTTAGCCGTAGCTTTTGGGGCTGCCGTGCTGGCGGCGGAAGTTTTACGGGTGCGAGTAGGGCGGGGGGCATCAACCATGGGGGTCTTGTATCCCGTTTGCGCAAGCGGCGTCTATGCTGCGGCAGGCGGGGTAACGTGTTTGCCAAAAAAAACGAGGCAAGATACAGTCGCAAATCCGTTTTAGCCGTTCAGGCTTCCTCAGCGCCTGCTGAGCGATGATTGTTTTTTTCGGAATCTCCTCATGAATACGTCCTCTTCCGATGCGCAAACTGCCGCACGGAGGCAAAATCTGTTTGTCGATGTCCTCAAATTTGTCATGCGGCGGTGGCTGGATTTTCCAGTCCCGCTCTGGATTACGGTGGCGGGCGTCATGTTCGCTACGGTGCTGGACGTGCTTATGCCAGTGCTGGCGGGGCGCCTGGTGTCAGACGTGGCTGTGCCTGCCACCCAGTCCAGCCGCACGCAGGATGCGGTGTGGATGCTTGTGGCTATGGCGGCATGTGGTGTGGGCAACGTACTGGGCAAACGGGCCGCGTATCTGGGCATTACGCACCTGACCACGCGGGTTATGCATAAAATTGCTGCACAGGCCTTTGCGCATGTGCAGCGCCTGTCAACGGACTGGCACGCCAATACATTCGCAGGCTCTACCGTCCGCCGTCTGACGCGCGGCATGTGGGCCGTGGACATGCTGGATGACACACTGTTGCTCATGCTGATCCCCGAAGTCTGCCTGCTGGTGCTGACAACGCTTGTTCTGGCATGGCACTGGCTGTTCATGGGGCTGCTCTTGGGTGTGCTGTCCGCTGTGTTTATTGCGGTCTCCATTACCCTGACGCTCCGCTACGTTGCACCTTCCGCACGGGAGTCCAACCAGTGGGATAGCCGCATGGGGGCCGCACTGGCGGATGCCGTAACCTGTAATGCCGTGGTCAAGGCCTTTGGTGCGGAAGAACGGGAAGAAAAGCGGCTGGAAGACGTTATCAGTGCATGGCGCAAGCATACCTGCCGCACATGGACGCGCGGCACCAATAGTGCAGGCGTTCAGAACCTTCTGGTCACCTTCATGCGGCTTGCGCTTGCCGGGGCTGCGGTCATGCTGTGGCTGTCCGGCGCGGCTGGCCCAGGTGATGTGGCCTATGTGCTGACCATGACTTTTCTGGTGCAGGGTTATTTGCGTGATATTGGGCAGCAGGTCTCTGTTGTGCAGCGCTCCGTGAATGAAATGGAGGAACTGCTTGTTCTGTGGCGCACGCCGCCGTCCGTTAAAGACCCGGTCAAACATCTACCCTTCAAGGCGCAGGAAGGTGAGATCCGGTTTGAGCATGTTAGCTTTCAGTATGCAGGCCAGACGCGCCATATCTTCTCTGACCTGAATGTCACCATTGCGGCAGGCAGCCGGGTTGGGCTGGTTGGGCCGTCCGGCTCCGGTAAATCCACCTTTACCAAGCTGTTGCAGAGGCTGTACGAACTGGATGGTGGCCGGATTGTCGTGGACGGTGTGGATATTGCCACCATTCAGCAATCCGCCCTGCGGGCCGAAATAGCGATTGTGCCGCAGGAGCCAATGCTGTTTCACCGCAGTCTGGCAGACAATATTGCCTATGGCAGCCCAAACGCCACGCAAGCCCAGATAGAAGAAGCGGCCAGACTGGCAAATGCGTCCGACTTCATTGACCGTCTGCCCGAAGGGTATGACACACTGGTAGGGGAGCGTGGGGTCAAGTTGTCTGGTGGTGAACGCCAGCGTGTGGCCATTGCCCGTGCTTTTCTGGCCAACACAGCTATTCTGGTCATGGATGAAGCAACCGCCAGCCTTGATTCCCAGTCCGAGGCATTGGTGCAGGAGGCCATGCAGCGTTTGATGGTGGGGCGTACGGTTATTGTAATTGCCCACCGTCTGGCTACCGTGGTGGACCTTGACCGTATTCTGGTTTTTGAACGCGGGCAGGTTGTGGAAGATGGGACCCATTCGGACCTGGTGCAGAAACCCGATGGCCTGTACCGGCGTTTATATGAACTTCAGTCCCTAGAGCAGTAAGAAGAGGGGCTGGCTACGTTACCCCCACCTGTTGCGGGGGTGACACAGTTTGTGTCTGATTTCAAACAGGCTGTATTTTTCCTAATGCCTCAGCGCACAAAGTAACATAACAATTAAACGATTGTTTGTTGTTGTTTGTGTTGGGAGCATCTCTCGTGCGTCAGCGTTCTGTTCTTGCAGCTGAGTTTTCTGCCCGTCCTTCTAAAAAACGGGTGGTAGGGGGCAGTTGTGCCTCTGCTCTGCTGGCGGCTACCCTGCTTTCCAGCCCCGTGGGTGCACGCGCAGCCACAGTCTCTACCCCTGAAGCCCATCATGCAGGCGCACACCCGCAAAAAGCCCCGGTGCGGGCTGTTGCTGCGCGTAAGACGCCGGTTGCACGTCCCGCAGCACCCGTTGCCAGTGTGGCGGCCGTGCCTCACCGTGTTTCTGCGCCGGTTGATAGTACGGGTGAGGAAAGTGTGATTGTGACCGGCACGCGTGAGACAGGCCGCAAGGCCCGCCAGAGCCTTGCGCCGATTGATGTGGTTTCAGCCAAACAAATCAGCCAGACCGGTCAGCCCAATCTGCGTGAAGCGCTGGCCCAGCTTTTGCCGTCTCTCACCATGCCCACCGCTGGCTTTGATACGGGCGCTCTGACAGATTCCATCAGTCTGCGTGGCCTGAACGCCAATGAAACGCTGGTGTTGGTGGACGGCAAGCGGAGGCATACAACAGCCAATATCTATTCCAACCCCGGCCCACAGCAGGGTACTACCCCTGTGGATATCGACATGATTCCCATGGCGGCGATTGACCATGTGGAAGTGCTGCGTGACGGCGCGTCTGCCCAGTATGGGTCAGATGCTGTGGCGGGTGTTGTTAACATCATCCTGAAAAAGCAGGATCATGGTTTCCATGCGCAATCCATTAGCGGCATTACGGCTGCCAAGGATGGTTTCCAGCAGGGCGTGTATCTGGATGGCGGGGCCAAGCTGGGCCAGCGCGGTTTTGTGCATGTCAGTGGCGATTTTTTCCACACAGACCACACCTACCGCAGTGCACCGGATGCCCGTACGGGCACCAAAGTGAATAATGTGCTCAGCCAGCCAGAGCAGACGCGTGAAAGCGTTGCCATTAAAGCGGGATATGACCTGACGGATAGCATTCAGGCCTACGCAACCGGCACTTATGCCCACCGCCACGCTGAATCATACCAGAACTATCGTCTGCCAAGTTCGGTCTCCAAATACCCCGGATATGCCGCGCAGTATCCATGGGGTTATTCCCCCCTGATTACGCTGGATGAGGATGATTACGAGCTTACAGCTGGCCTGAAAGGGACCTTCATCGGCTGGAACTGGGACCTTTCAACCGTGTATGGCCGTGATTTTGATAGCATTGGCCTCAAGAACTCCGCCAACACCACGCTGGAAACCACACAGGGCCGCTCGCCCACAAAATTTAACGATGTTCAGGGCTTTAACAATTCGCAATGGACCAGCGGTCTGGATCTGTCGCGTAATTTTCACCTGTCTGGCTGGCCTCATGCCATTAACGTGGCGGGCGGAACATCCTACCGGTACGAAAGCTATTCCATTGGCGCGGGATCTGCCGATTCTCTGGCAGGAAGCGGGTCTGACGCCCTGAGCGGCACAAACCCTGGTAACACCGGTAACTTCAACCGGGATGTGATTGCGGGTTACATTGATGTCTCTACTCACCTGACCAAAAACTGGCAGATTGATCTGGCGGGTCGGTATGAGCACTATACTGACGTAGGCGATACCGAAAACGGCAAGATATCCACCCGATATGATGTCTCACCGCGCCTTGCTTTCCGGGCAACACTATCCAACGGGTTTCATGCACCCACACTGGCGCAGGAGCATTACAGCTCTCTGGCAGTCTCCCCCACGGCTGCACGTGGCCTGATTGCCGTGAACTCTGCAGGGGCGCTTCAGAATGGTGCCTCACCATTGAAGTCTGAGCGCTCAACAAACGTCAGCGGCGGTATTGTCATGGAGCCGTTCCGCAAACTGCATGTGACGGTCGATGTGTATCAGATCAACCTGCGCGACCAGATCATGCCAGGTGGACAGGTTTATGGTACGCAGGCTGCTGCTGCATTGCAGACCAACGGCTTTACCTTGCCGAATACAATATCATGGCAAACAAATCCGAATGCGCTCTCTACCAACTGGTTTGCAAACGTAGCCAGCACCCGCACACAGGGGCTGGACCTGACGGCAACCTACGCCACTCGTTTGGGTGACATTGGGCGGATTGACTGGGACGTTGCCATTAACCTCAACCGGACACGCTTGAGCCATCAGGGCACGAACGCCAACGGAGCGCCGCTGCTTAACCCACAGAGCATAGCCTATCTGACCACGGCGTACCCCCGCAGCAAGATGATCTGGGGTGGGCGCTTCACCAGCGGTAAATGGACCGTAGGTGTGCATGAAATCCGGTATGGGCAGGTTACGTCACAGCTCAGCTATTACGGCGGCGCAGGCAATACCCAGTCGCTTTCTGGTTCAGGCAACTATCGCGAATTTAAAAATACGCCCAAGTTCATTACCAATATGGAAGTGACTTACCGCGCATTGCCGCAGCTTGCCGTAACACTGGGGGCCAACAATATTTTTGATGCGCGGCCAAGCCGTGTGCCAGACAACAACCGCTACCTTGGTGCACCACAATACTACATGAGCACATCGCAACTGGGTATGAATGGCGGGTTCTACTACCTGCGGGGTGATATTTCTTTTTAATAATAAATACCCCCTGCATGGAGGCTTAAGCGTCCGTGCAGGGGGTATTACATTATTTAATATAAGTGGCCTGGCTGTTGGGGCGCACGGGCACGGTAAAGCTACTGCCTTTGGGCGCCTTATCATAGGCGTGGGCAATCGTGTAAAATCCGCGGTCTGGATCTGCTGGCATACGCCAGTCACGCGGGATGCCTGTTGTAACCATAATAGCAAGAATGGCCATAGCCGCAGCTTTGGTCCATCCCCACGGGGCAGCCAATGCTTGCACAACAACAACAGTTATCCAGAATACGCATGTGTCGGACAGGTACCGCACGCCAGCATCAGGAATTAGCATGGCGCGCCAGACGGGTGTGTCATCAGATGACTCAAGCGGGTGTGAGAGGCAGGCAGCCAGAAGCAGGACTGTCAAAAACAAGGCCATGCGCATAACAGGCCAGCGATACATTGCGGACACACTCAGCCACAGAGCAACCAGAAAAATAATCCATGGCAGAACACCGATTTGCCAAAGGCCGAGCGCATACCATGAAGGCAATTGTGTATGGCCGACCGTGAGGGCCAGCACGACCTGACTGGAGATAAGGCGGACAAACGCAATGGGGGATGCCCCGAGATTAGCTGGAACACCGCGCTGTGTAGCGTGGATGAGCAATCCCTGTATTACAGCACCTACAGCAATCAGGCCAAAACGGATAATACTGGCCCTGGAGCGCTCTTGCCATACTCTCAGCGCGGCCACAGGGGCTAAAACAAGGCTGAAAGGTCCGCTCAACGCTCCAATAGTCAACATGCTGCAATCAAATATCCACTCGCTCAGGCGGCGTGGGGCGCCTGACATCACGATAAGGAAGGACAGAATGCAGAGGTGCCATTGGGTGTTTGTCAGGTTGCAATACCCTTCCCGCGCGTTGGGAATAGCACACCAAGCCAGGCCGATGGCGCAGCGCAGGAACAGGGACGGGCAAAGTGATGCGCCACGCGAAGAGATTAAAAAGAGTGCAGGCAGAACCTGAAAAATAAAGGCCGCAGTGGCGAAAATGGTAGGCCCATAAGTTAAGGGAAACGGCACGGCAATAAGGGCTACAATGCGGTCTATTGTTTGAAGATAGCCTGTGTGCGGCAGCCAAAGACTGGGTAGGCCTATGGTTCGGGCTTCAGGCCACCAGTTCCAGCCGTCTTCACCCCAAAATTGGGCATTAAGCAGCAGTTCTGGCCACCGGACAAAAGTTACAACGCAACATAACAGCATGGTTATGCGTATAATTGTTCGTTCCGTACCAACTGTACGTTGCAAAGAGGACAGCATTCTTAACCTTAATGGGTTAGGTGTGAATTTTTAAAACAGTGATTTCGGGAGTAAAGATTACTTTCAAGAGCTATAGATAAGCTCTGAAAGTAATCTTCGAACCAACAGGTCTTTGACTTATGGTGAAGAAGGTTAAAATCAGAAACCTTACTGATCTAGCCTTCTATCTGGCTGAAATCTGCAATTAGGCGCATCATGCGGCCTAGACGGGCGAGGAGATGCAGCCGGTTGAGGCGGAGTGCAGCTTCTGGTGCGTTGACCGTAACCTCTTCAAAAAAGCGGTCCAGTGGTGCACGCAGGCTGGCCGCGTCCCGCATGGCATCCGTAAAGCGTTCTTCTGCAAAAGCCTTTTCCACAGCAGGTTCTACGCGGTCCAGCGTTGCGGCAAGGTCACGTTCTTCTGGCTGGGCATACAGCGTTGCGTCGGGTGCTTTTTCGTGCGGGCCGTCCTTTTTATCCTCAATACGCAGGATATTGGCGGCGCGACGGGTGGCTGCAAGCAGGTTTTTACCGTCCTCGGTTTCCAGCATGTCCTGCAAAGCCTGTGCGCGGGAAAGCAGGCGAACAATATCGGTGTCCGTATTACCAACCGAAATAGCTGCCAGACAATCGTACCGCGCCCCTTCTGCCCGCAACTGAACACGCAGGCGCTCGGCAATGAACTGCGGCAGCAGGTCGAGGTCTTCTGCGTTCTGCAGGTTTTCGGGCAGAGCCTCTGCCGCCAGTGTGAAAACTTTAACCAGATCAAGCCGTAGGGTGTTCTCACGAATCAGGCGGATAATGCCCAAAGCAGCACGGCGCAGGCCGAAGGGGTCTCCGGAGCCGGACGGTTTTTCACCGGCAGCAAAAAAGGCTGTCAGCATATCAAAGCGGTCTGCCAGACCGGTCACAACGGCTACCGGGGCTGTTGGTACGCTGTCACCGGGGCCGCGTGGCTGATATTGCTCACTAATGGCCTGCGCCACGCTTTCAGCCTCGCCGTCATGGCGGGCGTAATAGCCGCCCATCACACCCTGAAGTTCAGGGAATTCCCCAACCATGCCGGTGGGCAGGTCAGTTTTGCTCAGCAGGGCTGCGCGTTCGCACTCTGCTTTTGGCGCCCCAAGCATATCGGCAATAAGGCCAGCCAACCGAACCATACGGCGTGTGCGCTTGCCCTGTGTGCCCAGTTTGGCATGGAAGGTAATATTATCCAGCGCAGTCAGGCGGCTTTCAAGGGTCTGCTTGCGGTCCAGGTCCCAGAAGTGGCGGGCGTCAGCAAAGCGGGCGCGGAGGACACGCTCGTTGCCGGCAACCACCATTGCACCACCATCCGTTGGTGTGATGTTAGCCACAAAAGCAAAACGGGGGGCGGCGGTGCCATCGCTATTGCGCAGGGCAAAATAGCGCTGATTGACGCGCATGGAAACCTGCATGACTTCCGCTGGAAGGTCTATGAAGTGATCGTCAATGCGGCCAAGGAACGGCACAGGCCATTCCACCAGTCCTGCAACCTCATCCACCAGTCCGGCATCCGGCACAATGCTCAGGCCTTCACTTGTGGCCAGTTCTGCCAGAGCGGTGCTGATAACGGTACGGCGCTCAGCAGCATCCACCATCACAAAGCGTTCACGCAGAACTTCTGCCCACTGGGCCGCGCTGGTGACGGTTACCGGGCCGGGGGCCATGAAACGATGGCCTTCCGTTACGGCATCCGCCGTCAGATGGTGGCCGTTATCCTCACCCTGTGCCAACGTGACGGGTATGGCTTCACCGTCCAGCAAGCAGACAAGGCGGCGCAGCGGTCGGACCCATGTAAAGCTGCTGCCAGTGCCCCACCGCATGGATTTAGGCCATGGGAAACGGCGGAGCAGGTCTGGCAGGGTGGCAAGCAGATGCGTGCGGGCCTCAATAGCCGGTTCTTCACGTTCCAGAATCCAGAAGCCATTTTGCAGGGTCAGGGCATCCGGTGTGACACCATGTTTGCGCGTAAACCCTTCCAGCGCTTTTTCTGGCGCACCCTCACGCGGGCCACGTTCAGAGACTGTGCGGCCGGGAACAATGGCATTCAGGCTCAGGCTTGCCGCAATACGGCGTGGGCCGGTGAAGGCTTGTGCAGCCTGAGGCGCCAGCGGAGCCAGTGCTTCGTTCAGCAGGCGGAGCAGGGTTTCACCGGCCTGCTGCTGCATACGGGCAGGGATTTCTTCTGAAAACAGTTCTATCAGTAGTTCAGGCATGATCTTATTTGTCCTCGCCAGCCAGCCAGGTCTCGCAGCATAATTTTGCCAGAGTGCGCACACGGCCAATGTAGGAGGCACGCTCGCTCACGCTGATAACCCCACGGGCGTCCAGCAGGTTGAACAGATGGCTGGCCTTCAGGCACTGGTCATAGGCAGGCTGAGCAACACCGGCTTCTGCCAGTGCAACACTTTCTTTTTCGGCATCTGCAAAATGGCGGAACAGGCGGTCTGTGTCGGCCAGTTCAAAGTTGTGGCGGGAGTAATCTTGCTCAGCGCGCAGGAACACATCCCCATAAGTCAGGCCCGTACCGTTATAGTCGAGGTCGTATACGTTCTCGACACCCTGCACATACATGGCCAGACGTTCCAGCCCGTAAGTGAGTTCGGTTGAGGGGAGAACGACCGGAATACCCCCTACCTGCTGGAAGTAGGTAAACTGCGTTACCTCCATGCCGTCACACCAGACTTCCCAGCCTAGGCCCCAGGCGCCAATGGTCGGGTTTTCCCAGTCATCTTCCACAAAGCGGATATCGTGCTTATCCGGGTCAATGCCAATGGCACGGTAGCTATCCAGCAACAGTTTCTGGCTTTCTTCCGGCGTGGGTTTGAGCAGCACCTGGTACTGGTAATAATGCTGAAGACGGTTCGGGTTTTCCCCATAACGGCCATCGGACGGGCGGCGGCAGGGCTGCACATAGGCAGCTTTCCACGGCGTATTACCCAGTGCGCGTAAAGTTGTGTGGGGTGAGAGTGTGCCTGCACCGACTTCCAGATCATAGGGCTGGAGAATGGCGCACCCCTGCCGGGACCAGAACTGGTGAAGGGTCAGGATCAGGTCCTGAAAGGAAAGAGGCCGCTCGGTCGGGCGGGGAGACGCCGGGTCCATGTCAGACAGAAGCTCCGCAGTAAAAACAGGGTCAGAACATACGCACAGGCTTGGCCGTGCATACAATAAGGCCCACACCATACAGATGTGCATGGCATACAGGAAGAGAAGCATGGCACCTGATGCCGCCAGAACTGTTATAAGTTTTGCGCAAACCGCTGCACGGGTGGGTGTGGCCTCTTGCAAGCGCCTTGCAGGCGGGCCACATCTTGGTCAAAGTGCCATGAAAGTTAATCTGGTACGGGCTGTGGCTCTGGGCCAAAGCCAGTCAGTGCGCCGTAGTCAGGCAGGAAGGTATGAGATGAACAACGAAGAACGCGACCTCATTTCCAAATTTGTCGCACGGGTTGGTGGTGCGCCACAGGCTAGTTTTGGCAGCGTACCGGGCACACGCCCCAGCCTGCCCGCCATAGACCCGGAGGCTGACCAGTTTATTGCCCAGCAGTTCCAGCAGGTACCAGAAGCCCGTTACCGCATTACACAGATGGCCGTTGTGCAGGAAGCAGCACTGGTAGAAGCGCAGAACCGTATTCAGCAGTTGCAGTTTCAGTTGCAGCAGGCCCAGCAGGCTTTGCAACAGGCACAACAGCAGCAGAAATCTGGTTCCGGCGGTGGTTTTCTGGGTGGTTTGTTTGGCGGTGGCCAAAGGGCGCCGCAGCAGACACCTCCTGGTTGGGGTGGCAACACGCAGGCTCCGCCACAGCCGCCGCAGTATCAGCAAATGCCTTATGGTATGCAGCCCAGCACGTTCCAGCGTGGCGGGTCAGGCTTTCTGGGGTCTGCGCTTACAACGGCAACAGGGGTTGCCGGGGGTATGCTGGCAGCCAATGCGCTGACAAGCCTGTTTAGCGGGCACCATGATGCCGCCGCAGGTGGATGGGGTGCAGGTGCAGGTGCGCCACAAAGCGAAACCATCAATAATTATTATGGTGACAACTCAGACCCGTTTGCCGGTCAGGGTCAGGCAGCAGACCCGAACTTTGATGCAGGCAATAACGACTGGGGTGGTCAGGACGCTGGCGGAGACGGTGGTGACTTCGGTGGCGGTTGGGGAGACGATAACTTCTAAAACCACCCTAAATTGAGGGGCAGGGGCTTCTGCCCCTTCCGGCCTAATGTCGCATTTACTCGGCGGTAGGTGTGTGGTCGGGCCTCATGGAACGAACAAGTTCAAGCACATTCTTTCGGATTTTGATGTCCGGAATGGCGTGGTAGGCCCGTACCAGTTCAAGCGTATCTTTGTTGTTGAGCAGAGCCGCTGTTTCAGAGTCCTGAACGTGAGCAGGAAACCCCTCAAAAGCCTTGCGACTTTCTGAAACGCCGCTGCTCCGGTAGCCACTCCCGGGGGATGGATGCCTGTCAACGCCTTCAAAAAAGAACGCTATGGGCACATCCAGCGCCCCGGCAATATCATAAAGGCGGGAGGCACCAACACGGTTCGTGCCACGTTCATATTTCTGAATCTGCTGAAATGTAATGCCCACTAATTCTCCCAGTTTTTCTTGCGAAAGGCCAAGGAGTGTCCTGCGCAGGCGGATGCGTCTTCCAACATAGGCGTCAACTGATGTCGCGCGGGGTATAGCTGTGTGGCAGGTGTCAGAATTTTGCAATTTTTCTTGCATCACTATTTTCGCCAACGCTCCGACAGGAAATGGACTGGTTGGGCTAGTATCTACCATTACAAAAATTTTTAGTAACCTTTTATTAATGCATTGAGCTCAGACCCGTTTGCGTACTGGGCTAAAGGCCGAAATCATAACTAAACAGCATAACGCCAGCGCAATGACCCGACCGTAGAGGGAAAAGAGCGGTGCGGGTAGGGGGGCGGGCAAAGGTACGACCAGACTATCGGTTTTATCCCAACCCAGACGCGCCAACTCATGCCCAAATCCGTCATAAGCAATGGAAATACCGGTGTTTGCAGCGCGGGCTATAGGCAACCCTTCCTCAACAGCGCGTAACCGCACAGAAGACAAATGCTGGCGCGGCCCGGCACTGTTTCCAAACCAGGCGTCATTGGTCACGTTGGCCAGCCAGCGGGGGCGGTCTTTTTCATCCACCACACTGCCGGAAAAAATGACTTCATAACAAATCAGAGCCCCAACAGAGGGTATATCAGCCAGGTGCCATGTATGCGGGCCGGGTCCTGCGGCCAGCCCTCCTTGCGGGACAATTTGCAAAGGAATGTAAGAAGGCTGGTATTCTCCAAAAGGCACCAGCCGTGCTTTGTCGTAAATGGCGGCAACCTGCCCATCCGGGGCAAGAGCCAGAACAGAGTTACGGTAGCGCCCATTTTCGTCATGACGTAATGCGCCAATCAGGCCAGCCTGTGCGCCTTCTGCCCAACCCATAATAATCTGCCGCGCGCGCGGGCTATCCTGTAACAGCGGATAACCAGGGTATGCTGTTTCAGGCCATAAAAAGACAATAGCCCGGTTTGGGGCTGACGTCTGGAGGGTATGAGCACGCTCTACACCTTGCGCGGTGAGGGTCAGGTAGCGTTCAAAAACCTCCCGTGCGCTCTGGTGAGCAACTTTCTCGTTCTCTGGGACATTCCCCTGAACAAGAACCGTGATAGGTCCGGCCTCTCCTGTCGGTGTTACCATATGCAGGCGGCTGTAACCGGCAGCGCTCCACCCCAGAATCATGGCGGCGCTTAGACCCAGTGTTATGCGTTGCTGTGTAGGGCTAAAGCAGACGGTTCCCGTTTTGCGTGCGCGGTGCCAGTAATCCTGAAGCGCTGTTCCGGCTAAGAGAGCAAGCAGCACAAGGCATAAGGTCATGCCATCAACACCCATCCACGCGGCTGGCTGTATCAGCACATCCCCAATCCGTCCCGGCACGGCAAGCGCACTGCCAAGAGGGTTCCACGGGAAACCACTGAACAGGAACACACGCCCCATATCAAACACCGTCCAGCTTGCAGCAAACAGGATGAGGCGTCTGGGGCCGGATTTTGCCAGCATGCTGAGGGCAGCCGGGGCCGCTGTCATAGGCGCCAGAATGAGCGCGCAGCCGAGTGAGGGGAAGGGGACAAACCACCAGAAGTCTTCCGCCCGGATCATGACGGCATTGACCAGCCAGTAAAGGCTTGCAGCATAGAGGCCAAACCCGAAGAGCGCCCCTGCCCAGGCCGCACTTTTCGAGTTTTTAGAGCGGTTAAGCACGGCTCCCAACAGTGGGAATGTAATGAGCAGCACGGGAAGGGCATGAACCGGTGGCAGGGCCAGTGCGGACAAAGCCCCCAACCCAAGCAGGGAAAGGGTATGGCGCAGGCTGGCGCGGCTGGGCTTGCGCAGCCGCAGGCGGCCCGGAAAGACGCGGGATGGGCTGTTCATGGTCACCGGTATGTCTTGCTGGAAGTCTGCCGCAAAACCGGCAGACTATGGACGCAGAATTTTAAGGATTAATCCAGCGCGTCGCGTAAGCGGCGTTCATAGTGGCGGTAGTATTTGTCCGCCAGCAGTTCGCTTTTTACAAGAACCGCAACATCGGTTGTGTTGAACTGTGGGTCAATCACAGCGCCATCCCCAACGTAACCGCCAAGGCGCAGGTACCCTTTTACCAGTGGGGGCAAACCAGTCAGGCATTTGCGGAAATCCAGCGTATGCGGGTCTTTACGCAGCATTTCCACCCGGCGTTCAGGCAGTGCTTTAACGCGCAGGGCAGGGGGTGCCAGATGATTATGGTAGAGATAGGTCAGTTCGTCTGCATTGGCGTCAGGGTCTGTGCCCTGCAGGCTGGCGCAGCCAAACAGCACATCAATCCGATGCAGGAAGATGTATGAAGCAATGCCCCGCCACAACAACTGCATGGCGGCACGGCCACGATAGTCCTTATCCACACAGGAGCGCCCGACTTCCAGCAGGCGGCCGGGGAAGTCGGTCAGAGGGGAGATGTCGTATTCGCTTGACGAATAAAAACGGCCAATTTTCGCGGCTGCATCGCTCTGCACAAGCCGGTAGGTGCCAACAACGCCACGCGCATCAGGCGCTATGGCGTTATCAATCACCAGCAGATGATCGGCCACAGCATCGAATTCATCAATGTCGCGTTTCAGGCGCAGGGTTTCTGCGTCTGGATGTGCGCCCATTTCCTCGTAGAATACCCGGTAGCGCAGGGCTTGAGCGGCATCGCGCTCAGCTTCTGTCTGGGCAATGCGTACACTGAGGTTGCCGCCCCGTAATTCGGGAAAGCCGTTCCGTTCCAGTTCCAGCGTTGCGAGTGTTGAGAGAGAGGCCTCTTTGTTTTGCGCGGCACTCATGCGGTCTCTCCTTTACGGCGACCCTTGGGAGCAGCGGCCTTGGTCTCTTTCTGCGCAACGGCCCGTTTTTTACCGAACAGCTCCAGACGCATGGACACAAAATCAAAACCCAGACGCTCGGCCACGCGGCGCATTAGCTCTTCGTGCTCGGGGTCCTCAAATTCTATCACCTTGCCGTTATCGACATCAATAAGATGATAATGGTGCTTACCACCCTCGGTTGCTTCGTACCGTGCGCGGCCTCCGCCAAAGTCCCGGCGTTCCAGAATCCCTTTTTCTTCCAGCAGGCGCACGGTGCGATACACCGTGGCAACTGAAATACGGGAATCCAGCATCGCGGCGCGACGATAGAGTTCTTCCACATCCGGATGGTCATCCGCGTCTGACAGCACACGTGCGATTACCCGCCGTTGTCCGGTCATTTTCAGGCCATGTTCTACACAGAGCTGCGCGATCCGCGATTCTTCTGCCGACTGAGATTTCAAGGGCGCAAATCCTGCTTAACTTACCACCTGTATTTCTTATGCATGAGGTAGCCGAAACGGAGTGGGTTTGTCCAATTTTACACGAGCGGGCAGGTTTTCTATGTTCAGTCTCCATTAGCACGTTCCATGTGCCCGGACACCCCGGGTTGAGAGAGGCTGAACAGAATGCAGGATATCTCCACCATGCAGGATAACCGTGTGCCGGATACTGTTATGCTTGATATTACCGGCGAGAAATGCCCCATGACCTTTGTGCGGACCCGGCTGGCGCTGGATGGGCTGTTGCCTGGCGGCCTGCTGGCCGTGCATCTGCGCGGAGCGGAACCTCACAAAAATGTCACCCAGTCAGTGCGCGCTCTGGGGCATCTGATCTTGGCCGATCAGGCCGAGCCTGACGGGACATTTGTGCTGACCATACAGAAAAAGCTGGTCGCACCGCCCAGCGCCTGACGGGTACATACAAAAACAGGAGGCCGGAGCCTCCTGTCTGTGTGCCATACTGTCAAAGCACTACAGCGTTAGTTGTTCATGGCTTCAAAGAAGTCATTGTTGGATTTGCTGTATTTCAGCTTGTCCAGCAGGAAGTCCATGGCGTCCATCGTGCCCATAGGGGCCAGAATACGGCGCAGAACCCACATTTTGGACAGGGTTGCGCGGTCAACCAGCATTTCTTCCTTACGGGTGCCACTCTTGGTGATGTCAATGGCAGGGAAGGTACGCTTGTCAGCCAGCTTGCGGTCCAGAATAAGCTCGGAGTTACCCGTGCCTTTGAACTCTTCAAAGATCACTTCATCCATACGGCTGCCGGTATCAATCAGTGCCGTGGCGATAATGGTCAGAGAGCCACCTTCTTCAATGTTACGGGCAGCACCAAAGAAGCGTTTGGGGCGTTGCAGCGCGTTGGCATCCACACCGCCGGTCAGTACCTTGCCGGATGACGGCACAACGGTGTTGTAAGCACGGGCCAGACGGGTGATGGAATCCAGCAGGATGACTACATCGCGTTTGTGCTCAACCAGCCGTTTAGCTTTTTCCAGCACCATTTCCGTAACCTGCACGTGGCGATGTGCTGGCTCATCAAAGGTGGAGGACACAACTTCACCGCGCACGGAGCGGGCCATGTCGGTCACTTCTTCCGGGCGCTCGTCAATCAGCAGCACGATGAGGAAGCATTCCGGATGATTGGCGGAGATAGAAGACGCAATGCTTTGCAGCATGACCGTCTTACCCGTACGGGGTGGTGCCACAATAAGGGCACGCTGGCCCATACCAATGGGGGCTACAAGGTCAATCACACGGGGTGTGAAGTCCTGAGTGCTTTTGCCTTTTTTGCCTTTGGTTTCAGCCACCGGCGGCGCAGCACCTTCTACTTCCATACGCAGGGGGCGTTCGGGGTAGAGGGGGGTCAGGTTATCAAAGTTGATGCGGTGGCGCACAGCCTCCGGCGGTTCAAAATTGATGCTGTTGATTTTGAGCAGAGAGAAATACCGCTCACCATCCCGCGGGGCACGGATCTGGCCCTCAACCGTGTCACCGGTACGCAGGCCGAAGCGGCGCACCTGTGTGGGGGAGATGTAAATATCATCCGGGCCGGGAAGGTAGTTTGATTCGGGGGAGCGAAGATAGCCAAACCCGTCATGCAAAATCTCGAGCGTGCCATCGCCGTAAATGGCCTGATCGTTGTCTGCCAGCGTCTTCAGGATGGCAAACATCATATCCTGTTTGCGTAAAGACGAGGCGTTTTCGATATTGAGGTCTTCAGCGCAGGCTAGAAGATCGGCCGGAGATTTGGCCTTGAGTTCCGCAAGATGCATTGAGAAATGCCCTGATTGGCAAGTAGGTCAGAAAAGGGAGGTCTGGACCATAGGGAAGCCAGCGTCAGGGAAATACAGCCTTGCATGACACACGAAGCGCCACGCCGACACACCGACGCAGGATGGATCCTGACTAAGGGAGGAAAAGCACTGGGCAGGTGAAGTCAGCCAGTGTCTGGCGCAAAATATAATGGTGTTGCGCTACGGCGTCAACCTTGGGCCAAGGCAACGCCCGAAGCATCTGTTGCGCTCAAGGCCGGGTGGCTGATGGCGTGGTGGCCTGCTGCCATGCCTGCCGGGTCAGCCAGTATTGGGACAGGGTCGGGTCCGGCGAGATGAACTGAGACACCTGGGACCATAACTGGGACGGGCGTTGATGCACGCTCAGTGCGCCAGACATCTGGCTGTCCGAGCACGGACCATCCAGCAGAAGGTCACGCTCCGGCAGGGTAATGGAGACCGTGCAGCGAGCGGTCTGGTGCAGGGCTGTTCCGGTAAAATGGCCTTTGGCTGGTCCGGCAAACTGGGGCCGCATGGTGGCATCCAGTTGCATCATTTCCCCCTCAAGCCCGCCTTGCGCAGTTGGGTGCAGGCCCAGCAGAATACGGGCGTTGCCGGGGGAGGAAAGGCCAGCATAGCGCAGGGGCTCTGCCGCCAGACGGTCGAAGGTCGCTTGGTCTGCGTTGGCGGGTGGGTTTTGCGCGGCATGCGCGGGCAGGTTTTGTGCCAGCAGAACAGTGAAGGCTCCGAGTGCTGATGCTATAAAAAAGCGGGTCATTTAATGCCTCCCAACCAGCCTTTACGCCAGAACCACAGCAGTGGCAGCACAACAGAGGCCGTCATTAATGCAAGAGAATACCAATAGCCGTATCGCCATTCTAACTCCGGAATGTCCTTGAAGTTCATTCCATAAACCCCTGCAATCAGGGTGGGAGCCACACCAATAAAACTGACAACCGTCAGCACTTTCATCATGCCATTCTGTTCAATGCTGATGAAACCGAGTGTGGCATCCAGAAGGAATTCCACTTTGCTGGCGGCTTGGGACACGTAATCCGTCAGGGAGGACAGGTCTCGGTTGGCGGTTGTCATGCGCCCTCTTAACGCGCCCGATAGGGCATAAGGCGCGTTTTCTGTGGAGAGGGAGCTGACTCCAGCCTCAAAGCGTCGGGCGGAAAGGGGGAGGCCAGAGGCAGGCGCTGCCCCATCCTTTTTACTCTCGCCCAGAAAAATGGTGATGCGCTCCAGACCCAGCAATGCATCCCGCACGCGGGAGCAGAGGTCTCCGGCACTTCCTACCCGTTCCAGCAGGTCTCGCTGCCATGCTGCAATACTGTGCATGGGGGATTTGTTCTGCCGCCGTTTGAAAATATCCTGCGAGAGTTTGTCCAGTAACAGCCCCACATTCTCCAGAATATCGGCCAGACGATCGACAATTGTCTCAATAAGGGCAACCAGAATTTCTCCCGCACCGATGGGTGCGGGCTTCAGGCGCTGCGGTGGGGCGGCAGCGGTTTGCGGGCTTTTCTGGTCCGGGTGTGCTGCATCCTGTGCCGGGCCAATAACCGTGCTAGGTGCGGGAGTGGATGCCGGGGCAGGGGGCAGGGTATGTTCGGCCACAAGCTGGGCAACAGCTTCAAAAGAAGGATAGGGCTGGTAGCGAATGGTGATCAGTCGGTCTGCCGTTAGAATAAACCCTACGGGTGAACTCTGAAATTCAGGACCGATTTTTTTGAGAAGCGGTGTGGAGAGGAAAGCTGCCCCATTACGCACACTGATGCGTGATGAGCTTTCAATTTCGCTCAGGTCATCCAGCGTTGGCAAAGGTTGCCCACAGATGCGGCCCGCCAGAGCCTGCTCCTGCGGGGTGGGGTTCAGCAGGTCAATCCACGTTACGTCTTGCGCGTCAGCCTCACTTTCAATGGCTCGGGCGGGGGCTCCGGGCTTGTGGGCCAGAAACATGCAATTCTCCTCACAGCGTATCGTTTTATGACAGGGCCAATCCCTGGAATGCAGGCGCTGGAACTATGGCCTGACCGAAAGGAGAGTGACAAGTGACAGTCTGGAATAACGGAAATCTGGCTCTGTTGTGTCATAACTCTGTCGCGCCATGCCGGGTGAGGCAGCGTTTCCGTCGGAACAATGATGTACGGGCCGAGGTAAAATTTAGCGTGCCCGCCCTCTGTGCAACTGCGTCAGGCTTCTGGTAAGCCAGATGCCTGCTTTTGGGCCAGGGCGGCCCCGGCATACCACGCAAATTCAGGAGCGTTAGAACCAGCTATGGCAGACACAACAGAACACGGCATATCCGCAGCACAAGCTAACTCCCTCCGGCACGGGCCGGATGAGCGTGGGCACTTTGGCGGGTGGTATGGCGGGCGCTTTGTGGCTGAAACCCTCATGCCTTTGTTGCTGGAGCTGGATCAGGCCTATAGCGCAGCCAAGAGTGACCCGGCTTTCCAGAAAGAGCTGGCATTCTACCTGCGTGATTATGTTGGCCGCCCAAGCCCGCTCTGGTTTGCCCAGCGCATGACCAAGGAACTTGGCGGTGCCAAGATTTACATGAAGCGTGAGGAGCTGAACCATACGGGCTCCCACAAGCTTAATAACGTCATGGGGCAGATTTTGCTGGCCCGCCGTATGGGCCGGACCCGTATTGTAGCTGAAACCGGTGCAGGCCAGCATGGTGTGGCGACTGCAACGGTGTGTGCATTGTTCGGCATGAAATGCGTTGTTTATATGGGGGCTACGGACGTTGAGCGCCAAAAACCCAACGTGTTTCGTATGCGCCTGCTGGGGGCCGAAGTTGTGCCTGTTACCGCTGGTGCAGGCACCCTGAAAGACGCCATGAACGAAGCCATGCGGGACTGGGTGGCCAATGTGGCGGATACTTACTTCCTTGTGGGCACAGTGGCTGGCCCGCACCCGTACCCCGCCATGGTTCGTGATTTTCAGAGCATTATTGGCGAAGAAACCAAAATACAGATGCAGGAGCTTGAAGATCGCCTGCCGGATATTGTGGTGGCCGCTATTGGCGGTGGCTCCAATGCCATGGGCATTTTCCATCCGTTTCTGGATGATGCCTCGGTGCGTCTGATTGGTGTTGAAGCCGCAGGCCACGGGCTGGATAGCGGGAAAACCGCAGCGTCTATTGAGCGTGGCCGCCCCGGCGTGCTGCATGGCAACCGGACCTACCTGTTGCAGGATGCTGACGGACAGATTGATGAAGCCCATTCCATCAGTGCTGGGCTGGATTATCCGGGCGTGGGGCCTGAACACTCATGGCTGAATGATATTGGCCGTGCTGAATACGTGGGCGCTACGGATCAGGAGGCGCTAGACGCCTTCCAGCTCTGTACCCGCACGGAGGGCATTATCCCAGCGCTGGAATCCGCCCATGCCATCGCCTATGCCGCCAAAATTGCCCCCACCCTGCCTAAGGACACTCTGCTGGTCGTGAATATTTCAGGCCGGGGTGACAAAGATATCTTTACCGTTGCTGAACATCTGGGAGTGAAACTGTGAGCCGTATTGCCGCCCGCTTCAAATCTCTGGCCGCCGAAGGGCGTGGTGCGCTCATTCCCTATCTTGAGGCCTTTGACCCGGACCGTGAAACCTCGCTGGCGCTCCTTAAAGCCATGCCTGCCGCCGGGGCAGATCTGATTGAGGTTGGGGTTCCCTTCTCTGACCCATCAGCTGATGGTCCGGTCATTCAGCTTGCGGCCCGCCGCGGGCTGAAGGCTGGCTCAACGCTGGCGGGTGTACTGGGTATGGTGTCCGCCTTCCGTGAGGACGATACCGAAACCCCCATTATCCTGATGGGTTATCTCAACCCCATTGAAGCCTATGGGTATGAACGCTTCTGTGCGGATGCTGCCAAAGCTGGTGTGGACGGCTTGATTATTGTTGATCTGCCGCCCGAGGAAGCAGACGTTATTGAACCGCATACAGAGGCCAACGGCCTTGATATCATCCGTCTGGTCGCACCCACCACGACAGATGAGCGCCTACCTTATGTGCTCTCTCATGCTTCAGGTTTTGTCTATTACGTCAGCATTACAGGCATTACCGGTACACGCACAGCCAGTGCGGAAGATCTGCAAAAAGCACTGCCGCGTTTGCGGGCCGCAACTTCTCTGCCTGTCGCCATCGGGTTTGGTATCCGTTCTCCAGAACAGGCTGCAACGGCTTCCAGCATAGCAGACGGTGCGGTTGTTGCCTCCGCATTGCTGGCCACATTGGCTGAAACGCTTGATGAAAACGGTAAGGCCACTGCGCAGACACTCCCAAGCGTTCTAGGGCAGATTAAAGACCTGGCAACCGCAGTGCGTGCAGCCGGGGGCGGGCAGAAAGCAGGGTGACCCTGAATACCCCCCCTTTGTCGCCTCTCTCTCAGGCGGCTCGTGTCTGCGTTGTCGGTGGTGGCCCGGCCGGGCTGGCGGCGGCAGAAGTGCTTTCTGCCGCAGGCTGCGCCGTGCAGGTGGTAGAGCATATGCCCAGCTTTGGCCGTAAGCTGCTGATGGCGGGGCGAGGGGGCTTGAATATCAGCCACTCCGAGTTGCCCGATAAGCTTCTGGCCCGCTATGGCACCGCAGCGCCGTGGTTAAAGCCCGCACTGGATGCTTGGACTACCGATGATATTCGGGAATGGATGTCGGGGCTAGGGCAGGAAAGCTTTGTTGGCTCGTCCGGCCGGGTATTCCCTACGGTTATGAAGGCGTCTCCACTGCTGAGGGCATGGCTGGAGCGCCTGCGCCAGCAGGGTGTTGTGCTTCACACTCGCGTCAACTGGACGGGGTGGGACGCAGCCGGTCACCCGGTTTTTGCGCCTGCACAGCCGGAGGGCACGCTGCCAGCCTCCCTCCAGTCGCCTTATGTGCCAGATGTGATGGTTCTGGCCCTTGGCGGGGCCAGTTGGCCGCGCCTGGGTAGCACGGGCGGTTGGGTGCCTGCGTTACAGGGGCAAGGTGTTGCCGTGTCACCCCTTGCTCCCTCCAATTGCGGTTTTCAGGTTGCGTGGTCTCCGGCCATGCAGGAACGGTTTGCAGGGACCCCACTCAAGCCTATTGCGCTTTGCTTTGGCGACCAGACGGTACGCGGTGAAATTGTGGTGACGGCAACAGGGCTGGAGGGCGGAGCGCTCTATGCTCTGTCAGCTGCTTTGCGGGAGCAGAGTGCTCAGCACGGTTCTGCCACTCTGATGCTGGATTTACGCCCGGACCTGACCGAGCAGGCGCTGGCCAGCCGTCTCTCCACTGTGCGCCCGCGGGAGAGCCTGTCCAACCGGCTCCGCAAGGCTTTGCGGTTACCGCCTGTTGCGGTCGCCCTGCTGCGAGAGGCGGGAGAGGTTCCTACTACCCCACAGGCTTTAGCAGCGCGGCTCAAGGCCTTGCCCATTACCCTTACGGGGCCCCAACCTCTGGCGCGGGCTATTTCCACTGCCGGGGGTGTGGCGCAGGCGGCTTGCACGCCACAGTTCATGCTGGCGGCCAGACCCGGCGTTTTTGTGGCGGGTGAAATGCTGGACTGGGAGGCCCCAACCGGCGGTTATCTGCTGCACGCCTGCCTTGCAACTGGCCGGGCAGCGGCAAAGGGTGCATTGCAATGGTTGCGGGATACCCACGCATAGCGGTATCTGCTCCCCCATGACCAACATGATCACACTGGGGGAAGTGCCGGGCGGCGGCCCCGCACACATGGACCTTGCCGAACTTCTGGCAACGCGCCTGCTGGTGCAGGGCAACTCTGGCTCAGGGAAATCGCACCTGTTGCGGCGGCTGCTGGAGCAGTCTGCACGGCTTGTGCAACAGGCGATCATTGACCCGGAGGGCGATTTTGTCAGTCTGGCCGAGAAGTTCGGCCATCTGGTGATTGATGGGGCTGATTACTCGGAAATGGCGCTTCATGCCGCAGGGGAGCGTATGCGGATGCATCGTGCGTCCGTTGTACTCAACCTTGAGGGGCTGGACGCTGACCAACAAATGAAATGGGCCGCCGCCTTTCTGGGCGGTATGTTTGAGGCCCCACGGGACTACTGGTACCCCGTTCTGGTGGTGGTGGATGAGGCGCAGCTTTTTGCCCCCGCTGCTGCGGGTGAGGTGTCTGACGAAGCGCGGCGTGCCTCCCTTGGAGCTATGACCAACCTGATGTGCCGTGGCCGTAAACGTGGCCTTGCGGGTATTATCGCCACCCAGCGTCTGGCCAAGCTGGCCAAGAACGTGGCGGCTGAAGCCTCCAATTTTCTGATGGGCCGTACGTTCCTGGATATTGATATGGCGCGTGCGGCGGACCTGCTGGGTATGGAGCGCAGGCAGGCCGAGGCCTTCCGTGATCTTGCGCGTGGTACGTTTGTTGCACTGGGTCCAGCCTTGTGGCGCCGCCCAGTTCCGGTGCGTATTGGTGCGGTTGAGACGGAAAGCCGTTCTGCGGGACCGGTTCTAGCCCCGTTCGTACCGCCGACCGAGCCTGTGCACGATCTCATTCTGGCCCCCCTTCCGGCCACAGAAAGCTTTACCCGCCCGCGTAAACCCCCGGCAGCTCCCGCACCGGACCTGTTGTCCCAGCTTGCTGCGCACGGGGAAGCACAGGCCACCACCGCTCAGGCCGAGCAGGAGCAGGACGAACCGCCCGAAGATCAGGGCGAGCGGGATGCCCGGATGGCCGCCATATTGCGGGATATGCTGGAAGATGAAGAAACATCCTTCCGCTCTGCGTCCGTGCTGTATCAGGATTTTCTGGTGCGTTGCCGCATTGTGGGGCTGGGGCGTAACGCGCTGGACCTCAAGAGCTTCAACCGCGCTCTGGCAACTGCCCGCAGCGGGGTGAGTGAAGATATGTCCGCCACTCCGGAGTGGCAGGAGGCCGAATCGCTGGCGCTTACGCTGCCAGAAGACCTTCAGTCCGTTTTTCTGTGCCTTGCCCGCACAGCCATTGCCAGACAGCCCAGCCCGTCCGATGCGGAAATTGCCCGCGTATATGGCACGGTTTCTCAAGGCCGCGCCCGCCGCCTGCTGGAATGGCTGGAAGACCGCAATGTGATTGTGCTTCAGGCTGATGGTATGGGCCGCCGGATCATCACCATTATCGGGCCGGGTTGGGAAACCCTGCCGGGTATGCCGCAGGCTTAGGAGCAGTAATCTTGCGGTTAAATGCGCCCGAAAGCGCAATCTTTGGGGGCTGTGCGGAAACTATTGTGACGGTAAAGCAGCCTGTGCAGCCACACTAATACCCGGCTGGCGCTCAATTTTGAACTTTTGAGGCCGGTTGCGGATGAAAGAACTGCAAAAAAGTGCGCCTTTGCGGGCATGACGTGTGCGGCTGGCAATGCTATAGCCGGAGGCATGACGGAAGACCCGCCCTTCAGTCCGGCCCTGCTGCCGGCCGGTTTCGTAGATTTGCTCACGCCCGATGCCCGTACAGAGGCAGAGGGTGTGACTACTCTTATGGGGGTATTTGCCTCGCACGGGTATAATCGTGTGCGACCCCCGCTGATGGAGTTTGAAGAAACCCTGCTTGCAGGCTCTGGTGCTGCGCTGGCGGAGCAGAGCTTTCGGGTCATGGACCCGGACTCCCGGCGCATGATGGTGCTGCGCCCTGACATTACACCACAAATTGCCCGTATGGCCGCGACTCGTTTGTCGGGCCTGCCGCGCCCGCTGCGTCTGTCTTACGCCGGGCCGTGTGTGGTGGTCATGCCCGCTGCGGCGGAAGAAAGTGGCCGTCAGATCATGCAGGCGGGTATTGAATTGATCGGCCCGGATGTACCGGAGGCAGATGCTGAGGTTGTGACGGTTGCCGCACAGGCGCTGGAACGGTTGGGCGTGCCCGGTGTGTCCTTTGACCTGACCATGCCCCCGTTTGTTCCCGCGTTGCTGGAAGAGGCTGGCATTGCACCGTCTGCACGGCAGGCGTTGTTGCGGGCGCTGGACCGTAAGGATGCCGCTGCCGTGGCAGAACTTGGCGGCGCGCTGTCAGAAACTCTTATTGCGTTGTTACGGGCCGCAGGCCCGGCGGCTCAGGCTGTCAGCCTGCTGAACCAGATTACTCTGCCCCCCAAAGCCCGCGCGATTCTGCAACGTCTGATAGATGCAGTTGAAGCTGTGCATGCCCAACGGCCAGACCTGCGTCTGACTGTGGACCCGGTGGAGTTCCGGGGCTGGAAATACCATACCGGCGTGTGCGTTACGGTGTTTGCCGTGGGCCGTGCGGAGGAGCTTGGCCGGGGTGGCCGTTACCTGTGTAACGATAACGAACCTGCCTGTGGCCTTACTTTCCGGCCGGATGTGTTGTTCCGCATGATTCCGGCCGCGCAGCCTCTGCCCTGTGTGTATCTGATGCCTGGGGCCGATAGCGCTACCGCAGCCAGCCTGCGTGCCAAAGGTTACGCAACGTTAGCTGCTCTGCCTGCGGCAAACGGGCAGCATACAGACCATTCGGCTGAGGCTGTGCGCCTTGGCTGTAGCCACGTTCTTGCCGGTGCAACATGCACGGAGCTTGCATAACCACCCGCTTTTAGGCCGAGCCCTACGCCCTACAGGGTTGTTAACCGGCATTTTTTCTTCCAGGAGCAGACAATCCAATGTCCAACGTCACCGTAATTGGCGCCCAGTGGGGCGATGAAGGTAAAGGCAAAATTGTCGACTGGCTTGCCAGTCGTGCCGATATCGTTGTGCGCTTTCAGGGCGGCCACAATGCGGGGCATACGCTGGTTGTTGGGAATCAGGTTTACAAGCTGTCCCTGCTGCCATCAGGTGTTGTGAGTGGTAAGATTGGCGTTATTGGCAACGGCGTTGTGGTAGACCCGCAGGCGCTGCTGGCTGAAATCAGCCGGGTGCAGGAGCAGGGGCTTGTTGTGACCCCGGCAACCCTGAAAATTGCTGAAAACGTACCACTTATTCTGCCTGTTCATGGGGCACTGGACCGTGCGCGTGAAGCAGCACGCGGTGACCGTAAGATTGGCACGACAGGCCGTGGCATTGGTCCGGCTTATGAAGACAAGGTGGCCCGCCGTGCTATCCGCCTGTGTGATCTGGCAGAGCCGGAAACGCTGGACTGGAAGCTGGATGAGCTCCTGCTGCACCACAACACTCTTCTGGCCGGTTTGGGTGCGGAAACGTTCAAGAAGGAAGATCTGCTGGCCTTCCTGAACGATATTGCCCCTAAGGTTCTGCCTTACATGGCCCCCACATGGGACCTGCTGGATGAAGAACGCCGCGCAGGCAGCCGTATCCTGTTTGAAGGTGCGCAGGCCGTCATGCTGGATGTGGACCACGGCACCTATCCGTTTGTAACCAGCTCCAACACGGTAGCTTCCAATGCAGGGACAGGGTCAGGCATGGGGCCAGGCGCTGCCGGGTTTGTACTGGGCATTGCCAAGGCGTATTGCACCCGCGTGGGGGAAGGGCCTTTCCCGTCTGAATTGCATGATGAAACGGGGCGCAAACTCGGTGAGCGTGGGCACGAGTTTGGCACCGTGACGGGGCGGCCGCGCCGTTGTGGCTGGTTTGATGCCATTCTGGTGCGTCATGCTGTGCGCGTTGGCGGTGTTAACGGTTTGGCTTTGACTAAGCTTGACGTGTTGGACGGTTTTGAAGAAATCAAAATCTGTGTTGGCTATGAACTGGATGGGCAGCAGATTGAGCGCTTCCCCTCCGCACCGGCTGCTCAGGCGCGTATCAAGCCGATTTTTGAAACCATGGAAGGGTGGAAAGACACAACCCATGGTGCGCGGAGTTGGGCTGACCTGCCAGCACAGGCCATCAAATATGTCCGCCGTATTGAAGAACTGGTGGGGGCACCTGTCACCCTGCTGTCCACCAGCCCGGACCGTGACGATACCATCCTGATGCGCGACCCGTTTGAAGACTGAGTGCCACGCAAAAGAGTTCTGGTAAGAAAACCCCGGTCAGTGCCCGTCACTGACCGGGGTTTTTTATGATGTGATGTCTGGCTTGGTTCCCATGGTGCGTTGCCATTGGCTGGGGGTGCAGCCAAACTGTTTTTGAAACGCGGCGCTAAAATGGCTTATGTTGCTGTAGCCTAGCTCCATGGCGGTCTCGGTCACACTGTTGCTGTGCAAAAGCCGGGACGCATGCTCCATTCTGTGTATCTGATAAAAAGAATACGGGCCGCAACCAAACTGCTTTTTGAAAGCCTGTTTAAGGCGGGTGGGGCTGACTTGGCACATTTGGGCCAGGTCAGTAATGGCGGGTGCGCGATCATACCGTTGCAATAAGGCTTGCCGCACTTTTTCCAACGGTATGGGGGAGTAAGCCGGCGGAGTTGCCGTTTTGGGGCTGGTATGGGTGAGGGCATAGCCCAAGAGAGTGGTAGCAAGCCCAAAACGGATCAGTTGTTCCGGGGCAGTACAAGAGGCTGCGCCCGTGGCGTTGTTTTGAGACAGCAGAAAAAGCTCTCGTGCCACTTTGAAAGTCTTTGACTGAAGTTCTACTGCCTGACACTCAATTTTTTCAGAAACAGGAAGCTGCATCGTTTTTAAAAAATGGCCGGGCACATGAATTTCCAGAGCGGAAAACTCATCACTGTTTTCAAAAGAAAACGTTTGTTGGTGTAGCGTGGCTAAAATGACATCTCGTGCCTGAAAATGGTGGCTTTTGCCGTTGGTGGTCATGCTGCACGCACCAGAAAGAATGATCGAGCAGTGAAGTATGGCATCGGGTTCGTTAAAACATCCGTGCAGTTGGTCAGAACGAGGGGCCACAAAGCTTTTCGTATTCAGCCCGCAAGGAAGGTCCAGTATAAAGGGTGCGTGAAGGGACGGACCAATCGTGCTGGGTGCAGCGGCACGGTGGACAGGTGTGGGACCGATCAGTGTCATCAGTGTATGTCTTTTTCTGTCCGATTTGGGTGGATGAACTCATCCGGGTAGCGAAGATAATAAGAATTATTATCATAATCGGCTATGAAAAAGAACGTTCCTTTTACAAGGCGTGGGCTTTGCTTCCGGCTGCGTGGCGCCGGGGGATGTTCCCATGTTTTTGTGTCAGTCATGCTGGCAGCGCTCCCAACCGGAGCCTATGCGGCCGCGTCACAGCCTGTCACGCAGGATAAACCGGAAGCCTGCCTCCACCCCAGTTCAGACAAAACCCAACTCACCTCCGCCCAGACCTGTCCAGACCGGAAAGAGCCTGTAACCGTATGGGGTAAACGGGCCGGGTTTACGGCACCTGCCAGCACAACCCATCTCTCTGCGTCGCTTATGCAGGCATATCGTATGCAGACGCTGGGTGACATTGCCGAGCGGATACCCAACCTGTCCTTCACCAACACCACACCCAACAACCCTGTGCTGATGGTACGCGGTTTGGGGGGGAGTGAGGATGAAGGGCCAACCCTTTATACGCCCGTTCTGATTGATGGTGTGCCTGTGCCAAGTTTTGCCATGGGGCAGATGTTTGACTTCAGTGGTGTTGATGTCATGCGCGGGCCGCAACTGACGGAAGGCATTAACGCGTTTGGGGGTCTTGTGTCCGCTCAATCCCGTGACCCAGGGAATAAAGTGTCTGGCGCGCTGGATTTTGAATACGGTACAGGCAACCGCAAGAGAGCGATGTTTTCAGGCGATATGCCATTAGGTGCGTCCACCAGCCTGCGTGTTGCCGTGGGTGGGGAGACGGCGGATGGGTACATTCACAACCACACTCTGGGCCGTACCGATACGGGTGGTTGGCATGGCTGGTTTGGGCGCATCAAGCTGCTGCATAAAGACAATGAGGGCGGTGAGTGGCGTTTCAGCCTGCACCGTATGCTCAACCATGGCGGCAACGATTATTTTGAAACGCCCGACCACGCAGCCAAGCATCAGTCTTACAATACGTCAGAAGGCACGAATAATACGGCGTATTTACTGGGGTCGTTTCAATATCACCGCCGCTTTAGCCAAAAGCTCATTCTGGATACAACCTTCGGCGGGGTTTCAACGGAGTGGCGGTATAGTAACCCGTATTCTGTCTTCTCCGCCAACTCAGGCTTTACGTTACCAACACGCCAGATTGGCGGGTCTGTCATGCTGTCTGGCTCATCAGGCAGATTGGACTGGAAAGGGGGCATTTACGGGCAGCAGGTAAAACGCTGGGCACCCTATGGTTTTGATATGTCCCCTTACTATGCCAGCCAGACCACAGCGACACTGGCTACCGCCAATGTAGCGTTTATGGCGGAAGTCGGCTGGCATTTGGCGCGTGACTGGCGGCTGGTGCCGTCTTTGCGCATAGAGCATGTGGACAGCTCCTTAAATCACTGGACCAGCAGTATGACAGGGGAAGTTCCTTATGCGTTTGCCATACAGGAAAGCCTGCCCCGGCAAACACTCTCCAAAACAGTGCCTCTGCCGGGCCTGAAGCTGGAATATAACCCGCGTGCCACGGAGCATATCAGCCAGTTTGGGTGGTTGAGTTACACGCGTGCATTTTTACCGCCCAATTATAGCCCGTATGGGTCGTATGCCAGCACGGTTTCTGTGCCCTATGCGTCGAGCTACGGTAACACACTAGAATTGGGCTACCGTATTGGGCACCCCACAGGCCGATGGTCAGTTGAAGCTATAGGATTTGCAAATTTCCTGTCCAATTTACAGGTTTCCGCAACCAATGGTGCAGGGGAATCCTTGGTTGGCACGGCAGGGTCTGCTCATTCCCGCGGTATGGAGGCCACAGCCCACTGGAAGCCTCTGCCTTCCCTCCAGCTTAATGCCTTTATGGGGCTGACTTACGCTGCGTATGACCGGTTTGTTTTTGGCGGTGTTGATTATAGCGGCAAGCAGATGTCTGGCACGCCCCGCAGTAATTTTGGCTTCTCGGCCGACTGGCAACCCCTGCCAGGGTGGACACTGAATGCAAGTGTGGTGCGGCGTGGGCGCACAACATTGTACCCCAACAGCTTTACTGAAAATGCGCCTTACATTCTGGTGGATGCCCAGATTGAAAAACGCTGGAAGCATTGGAACGTCGCGCTGTATGGGCACAACCTTACAGACTCCAGCTACTTCACCCGCGGGCTTTCTGCTGGCTACGTGGTGGCTGCAAACCCTCGCCAGCTTGGGTTCAGGGTGGGGGTGAATTTCTAGCTCATGGCAAAACAAACCTCTTACACTGGCACTGTTCCAGTGCGTCCGCTCTTGGCTGTGAGTTTGATGTATGGCGCACAGGGTATTCCCGCCGGGCTGGCGTTTAATGCCTTAGCTGGCGTTCTACGCCATGCTGGTGTGCCATTAACAGAACTTGGCTGGGTGGGATTGCTTTTTTTGCCTTGGGCTCTCAAGTTTTTGTGGGCCAGTCTGGTAGATAATGCGGGCAAGAGATGGGGCTATGGCCCCCTTGCGCTCTGCACCCATATGGGGGCTGTCGTGCTCTGTGGGCTTATGGCGTTTGTCATGCCTGCCCAGCATTTCTGGCTCATGCTGGGTGGTGTTTTCAGCCTCAATACTCTGTTTGCAACACAGGACATTCTGACAAATGCTTGCGCTGTATCGCACATGCGGGGGCGTTATGCCGGGCTGGCCAATGCGGTTCAGGTTATCGCCTTCCTGTTAGGCATGGTGCTGGGCGGTGCGGGCACGCTGCTTTTGTATAATAAAATTGGGTGGAGCGGCGCCATGCTGGCCATGGCGGCGGAATTAATGGTGCTATGGGTGCTGCTGCTTCCGTTACGGAGCTGTGTTGAGCCAGATGCTCCGGGCATGGCGTATGACCGCTCTCGTTTGCGAGACCTTTTGCAGCAAAAGGGTTTTGTGTGGGCGGCGGTAGTTGCGGTCACGTTCAAGTTTGCGGGCGCAGCCTTGTCCATGCTGGTGCAGCCCTGGCTTATGGATAATGCCTTCAGCCTTGACTTCGCGGGGACCATACAAACCGTCAGCCTGGTTGGCAGTGCCGTAGGGGGCGCGTTGTTGGGCTTTCCGGCTGTGCGCTGGCTTGGGAGCCGCAGAGCGGCTTTCTGGTTGGTATTTCCCTCAACCGCCTTGTTGGGGTCCGTCTGGGTCGTGCAGGCTCTGGGCTGGGCCATGCCTGAGGTGCTGATTGGCTGCTTCAGTCTGGAAAGCTTCTTTGATGGCGGCTTTTATGTCTCCATATGGGCCATGCTCATGAACTGGTCTTCAGTTGAGCGACCGGGAACAGACTACAGCGTCCTGCAATGCGGGGAGAGCCTGGCCAATGTGCTGGCGGGTTTTCTGGTTGCCCCGTTAGCGTCTGTTCTTGGGTATATGCCTACATTTTTCGGCATATGGGGTGTAGGGGCCGGGCTGCTTGGCGTGCTCCTGCTGGCCGTAAAAAAACTGGCAACCCTGTGCTGTGACGATCAGCCCCATTCAAACCTTCATCACACATTATAAAGGCCCCCCATGATCATTTATAATCTGCAGGATGCAGCCCAGTCCCTCACAACCATTGAGATCGGGAAAAGGACGGAGGATGTCGCAACATCAGGTCTGAAAATGCTGTTTCCGTTTGGGCAGCATGATGTCGGGCTGTTGCGCTTTCAGGGGTCCACCCCGTGGGAGGAACATCCTAACGATGAATTCCTGCTTGTTGTGGAGGGAGAAACAACCCTGACCCTGCGCACGGAGGACGGAGAAACGCAGGCCACGGCCCGGAAAGGGGATGTGCTACTGGTTCCCGGTCAGGTCTGGCACAGGCAGGACGCACCAGCCCCGGTTACCCTGATGTTTATTACCAACCATGACGGGAACAAGCACAAACACGCGGCAGAGTAAGCCTCACTCTGCTTTGCCTTGGCCGACACCACATGGTGCAGCCAAGGCTTTCTATCAGGGCAGCGGTAGCGGCCTAGCGGGACGGGCTTTGCGGCTGCGTCATAGCGGTAGCCGTGGGGCCGTCCGCAAAGGCTCCGAATGTGCCTGATACAGGGTAGAGGGCACGCAGGCGGTCTTTACGGGCGTTTTCTTCCAACGTGGCCACAATGCCTTCCAGCATACCCAGTTGCAGCATACCGCGTGCCGTAAAGGCCTGCGCTACACGCTGACAGAAGGCATTTAATAAAAATGTCACGGTGGGGCGGGGGGCCTTGCCGCTTTGCGGCAGGGAAGTGCGAAAAATACTCATGCGAGCGTACCCGGGAGGTGCATCCGGCACAATTACCGGTCCAGCTCCTTTTCGGCTCCATAATCCACAAACCCCGGCTTTGTATATAAAGATTTCGCACATCTGGTCAGCCAGCGGCGCAATGGCTGAAAACAGCCACTCCTGAAGGGGTAGGGTGTCCTTTTGGTGCGTAAAAGCCTATCGTGAGGCCCGAATCCGTTATGGGCAGGTCATGACGCAGAAAGCAAACATTCTCGTGGTTGAAGATGATCCGGCACTCTCCCGGCTCATGTGTTATAATCTTGAAAAACAGGACTATGAGGTCCGGTTGGCAACAGATGGTCAGGCAGCGCTGGACCAGATAGCCCGCCGTATGCCTGATCTGGTGCTGCTGGACTGGATGTTGCCTGGCTTGTCCGGGCTGGAAGTATGCCGCAGGCTGCGCGAGCAGGCCAAAACCCGCACGCTTCCCATCATCATGCTCAGCGCCCGCGGGCAGGAGACTGATAGCGTCAAAGGCCTGGACACAGGCGCTGATGACTATCTGGTCAAGCCTTTTGGGATGGAGGCCCTGTTTGCACGGGTCAAAGCCATTTTGCGGCGTATGCCTCCGCCTAACAAAAATCTTCAGTTTGAAAATCTTGTCCTTGATCGTGTTGCCCACAAGGTTGAGCGAAACGGGCGTCTTCTGGCGCTTGGCCCGACCGAATACCGGTTGCTTGAGTTTTTAATGACGCATCCCGGCCAGGTGTTCTCGCGAGAGGAGTTGCTGGAACATGCCTGGGAGAGAAGTTCTTATGTCGAACTTCGGACAGTGGACGTCCATATTCGTCGGTTACGTCAAACCCTTAATGAAGGGGATGAGCAGGATCTTATTCGTACGGTCCGTGCACGGGGGTATGCGCTCGATTTACCACAAAACTAACCCAGTCATGGCCTGAAAGCAGAGGAGACGAATGTGGTCGTACACACTCTGCTTTTAGCGGCGGGCAGCGCCGCCGGGGGCGGTATTCTGGCAAGCGCACTCACCACCCTGTTCCTACGCTACAAGGCGGCGGGGGAAGTTGTGCACGCCCCGGTGCTGGCGCCCGCCATTCCTGCCAAGGTCAGGCTATTGATGGCGGTTGAACAGGTAGTGGCCGCGTTGCCTCTGGCGGTTATGGTGCTGGATAAGGACCGGAGGCTGCTTTATGCCTCCCCCCATGCGTACCGGGATTTTCCCAATGCTCTGGGGTCTATTGAGCGGCATCCTGCTTTCCAGAGTGCTCTGGACCGGCTGGCAACACGCGTCAATACACGGCAGGCGGAAAGTGAAGAAGCCCGTATAGTGCTGGATATTCCTGTGCACAGGGTTGTACAGGCTTTTTTCCAGAAAACCATATTTTCCAAAGAAGCCTTCGCGACAGAGTACGGACGCCCGGAAGGCGGCCCCAACCGCACGGAACTTTTGTCTTTCATTGCCCTGCATGATGTGACGGAAGCGGAAATGACGGAACGGCAGCATACGGACTTTGTTGCCTATGCCAGCCATGAGCTTCGTACACCGCTTGCCGCGCTTATGGGGTTTATTGAAACCCTGCAAGGCCCGGCCGCAGATGACCCGGAGGCCCAGCGCGAATTTCTGGAGATCATGGCGGCACAAGGCAGGCGGATGCAGCGCCTGCTGGACGGCCTGCTGTACCTGTCACGCGTGCAGATGCTGGAGCATCAGCGGCCCAAAGGGCGGGTTATGCTGGCCGATCTGTGCGTAAGGCTTCAGAACGAAACCAGTATTCTCTTCCGCCAGAACGCGGCAGAACTGGTGATAGAACCTCCCGCACACCCCGATATTGCGGTTGTGGGGGATGAAGACCAGTTGTTGCAGGTGCTGATTAATCTGGTTGAAAATGCCCTGAAATATGGGGGGTGTGATGCTGAGAACCCCCGCACAACGCCTCTGGCCGTAACCGTCAGCTTTCGTAAGGCGGAGCCACTGGGTGGCTGGCCTGCGGAAGGGGGCGTGGTGCTGAGTGTGTCAGATAACGGGCCGGGTATTGCGGCACGGCATCTGCCCCGCCTGACAGAGCGGTTTTATCGTGTTCCCAAAACCTCGGCCATGGTGCAGGGTAGCGGCTTGGGATTGGCGATCGTACAGCATGTCGTTACTCGGCATGGTGGGCGGTTTATGGTAGAAAGTACGGTGGGCAGTGGCACTGACTGCCTGATCTGGCTACCAATTGCTGAGCCTGTCGGGGCGTCATAAAACTGAAACAAAACTGTCTTCAAGAGTTCATTACTTTTTAAACATCAAACCCGGTAAGGGGTAGGGCAGACGTAGCCCCGCTGCGCCTTATTTGATGATGTTCAGGGATACAACTGAAAATGCGTCTTTCAATCCGGCCACTCGCCGTTCTTCTTGCAGCAACCAGCCTTGCAGCAGTTCTGCCCGGCGTTTCCATGGCTGAAAGCGTGACTGGGGCAGGTTCCAGCTTCGCTGCACCGATTTATCAGGCATGGAGCGATGCCGCTAAAAAATCTGCTGGTGTAAGCATCAACTACCAGAGCGTTGGCTCCAGCGCAGGCCAGAACCAGGTTCTGGCTGGCACGGTTGATTTTGGTGCGTCTGATGCACCAATGGACAACCAGAAAATTGAATCCGCTCACCTCTTCCAGTTCCCAACCGTTATGGGTGGGATTGTTCCTGTTGTGAACATTCCAGGCATGAAAGCCAACGCACTGAGCCTGAGCGGTGAAGTTCTGGCAGGCATTTACGCTGGTGAAATCACCGAGTGGAACGATGCCAAGATTGCAGCCCTGAACCCGGGCGTGAAACTGCCGGATCTGGCTATTGCCCCGATCCACCGTGCAGACGGTTCTGGCACCACCTTCGTGTTCACGTCTTACCTGGCGCGTTCTTCTGACGCCTGGAAGAACAATCTGGGTGCTGGTACGTCCATCTCCTGGCCCGGTGGCCTTGGTGCCCGTGGGAACGATGGCGTTGCCGCAACCGTGCAGAACACGGAAGGCGCTATTGGTTATGTTGAATATGCGTATGCCAGCCGCAACCACCTGACCACCACCAAGCTGCATAACCATGCTGGTGAAAATGTGGAAGCCAACCAGACCAGCTTTGCTCATGCAGCCGAATCTGCAGACTGGGAGCACGCTACTCACTTTGCGGTAGACCTGCTGGATACGGCTGGTCATGGCGCATGGCCGATCGTGTCTGCAACCTATGTGTTGACGCCTGTTCCGCCTAAAGATGCTGCACGCGGCAAGGCAGTACGCAGCTTCTTCACATGGGCTTTCAAACAGGGTGACGAAACAGCTTCCAAGCTGGATTACGTTGCGCTGCCACAGGCAGTTAAAACCAACATCCTGTCTTCCTGGAAGTAATATTCCTTTAAATAAAAAATAAGTATTATTTAGGTATTTAAGCATAAGGCCATCCATGAAAATTGGGTGGCCTTTTTTCATATAACTGTCATGAAACCATAACGAAACCCTCACCAAACCGTGTGAGAAATCTTTTATTCAACACGCATCCTTTCGCTATGGAATTGTTATGATGCGTTGCAAAATCCTTATTTCGTCGCTGGCATTTGCGTCTGTTCTTATGAGTACGGTGGCCCCCGCTGCCATGGCTTCTTCTTCTGATGACGCACAGCTTCAGGCTCTGCGGCGCGAAATGCAGGAAATGCGTCGCGAAATGCAGGGGCAGATCTCCACACTCAAATCTCGCCTCGCAAAAAGTGAGGCCGCAACGGCAACGCATCAGCGTGGCGCTTACACGCAGCATGCCTCTTCCGGCCCCGTTCACCGTCACATCGAATCTGGCCCGACTGACCCAAGCGTGCAGTTTAACGAGCCCGCAACCGGCGCATCACGCATCCATCTGGCAAACGCAGGCACACCCACTTCCGACCGTGGTGATATCACGTCCTGGAAGTCTTTCCGCGCAGCAACAAAAAGCGATGAAAACGTGCATGTTGGCGGCATGATCATCGGCTTCCCGAAAGGCCGCTTTACGGTGGCTTCTGAAGACGCAGCCTACGGCCTGTCCATCGGTCTGGCATTCCATCAGGATTTCGGTGGTTTCTTCAACTCCGGGCCACGCGGCAAGGATGCACGCGGCGCGTTTAACAGCTTTACCAGCAACATGCGTCGCCTGCGTATTCCCTTCACCTTCCGGTACAAAAACTGGGTGGCTGCTGTAACGCCTGACTTTGGTGCCAACCATAACGATGGTTACGTTGGGCTGTATGAAGGCAACCTGAACTACACCGGCCTGCACAATACCATTCTGACCGTTGGTTACTTCCAGCCACGCGTGACGGAAGAAGACTCCGAAAGCTCCAACGACTTCTTCACGCTTGAACGCCCAAGCATTACGGACATGGTGCGTAACATTGCAGCAGGTGATGCCCGCTTTAGTGTTGGTGCCTTGCATTACGAAAAACGCTGGTGGATTGCTGGTTACTTCACGGGCCAGGAATGGGGGCATCGTAACGCCTCTGACATGAGCTCCACCTACTATGGTGGTGGTAGCGGCTCGACAATGGACAGCCAGACAGGCGGCACCCTGCGTGTTGCTGGCCGCCCCGTTGCGACCAAAGATTGGGATGTCCATATGGGGGCATCTGGTATTTCTGCTTTCCGTCTGGCGTGTAACTCCACATCCGCCAACAACTGTGCCCGCTCTACCTCTTTTGGTCAGCGTCCAGAGTTTGATATTGGTGAAGCCAACCTGGCGGCTACCGGCGCTATTGCCGGTGCAAAACAGGTCTGGGCAGCCGGTCCGGAACTGGGTGTGCGTTGGAAACGCCTGATTGTGAAGGGTGAATACTATCACGTTGGCGTAGAGCGTCAGGGTGCAAACCTGAAGTCTGCTGGCTTCCAAGGTTGGTATGGTTCAGCAGCCTACACGCTGTTTGGCAACCCACGTATGTATAACGAAAAAGAAGGTGCTTTCGGTGCGCCTGGTGTGCCAGAAGCGCAGGAGTTTGACCCAGCAACCAACCACTGGGGTGCGCTTGAAGTTGTGGGTCATTACAGTGTGATCGACCTGAACAGCCGCCTGGGCGATGCTTACAAAGCCAATGTTATCCGTGGTGGTCAGCAGACCGTGTGGACCGGTGGTCTTAACTGGTACCCCAACCGCCACTTCCGTGTGATGCTTGACTATAGCCACTTCATTGTGTCCCGCAGCGAGCAGGCCACCAATATTGAAGGCCGTACGGGTAACTCCGTTGCAGCCCGTATTCAGGCCGGTTTCTGATCTGTCCTAACTATGCAAAGAGAAAGGGGCCGCAAGGCCCCTTTTTTTTATGCCACGTTTCCAGTGAACAAGAATTGTGCCTGTGTGCGGGCAAGTGCCACAATCGTCAGGCCAGCCTGCTGTGCCAGACGCAAAGCGCGGGTTGTGGGAGCTGAAATAGCAACCAACGTTGTAAAACCGGCAAGAATGGCTTTTTGCACCATCTCGTAAGAGCAGCGGCTGGTAATAAGACAAAAACCGTCTGAAAAATTGGCTGAGTTTCGTAACCCCGCCCCAATCAATTTATCAAGGGCATTATGGCGGCCCACATCTTCCCGCAAAATTTGCACCCGCCCCTCTGCACAGCACCATGCCGCGCCATGAACCATATGCACCTGTGCATTAAGGGTTTGATGCTCTGCCAAACTTGCCAGGGCTGTGCGAATGGCAGTTATGGTGATGGGCTGTTTTTGTACCACTTGGGGAAGCTGCGTGTGCAGGCTTTCAAGGTCTTCGCTGCCGCAAATGCCGCAGCCGGTACGACCGGTCATGGCTCTGCGGGATTGCAGCAGTTTTTTGAAATCTTCTCCCTGAATGGACACATGCACGGTAATGCCGTCTGACGCAGGGTCAATGCTGATGGACCGTATGGACGATGCATGAGAGACAATGCGTTCTGTTATGGAAAAACCATAGGCATAATCTTCAATATCTTGATAGGTCGCCATCATGACAGCATACGGGATGGCATTGAAAACAAAGGCAACCGGTGTTTCGTCAGCCAGATTCAGGGCTGTCTCATACTGTTCTGTTTCAGTCAGTTTTTGAACAGGCCATGTCTGAACAAGAGCGTTATCTGGCATGAGCGTGTCTTTCCCGTGCTCTGTTCTGGGCTATCGCATAATCTTCAGGCGTATTGATGTTGAAAAAGGGGTCATGGGGGAGGCACGGGAATGCCACCTCCTGCACGTTCAGGGTATCAGCAAAAAGCCGGACCCGTCGTTGAGAGTCGGTATGGGTTGCCAATAACCAGTCCTGCAACGCCTCAGCGCAACTGACCGGCCAGGAGGCAACCAGATGGTGCCTTTGGCCATTGGACGCCGCAACTTTTGTGGGAGGCGAGAGGGCAGAAATCAGAGTTGGGGGGACAAATGGCGTATCGCCGGGTAGTGTCACGAGTGTGTCCATCCCCACATCCCGCGCCCAGTATAACCCTGCCAGCACACCGGCTAACGGGCCATAGGCGGTATTTGCGTCCGGTAAAACCGGCAAGCCCCACCGCGCGTAGCGCTTTGCGTCTCCATTGGCGCTGATGGCAAGAGCCGCGCAGTGGGGGGCAATGGTGTACAGCACTGTGTCGAGAACGGTTTTGGTGTTTAAAGGCAGGAGAGGTTTATCGCACCCTCCCATACGCATGCCTTTGCCACCCGCAAGAATGACGGCTGCAACGCGGGACGGAGGGGAAGAATGTGTCATCCGCTCAAAATCCTTCGCTTACGCAAAAGATGCAAGAGGCGGCAGCAAGGCCGTACAAATAGAAACGGCCAGAGAACGGGCTACCCCCCTCTCTGGCCGTGTTTTAAAACGGATAAGGCAGACTTAGCGTGGCAGCACGTTTTTATAAGCAATCATGCACTGCACATAGGCGTTGTCGTACTGGTTTTGCAGGGAGCCCTGCTTGCTGTTGGAGTATAGCCCGCCACCTGCGGTACCACCCAGTGCGCCAGCACCTGCCCCAATAGCAGCGCCTGCGCCACCGCCAGCAGCAGCACCCAGACCAGCGCCAAGCGCCGTTGTTGCAAGGCCACCCAGAATAGCGCGGTGGTTCTGTCGCTCAGCCTGACCGCTTACTGCCGTGGCAGCCTGAGAACGGCAGAAATTCTGCTCCTGCGAAAATGTTGCATAGGACTTGCCCTGAGATGGCAGAACCATGACGCTGGGGCCCATAGGGGTTTCTGCGCACGCGGTCAGCAGAAGGGCAGGAAGCAAAAAAGCGGATGCAGTTTTCAGTTTCATAGGTTTTTCTCTTCTTATAGCGACCCGATAGCGGATCGCCCTATTGGACCGCACATAAGCACGATGACGCGCTGTCGCGTGAGTTGGCAACTGAATAATTATCACATAGGTGCGCAAGTCAACCCACCCACCGGGGAGCATAAGATGGGTCGTTCTGGCCGGGGTTTGTTTCTATCGGCCCATTTGTCCTTCCACACAGTGTGTCCAAATGGCCTGATGCCCTTAAAATATGGCGGCTATAAGGGAGCCGTAGAGGGTTTTGAGGAAAAATGGCTGGTCAGTTCAGCCAGGCTGCACAGAGCTGTGGGGCATAGGCTACTATGCAGTACCATGGCAGCCCCACCATCCGGGCGTTCTGTGACAGGTGTTGCCATGCGCAGCTGTGCCAGACTTTGGTGAAACAGGACAAACCGCACCATGGTTTGCTGGCCGGGTAGGCGCCAGACTTCCAGCCCCAGCGTTGTGTCGGGCGCGGTTGGGTCCGGCTGATCTGTAAAGTGCCATTCCAGCCCAAATAGGCTGGCCAGCATATCAAGCGTTGTGTCGTGCCCTGCAAACAAAATGAGACGTGCCGAGGGTGGGACTGTGTGTGGGGGGGCTGAAGACAGAAGGTCTAGCAAAGTGGGTAGTAGAAGCTGCCCACGGGCTGCGGCAAGTGCTGGCAGACGCCGCAAACGTTGGCTCTGGTAGGTATGTGCGGGTAAAATTGTTGCCAGAAGATTGGCCTGACCCTGCTGTGCTGTGACCGTGGGCGGTAAGCCCTGTACATATTCCAGCAGCAAGTTTTCCGCCACAGAAGCAGAAAGCGCCAGACCACCCGTGGCGTGGGGTACTCCTTTTTTCCAGCCGAACTGTGCCGGGGCGGTAAAGCAGGCGGTATGGAGGGTGTTACACCCCTGGGGCGCAAAAAGGTGCTGCAAGGTTTGCTCTGCGGTATGCACGGCCGGAGGCAACGCCCTAGCATCATCTTTCAGAGAAAGCGCTGTCAGCGTGCGGGTAATGGCGGCTTGGTCCAGCACAACAAGCCCATTTGCCATCGCATTAAAGAGGGGATCTTTCTTCCCTGCGGGCAGGGAGGCAGGTGCAAGCACACACCCTCTGCTCAGCACACGAGCAAAAATTGTGCCAGTTTCCAAGGTGCGTGCGTCAGCGGAATCTGCCCATACAAAAACAGGGCTGGTTGCCGGTGTGCAATGCGGTTTTCCTAGTGTGGCTAGAAGAGGGGCGTATACCGTGCGCAGAAAAGTGGCCATAAGCGCCAGATTGGTGCGCCCATGTTCTGTCATGGAGCCGGGAGGTACAGGCCAGGCGGACCATGTCCTGCCTGTTTTAAGCGTCAGGCCTTCCGTGCTTTGGGTCGGGCTGCGGATACCATGCCGTGCAACCAGCACAACCCGTTCCAGCACGGCGCCGTCAGGTAAGTCTGTTGCTGCGCAAGCGGATGTGCCGATGGTCAGTGCGGTGGTTCCCGCAACGGCGAGCCGACAGAGAGTGCCAAGCAGGAGCGCGCTCTGTCTGAGGCGATACAACATTCAGGACAATCGGGTATCAGGCAAGGCGTGTCACGAGCAACTGGTTGATACGGAAACCTTCAACGTCCACAACCTCAAACCGATAGCCGGACTGGTCAACACGGTCTGTTTTGCGGGCCATACGGCGCAGCCGGTGCATGACAAATCCGCCAATGGTATCAAACTGGGTGCTGTCAGGCAGTTCGATCAGATGCAACTCCCGCATCACGTCTCCAATGGGGGCGGCGCCATCTATCAGCCAGGAATTTTCATCACGGCGGACAATGGCCTGTTCCTCAAACGGGTTGGCCAAGCCATCCATCAGAGCGCCCATGATGTCCTTAAAGGTGATCAGACCGACCACAAGTCCGTACTCGCTCACAATCAGGGCAAAACCAACGCCATGCGTATCAAACTGAGCCAGCGTATCCCACAGGTTCAAGGTTTCTGGCACGGACAGAACATCGCGCCGCATTCTGAAGATCGGGTTGGGGAGGGTGGCATCGTTGGGGGCTGGGACAATGGACGGGTCCACAACGGAGGCCAGAACGTCCTCTGAGCGGATGGAGCCAATGACCTTGTCCAGCCCGCCGTTGCAGAGAGGATAACGGGAATAAGGTTTTGCTCTGACCTTTTCATGATTGCTCTGGGCTGTGTCCTGCACATCCAGATAAACAATTTCATCCCGTGGGGTCATGGCGGATGTGACGGAGCGGTCCTGCAGGCCCAGAACATTCTCAATCATCTGGTGTTCCTGCTCCAGCAGAACGCCAGATGCCGTGCCCGCTGCCAAAATGGCCCGTAAGTCTTCAGGCGTGATGGGTTCAACGGCGGATGCAGCCGGAATTTTCAAGGCGCGCAGCACAACGTCTGACACTTTGGAGAATATCCACACAAAGGGGTACAGCACGTGCAGGGCAAATTTGGGGAACCAGCCAATTGCCAGAGCCACCTTGTCTGGCGCGTTCATGGCAACCCGTTTGGGCAACAGGTCAGCAAAAAGCACGAACAGGCCAGTTACCAGCACAAAGCTGATGGCGGAGCCCAGCTTGTCCGCCATACCTTGGCTCAGCCCCCAGGACATCAGCAGGGCTGAGGTGGGGGGAGACAACATTTCCGAGCTGACAATACCGCCCAGAATACCAACGCCGTTCAGGCAGATCTGTAAAACAGTAATGACCTGTCCGCTATTGCGGCGGAGGGCCAGAAACGCCTGCGCTCGCTTATCGCCTGCTTCTGCTCGTGAGCGTAGCCTGACCTCCCGCGCGGCAGCGAAGGAAATCTCGGAAAGAGAAATCAGGATACTGACGGCAATCAGCAGAATAAGGGCGACAATGCCCGTGAGGAACAGGATCAAGAGAAAGCTCTGGCTAATAGAAGAAAAACGGAAATGTTCCGTCAGCTATAACTTGTGCTGTGCCTGCCGCCTAGCTTTGTTTACTGCCACCACCCGGAACGGCGCTTTGCGCGCGGCGTTACGGGCGGATTATGCTGGTAAAAGCTGGTTTTTCTGCCGTGCCTGCAACAGGAATGTCATGGAGCGCGATATCAGGAAACGTGCTGTTCAATCGCTCGTGTCTTGCAAGATACGGCGCGTGCCCCTCACATCAGCAGCAGCTTATGCCACGGTGATGAAGAAGGAACCCTTTCATGGTGAATGCTCTGCTTGTTGAAAAAACTGCGGCGGGAGACCAGACCGTGCATCTGCGCCCCCTTTCTGAGGCGGAGTTGCCGGAAGGGGATGTGACAGTCCGTGTTGCGTATTCCACCCTGAATTATAAAGACGCCCTGGCCCTTACCGGCAAAGCGCCCGTTGTCAGGCGTTTCCCTATGGTGCCGGGGATAGATTTTTCCGGAACGGTAGAGCATTCGGACAACCCTGCGTTTAAACCCGGCCAGAAGGTTCTGCTGAATGGGTGGGGCGTAGGGGAAAACCACTGGGGTGGATTGGCGACACAGGCGCGGGTCAGGGGGGAGTGGCTGCTACCACTACCTGATGCCTTTACGCTCCGGCAGGTCATGGCGCTTGGTACGGCGGGGTACACGGCCATGTTGTGTATCCGCGCCTTACAAAGGCAGGGCGTTACCCCGCAAAGTGGTGAAATTCTGGTTACAGGGGCCACAGGCGGCGTTGGGAGTGTTGCCATAATGGTGCTGGCCCGTTTGGGCTATGCGGTGGTTGCTGTAACAGGCCGGATGGAGGAGGCACCATTCCTGAAAGATCTGGGCGCTCATGATGTCATCCCCCGCCAGTATCTGGAAAGCATGACCCGTCCGCTGGAAAAAGCGCGTTGGGCGGGTGCTATTGATGTGGCGGGCGGAAAATTGCTGGCTGCTGTGTGTGCATCCATTCTGCCATATGGCGTGGTCGCTGCGTGTGGTCTGGCCGCAGGCATGGACTTTCCTGCAACAATGGCCCCGTTCATTTTAAGAGGCGTAACATTGGTGGGTATAGAAAGTGTGTCCTGCCCAGTGGAGGAACGCCGTGCCGCGTGGCAGGATCTGGCCGCTTTGGTGGACGTGCAGAAGCTGGACGCCCTGACAACGGAAATTACTTTGGCAGAGGCACCGGAGAAAGCAGAGGCACTCTTATCAGGAAAAATTAAGGGAAGACTTGTGGTGAAGGTCGAAGGCGGGGTGTGACTATTTAAAAAAGAGTGGCGGGGGCTCAGGAGTAAATATTTTAGAAAATACCATATATAATAAGAATATTTTCAAATAAAAATGCCACCAGAATATGGTGGCATTTTTTCTGAGATTTAGCCTGAAGTCGAAAAATAGTCTGTTTTTATTCTTTCCGGGGAATAATAGCAGACTCTGTTGATTTGGGATCCGGGTTGAGTACAACGCCACCAGCCTGAGAAGAATAGGTGGCAGAGGTGGACTGGTTAGGCGTTTTGGGTGGTTTGAAAGCAGATACTGGCCCAAAGAAGCCACCTGCGGATTTTTTCATTGTGCCTTCTGGCTGTCTTGCACAGCCACGGGTAATGATGGAGCAAATCCCGTCTTCCCCAATGACCTCATCTGTATTGCCTGTGTAATGTACGTCGGACACACGGTCATGGTCCAGCCGCACAACAGCCGTACAGGTTGTGCCAGCCCCGCCGGTAAACTGCAGCAGTGTGGTCACAATATCCCCAATAGGAATAATGGTGGAGCCACCAAAACCGGGCTGTGGGCGTGAGCCGGTGTAAGTAAAGATCTGGGTTGTATCGTTCAGTTGTTTTGTTGCTGCCGGTACGCCAGCACAGGCCTGAAGGTCATAAGATGTCATCCCGATCATCGTCACCTGGGCCTTATGGGCTGCGCGGGAGTCAAAATATCCACATCCACTAAGGCTGAGCACTACAGGTGACAGAGCAAGCAGAGATAGAATGCGATATTTCATTGGTCTGGCGTATCCCACAGTAGCAAATAAGATGGTGCACCCGGTACGGGGGCATGAAGAGCGCAACCTACTGTGTTCTTTCTCGATAATGCAAGAGCAGAAAAAGACATAAATGTGCAAATAAACTATGAATATATAATAAACGCAAAATAAATTTAAAAAATTTTACAGACAAGATTTTTCATTTCTTTTCCATAATGCGAAGGTTTGGGCATTGCGTTCTCTGCGTCCCGTAAGCATCATGCGGGGCATCTTTGGCGCAGCACTGTCCATTGCGGGTTTTCTGTTCAAGCAAAGAAACTGTGCAGTTTTGTACCTGTAGTGGATAGTCGAGAAGGAGTTTTTACTGACTATGTCTTTTGCAATCAGCCGGTGGTCCGTAGTGCGTGCAACCGTTTGTCTGGCTTTGCCTTTGGCCCTGACCGCCTGCTCGGCAGGTAAACCTGAAGCACCACCGCTTCCTGCTCTTGTGAAAACGGTTCCGTTTACACCGTTGGATATCAGCTTTGCTCAAAAATTGAATGAGCTGGACCTGACACACACGGCACTGGCAAAACTTGCTAAAACCCATGCGGGCCGCAGCGACCTTGCAAGCCTGGCTGGCACGATAGAGACAGACCTGACAGCGAATAAGGCCAAACTTGATAAACTGGCCGCAGCACAAACGCTGACACTTGCTGCAAAACCATCCGCTGCGCATGCAGCGATCATAGCCAAAATGGGTCGTTTGCATGGGGCTGCATTTGACCGGAGTTACAGCCGGGCTATGACGCAGGATTACACGGCATTCAAGCCGGTTCTTGAACAGACAATTGCAACCTCTAAAAATACGGATCTGGTTGCCTTGGCAAAAGAAATTCAGGAAAAACTGTCTGGCTACCAGACCCAGCTTTAAAAAAGCTACGGCCCGGATTGAAAGGGCAGACTGACTCAAAAAAGGCTTTCCCTATTCAGGAAAGCCTTTTTCAGCACTGAATTTGTGTGTGTATTTTGAGGGCGTGTCAGGCAGGGAGTGCCTGAGGCGGATACGCAACGTAAGGCCCAACAGGTAAAACATGCGTATGAAACTGTGCTTCCAGCACTTCAGCCGCAGCTAGGTAAATAGCAGAAAGACCACAGAAAATCCCTTCATAACCAGCAATGACCGTCAGAAGTGGCTGTCCCAGCAGATCTCCAAATGCCAGCAGGCCGAATAGAACAGTCAGGGATGCAAAAATGGTCTGATGAACTTTGGTGGCGCGTAGTGTGCCAAGAAACATGATAAAGGTGAACAGACCCCAAATAAGCAGATAGCTGCCCATAAGGCTTGGGCTGGAGGCATCCCCCACACCAAAGCGTGGCAACGCGATTAAGGCAACAAGAGAAAGCCAGAAGGCGCCGTAGGCAATAAAGGCCGTCATGCCAAAGGTATTGCCTTTCTGATATTCCAGAATACCGGCAATAATCTGTGCGCCGCCACCAAACATCAGGCCCATGCCTAAAATAGCAGAGCCCATAGGCACAAAACCGGCATTATGCAGATTGAGGAGAACTGTTGTCATACCAAACCCCATAAGGCCGAGAGGGGCGGGGTTGGCGAGAGCAGAAGCTTGAGGTGCCATGACAGGAACTTCTTATTTATGTTGTTATGTAACAATCATAATTGAAATTCTCTTATCTACGTCATGAATTAATTGTGCTGAGCTATAACTTTTATTTTACAAAACTGGAGTCGTGCCAAAGTAAAAGCCTGACTGAACAGAAAAGACAGGAAGATGTCAGGCTTTAGCCGGTATCAGCTCAACGCTTTGTGTCCTGCGGGACAACGGTTGAGTGGTTTTAGAGGGTTTGGCGCGGCCAGAGAGGGGCGGCAACGTAGGGTGCTCCCAAATATAGAGCAAATTTTGGCGCCAGGTTTCCCTTACGGCTTCTCTCCATTTTTCAGTGGAAGAAGCTGGAGTAAGAGAAGGTGTAGTAAACCGGGACATGGTGATTTCTTTATACGGTGTGTCTGTGGGCAGCGTTTTACTGACGTTTATGGTGGAAGTGTGTGACGCTTTCATGAAAACTGGTCTCGATAAAAAATAAAAAACAAGAACCGTCATAATAGAGCCACGAAGCTATAGTTATCTAAATTCATAATAAATGGGGGATAACCTATGACGGCTTTTCAGGAATACTGGCTTATAGTCAAAAGTAAGGTGGCCACCCTTCTTAAAATTATCCGTAACCGGGTCATACGCTTCAAACATCTTGGAAAAGCATATCCCTGAGCATTAAGGCAGGCATTAAAAAACCCTCTCTCCGCTAATGACCGGAGAGAGGGTTTTTATCAGTAAAGACCTCAAAGCACGCTGGTTAGGCGTGCAAGGCGTAATTACTTGCTGTTGTCGCCAGACAGAGTGTTGTTGATACTCTTGCCAGCATCTTCACTCCATTTGCCCACTTTCTTGCCAGCGCGTTTGCCCCAGTCTTTGGTGGAATCAGCTGCGTCCTGAGTGCCAGACTTCGTCTTGTCCCAAGCCTTTTCGGTGCCTGACTTGGTTTTATCCCAAGCTTTTTCGGACCCGGATTTTGTCTTGTCCCAGGCCTTGTCTGCACCATCTTTGGTTTTATCCCAGGCTTTTTCGGACCCGGACTTTGTCTTGTCCCAAGTCTTGTCTGCACCGTCTTTGGTTTTATCCCAGGCTTTTTCGGACCCGGACTTTGTCTTGTCCCAAGCTTTGTCTGCACCGTCTTTGGTTTTGTCCCAAGTGTTTTCTGTGCCTGACTTGGTCTTATCCCAGGCTTTTTCGGACCCGGACTTTGTCT